>JBAZYS010000008.1:0-20087 GCA_041659205.1 Minisyncoccota bacterium | reverse complement strand
TGCTTCGTCTGCTTTTTGCACCATTTGCAGTATTTTTTAAGCTCGATTTTTTTAGTAACGAGTTTTTTGTTCTTGCTGGACCAGTAATTTATCCTTTTGCAAGTCGCACAGCCAAGTTTTATAAGTCTATCTTGTGACATAGTTACATATTAATATAAAAAATGATTAAATGCAACCCGCCTGAGGCGGACAGGGCTAAATAACAACTCTAGGCAGTAGGGCACTAATGCGCGTCGTTATCTCATAATTAATAGTATCTATAAGCTTAGCATTCTTCTCTGCAGTAATTTCCTCCTTGCCCTGATGACCAATAATGATTACTTCGTCCTCATTTTTGACACCCTTAAGATGACTTACATCTACTACAAACATATTCATCATCACTCTTCCCAATATCTTGCATTTAGTACCACCAATTAAAACAAAAGCATTATTCGAAAAACCTCTATCAAATCCATCTGCATAACCTTGCGGTACGATAGCAACCTTCATTTTTTTATTTGTTTTAAAGGTTAGTCCGTATCCAATAGTGCTTCCTTTTGAAAGGACCTTAATTTGTGCAATTTTAGTTTTCCAAGATAATACTGTTTTTAGAACAAATTTATTCATATTTTTTAATTTCAAATCTTCTGAAGGCCACATACCATATACACCCACACCAAGACGAATAAGTGGATTAATGCCTGAACCCTTTTCGTAAACCAAAAGTCCTGAAGTCGCCGATATATGAGTCTGAAGACTTGTCCCGCCATGGCGTGGATTATTAAAATCAAATTCTTTTGCCAATTTTAATGCTTTTTCATATTCTGCAATTTGTTTCTTTACATGAGAAAAATCAGCCGTGTCTTCAATGTTTGCAAAGTGCGCATACATCCCTGTAAATTTTAAGAATTTGCACTTTTTTATTTCTTCAAAAACTTCCGGAAGTTCAGCTAATAAGAAACCTTCTCGTCCCAAGTATGCATCAAAAGGTAAATGAATTTCTTGTTTTATATTATGTTTTTTTGCAATTTTTTCTATTTCTTTTAGTTCCTGTATTGAAAAAACTGATAGTACACAACCTAATTTAATAGCTTCTTCTAAATTTAATTTTTGTACATATCCTAAAACCAATGTCTTCTTTGAGCTTATTTTACGCAGTAATTTAAGCTCCTCGATACTATCAACTTGAAAATAATCCACATGAGGTTCTAGAATTTTTGCTATTTCATTCTGCCCATGACCGTAAGCATTCCCCTTTATAGCAACAGAAAATTTAGTTTCCTTTTTAGCGACACTCTTTAAAACCTTGATATTATGAATCAAATTTTTACTAGAAAGTTCTATATATGAAAGTGGCAAATCTTTTTTCACAATATTATTTAACAGTTGTTTTTAATTTTTTCTCCTTATCAAATCGTTCTATAGCGAGCTCTATCAATCTGTCTAGAAGTTTTGATATTGGAACCCCACTTGCGTCCCATAGCTTAGGATACATACTAATATTGGTAAATCCAGGAATAGTATTAATCTCATTAACTAAAATATTTCCATTTTTCTTGAGAAAAAAATCAACTCGACTCATTCCTTCACAATTAAGTACTTGGAAAGTTTTAATAGCTAATTCTTGAATTTTTTTAATCGTCTTTCTGTTCAATTTTGCAGGGATAACAGCAACTGACCCTTCATCAATATACTTTGCGTCATAAGAATAAAAATCCTGATTTGCGATAATTTCTCCAGGTATCGAAGCCATAGGCACATTGTTGCCAAGGAGTGCACATTCTATCTCACGTCCAATAATATTTTCCTCAATAATTATTTTTGTATCAAAATCAAAAGCATCTTTTACCGCTTTTTTAAACTCTTTTTCAGAGTGTACTTTACTAACTCCAACGGATGAACCCATGTTTGCAGGTTTAATAAAAAGTGGTAATCCAAGCTCTTTTTTTACTTTTTTAAAATTTATTTTATCACCCATTTTTAGAGTCGTGAATTTTCCAATTGGAATTCCAGCATCTCTTAAGAGTCTTTTCGTAATTTCTTTATCCATTCCTACAGCGGATCCAAGCACACTGGGCCCCACAAAAGGTACACCAGCTAATTTAAGCAACCCTTGCATGCTTCCATCCTCCCCAAAAGGTCCATGCATTACAGGGAAAACAACATCTAACTTTCTTTTTATTTCAGAATTACTATTTATAGAAGTAAGCGATCCTTGCCCCTGCGCATATAGGGCCACCTCTTTATTTGAGTTATTTAATTTAATTAGTTTTGGATTATTGCTATTAAGCAAATAATTTGAGGTATCACTTAACAACCATTTCCCTTCTTTGGTAATACCAATTGGTATGACTTCATATTTATTTTTATCTAATGCATTTATGACATTACGAGCAGAATTCAAAGACACCTCATGCTCGGCTGATTTACCTCCAAACAGAACCCCAATTTTCATCTTTTTCTTTAACATTAGAAACAGTATACTCTCATTATTTCTTAAAACAATTTAACTACATCGTGATAAGTGATGATGAGCATAAGAAATATTAGAAGACCAAAACCAATCATATTTGCAGTATTGGCAAATTTTGGATTAATGCGGGAACCTTTAATTTTTTCAATAAGTAAGAAGAACAATCTTCCACCATCAAGAGCTGGAAATGGAAGTAAATTAATTATTGCTAGATTTATTGATATCAAAGCCGCAAAGGACAAGAGGTAAACAAAACCGAACTGATAAGCGTCTCCCACGATACCCACCATACCGACAGGCCCAGTAACGGCAGCAAAGCTCCCTTTACCCCTTACACCCTCATAAATAAGCGTATAAAGCCCAACAGCAGTACCTTTAGTCATATTCCAATCTAAGCGCAATCCTTCCAAAAAGGCAGTAAAAAAGGGCAATTTTGCCGTTCCAATCATATCCATAGAAATACCTATTGCGGGCTTTCCATCTGTGGGGCTCACTGTGGGAATTATTTTGGCGATATTTACTTCTGCATTTTTACCTCGAGTATAACCAACTTCAATTTCTTTCCCATCACTTCCTACTACAACAGATTTAACAGTTTCCGGGCTTACATAAGTTGTAAAATTTTCTCCCAACTTCACATTTACTATTTTATCCCCAATTTTCAATCCTGCTTTTTCTGCTGGAGATTTTGCCAAGACAGATACCACCACTAAATTAATATCCTGAAGTTTAAAACCAGCTCTTTCACTGCCGACAGAAGTAGGAAGTCCAGACATAAAACCAATAGAGAATAACAACCAGGCAAGTAAAAAATTAGAAAAAATTCCAGCAAATAGTACTATTGCTTGTTGCCATTTTGGTTTATTAACAAAGCTTCTACTAGCATCAGGACCGCTAGTGTTTTCTTCATCTGGATTCTCACCGAAAATTTTAACAAAACCACCAATAGGTAATAAATTGAATGTATATTCTGTCTCTCCTTTTTTAACTCCAAACAATTTTGGAGGAAAACCGAATCCAAATTCATCCACTCTAATACCAAATTTTTTCGCAGTGAAAAAATGCCCAAATTCATGCACTAAAACTAGTACCAGCAAAATAACAATAAAAATCAAAATGCTCAATTTATAATTCGTAATTTTTAATTAATAATTTATTTAACCCATTACTTCTTTCTCTTTCTTCTCAAAAGTTGCTTCCAAGTTGTCATTCGCTTCAGTAATAATTTTCTGTAATTCTTCCTTCGCACGGAATCTCTCATCTTCTGTCATTTTGCCTTCTTTTTCTTGATTTTCAATATCCGTTACTACATTTTCCCGTTCTCGGCGGACAATAATTCTACTTTCTTCTAATTTTTCTTTTAAAACCTTAACGAGAGTTTTTCTTGTATCAGTAGTTAATTGAGGGAAAATAACTCTAAGACCTTGATCGTCGGTCGCTACTGACAAACCTAAATTTGCTCCTGTGATAGCTTTTTCAATGCTCTTAATTTGACTTTTATCCCAAGGAGCAACACGCAATGTCTTCGGATCTTCAATGGATACGGAAGCGACATTTTTAAGAGGAACATATGAACCATAAGATTCTACAGACACACCGTCCAATATCATTGGGGATGCTCGTCCAATGTTAAGCTGGGTGTATTCCTTACTTAAAAATTCCTCTACCTTTTTAAGCTCTGTTTTAAAAATTGAAAAGTTATATTGCATGGCGATATTATATCATGTAAAAATAATTTTAAAAACTGGGGATAATTAGGGCTACAGACTCCATCAAGCTTTTAGTAGAACTTCCAGGCATACGAAGATATTCACGAACTTTAAAGAAATGATTAAAGAAAACAGGGTCAAAAGTATTTTTTGACATAAATTTTTTGTGTAAGGCAAACTCTAATCCATTTAGAAATTTCAGAGCTTTAGAGCGAGTTGAATTTAGGACGAGTATTTCATTTCCTTCTTCATCTTCTTCTTCTGCGACTGCGAGTAATTCTTTAATATAATCAATTCTATTTTTAAGTGGCATTGCAATGAATTTCTCTATTTCTTTCATCTCTTCCCCATCACTTAGTAAAGGTGAAATAAGGTAAAACCTTGAAACAAGAGTTTTTAAAAGTCCATTAATGTCTGGAACGATTACGAAAAAGTGAGTATCAGCTACAGGCTCTTCGAAAACTTTAAGTAAACTATTTTGTGCTTCAAGTAAAAAATTGTTCGCAGAAATAATAAAGATTCTTTTATTAGAAGAAAAACTTTTCTGCATTGCAAAAGATTTTAAATTACGAGCGTCATCTATTTTAAAAGAATCCAACTGTATATGAATAAAGTCAGGATTCCCAACTGTACTAATACCAATACTTTTTAAAAACTCTATAATTTCTAAAGAAACAACATCACGCACGCCTTCAATTAAATAAGCATGATGCAAATTATTTTTATCTAAGTGTTCTTTGAGATTTAGGCTCATTATTATTTTTTACTTAAAACAGCCTTTTTGTAAACGTCCAAATGTTCAAGAGCAATACCTGTGCCTTTAACTACGCAGAAAAGAGAATCCTCGGCTAGGGTCGCCTTAACCCCGGTCTTTCGATACACCAAATCAGTAAAATTGCGTAATTGAGATGAACCGCCAGTCATAATAATACCGTGATCAATAATATCAGAAGCGAGCTCGGGAGGAGTCTCCTGTAAAACATCTTTTATTGCTTTAATAATTTGCTTTAATTCAGCATCAACTGCTTTAACTATTTCATTAGTTCCTACTTGAGCTGACCGAGGTAACCCTTGAATAAAATCTCTCCCCTTGATAGTTACTCGAAGTTCTTCATCTAAAGTAATAGCTGCACCAATCTTAATTTTAACCTCTTCAGCTGTTCTGTCGCCTATCGCTAAGTTAAAAGTTTTTTTAATATAATCTGCGATAGCTTGATCAATTTTATTTCCTGCACACTTTACAGAAGTAGAAGCGACAATACCACCGAGAGATATCACCGCCACATCTGTCGTACCACCTCCGATATCAACTACCATATAACCCTTTGATTCATAAATAGGAATTCCAGCGCCGATTGCTGCAAGGATTGGTTCCTTAACTACATATGCATTCTTAGCACCAGCCCGGATTGCAGCTTCTATTACTGCTCGTCTTTCAGTAGAAGTGACTCCCGCGGGGACAGATATCATGACATCAGGTTTAAAAAAACTAAATTTTCCCATCGCTTTACTTATAAAATAACGAAGCATCGCTTCGGTCACTCGATAGTCTGCGATAACTCCATCTTTCATTGGACAATAAGTAATTATCGAATCGGGCGTTTTACCTATCATGTCTTTAGCCTCAAAACCAATTGCAACAATTTTATTATCTTGCTCAGAAACAGCAACAACAGAAGGCTCGTTTAAGACAATCCCTTTTCCAGGTACGAATACTAGTGTATTTGCTGTACCCAAATCTATACCTAATTTACGTGAAAAAAATCCCATAGGGCTAATATAACACATATTTATGCTAGAATGAAATTATTAAAATATGAAAATAATATCAGTAATACCACTTAAAAAAGGTGTTTTAAAAGGTGATTTAACTTACTTCACCAGTTTAGACATACCAACTGGAAATATTGTGTCTGTCCCCATAAGAAACAAGGAAACCTTGGCACTTGTGACCTCCAGCCAAGAACTAAAAGAAAGCAAAAGTAATGTAAAAGGTATGAATTTTAATCTGAAAAAAGTTACAAAGGATAAAGGTAACTCTATTTTCTTAAAAGAATTTCTGGATACAATTTTTGATACTAATAAGTATTTTGCTCAAAATATTAATAATTCCATCACTGCTCTTATTCCAAATATTTTCATAGAGGAATACGATAAAATAATAAAAATAAAAAATAGTAATGAAAATAATAATTCTGATAAAAAAATCATTGAAAATAAACAAAATATTAGAATAGAAAAATTATTATTTCAATATGGCATAGATGACCGCATTTCTATATATAAAACACTTGTCCGTGAATCCTTCGCAAGGAATAAATCTATATTTATGGTATTGCCTACGCAGCTCGATATCGAAAAATTCCAAGCTCTACTTTCAAAAGGAATCGAACAATTTACTTTCACCTTACATGGAGGAATTGTTGCAAAGAAAAATCTAGCAACTTATGAAAAAATAATGAATTCTACACATCCGGTCCTGATTATCGCCACTGCACCATTCTTATCTATCCCAAGAAAAGACATAGGCACAATAATCCTTGAGCATGAAAATTCAAACTCATACAAAATGATGATGAAACCTCATATTGATTTAAGGGTATTCGTTGAAATTTATGCTTCTAAGTTAGGTGCAAAATTAATTCTGGCAGATGAAATACTGCGTTATGAAACCATCGGCAGACGCGAGATAGACAATCTAAATCCCCTTCATCCTCTCTCTTTTAGAATCGATTTCCCGGGAGAAATTGAGATTCTGGGTAATGGAATTAAACCAATGCATACAGGCTTAAGACTTAAAGAGGAAGGCAAGAAATTTCAGATATTTAAAGAGAAAAGTATCGAGGAAATAAAACACGCATTAGATAATAAAAAAAGTGTTTTTATTTTTTCTCTCAGAAAAGGATTAGCTACAATGACTCTCTGTAAAGACTGTAAAGAAACAGTGAGTTGTGAGAAATGTGGTGCACCGCTTGTACTATATATGTCTCATCAGGGTAAAAAAAGAATGTTCGTCTGTAATCGTTGTGAAATGAAAATTGATGGAGATGTTTCTTGTAAGAACTGTGGGGGCTGGAATCTATTACCTCTCGGCATCGGCACGGATACTGTATATGAAGAAATTGAAAAACTCCTGTCTGCACAAGCTGGTTTCCCTAAAGTTAAGATTTTCAAACTCGATAAAGAGTCAGCAAAGACAAAGGCGGGCGCAAAAAAAATCATAAAAGAGTTTGAAGAAAATCCTGGATCCATTCTAATTGGCACAGAAATGACATTTTTTTATCTGAAAAACAAAGTTCCACTTTCTATTGTGGCTTCATTTGATTCACTTTGGAGTATTCCGAATTTCAAAATGGGAGAAAAAATTATCCAAATAATACTTTCAATAATTAATATTACAAATGAAAAAGTTATAATTCAAACAAAAAATGAAACAGATGGAGCAATTAATGCAATAAAATCTACAAATCTACTTTCTTTTGTTCGCGAAGAACTAGAAGATAGACATAAACTATCTTACCCACCATACAAGCGTTTCATAAAAATTACATATTTAGGTGATAAAATTGAAACCTCCAGAGCAAGCAAAATTCTAGAAGAAATTTTTAGAGACTACTCTCCAGAAATTTTCAGCGGTTTCGTGTCACGATTAAAGGGAAAATACGTGACTAATGCACTTATTAAAATTGATACTGACAAATGGTCATTACCTGAACTTTCATTGAATACATCAATAGATGAAAATCTTTTAAACAAACTTCAAAATCTCCCACTCCCATTTGAGATTTTTGTAGATCCAGAAGATTTATTGTAATTCTAGGCGACGATCACTGTAAATTCCCCTCTTTGCTTATCTGTATTTTTATTGAAATACTCTAATATTTCTTCTGGTGTCCCAGTTACAAATTCTTCATAAATTTTTGTTAACTCTCTCGCAACACAGACTTTTTTCTTAGGGCAAAATTTAACAAGTGATTCTAATGTTTTCAGAATACGGTGAGGAGATTCATAAAAAACCATGGTCCTTTCTGCATCTCTAATTTCCTTAAATAAAGTTTCTCTTCCTTTTTTATGCGGCAAAAAACCTAAAAAAGTAAATTCATGGGTGGGTAGACCCGAAGCAGAAAGTGCAGTAATTATTGCGGTGGCTCCAGGAATAGGTATAACCTGCACTTCATTATTAGTATATTTTTCTTTAATTTTAGAAACAAGTAACGCTCCAGGGTCAGAAATACCAGGAGTGCCTGCATCTGATACTAATGCTAAATTTTTACCTTCGCTCAACAATTCGAAGATTTTATCTGTCTTAGCAAGCTTACTCTGAGCGTGGTAACTCATTGTAGGTTTATTGATTTCATATTTTTGCAAAATCTTTTTTGTCTCTCTGGTATCTTCACACAATATTAAATCGACAGCCTTTAGTGTCTCAAGTGCCCGAAAAGTAATATCTCCCATATTCCCTATTGGTGTTGCAACTACAAAAAATTTAGACATATTATTTATGATAATAACATATTAAAATAAAAAAGCCCCAAACGAATCGGGGCTTTCGACAATAAAATCGAGACGTTACATCTCAGATTTGAGAGGGGCATTTGCTAAGTGCCCTAAGCGTAGGTGGGCAGTGGTCAGCCTCCTGTTCCGCCATAGTTTTTTCTGTGGTAAGAAGAGGTATCGGAGTACCCCCGCTCGGGTCACCGCAAAGGTCGCCCAGGGTTTCCATGGAACCCACTAGTTGTTTGACAAGCTTGGGATGAGTAGGCATGACGGATCTCCTTTTAAGTTAGATTAAGCAAAGCCTTAATGGCTCTGCACTGGGGGTACCTTCTAGATTCATACGGTAGCATAAAGCTGGATCACTCCAGATCAAGTAGTCTTTAAGCCAGCGCCAAAGGATCACCACTTTATCTCCGCGTACACAAATAAAAGGAACATAAAAAACATACTGCACGCCCCTTTTTTTGTGTATTTCTTTTCTAAACACTACGGATTTCCATAAATATACTTCTTTTCCGCGAAAGAATTTATTAAAGGTTTCTACCCCCTTTTTTGCAATCGCGTGACCATCTTGCAAGTTTAAGCAGGCGCTCAATCTGCTAGGAAAATTCTTTCTTGTCTCCTTGAAGTAATCGTAAAGTTCAATACCTTTGATAAAGATTAAAACTTTTTGCTTGGGGTGCAGATACAACCCAAGTGAGCCGAGGGTATACGCCATAAATCCAGATTTTTCATATTCTGGACAGTCAACTCCTTCTACCCAATAAGGATAAGGAGGAGGATCACCCCTATCTACGTAAACGTAGCCTGACAGGTCCTGCTCGATATTTATACCCATGTGATCTCCTTAGATGTTTGGTTTCTGGAAGAGTTCTTTATTTGGCAATGTACTACAAAATAGCTCTATTTAATAAATAGAACCATAGTATAACCATATTTGTCAAACTTGAATTTATTTTCGATATTTTCTAGTACGCCACTTGTCTGCAATCTTTACGCGAGTGAGAGAACGTTCGAGTTCAGACTCAAAGTGTTCGAAGTCTACATGCTCTTTGTTCTCCATTAATTTTTTTAATTCTTCCGAGCGAGCTTTTGCTTTTTCGATTTTGTCTTCTGAAAGTTCTGCTACGTGTTCAGCAAAATCTGCTAAAACTGCGACTTCGGTATCGCCTTTTTCATTTTGTTTCACTTCGACGAAACCTCCGACGACAGCCATCGGTACATGCTCACCGTTTATATAAGCGACGACGTCTCCAGATGTAAGTCCTGTTATGAGCGGAATATGATGAGGCAAAATTGTAATCTCACCTAGTGTCGTAGGTAAACTAACCTGGTCGACATTTTCTTCCAAGATTAATCTTTCAGGAGTTACAATTTTTAATTTGAGTTGTTTAGCCATAATTTTAAAGCGCGCCCTTCATATAAAAATCATTCTCAGGCTTCTCATCATGCTTACCCTCCAAAATTTCTTTAAATGATCGAATAGTTTCTTTTAACGGAACATACTCACCTTTTGTTCCTGTGAATTGTTCAGCCACGAAAAATGGTTGTGAAAGGAATTTCTGAATTTTGCGTGCTCTACCAACGAGTTCCTTATCAGCTTCTGAAAGTTCTTCCATACCTAAGATAGCGATGATATCTTGCAAGTCTTTGTATTTCTGCAAAACACGTTGAACTTCACGAGCAACTTTATAATGTTCTTCTCCAACAATGTTTGGATCAAGAATTGTAGAGGAGGAATCAAGAGGATCCACAGCAGGGTAAATACCTATTTCTGAAAGTGAACGGTTCAAGACCACAGTAGAGTCCAAGTGAGCAAAAGTAGTTGCAGGAGCTGGATCAGTCAAGTCATCAGCTGGCACATAGACAGCTTGCACAGAGGTCACAGAACCCTTGTCCGTAGAGGTAATACGTTCCTGTAATATTCCCATTTCAGTCGAGAGAGTAGGCTGATAACCCACTGCAGAAGGAATACGTCCAAGCAAAGCAGACACCTCCGAACCAGCTTGAGTGAAACGGAAAATATTATCGATGAAAAGTAACACGTCTTTACCTTCAGCATCACGAAAATGTTCTGCCATTGTCAGTCCCGATAGAGCCACACGCAAGCGAGCACCTGGCGGTTCATTCATTTGTCCGAAGACCATGGCAACTTTATCAATAACGCCTGAACCTTTCATTTCATGATATAGGTCATTTCCTTCACGAGTACGCTCACCAACTCCAGCAAAAACAGAATATCCACCATGATTAGATGCAATGTTGTGAATTAATTCTTGAATGACGACAGTTTTACCGACACCTGCTCCACCGAAGAGACCCACTTTTCCTCCTTTCAAAACTGGACAAATAAGGTCGATAACCTTAATACCAGTTTCCAGAATTTCAACTTTAGTAGCCTGTACAACATACGCTGGCGCACTACGGTGAATAGGTAGTTTCTTATTAGTCTCGGGTATAACTTTTCCATCATCAATCGCTTCTCCCAGAACATTAAAAATACGTCCGAGAGTAGCAGCACCCACAGGTACAGAAATAGGTGCACCAGTACTCGTAACTTCCATTTCACGAGAAAGACCGTCAGTCGTGTCCATCGCAACTGAACGAACTATTCCACCACCTAAATGTTGCTCAACCTCAAGGATAATTTTCTGCTTTTTACCATCTAAATCTTTCACTACTTCAAGAGCAGTAAAAATATCTGGAAGATTTTCCCCGAAATCTACGTCTACGACTGGCCCGATTATTCTTTTTATTGTACCTGTTGTTTTCATAATTGATTTTTATTTTAATAATTTATAATTAATTGACGCTTACCATCCCTGCACTAATTTCTGATATTTCCCTAGTAATGTTTGCTTGTCTTGCTTTGTTGAATACTAGGGTCAAGTCATCAATCATTTCTCCTGAGGCCTCACTTGCATTCTTCATCGCTACCATTCTAGAAGATTGTTCAGAAGCATTGGACTCGAGGATCATCTGATAAATTTGCATCCTGGTGAGTTTCTCTGCAAGCGATTCTATCAGTGTATTAAAATCTCCTTCAAATAAATAATCAACTTTCCGTTCTTCATTTTCTGTAATTTTCCCTTCTGCATTTTTATTGTCTAAGGAATCAATTACTTCTTTTAAACTGTCTTTCGAAATTGGTAAAATTTGTTTTATATTAGCTTTTTGCGTAAGAGCAGAAATAAAATCGGTATATGCAAATAAAACTTTATCATAACGTAGAGAGCTATACTCATCTATGGCAAGCTTTGATATTGGAAGAACATCTGAAAGAGAAACATTGTCAGGTAATTCATTAAAACTAGCAATGACATTTTTACCAAGGCGACGAATTGATGTATCTCCTTTTTTGCCAATAGTAACAAAATCTATGTTAATATTTTCAAGCTTTAAAATAGAAATAGCTTTTTTAATAACCTGAGCATTGTAAGCACCACAAAGTCCACGATTGGAAGTAATTAATATAAGCAAAATATTTTCAATATCACCTTGTTTCTCACGTTCAATGAAAAGAGGGTGGGTTGACTCTTCTAAATTCTTAGCAATGGACGTTAAAATTTCCCAAGAATATCCAGCATACAAACGTGAAGCCAAAGTCGAGGACACTGCACGCTTCATCTTCGAAGCAGCCACCAACTCCATCGCTTTAGTGATTTTCTTCGTGTTCTTTACGCTTTTTATTCTCCTTTTAATTTCTTTTGTCCCTGCCATAAAATTAACTTATTGATTTTTTGAAATCTTCTATCACCTTTTTTAATTCTTCTTCTCCCTTATCACTCCATATTTTCTTTTCTAAAATTTCTTTATAAAATAACTTAGCATTGTGCTCACTATAATCAGTGAGTCCTTGCTCAAATTCTTTTATTTTTTCAACTGGAACATCATCCATATAGCCCTTTGTAAGCGCATAGAGAGTGACAACTTGATGTTCAGTTTTAACTGGTGCGTATTGGAGCTGTTTCAATACTTCCACTGCTCTTTTCCCGCGTTCAAGCTGACGTTTTGTAGAATCATCGAGGTCAGAACCAAATTGAGCAAAAGCCTCAAGTTCACGAAACTGTGCGAGGTCAAGCTTGAGTGTACCAGCCACTTTTTTCATGGCTTTTATTTGTGCAGTTGAACCCACACGAGAAACAGAAAGTCCGACATTCACAGCAGGACGAATACCTTTATAGAAAAGGTCTGTTTCTAAGAAAATCTGTCCGTCAGTAATTGAAATAACGTTCGTAGGAATATAAGCAGATACATCTCCAGCCTGTGTCTCAACAATAGGAAATGCGGTAATTGAACCACCTCCATACTCTTTATTTCTTCGGCAAGCACGTTCGAGTAAACGTGAGTGCAAATAGAAAACATCACCGGGATATGCCTCACGGCCAGGTGGTCGACGCAAAAGAAGTGAAATTTCACGGTATGCTACAGCATGCTTTGAAAGATCATCATAAATTATAAGTACATCCTTCCCTTGATCCATAAAATATTCTGCGATTGAAACACCTGTATAAGGAGCAATATAAGAAAGTGAGGCTGCCTCAGAAGCAGAAGCCTTCACGATGACTGTGTATTTCATTGCACCACCTTCTTCAAGTCGTGCTTCAATTTTTCTTAATTTAGAATCTTTTTGACCGATAGATACATAAACACATATCATGTCTTGGCCTTTTTGGTTAAGAATAGCATCAATAGCAATGGCTGTTTTACCAGTTTGGCGGTCACCGATGATAAGCTCTCTTTGACCACGACCAACTGGAATAATAGCATCAATAACCTTGATACCGGTTGCGACTGGTTGGTCTACAGACAAACGAGTGATAACACCCGGAGCTACCTTTTCAATTGGGTAAGTTTTTTCTGCTTTGATTGTTCCCTTACCGTCGACAGCTTCACCAATAGAGTTCACCACTCGTCCTAGGATGTGGTCAGAAATTGGGATTTCAAGAATTTTTCCTGTAGCCTTCACTTCATCCCCTTCTTTAATTTTTGAAAATTCTCCGAGGATGATTACTCCGACTGCATCTTCTTCCAAATTTAGAGCGACACCAGTTTCCCCATTTGGAAAGGTTACCATTTCAGAAGATTTTATATTCGAAAGACCAGAAACTTTCGCAATACCATCGAAAACTTCCAAAACTTTTCCAACTTTTTCAACCTTTATTTGAACAGAAAAGTTTTCTATTTCCCTTTTTAAATTTTCTACGATATTGTTTGTATTCATAATGGTTTTGTTAAATATTCTTGTAATTTCCCTATCTTGTTTTTTATTGTTAAGTCTATAACTTCATCATTCACTTCTATCTTATACCCACCTAATAACTTTTCATCAATATTTTCAATTAAGGCAATCTCTTTTGCGGAATATCTGTGAGTGAGCGCAAAAACGAGTTCTTTATTTGTTTTCTCATTTATTTTCTCTGCACTGAAAACCTTTGCGACGACTCTCCCCTCGTGTTCATTTATTATTTTACTCAATCTTGAAAGGATGTCTGGCGCTTTTGATAAAAGTCTTTTCCTATTTAAAAATTGAACAACCTTGGAATAAAATAAAGAATGTTCAGCATGACTTTTCTCTTTTGATGCTAAATAAATCGCTTGTGCTATATCGTTGTTTGATATTGCGGTCATATTATAAATTATTTAAATCTTGTTTACTGCTTATTAATTTCTCTGTGGCGAGCATTGCCAAATTCACAATTTCTTTCTTTGCGTCTTCTACCATTTTTACCTTTTCTGCTTCCAATGTTTTTTTACCATTTTCGACAACGAGGGCAACTTCTTTCTTCGCATCTTCTAACATTAATGTTTTTTTAGCTTCTGACTCCTTTTTGCCTTCTTGAAAAATTTTATTTGCTTCAACTTGAGCCTTTGCAAGCATCGCATCATATTCGGCTTGAGTTTTAGTAAGAAGAACTGCATTTGTTTTTGCATCATCAATTCCTTTACCAATCTTCTCGCTTCTTTCTGCCATTAATTTTGAGAGAGGCTTCAGGGCAAAAATATAAAGAACAACGAAAACAACTCCGAAATTGATAGCTTGAGCGATGATAATTTTCCAGTCTATATGAAATGTAGATATAATTGAATCCATAATTTTATATTATTTTTAAAAGAAACTTTCGTAACACAATTTATACTTAAAATTATGTTACGTGAGCTTCACTTAAATTGAAAACGCTATGACGAGCGCATAAATAGCGATTGCCTCAGCGAAAGCACAAGCAAGGAGCATAGGCACAAGAATCTTTCCTGCGGCTTCTGGATTGCGTCCTATTGATTCCATAGCTTTAGAGCCAATCCAACCAATAGATATAGCTGGAGCAATGGCACCAACGGCCATAACGATAGCTTTTGCAAACGGAACTACTAATTCTTTTGTCATAATAATTTACTTATATTAACTAATAATAATTTTAATCCCCACCAGTACGACGAAGGCGGGCAACTTAACAAATTTAAACCATCTCTTCGATAAATTCTTCTACTAATTTCTTTTCTTCATTTGCTCCATGTGTTACTACATTGTGTGGAGCTTCATGCTCTTCGTGCTCATCATGATCAGACGACGCAATGGTAAAATAAACCACGAGCAGAATTGAAAAGATAAGGGCTTGGATAACTCCGACAAGCAATTCCAGAAAAAGAAAAGGAATCGGAACAATATATGCTACGAGAGCAGCCATCGAAGCGAGAAGAACTTCTCCTGCAAACACATTACCAAATAGACGAAATGAGAGTGAGGCAACTTTTGCAAATTCACCAACAATTTCTATTAAACCAACAAAGAACGTAATGGGTGCAACGAGAATAATCGTTGGCTCATGGCGAATTTTCGTAAATATCCCCCCGAGCACCTTTAGATTAACATACTTATTAAAAGTTTTCCATATCCCTATAGAAAATACACCAAAGAGATTCGCTCCGAGTACAGCCATAGCTGCTAATGCGACTGTCGTATTTATATCTGCAGTTCCTCCTCGTAAAAATGGAATAAAAGCGAGACCTTCTTCACTTTTTTCTACTATGCCAAAACCTCCAAAGGGCATAATACCAAGCCAATTGTTTACAAGAATAAGGAAAAATACAGAAATTGCAAAAGGAAAAATCTTCAGAGATAAAGCTCTGTCATTAGTGACTTGGTCACACATACTTAGTGCACCTTCAACAACTATTTCAAAAAGATTTTGTAATTTACCAGGAATTGTTCGAAGCTTAGAACGAAGCACTAATGAAATAATTATTATTATCACGACAGCAACCCAGCTGGTCAAAAGTGAATTCGTAATAGTAAAATTACTAAATTCATGTATGGGTTCTGCAAAAAGTGTGATGTTTTCTTTCATATTAATTGTGTGGCGTTGAGCTCGTAGTTTTTGTATCGTTAAGCTCGTTATTATTATCTTTCTTTTTTTCTATTTCAGTTTCTTTTAATTTGTTGACATAATCTCGGACAACACGATACATACCGAAACATGTAACAAGAAAAGCAAAACCAGTCAATGCAAGAAATATTACAGGCTTTGTACCATAATGGTTATCTAGAGCTTTCCCTGCTACTAGTGCCGTAACTATCGGCACTACTATCCAAGTAGAAACTTCACTTAATATCTCCATTGCTGGTTTCCACCAAGGACCCTTATTAAAGCTTTTTTTATCTTCATTAATCACAAAAAGAAAGGCACTGCGCCTTTCTAGGATTATAACAAAAAGAGGAAATTAATGCAAAATGTGAAGATTAGTTGTGGTTATTGAAACTTAAATTTAATCAATTAAATACAAATTATCTACTTCATTTAATTCTTTATTAATTACTTTCGCTGGATATTCTGCATCCGATGGTCTATCAAATAAGAAACCTCCGTTAAATAATTTATCACCCAGCAATAAAGGAAACCAATGTTCATCGCTAGACCACATTTGAGAAAATGGGATATCCTCAATTTTAAACCATTGAGGTTTCATCTCTTCACTTTCAGTTGGTTCACCTGTAAATTCAGAAACTTTAAAAATATGGGCTTCGAGGATTTCAGAATTACTTTGAAAGGTAAATTCTAGGATACCAACTTCTTTCATATCTCCAGCCTCAATACCGGCTTCTTCTTTTAATTCACGTCTAGCAGCCTGTTCTATCGTCTCTGCTTCTTTAACTTTTCCACCAAATCCATTCCATCTTCCAACTCCAAATCCCCTTTTCTTCATACCCAAAAGTATTTCTCCTTCCTGAAACACCATACATAAAGTGAGCTTTAATCTCATATAATTAAAAACCATTAAGGGTAGTTGTGGTTGTTAGGATTCAGATCTTACTAAATTTCCTGCTTCTCTCTCAACAAAATCTTGGAAATCCTTAGAGGGAAAACCTTTATATAAATCCTCTCTAGAAGGTTCTATTTCTAAATCAAGATTATTAAAACCTATTTCCTCTACCTGAAGAATTTTTCTTACTTCAGGATTTGAGTAATCAATTCCACCAGAAACAGAAGTTAAAGGCAAAGAGGACTTTTCCATTGCAATAATTACTTCATTGATAATTGAATCAATTGTATCAGACGAACCATCTTCAATCGCGCATACTCTATTGAGGCGAATATTTTGGTGCGAAGAAGTAGTAGATATTTCAGTTGAATTAGGAAAACGTATTGCTATCCCTGTATTTATTACTACAAGTACAGGTAAATATCCCATGCTAAGTGTAGAACTAACAATTTTTTGTTGTTTTTCATCCATTTCCTCTGATAAATGACCCAATAATTCTTTAGATCTTTTATATCCCAATAAAATATTCTCAAACATTTCCTTAATTGCTAACCGTGCAGTAGTTTCGTCTTTTGGCTTAGAGAGATGTTTAGCAGACCACATTGTAGTAGTTAGGCTGTTTTTTGATAGATCATTGTATGGAAAAAACATAGGAAGAGTATCAAGAGCCACAACCATAGCATCAGGAGGCACATTATTATGTTTCAAAATATTATCCACTTTTTCGTGAGCAATCCTTAGAGGTATTTCTGTTTTATATGGATCAAAAAAACCACCATGTTTACTTTCATTATTTTTAATATCTTCAGTCTTTTTATTTTCTACATCATCAGGCACAGATAATGCTTGAATATTTTTAAACCCCAAATTTTCTATTTCCTTTTTTCTATAGGAAGAATTCGAGGCAAGAAAAACTTGCCCATTGTGCCAACTTTGAACAAGAGAAAGTGCTCTTTCTTTGAGGGTTGTTTCTAAAATATTTTTTTTAGGGTTATTTATATTTGCTGGCTCACTTTCCATAATTAAATTATATCAAAAAATTTGTAAGGATTAATTGTAGCCGTTAGAACTTAGATTTAATCTTGTCTCTAATTTCAAAAAGTAATTCATCTGAAATTTCATAATTTTTGTCATATGGAGAATAATTATTTCCCCATCGCTCATCGGCAAACTCAACTTGACCTACAGTCCTTGTCTCTTTATAACGAGGTACAAAATTAAGATGAACATGATTCAAATTATTTTGAAGAACAGCATAGTTGAACAAATCAGGGTGGAACAGTTCAGTTACACTATCCCGTAATTTTCTTACAACAAAAAAATATTCATCTACTTCTTCTTTTGTTATATCAAAAAAGTCGTCTAGGTGACGGTTAAGAACAACAAAACATCGACCTAAATAACATTGATTGGGGTGAATGTAAATAGTCCAAAATGGGAATTTTTTTATTTCCCATTTAACATAGTATTCGGGATCATCACACATGCGACATTTCATTTTTTTATTATATAAAATAAGGTATTTTCCACCACTTATAAGGATCTACAAAACGAAGATTTTTATTGAGGCTAGCGATTTCTTTCATTTCTTCGCTTGATAGCTCAAAACCAAATACATCAATATTCTCTTTTATTCTTTCTGGTGTAACACTTTTAGGAATAACAACTCTTTTCTCTTGAATGCCCCATCTAATTAATATCTGTGCAGGTGATTTATCATGTCTCTCAGCAATTTCTTTTATTAAAGTGTCTTCCGATAAAACTGGAAACCCCTTATCTTTAAAATTTCCCGGGGAGCCAAGCGGAGAATATGCTGTTACTACAATATTGTTATATTTACAAAAATTTATTAACTCTGTTTGTTGAAGATATGCATGCACCTCAATCTGATTTACAGCTGGCTTAATTTTTGCATATGAAAGAAGATCAACAAGCATGGGTGCAGTAAAATTTGCCACACCAATAGCTTTTACTAGCCCAGATTCTACTAATTCTTCCATGGCCTCCCATGTTTCTCGAACAGAAATTTTTTCAGTTATTAAAAATCCATTTTCATCGAGTTGCTCATTTAGTCTTTCCAGTGGATTATTTCCTGATACCTTATTGGGAGGTATTGCTATGCCCCAATGCATGAGATATAAGTCTAAGTATTCAAGATTCAAATCGGCAAGAGTTTCTTCACAAGCTTTTCGCACATCACTTTTTCTATGGTCAGTATTCCAAAGCTTGCTTGTAATAAAAACATCCTCCCTATTTCTTATTTTATTTTCAAATATTTTCTTAAAAACTTTTCCTATTTCTTTTTCATTACGATATATGGCAGCGCAATCTATATGACGATAACCACATTCCGAAAGCGCGTAGTCTACTGCTTGCCCAGCTTTATCTGGCATAGATTTCCACGTACCAAGACCTATTGTTGGCATAGGTACACCAGTATTTAAAATTAAATCAGTATTGATTTGTTTCATAACCTGTGAGCGTGGATGGGATCGAACCATCGACCTCTGTCTTATCAGGACAGCGTTCTACCACTGAACTACACGCTCGTACACTAAACTAAACCATAAAAGAACAATTTAAGACATCACCTCGTAGCGTCCTATACTGAACTACACGCTCGTACACTAAACCAAACCGTGAAAGAACAATTTACGATATCACTCCGTAACGTCCTAGACCGAACTACACGCTCAAAAACCTGTTTGAAAACTATAACAAAATAAAACAATTTCAGCAAACCTTAAATTCATTAAAACATAGCTTTTCGAAGGGGTTTCGAAACTGACGAGTCGAGAATTTCAGGATTTTTTAAGCTTCAAAAAATCCGTACCGTAGAAAAGTTATGTTTTGAGGAATTTTAAACAAACAAAAAACCGCATTAAGCGGTTTTTTGTTTTTTGAGATACAAAGTTTAAATATAAATTAGTATTCTCGGCGTCCACCTCCACCACTGTATCCACCTCGGTCACTTCCACCTGAACGTGGAGGACGAGCTTCCATAGGGCGAGCTTCATTGACAGTAAGTTTGCGTCCTTCGAAGTCTTGATCATTAAACATAGAAATAGCTTTTGTAGCTTCATCTTGTGATGACATTTCTACGAATCCAAAACCTTTTGAACGACCAGACATTTTGTCCATAATAATCACAGCGGAAGTAACACTTC
>JBAZYS010000007.1:0-32402 GCA_041659205.1 Minisyncoccota bacterium | reverse complement strand
CGTGAAATAATCCACGAAGAAATTTATAAACAACTTAAAAAAGTTTTAAAATAAAAAATGCAACTAAAAATTAAAAAATTAAATAAAGATGCGAAGCTACCAACCCACGGGCACCCTGGAGATGCGGGGATGGATTTCTATTGTGTGGAGGACGTGATATTCCCCCCAGGGAAACAGGAGACAGTGCACACTGGAATTGCTGTTGAAATTCCCGAAGGTTATGTCGGTCTTTTTTGGGATAAATCAAGTATCTCTTTTAATTTAGGATTGAAAACGATGGGTGGGGTGATAGATTCTAGTTATCGTGGAGAAGTTGTAGTAAATCTTCTAAATGTTTCTAATAAAGAAGTACTAATAACGAAGGATCATAAAATAGCTCAGATGCTTATTCAAAAATTTGAACATTGTGAAATACAAGAAGTAGATGAGATTTCAGAAACTGTTCGTGGTACTGGGCGAGAAGGAAGTACGGGGTTAAAATGAGAACAGCGCTTTAATGGACGATTGCGCTGCATTTTTCGTAAAATCAATGCAACAAGAAATAAAAAATTTAATTAAAGACGCACTCCTTAACTTGAACATAGAAGTTAGTGATATTGTCATTGAGCATCCAGAAGATTTAAAAAATGGAGATTATTCCACGAATGTAGCTCTAGCTATAGCGAAAGGGGTAGAAAGGAATCCTAAAGAATTAGCAGAGAAAATCGTGATAGAAATAAATAGACTGAACGTAGATAAAAACATAGAGAAAGTAGAAGTCGCTGGTTTTGGTTTTATAAATTTTCATTTATCTCGAGAATTTTTCAGTAAAAGTATTGAAGAAATTTTAAATAAAGCAGGAGATGTTGGGAAAAATGAAATTCTGGCTGGGAGGAGGATAATGGTGGAGTATACAGACCCGAATCCTTTCAAGCCTTTTCATATTGGGCATTTAATGACGAATGCAATTGGGGAATCTATATCAAGAATTCTAGAACATTCTGGTGCCATTGTCTCTCGGGCGAATTATCAAGGTGACATTGGACTTCATGTAGCGAAAGCTATCTATGGGCTATTGAAAGATGAGAAATTGCAAAATAAAGCTGGCACACACAATACTCAAGCATCAAATATAGGACTTGCTTATGTCTTAGGCGCAGAGGTTTATGAAATTGATGAAAATGCTAAAAAAGAAATTGATGAAATCAATAAGAAAATTTACGCACGAAGTGATGAGAAAATAAATGAGATTTATGATTGGGGTTTTAAGGTCACGATGGAAGCCTTCGAAGACCTATATGAAATGCTTGGAACTAAATTTAATTTTTATTTTCTAGAGAGTGTGATGGCACCCTTGGGTGAAGAGATTGTTCGAGGGAATATGGGTAAAGTTTTCGAAGAATCAGATGGGGCAATTGTGTTTAAGGCAGAGAAGCTTGATTCGAAACTTCACACGAGAGTATTTATCACTTCACAGGGATTACCGACATATGAGACGAAAGAGCTTGGTCTAACTAAGGAGAAATTTAAAACAGATCCAGAGATGAATTTGTCTATTGTTGTTACTGCCAATGAGCAGATGGATTATATGCGTGTCGTGGCGAAGGCCCTCTCTCTTATCCATCCAGAGTATGGAGAGATGATGAAGCATATTACTCACGGGATGATGCGCTTCGTTGGAGGGAAGATGAGCTCAAGGAAAGGCAATGTCATAACCGGGGAATCTCTTTTGAATGATACAAAAGCCGATGTTTTGGAAAAGATGATAGATAGGGAATTTTCAAATGAAGAGAGAGAAAAAATTGCATCTGATGTCGGAGTCTCCGCCATAAAATATTCCATATTAAAACAATCAATCGGTGGAGATATTATTTATGATTTTGAGAAGTCTATTTCTTTTGAGGGTGACTCTGGTCCATACTTACAATACTCCTATGCGCGAGCAAATTCTGTTTTAGAAAAAGCGCAAAAAGAAAATATCTTGCCGGACTTTGAAGTTGTACCTAGTGATATTTCTGAAATAGAAAAATTATTATATCAATTCCCTGAAGTCGTCTCTAGGTCCTCTGTTGAATACGAACCGCACTACATTGCAAATTTTCTAATAGAAATTGCGCGTTCTTACAATAGCTTCTATGGTAATACTGTAATTGTAAATAAAGATGATAAAAATTCATCATATAGAGTTGCTTTAACATATAGTTTCAGTTTTGTGATGAAAGCTGGTCTTCATTTGCTTGGTATTAAAGCACCTAAAAAAATGTAATAAATGACTCAAGATCAAGCCCTAGATATTTTAAAAACTGGCGTGAACGTTTTTCTTACTGGCGAACCAGGTTCTGGTAAAACACATACCATCAATAGTTTGGTAGGTTATCTCCGTGCCTGTGACATTGAACCGGCTATCACCGCTTCGACGGGTATTGCTGCCACACACATTGGAGGAATGACGATTCATTCCTGGAGTGGGATTGGAATAAAAACAAAACTAGATAAATATGATTTAGATAAAATTGCGAGTAGCGAATACATTAGTAAGCGTGTCCGCCGGACCAAGGTTCTCATCATAGATGAGATTTCAATGCTCTCTCCGAACATGCTCGATATGCTCGACATGGTTTGTCGAGAAATAAAGCAGAATGACGAACCCTTCGGTGGAATCCAGATTATTCTCGTTGGTGATTTCTTCCAGTTGCCACCTATCGTTAGAAGAGAAGAAAAGGACAAAAAACAAAGTTCGCTCATTGCACAAGTGGGGTCCATTTCTGCTTTTGCTTACGGAGGCGGAGCGTGGGAGCGGGCAAAGCTCGTCGTGTGTTATTTAACGGAGCAACATCGTCAGGATGATAAAGATTTCCTTGCTGTCCTTTCGGCTATTCGGGCAAACAATGTAAAAGAGACACATAAAAAACATATAATTGAAAGAACAATTGAGGCAGAAGATATGCCGGAAAATGTTACGAAACTTTTTTCTCATAATTTTGATGTAGACAGAGTAAACGATGGAGAGCTCGCAAAAATAGAAGAAGAAACAAAATTATTCAGAATGTCGGGAAGTGGAAATGATAAAGTTATCGAGACTTTAAAGAAAGGATGTTTGTCTCCAGAAGAGTTGGAGCTTAAAGTCGGAGCGGTGGTGATGTGTACAAAAAATAATCCAAAAGAAAGATATGTGAATGGTACCCTCGGTGTCGTTTCTTCATTCGAAGAATTTAGTGGTTATCCAATTATTAAAACAAAAAGTGGGCGTAGTATTGAAATCAGTCCGCTTGATTGGTCGGTGGAAGAGAATGGAAAAATTCGCGGGCAGATAACACAGGTTCCGCTCCGTCTCGCTTGGGCTATTACTGTACACAAGAGTCAGGGGATGAGTATGGACGCGGTTGTGATGGATTTGTCTCAGGTATTTGAATATGGACAAGGTTATGTGGCGCTCTCTCGGGTGCGTAGACTCTCGGGACTATATCTTCTCGGCATAAATGAACATGCACTTAAAGTGCATCCAGAGATTTTAGAAAAAGATATGGATTTTAAGAAAAAATCCACTGAAGCAGAAAAAGTTTTCAGTAAACTCAATAAAAAAGACTTAAAAAAAATGCATGAGAATTTTATCATTGCATCAGGAGGGAAAGTGAAGAAAACGAAGAAAATTTAATCATAAAAACTCACGTATTTTAATATTAATATAAGCACTTGACATATTCTTGATAAGTGCTATACTATACCCAGTACAGTTCCTTGTCTCGCATGCCGCGAGGTCCAGCGGACTGTCATCAGGAGGTTCACATGAACCCCACCCGTCCCCCCATGCAGCACATGCTGCAGAAGACACACGTGTTGATGACACCCTACGCCGGCCACATCGCCACCATCGACGCCCGCAACAAGGCCAGGCGCGCCGCCAACATCACCTGAACACCGGCGCCGGCCAGGGGAGGAGGTTAGGTTATCGTAAATAACCTCCTCCCCAATCCAAGAGTCGTATAAGACACCTTCTCATCATCGAGAAAAGACTTATACGGCTTTTTTTCTTTTGTTTTTTTATTTTTGTGATACTATTCATTTACAAGCACTGAAGGGGATATCACCCCTGAGCCCTCCATGGGACGGGCAAGCTTCGGGAAGAATTTATCCGCCCTTGGCGGAAACAAGTAGAACCCGACGGGTAAGCCCGTTATAGCCGTAATGAGAAGCAACCAAGGTGGTACCACGGGAACTTGATCGCCTCAGGCGATGAAACTCGTCCTTGTATAGCAATTTTTAATTGTTGTACGTGGACGAGTTTTTTTTAATTATAATTAAATTTTTTATGCCTGAAGAAAACAAAAATACAAAAAGTGAAGCAGCATTACGCGAAGAAAGAATTTTAGAATTTTGGCGTGAGAATAAAACTTTTGAAAAAACTTTAGAAGAGTCAGCTGGTAAAAAGGAATTTATTTTTTACGAAGGTCCACCTACAGCCAATGGTAAGCCAGGGATACATCACTTGGAAGCACGAGCATTTAAGGACGCAATTCCTAGATATAAAACTATGCAGGGTTTTCATGTTCGCCGAAAGGGTGGCTGGGATACACACGGACTTCCCGTGGAGCTTCAGGTAGAAAAAAAGCTTGGACTAGATTCTAAAAAAGCCATTGAAGAATATGGAATTGCTAAATTTAACCAAGAATGTAAAGAAAGTGTCTGGGAATACTTAGAAGTTTGGAATAAATTCACCAAGCGCATTGGGTATTGGGTAGATCAAGAGAATCCATACGTCACATATCATAATGATTTCATTGAGTCTGTCTGGAGTGTATTAAAAAAAGTAAATGAGCAGAACTTACTTTATAAGGATTATAGAGTTGTGCCCTGGTGTCCACGCTGTGGTACTGCACTCTCTAGTCACGAGCTAGCACAAGGTTACGAAGATGTGAAAGATTTGTCAGTATATGCAAAATTTAAGATTGTAGGACAGGATAATGCTTTTTTCCTTGCGTGGACGACAACCCCATGGACACTTCCTGGGAATGTGGCTCTTGCAGTAGGCGCAGACATTGTCTATGTAGAAATAAAAGTTGCAAAAGAAGATTCGAGTGAGATTTTAGTATTAGCGAAGGACCGTCTCTCGATAATTGAGGGTTCATATGAAATTGTGGCCGAACACAAAGGGAGTGAAATGGTAGGCATGCAATATGAACCATTGTATCCTTTTTTGAAGGATATAATTTCAGAAAAAGAAAAGCCAAAATTAGAAAAAGCATATAAAGTTTATGCAGCGGATTTCGTAAATACTACTGACGGTACTGGAATTGTGCACACTGCGGTGATGTATGGTCAGGATGACTTTGAGCTCGGAACGAAGATTGGCTTACCAAAGCATCATTTAGTTGGCCTCGATGGTAAATTTTTGGCAGGTACAGGTATTTTCGAAGGAAGATTTGTGAAAGACGAAGAAGTGGCGGTGGATGTTATTAAAGATTTAGCACATAGAGGCTTATTATTTAAGAAAGAAAAATATGAGCACTCTTACCCACATTGTTGGCGTTGTCATACTGCGCTTATATATTACGCGCGGGATTCCTGGTATATAAAAATGTCTGACCCTAAAATAAAAGGGGAGATGATTGCTCAAAATAAAGAAATAAATTGGGAGCCAGCCCACATTCAAGAAGGGCGTTTTGGAGAATGGTTAAATGGTATTAAAGATTGGGCAATTTCTCGCGAACGATATTGGGGTACCCCGCTTCCAGTGTGGGCTTGTGAAGAATGTAAAAAGATAGAGGTTCTCGGAAGTGTGGAAGAAATAAAAGATAAAACAAAAAAATCTGATAATAAATATTTTGTGATGCGACATGGTGAGGCAGAAAATAATGCTTTAAATATTTATTCTTCAGATCGAAATAAAAATCACCTGACAGAGAAAGGTGAGGTAGAAGTTAGAAAAACCGCACAGGAACTGTTAGATAAGGAAATTACAAGAATTTATTGCTCACCATTTTTGCGGGCGAAAGAGACAGCTACTCTAGTAGCAGATATTATAGGTTTTCCAAAAGATAAAATTGTTTATGATGATAGAATTCGAGAATATGAATTTGGTGATTTCTCTGATCGTCCGCTCCAAGAATATTGGGATTATGTAAATGGTAAAGCTTGGGATTTTAATACAAAAATACCAGGTGGAGAAAGTTATCAAGATGCAAAGAATCGTATTGGGTCTTTTCTTTTAGAGATAGATCAGAAAAATCAAAAGGAAACTATTTTAGTTATTTCTCATGGTTTATCTGTGGAAATATTTCCAGCTGTTATTGATGGACTAGATAAAAAAGGTTCTCTTGAAACATTGAATTCTCATGTGAATGATAAAACTGCCTCACTTCACAAGGAGCATGAATTTGTTCCTCTGCCTTATAATAATGATTTTGAGCTCGATTTGCATAGGCCATATGTAGATGAAGTAAAACTCGTTTGTGAATGTGGAGGTAAGCTAACTCGTGTTAAGGAAGTGATGGATGTCTGGTTTGATTCTGGATGTATGCCTTTTGCTCAAGATCATTATCCGTTTGAGAATAAAGAGTGGGTAGATGGTCCGGGTTATCCTGCAGACTTTATTTCAGAAGCGATAGATCAGACTCGTGGGTGGTTCTACACCTTGCATGCTGTTGGCATTCTCATGGGGCGGGGTAAGGCTTATAAGAATGTTATTTGCCTTGGACACTTGCTCGATGCAAAGGGTAAAAAGATGTCTAAATCAGTTGGGAATGTAGTTGACCCTTGGGACGCAATGGATAAATATGGAGTAGATACTTTGCGTCTTTGGATGTATTCAGTAAATCAGCCAGGGGAGTCAAAGAACTTCGATGAGAAAACTGTTGCCCTACTTCATCAGCAAGTCTTCGGTTTGTTCTACAATGTGCTCGCATTTTATGAGATATATTGTGATAAGGCATTAGAGAAAAATGAAAGAAATAACTCAAAAAATATTTTAGATATTTGGATTTTGGCTCGATTAGATGAGCTTACGGAATTGATGACAAAAAATCTTGATAATTATAAATTACTTGAGCCAACTCGTGCACTTCGAGATTTTATTGGGGACCTTTCTACTTGGTACCTTCGTCGTTCTCGAGACAGAATCAAGGATGGAGATGCAGACGCAAAGCAAACTTTATATTTTGTTTTAAAAACTCTCTCTAAACTTCTAGCACCTTTGGCACCTCTTTCTGCAGAAGATATTTATTTAAAATTAAAAAGTGAAAATGATGAAGAAAGCGTACATTTGGTTGAATGGCCAAAAGCTGGAGAAATAAATTATGAAATCATTGATGAGATGAATACAGTTCGGGAGATAGTGACCCTCGGACTTGAAGCTCGTCAGAAAGCAGGAATCAAAGTTCGCCAGCCCTTGAATAAATTAGAAGTTAAGAATTTTGTTTTAGGAAAAGAATTTATTGAACTTATAAAAGATGAGATAAATGTTAAAGATGTTGTAGAAAATAAAAATATTGAGGCGGAAGTATTGCTCGACGTAGTGATGACCGAAGAGTTAAAAGAAGAAGGAAGCTATCGCGAGCTCGTGCGCGCTCTTCAAGACATGAGAAAGGGTATGGGGCTCACTCCTAGTGATGTTGTGTCTATTGTTTTTGAGACGAATGAAACAGGTAAAAAATTGGTAGAAAAATTTGAAGCCGACATGAAGAAAACAGTGCTTGTTTCTAAGATTGAATTTAAGGAGAATGATGGCCTGCCTGCGCAGGCAGGGGCGGAAGTAAAAATTGATGATTTGGTGTTTAAGGTAAAGATTGATAAAATGTAAGTATGAAAAAAATCTTTATGGTGCATGGGTTTGAGGGTGCTCCGAACGGAGGCTGGAGGCCATGGCTTATGGGTAAATTAGCAGATAAGGATATCTATGCGTGTGCATTGCCGATGCCTAACCCAGAGAAGCCAGATAGAGACAAATGGGTAAAAACTATTGCAGATGCTGTTGGTGTTCCTAATGAAGAAATATTTTTAGTCGGACATTCCCTCGGGGTGCCGGCTATTTTAAGATATCTAGAAACACTTAAAAGAAATCAAAAGATTGGTGGGGCAGTACTTGTTTCTGGGCCAGCTTTTGAAATAAAAAAAGATGACCACAAAGATGTAAATAAATTTATTAATAAAAAGTTTGATTTTAATCATATAAAAGAGGTTTGTAAGAAATTTGTGGTAATTCACGGCGACAATGATAAACAAGTTCCATTTTCTGATGCTGAATTTTTATCTGAAAATCTTTATTGTCCTCTTGTTTCTATCCCCGACGGTGGCCATTTAAATAGCGGTCCAGGCTGGCGTGAATTCCCTAAACTTTTAGAATCTCTAGAAAAGATGTTTTAAATGAAAAAGATTTCAGATATTTATAATCAATACAAAATTATGCCTCCTTTACAGGAGCATATGCTTCGGGTGGCAGCAGTTGCATCAAATATTTGTGACAACCTCACCGTAAGTGTGAACAAAGAAGACATTGTCGTGGCTTCCCTGCTTCATGATATGGGGAATTTGATTAAATCAAATTTGAATCTTTTCCCTGAATTTTTAGAACCTCAAGGTTTAGAATATTGGCAGAAGATAAAAGATGAATTTATAAAAAAGTATGGCAGTGATGAACACGAGGCCACAGCAAAAATTTTAAAAGAGATAGGAGTGTCCGATAATATACTTTATTTAGCAGATCAAAATCGTTTTGTTTTTTTGTGTAAACATCGTGATTCTAATGATATGCATATAAAAATAATTAAATACGCTGATACAAGGGTTGGGCCACACGGCATTCTTTCTTTTGAAGAGCGAATGGGTGAATCTACAGAAAGATACAAGAATGAAAAATTTGGCCCAATGGATAAAGAACGTTTACAACTTATTGCCTGTGGTAAAGAAATAGAGGAGCAAATTTTTGCAAAATGTAAAATAAAACCAGAAGATATAACAGATGAATCTAGCAGATCCACTATTTTAGAGTTAAGAAATTTCATGATAAAATGAAGGAATGAGATTAGAAGCAATTACTCAACCAATAAAAGCTCCATCAGTAGAAGAACACGAGCATATTCTTAATGATAAAATGGCTGAAATAAGGTTGGAATATGCTGATAGGGTTTTTTCAAAACAAATTCCTCTTATTGAAGAAAAAAAAGATGTGCCGAAGGACGAAAAATGGATAGAGTTTAATGACTTTGGTTCATTTTTACTCAGGTATACTCCCGTGTTAAAAGAACTTATCATAGGCTATAAGCGTCAAAAAAAAGCCGAAGGGATAGAATGGAAACCTGAAATGTATGATTCTGTTCGGAATCAATTTAGAGATAAAATAGTTGAGTTCAGGGAGACAGATCATGACCACTGGATTGAAAAAACAATGCAACTCCTAGCCGAGGAACGCAAGAAGATTTCTTCTGTTGCGGTAGATATAAAAGAGGCTAAAGAAGTAAAAAAAGCTGGGATCATTGATTTTGATGTAGATGTAGATGGTGAAGATTTGCTTGAAAAATTGCAAACAGTTATCAAGCGAGGAGATACGTGTATTTCAATACACTTGAATGAACCAATTTATAAAAAAACATTACAAAACAGCAATGCGGATATTTCCCTTTCTCGTTCACTTGAAGATTTAGCAGTACAAATTGTTACCAAGTATCCTGAGACAAGGGCAATTGTTGCAGAATCTTGGATAGTAGATACAGTAATTGCTAAAAAAATAGGACTTAAGATTTATGCAAAAGAAAAATACAGTACTTCTCTTTCATTTTGGGGACAATTTATAAATAGTAATGGTCAGATTGATGATGCCCGAGTAAAGAGTTTTCTAGAAACTGGGAGAGCACCATACGAAATAGCACTTGGAGCCATGTCAGTCGAAGATTTTCTAAGAAAATATTTACCAGAAAACATGAAAGGAAAGATTCTCTTAAAAGAAGTTAAGCCGGGATTTGAAGAAAAATTTGAAAAAGAAAATAAAATAGTAATAAATATTTTATCAAATTTAAGTGAAGTAAGTGAACAAGATATTGAAAATCAAATCTCTCAATGTGAAATACTTTCTGGTTTTTTAAAGACAGAGCAAGGTAATGGTTTTCTTGAATTAATTAAAAAATTAAAAAAAGATGGGGTGAAGGTAGAAGACATTAAAAAAAATAATCTATTTAGAAAGTACAAAGAACCATTTAGGGAATATAGAAGAAAATTAGAGTTAGTTGATAGAGAGGTTATAATTTAACATAAAGATTTGTACAAATATGAAACTAGTTATTTTTGATTTTGATGGTGTTTTAGCTAATACTGTCGAGTTTTCCTATAATATTCACACTAAGAAAAATAAAGATTTGACCTGGAAACATTTTCAAGATTACTCACTTGGAAACTTTTGGGAGGGTTACGAAAAGGCAGTGAAAGATGGTAAACATATACCGGCAGATGATTTCCATGGTGATTATAAAAAAAATCTAGACATGCTGACCGTAGAGAAAATCTTACATGATTTAATTTTATTTTTAGAAAAAAAATATAGACTTGTGATTGTTTCTTCTACGAATAGCACTCACATTAATGATTTTCTTATAAGAGAGAATATTGCTGAATGTTTTTCTGATATCTTGGGTGCAGATGTTCATAAAAATAAAACATTTAAAATTAAAACCATTCTTGAAAAATATAATTTGTCTCCTGTTGATACTGTTTTTATTACTGATACGCTTGGTGATATCAAGGAAGCAACAGAGTGCAAGGTGGGGTCTATCGCTGTGACTTGGGGTCTTCACGATAGACTAATTCTAGAAAAAGGGAATCCAGTTCATATAATAGATAATCCACAAGACCTAATTGAGGCTATTGAAAGTGTGTTAAAATAGGATAATGAAGATAAAAAAGCTTGGGCATTGTTGTTTTATTGCTGAATCTAAAGATGGAGTAAGGGTAATGACTGACCCTGGTGCTTTTTCTACTCTTCAGTTAGAAGAAAAAAATATAAATGCTGTTTTAATAACACACGAGCATCAAGATCATTTACACATTGATTCGCTTAAAAAGATATTAGAAAACAATCCTGATGTAATTATTATTACAAATTCTGCTGTAGGTAAATTCCTAGATGAGGCCGGTATTTCATATACAAAAGTAGAAGAAGGTGAAAAATATAATTTAAATGGATTTGATATTGTTGGATTTGGTAATAAACATGCCGAAATATATGGAACATACGGCCAGGTACAGAATACAGGGTACATGATAGATAGTATTTGTTACCCCGGAGATGCTTTTCAGTATCCAGATGCCAAGGTGGACATACTTGCTCTTCCGGTCACTGGCCCATGGATGAGTATTAAAGATGCGGTTGATTATGCGAAGAACATTAATCCAAGAGTTGTATTTCCAGTTCATGATGCTCACATACATGATTGGGCTTCCTTTATTTGGCGTGTTCCTGAAAATTTACTCAAGGAGGTTGGGATTGGATTTAAAAAACTAGAATTAGGTAAGGAAGAAGAATTCTAATGCATCACATTTATCATACAGAGGGGATAATATTGGGAAGTAAAAATTACGGAGAGACGGGAAGGGATTACTCCATTTTTACTCGTGATTTAGGGATGGTCTATGCTTCAGCGCAAGGGGTGAGGAAAGTTTCTTCAAAATTGCGTTTTGTTTTACAAGATTTTGCTTATATTAAAGTTGACCTCGTACAGGGTAAAGATTTCTGGCGAGTGACCAGCGCTTCAAAGACAAATATGTTGGGTGAAATTACTAAGAATCCAGGGACTTTTGCCGTTTTCTTTAACATAGCAAAATTATTAAAGAGATTGCTCGCGGGGGTGGAAAAAAATGAAGTATTATTTACTGATTTGATAAATAGTTTATCTATTTTAGAAAAAATAGAGGAGAAAGAGGATTTACGAAATATTGAAGCTATTATCGTTTTACGAATTTTAAATAATCTAGGATATATCGGGGGAAATGAAGTCTTACAGGACCTTATTGCTTCTCCTTTCGAAGAGAATTTAATCTTAGAATTTTCAAAATCAAGGTCTGCTGTACTACAGCAGATAAACAAGGCTCTAAAAGAGACGCATCTTTAAAATTAAAAAAATATGCTTTCCTGCGGTTCGCACTCTAACTTGTATGTGATTAATGAGTGTAATATTGCGTATACCGCAGAAAGCACATTTCTTTTAATTTTACTTTGATAGATGCTATATGGATTACCATATAGCAATTACATTCGGATATTAAACAAACAAGCTTGTTCATGCTCCTCATTTATTGCTATAATTCACCATATGCCATTAGACGACATGAACAAGCTAAACAGGCTTGAGGAATTGAAAAGTAAGCTTTTTAACAAGACTTATCAGACTAAAGTAGAACATCGAGATGTCTTTTCTCATTTGTATAAAAATGAAGTGCAAAATTCTTGGGATATGAAAGAAAAAGAAGAGACTGAAAGTGAAGACAAATTTTTTATGAAAACATCAAGATTCAAAAAGTTTTTTATTTTTTCAATAATTTTTTTCCTTTTGACATTAGCTTATGCTGGATATGTTTTTTTTGCTGGAGGAAATACAGTTTCTAATGATAATATTGATATTTCTATTCTTGGGAATACTTTTACTGCTGGTGGGGAAGAGCTTTCATTAATTGTTGGAATTATAAATAGAAATAATTCTGCTTTAGATTTGGTAGACCTTGTGATGGAATATCCGAAGGGTGGAGCGGTAGATTTGTCTTCTGATACTGAACATTTTCGTGAGTCATTGGGGACAATTCCAGCTGGAGCAGTTCGGAATGAAAACTTAAAAGTAGTATTGTTCGGAGAACAAGGAAGTGTCCGTCCAATAAAAATAACCCTCGAATATCGAGTTGCGGGTTCTAATGCAATCTTTGTTAAAGAAAAAGATTATTCCGTTACAATCAACTCTACGCCAATAAATCTCTCTGTGGATGCCCCTATGGCCATAAGTCCAAATCAAGATATTACTTTAAATGTGAAAGCAACGTTAAATGCTACAAAGGCAGCTCCGAAAATATTAGTGAAAGTTGATTATCCTTTTGGTTTTACTTTTACGAACTCTGTTCCTGCACCGTCCTTCGGTAATAATATTTGGAATCTAGGGGACATCGCCCCAGGAGCGGAACATAGTATCGCTATTACTGGTAAAATGGTGGATGTTTTTGATGGTGAAGAAAAAACATTTAATGTCTCAAGTGGGTCACAGTCTGATGCAGACAAATCTGTCATTGGGGTTATTTTTAACTCTATTAAAAATGTTGTCGCGATTAAAAAACCATTTATTGAAGCGAGCCTTTTTGTAAATGGTGTATACCAGAGAGAATATGCGATAGATACAAAGACACCAGTTAGTGCAGAAATTCGTTTCGTAAATAATTTAGATACAAAAGTGAATGGTTTACAGATAAGAGCTAAGCTTTCAGGAAATGCTTATAATCGTAATACAATACTTGCTCAACAAGGTTTTTATGATTCAGCTAATAATACGATAACTTGGGACCAGACTACTCAAGACCAACTGAAAGAAGTAAATCCAGGAGATTCTGGTTCTGTGATATTTTCTGTTTCTCCACTTTCCTTGTATTCTGCCTCAGGAGGGATGCTCTCAAACCCTACGATAAATATCGAAGTGAGTATTTCTGGGAAACAAGCAGTCGCAGGTTTTGCGACGACTGATCTTAATAATTCAACTTCTGCAATTATTCGAATTATTTCAGATGTTGGTTTTTCTGCCAAAGCACTTTATTATTCTGGTCCATTTACAAATACCGGCCCAATCCCGCCCAAAGCTGAGCAAACTACGACCTACTCTGTGGTATGGACTCTCTCTAATACTTCCAACAGCCTCTCAGGCGCACAAGTGAAAGCTACTTTGCCTTCCTGGGTAAACTTTGTTGGACCAATTTCTCCAGCAGGAGAGGACTTGAAATACAATGCATCTACGAAAGAAATAGTTTGGAATGTAGACAGAGTTCCGAAGGGGGCAGGGATTACTGGAGCAAAAAGAGAAGCCGCTTTTCAAATTTCTTTTAAACCTTCACTTTCTCAAGTGGGAACAACGCCAATCATCATAAATGATGCGACTTTGACTGCTTATGATGATTTTGCTAAGGTGAACGTAAGAGTAAATAAAACAGGGCTTTACACGAAGCTCGAGAGTGATCCCGCTTTTCCTATTATTGGGGGTCAGGTAGTTAATTAATTATGAAAGAAAAAGATACAGAAAAAAATATTTTGATGGAAAAGATAGTTTCACTTTGCAAGAGACGTGGTTTTATTTTTCAAGGCTCAGAAATATATGGAGGACTCGCGGGGACTTACGATTATGGACCTCTTGGATCTTTGTTGAAAAAGAATATAGAAGATTCTTGGGTAGATTATTTTGTACGTAGTAGAGAAAATATCTATTTAATAGATACTCCCATCTTAATGCATCCGAGAGTGTGGGAAGCTTCAGGTCACGTAGAAAACTTCGTAGATCCTGTTTCAAAATGTAAATCCTGCGGGCATAGTTTCCGTACTGATCAAATAGAAAATAAAGAAGTTTGCCCAGATTGTGGAGGAAAGCTAAGTATCCCAAATAACTTTAATTTGATGCTCGAAACGAGAATGGGAGCTTCAGAGGAAACAGCGATTAAAACTTACTTGAGGCCAGAAGAAGCTCAAAGTATGTTTGTTAATTTCAAAAATGTTTTGCAGTCATTGTCTCCGAAAATACCTTTCGGGATAGCGCAGATTGGTAAGGCATTTAGAAATGAGATAACTCCCCGAGATTTTATTTATAGGTTGCGAGAATTCGAAATAATGGAATTCGAATATTTTATTCATCCCAATGCCCCATGGGAATCTTATTTTGATAATTTTTTATTAGAACAAAAAGAATGGCTTTCGAAGATCGGTGTTGATGTAAAAAAACTTCACCCATTTGAACATCCCAAGGAAGGACGAGCCCACTATAGTATAAAAACGGTAGATTTAGAATTTGAATATCCATTTGGGGTTAAGGAATTGACTGGTTTATCTCATAGGGGGGGTTATGACCTCAAGAGACATCAAGAATTTTCTGGTGAAAAAATGGAAGTATTAGACGAAGCAACGGGTGAAAAATTTGTCCCCCATGTTATAGAACCTACTATTAGCATAGATAGAGCAATTTTAGCTCTGCTTTGTTCTGCGTATAGAGAAGATGGAGAAGGAGATAATATGCGAGTTTATTTAAAATTGCCTCCATCTATTGCTCCATACAAAGCATCTGTTTCTCCTTTATTAAAAAATAAACCAGAACTTGTTTCTTATGCAAAAAATATTTTTACAGAGTTAAAAAAGGAATTTGGATGGGTAGCTTGGGATGACAATGGAAATATCGGTAAACGTTATCGTCGCCAAGATGAAATAGGTACGCCATTTTGTATTGTTGTTGATTTTGATACTCTTACTGATGATGCAGTTACCGTGCGTGACCGTGATACGGGAAATCAAGAGAGAGTGAAGGTGGTAGATTTGCAGAATTATATAAAAGAAAAAATAAATGAAATTTAGTAAAAAAGTTTTAAAAAATGGATTGCGGGTGGTGACGATACCAATGAAGGACAATCCAACGGCAACGGTTCTAGTTCTCGTGGAGGCAGGAAGTAAATATGAGACGAAAAAAGTGAATGGAATTTCACACTTTTTGGAACATATGTGTTTTAAGGGTACCACAAAGAGGCCTAAAGCCATTGATATTTCAAAAGAGTTAGATGCTCTTGGGAGTCAGTACAACGCTTTCACCTCACAGGAGTACACTGGATATTATGCGAAGTCTGATGCAAAGCATTTCAATAAAATTTTTGATGTAGTTTCCGACATATACCTTAACTCTACTTTTCCGGAAGCAGAAATGCAGAAAGAAAAAGGAGTAATCATTGAAGAGATAAATATGTATGAAGATATGCCAAACAGGCATGTGCAAGATTTGATGATGGAATTACTCTATGGTGATACCCCCGCGGGCTGGAACGTTGCAGGGGAAAAGAAAAATATTTTAAATATGAAGCGTGACGATTTTGTCACTTACAAAAAACAACATTATTTGCCAGAAGCGACTATCCTAGTAGTTGCAGGTTCTATCACCGAGAAACAAGTGATGAGTGAAGTAAATAAGGTTTTCGGGAAAGTTCCCCGTGGACATAAATTGGGAAAAGTAAAAGTAAAAGAAATACAAACAAAGCCACAAGCACTTATTTCTTTTAAAAAGACAGACCAAACACATTTCGTTTTGAGTGTTCGTACTTATGATTTATTTAATAAGAAAAACGCTGTGCTTTCAGTGCTTGGTGGAGTTCTCGGTGGGGGGATGAGTTCTCGGCTTTTCCAGAAGCTTCGGGAAGAAATGGGTGTCGGATATTATGTTCGAGCTTACAATGATGCTTATACTGACCATGGATTTTTCCAAATATCTGCTGGGGTAGACAATAAAAGAATTGAGGAAGTTCTCTTCGCTGTATTAAATGAATGTAAAGAATTAAAAAATGTAATTGTGAGCGAAGAGGAATTAAATAAAGTAAAAGAATGCTTGATAGGAAATATGAAGCTCTCTCTCGAATCAAGTGATGACATTGCAAACTTTCATGGCGGGCAAGAACTTCTAAAGCGTGAGATAAAAAGTGCAGAAGATAAAGCAAATGAAATACGAAAAGTCACTGCTAAGGAAATTAAAAGTTTAGCGAATGATATTTTTAAAGATAATAAACTCAATCTAGCCCTAATCGGTCCTTTTAAAGAAAAAGCAAAGTTTTTGAAACTCCTAAAATTCTAAATATTTTTTATTGACTTTTGAACTGAAAAGGCGAAGTATATATAAGTAGAAACTTTTCTGCACCTGCTTCCAGCAGCACCTGGAAATGCCTGTTAGTGGCGGGTGAATGTTCTTTTAAAAGGAGCGACTGTGAGAAAAAACAAAACGAAAGGTATCCGCGATACCCTTATTGTTATTCTGATGCTTCAGGGTGCAATAGGTGGCGCGAAGGGTCCCGAATTTTTCCTCAAATCTGTGCATGAGGAAGAAAATATCGTTGTCGATGCCAAGGACCGCTTAGAGTGCATCGGTCTTGCCACTGAAGTTTTCAAAGGCTACATCGATCGGAATTTTTTGCGGCTGGGACTTAATGTTCCAAGTAAGGCTACAAAACCCACTCGTGCCCTAATGTTTGAAATAAAAAAGGATGCGAGATTTGTAGACATCTTTACAAGAAAGACTTATTGGGAACAAAATCAAGTAGTCGAATTTTGTCGCAGCCACAGAACAAAACTAATGGGTGATTATCACAGTACGCTTTTCCCTATCAAGGTTGGGGAGAAGGTATTCATCGTCTGCGTGACTGTCGGTGAAGACGGACTGCTCGTTGCGCGGCTATGCCTTCCTGACTTCAAGGGTCTCTGGAAAGGAGGCTTTCATCACATCGTAGTGTTTCCAGAAACATGACGATGCTCAAGGATCCATTGTGCCCCCAGTCATCGTACTGGGGCATTTTTTATAATTCAGTGTTTTGTGGTATTATATTTTTATGGTAGAAAAAGGTGAATTTAATGATATTTCTATATCTACGGGCACAATAGTGAAGCTTTTCTTGGTGCCTCTTGGTATATTTTCTTTATATTTTTTAAGGGAGTTGGTCATGGTAGTTTTAACAGCGATTGTGATTGCTTCCTTTGTAGATTCGTCTGTCCCTCAATTTCAGAAAATGCATATTACTAATAGAATTTTCGGTATTGTTATTTTATATGTTATTTCTCTTTTGACCTTGGTGGGAATGTTTTATCTTTTTGCCCCACTGCTTATAACAGAAATTTATAATTTCTCAACCTTCATTTCAACTTATATTCCGAATGTTTCTTTCTTAAATTATTTTAAAAATGAAGCATTCTCTGGAGCGAAAGATGTAGTAAGTGCTTTGTCTGGTAATTTTTCCCTTGTTTCGCTTCTTTCTGTTTCAAAGACTTTCGTCTTAAATCTTTCTGGAGGATTTTTTCAAGTTCTCTCTGTTGCTTTCGGAAGTATCTTTAATTTCATATTAATTATTATTCTTTCTTTTTATTTTTCGATTCAAGAAAAAGGAATAGAGAATTTCCTTTTAGTCATTGTTCCTGCAAAATATGATAACTATATAGTGGACCTCTGGACACGGGGAAGTCGAAAAATCGGACTTTGGGTAAAAGGGCAGATGTTGCTCGCTTTCGTTATCGCTGTTCTTATTTATCTATTATTGTCACTGATGGGTATTGAGTATGCACTTCTCCTTGCTATCATTGCAGGAGTAATGGAGATGGTTCCTTATGGTATTTTATTTGCGATGATACCGACTTTTGCTTTTTCTTTCATTTCAGGAGGAATTTCAAGCGCACTGATGGTGACAGGAGCATATTTTATTGTTCATCAATTTGAAGTTTTCCTCTTTGCTCCACTTATTATTAAAAAAATAGTGGGCCTTTCACCAATTGTTATTATTCTCGCTGTCGTGGTTGGTTTCGAGCTGGGGAGTATCTGGGGAGCAGTTCTCGCTATTCCTGTGGCTATCGTATTTATGGAACTTTTGAGTGATATGGAAAAAGATAAGATATTAGCTAGGACTAATAATCAATAACAGAATCAAATACAAGAAAAAATGAGTAAAGAAAAAAAACCTTTTTACCTGACGACAACTCTTCCATACGTGAACTCAAATCTTCATATGGGGCATGCTCTTGAGTTCGTGCGGGCAGATATCATTGCTAGGTTCAAAAAAATTCAAGGTTATGATGTGTTTTTCAATACTGGTACAGACGAGCATGGAATGAAGATATATGAGAAGGCAAGATCATTTGGTAAAAGTTCTCAAGAATTCGTGGACGAAAGTTTTCTTAACTTTAAGGAATCAGTAAAAATTTTTGGAATGGACGAAGAAATTCTGCATTTCGTGCGTACGACTGATGAACATCACTTAAAAGCAGCAAAAGAGTTTTGGCTACGAGTATATAATAATGGTTTTATCTATAAGAAAAATTATGAAGCGAAATACTGCGTCGGTTGTGAAGAAACGAAGAGTGATTCAGACTTAGTAAATGGAGAATGCCCTATTCACCCTGGGCGCCCGATTGAAACCATTGAGGAAGAAAACTACTTTTTTAGATACAGCGCTTTTGGAGAAAAACTTTTAAACTTTTACGAAGAAAAATCAAATTTTATAATACCTGATTTCCGCTACAATGAGATAAAGGCTTTCGTTACTCGCGGGCTTCAAGATTTTTCTATTTCTCGTTTGAAAAGTAAAATGCCTTGGGGGATAGAAGTACCAAATGATAGTGAGCATGTGATGTATGTCTGGTTTGATGCATTGGTGAATTATATTTCTACATTAGGCTGGCCCGAGAACGTGGAACAATTTGAAAAATACTGGGTGAATGGAAATCCTACACAATATTGTGGTAAGGATAATACTCGTTTTCAGTCTGCGATGTGGCAAGCGATGTTAATGGCAGCAGAAATTCCCAATTCGCACCAGATAGTGGTAAATGGTTTTATTACTGGAGACGGTGGAATAAAAATGTCGAAGACATTAGGAAATGTCGTAGATCCGAAAGATATCGTGTCCGAATATGGCACCGATGCATTGCGTTTCTTTTTAGCGAAAGAAATTTCAAATTTTGAAGATAGTCCCTTTACCGCAGAGCGATTTAAAGAGGACTATAATTCTGGATTGGCAAATGGTCTGGGGAATTTGGTCTCGAGAGTTATGACGATGGCAGAAAATAATTTAGAAGCACCAGTTGTTATCCCTGAAGCGTCAATTCCTACAGAATATACAGACTTCTTAAATGCTTTTGAAATTAATAAAGCAGTGGATTTAATTTGGCATGAAATTTCAGCCCTAGACCTTATCATTCAAACTAAGGTACCATTTAAATTAGTAAAAACAGACATTAAAGCAGGGAGAGAAATAATTTCTAGTTTAGTTGTTTCCTTAAATATGTTAGCGAGAATGCTCAGCCCTGTGCTTCCAGAAACTTCAGAGAAGATATTAAGTTTAATAAAAGAGAACAAAAAGCCAACTCAACCTTTGTTTTTGCGCAAAGAGTAATTTTGTTTGCTCGAAGGATGTAGTTTTACAATTTTTGTTATATAATTGGACTAATGGAAGGATCATTTTTTAAAGAAATGCCTAAGTTCAAGTCTCCAGAAGAGGAGCTTGATTATTTGCGTGCTCATGTCGCTAAGCGCGAAGAGGAACTTATAAATATCGGTCACATAGAACATGCAGGGGAGAATGCCGCGAGGGAAGTAATTGGTGAATACAAAAGAATGCCAGCCGAGCAATTTGTGCATTCAGACAATGTGATTGGTAGAAGAGAAGCAGAAGGTATCGTTCTTAAACTTAAACCTGAAACGCACGATACTGTCATGGAAGAGCTTTTAGGTATTGTTATTACTAAAGGAGTTCGTAATGCTTTGTCTGTTGTCGAGGCAATGGGGAACCCGCACGTGGATGATGATTTTCATCGTATCCTTATTCAATACTTAAAAACAGGACAGATAGTATTAGATTTTAAAGAAGACTCACCGATTTATAAAGCTCTAAATATGACTCTTTTTGAGATTACTCTTCCACCACCCGAAGAAGAGGGAGATAAAACAAAAAATTTCAAAGAATTTATCGGAGCAATGGAGCAATTTTATGCTGGTATGCAATCCATCTCTATTGGTAAAAATAATGAAAAAGAAAATTATTTTACATTAGAAATAGCCCTCGGAAATCAAAGCGACGAAGTCGTCGTTTATGCTGCAATTCCAAACAAGCATCTTTCACTTTTCGAAAAACAAATTTTAGCTTTTTATCATAATGCAAAAATTCGGGAGGTGACGGATGACTATAATGTTTTCAATGTTGATGGAGGTTCAGTCGGTGCTTATGCTTCATTCACAGAGCGAATCGTCATGCCGATAAAAACTTATGACAATATTGAGCATGACCCGATGAACACTATCCTAAATGTTTTCTCTAAGCTCAAGACTGCAGGGGAGGGTGCTGCCATTCAGCTTGTCATCGCACCGGCAGGAGATAAGTTTATAAATGAGTTTCATAAAATATTAGATGATGTAAAAGATGGTATTTCGGTGAAGCATGCGGCAGATGATTACTATAAGTTTAACCATGCACTTTTTAAAGCAGGGAAAGAATTATTTTTCGGGAAAAAAGAAAAAGATGAAGAAGATAAAAAAGAGAAATACATGAAAGGCAGAAGGGCTGTGGATGAAGGCGCAGTAGAAAAGATAGGTAATAAAATAAAAAGTAGCATCATGAAAGCGAATATTCGCGTGATAGCTTCCGGTGGCAGTCGAGAACGAGCAGAAGGAATCCTGAGAGAGATAGAGTCTTCTTTTAATCAGTTTTCCGAAGCGGCTAGTAACTCTTTTGTTTTTGAAGAAGTTCATGGAAGTGAATTAAAAAAGCTTTTTCATGATTTTTCTTATCGTACATTTTCCCCCGACAATATAATGCCAATGAATTTAAAAGAGCTCGCTTCGGTATTTCATTTCCCAATAGGTATTGGAAGCCAGCCACAACTTAAAGAAGCAAAAGCAGGCATCGCTCCAGCACCAATAGAGATGCGAGGGGAAGGTATTGTCTTAGGAGTAAATAGTTATCGAGGAAAGGACACAGAAATTCATATGTCCCGCGAAGACCGCATGAGACATTTCTACGTTATTGGTCAGACTGGTACGGGTAAGACGAACATTATGCTCAATATGATAACGCAAGACATCCGAAATGGAGATGGGTGCTGTTATATCGATCCACACGGTACAGATATCCAGACTATTTTATCGCGTATTCCTAAAGAGCGTATCGATGATGTGATATATTTTGACCCTGCTTATACTGCACGCCCGATGGGTCTAAACATGCTCGAATATGATGCAAAGTATCCAGAGCAAAAGACTTTCGTAGTAAATGAGATGATGGGTATCTTCAATAAACTTTTTGATATGAAAGTTGGAGGCGGAGCAATGTTTGAACAGTATTTTAGAAACAGCGCATTCCTTGTAATGGAAGATCCAGAGTCAGGTTCGACCCTACTTGAGATTACTCGTGTCCTTGCTGATAAAGAATTTCGTGATATGAAGCTTGCCAAATGTAAAAATCCAATCATTAAACAATTTTGGATAGCTGCAGAGCAGACGTCTGGCGACCAATCTCTAGCAAACTTTGTTCCTTATATTTCTTCAAAATTTGATAACTTTATTAGCAATGACATCATGCGTCCGGTGGTTCTTCAACAAAATTCTGTTTTCAATTTTAGAAAAATAATGGATGAGAAGAAAATTCTTTTAGTAAATCTTTCGAAAGGAAGACTCGGAGACATAAATGCGAATTTGATTGGTCTAGTGCTCGTCGGTAAGATTCAGATGGCAGCACTTTCTCGGGTAGATATGTTTGGCAAACCAATGAATGATTTTTATTTATACATCGATGAGTTCCAGAATGTTACCACTGATTCTATTGCTTCAATTTTGTCTGAAGCAAGAAAATATAGACTATCATTAAACATTGCCCATCAATACATCACTCAGCTTGAGGAAAATATTAAAAATGCCGTTTTTGGAAACGTTGGCTCGATGGCTGTCTTTCGTGTCGGTACTGAAGATGCGACATTCCTTGAGCCAAAATTTAAGCCGACATTTAGTGCTCAAGATATTACAAAACTTGATAACTATAATGCTTACATTAGTATGCTCGTAAATGGTCAACCTACCAAACCTTTTAATTTGCACACATTGGCGCCAGAAAAAGGAAATCCTGATATCGTGGATAATTTAAAAGAGCTTTCTTATATAAAATACGGACGTGATAGAGAAGAGGTAGAAACAGAAATCATGGCGAGATATACCTCGATGGAATAGTTTGAGTAATTGTCTATAATCTGTTAAGATGCGTTTATTATAATTTTAATTTGAATATATATGGCACAAGAAAGAACGCTTATAGTTTTTAAACCTGATTCAGTCCAGAGGGGGATAGTCGGTGAAATATTATCTAGATTTGAAAAAGTCGGACTCAAGATTGTTGGAGCAAAAATGCTTCAACCAGATACCGATTTCTTTTTTCATCACTATGAAAAAATTGGAACAATGGTTTCTCGTCACGGACAAAAAATTTTTGATACTACGGTTGAAATGATGCAGTCTGGTCCAGTAATTGCTTTCGTCCTCGAGGGTGTCGAAGCCGTTTCTATTGTTCGAAAGATGGTTGGACCCACAGAATCAAAGAGTGCAGTCCCTGGAACAATTAGAGGAGATTATTCTCACATGAGTTTCAAGCATGCTGATGAACAAGGGATTGGTTTACCGAATATTTTGCACGCTTCTGGAGATTCTACAGAAGCAAAGGCTGAGATTGCGCATTGGTTTTCAGAAAATGAGCTTTTTGAGTATGAAAATGTTCATGAAAAGTTTACTCAAACAACTAAAGCTCACAAACACGCTTAAGTCAAACTTGTTTTTTCTCTAAATTTGTGTTTTTTTGAAAAAGCTGTTGCAGAAAAATTTAAAGAGAATATACTTTTAGTAGGGTTATTTCTGAATATTACCTAGAACACTAATTTATGGGAGTTTCGATCGAGTGAGGCCTTGGCTTCAAACGTCTAACACCCACTTAGCTATAAGCTATGGTAATATGTCCGAAATAGTCCTAAGAAGAACTCCGCGGAAGCGGATTTTTTCTTGTCAGACAGTTTCCTTGAAGTCTTTTTTGAGGTAAACCCGGTAGTAGTGCTTTGATAAAAATCTCACTACCGGGTACAATATATAAATGGACAGAAAAAGACTTTTTAAAACCCTAGCGAAGCTTATTGTTTTAATTTTTATACTTAATTACCTCGCGACAAAGTTTTATTTATATTATTCTATCTGGTATTTTGATATGCCGATGCATTTTTTGGGAGGACTTTTCATTGGACTTTCTGTAATCTGGTTTTTGACCAAGAAAGTTTTTGAATTAGAACTTTCTTCAAAGTTAATTTATAAAATTTTATTTTTTGTTCTGCTTTTTGGTGCTTCCTGGGAAGTTTTTGAAATTTTATTTAATAATATCATTGCGCAAAGTTCATTTAATAGCTTAGATACTATTTCTGACATTTTCTTTGACCTTGCTGGAGGAACTTTTGCGATTTCATATTTTTTTTATCTACGAAATAGGATTATCCCAATTACAAATAATACTGTATAATTAAATTATGGAAAAAAATGCAGAAAAAAAAGCAAGAGTAACATTTCATGGAGGAACAGGGACAGTAACGGGTGCAAATTTTCTTTTAGAAATTGATAATAAAAAAATATTAATTGATTGTGGACTTACCCAAGGAGAAAAATTGGCTGATGATATAAACTGGGAACCATTCAAATATGATGTTAAAGGAATTGATATTCTTTTTGTGACACATGCTCATGTAGATCATTTAGGGAGGATTCCTAAATTAATCAGTGAAGGTTTTCGTGGGCAAATATATTCTACGGAGCCAACTCGGGGACTTGCACAGCCCATGCTTGAGGACACAGCTGGCATTTTGGGAAAAAATACAGATTTAGGGTTAGATAAAATTTATTCAGAAGAAAATATAAAACTTGTGCTTTCTCTCTGGAAAGGTTTTCCTTATTATCAAGTCATAAAAATTACGGAAAATGTAGAAGTTCGTTTACTTAATGCTGGACACATTCTCGGCTCTGCGATGATTGAATTTCTTTATAATGGAAAGAAAATTCTTTTCACTGGAGATTTAGGAAATAGTCCATCACCGATTCTTCCCGATACGGATAAGGTGACAGATATAGATTACTTAATAATGGAATCTGTTTACGGAGATAGAAATCATGAATCACGAGATGAAAGGAGAAAATTCCTAGAAGAAACAATTGAGGATAACTATAAAAGAAAAGGGACACTAATTATTCCTACTTTTTCTCTTGAACGTTCACAAGAACTCCTCTTTGAGCTTGATGCCCTAGTAGAGGGCAGCAGAATTCCTGTTATGCCTATATTCCTTGATTCTCCCTTAGCTATTCGTTTAACAGACGTTTTTAAACAATTTAGAACTTATTTTAACGAGAGTGCACAAAAAGCGATGTCTCATGATAAGTATTTGTTTGATTTCCCAGGGCTTCATAGTACTCTGAAATCAGAAGAGTCTCGAATGATAGGCAATGTTCCGAATCCTAAGATAGTCATTGCTGGTTCGGGAATGTCGACTGGGGGACGTGTCGTACATCATGAGAGGCATTATCTACCAGACCCTAATAATACTCTTTTACTCGCTGGATATCAGTCTGTGGGGACTCCTGGGCGTTTGATTCAAGAAGGATTAAAAAAAGTAAGAATATCAGGCGAGGAAGTTGTCGTTAGAGCGCATGTTGTGACAATTTTTGGATATTCGGGACACAAAGATTCAGACGGCTTGTTAAATTTTGTAGAAGATACACAAGATAAGATTAAAAAAGTTTTTGTAGTCATGGGTGAACCAAAATCATCAATGTTTTTAGTTCAGAAGCTAAGAGACAATTTAGGAATCGAAGCTTATGCTCCCGAGCGAGGGGATAGTGTAGAGTTGTCTTTTTAATATATTTAATAAATTAAAAATAATGGATGAGTTTCAGCATTTAGTTAATAAGCAAGAATATCAGGTTTTTTTATTTACATGCCCGGCGATATTTCCATTTAGTTTTGCACTACACTCCTGGTTTGTAGTTAATAAAAAAGGAATAATCTCAAGATGGGAAGTTTTCCAGAAACCTAAACAAAATGAAACGAGTTGGGGGCATATTCATAAAAATTTTTATCCTCCTTTTGTTGGTATTGCAATATTCTCTTTTACTGAAAAGTATCTCTGGAGACGACCTTCCTTAGTTGGATACGTTGAAGGTAATGAGCAGTCATTTGTATGTCAAATGACTGAATTTATTGAGAGCTCACCAAAATCATATCCTTGCCGTGATAAATATTACTTAAAGGGGCCCAATAGTAATTCGTACATAGAATGGCTACTTGAGCATTTCCCAGAATCAAAATTGTCATTACCCAATAGGGCCTTCGGTAAAAATAAAGCACCTAAATAATATGAACATATATTATCCAAATATTGTTAATTTATTTCTTGTAATTCTTACAATATATTTGTGGTTTAAAGCACAAAAATTTATTGGAGGAAAAAATGTACCCTCATTTAATAATTTTTTTGATTATTTACATGTTTGGAGTACACCTATAAATGAGTGGTTGAATAATCATTTAAAAGTTACAAATATATTACTTATAATTACTTCATTTATTATTGATGTGACAGCACTTTTTTTGTTGGGAAGTGCAATTTTTGGTTCCACCTTGCAGCCATTTTTAGCTCTTGTAATTGTCATGACACTTCGTTTTATTTGTCAGTTGATTTTCACTTTACCGACACCAAAGGGGATTATTTGGCATAATCCTGGTTTTCCTTCTCTTTTTGTAACTTATGGGGTTAGTAATGATTTCTTTTTTTCCGGTCATACTGCTGTCGCGATGCTTGGGTTACTCCAGATTATGCAGAGTGCACCATTATGGTTTGTTTTTGTTTGTTTTATTTTAGTAATAGTGCAGGCTGTGAGCATGATCGTTTTACGTGCGCATTATACAATAGACGTTTTTGCTGCTGTCGTTGTGGCTTGGATAGCGAACATGATTGCAATACAAATTGCCCCAATCTTAGATTTTTGGATACATAGTTTATTTTAATCTATTTCTGTTGTCGCAATTTCTCTACTTCATTTCTGAGTCGTTCTGTAATTTCTTGTATTGATTCATTTTTAAATATAATTGGTGTGCCAAAATTAACGTGCACGATGCCCGGCTTAGGTAGTGTTGCTCCGTGAGGATATACATACTCAAGTCCGCTAAGTCCTATCGGTATGACTGGTATTTTAAGCTGTTGAATTAAAATTGCAGTTCCATTTTTAAATGGGAGCATTTCTTTTGTTCGGGTATGTCCACCTTCAGGGAAAATCAGAATATTTTCTCCTTGATCGACTAATAAGCCAGCATGTTTCAAGCCATTGTTGAAACTGTGAAATTCAAACATCATAAACAAGCGAAGAGTCGTGATGCAGTAATAATAAAAAATACGTCTTATGGCTTGATGCAAGAAACTTGTTTCAGTTGGGAAAAAGAATTCCCCCCATGCAGGGGTACTAGTATTGTAGCGGAAATTTAGTGGCAGGGATCTTACAATACAAGAATGGTCTGCATAGCTGATGTGATTTGAAACAAATATTACAGGTCCTTTAATTGTTGAGAGTGTTTTATTTCCTTTTACTTTAAGTAAACAGAAAGGACGCCAGATACTCAAATTTATAATTTCTAACCAAAGGTTACCTAGTGCTCGCACGATCAACCATTCTGTCCATCTTGGATAAGAATATTGAGCAGTTCCTTTTGTTCGTTCGTTGATTATATGTTCAAGATCAGCGACAGTAGTTTTAGGTGTTATAAGTTCTTCTTCAAAATCAAAATAATATTCTTGTTCAATTGCTGCTACTAATTCAACTCGCCCGATAGAATCAAGCTTGAGGTCTTTTACGAGTTGCATTTCTGGAGTGATTTCTTGTTTTCCCGTTATTCGTCTTAATAAGATAATTAATTTATTTTCAGAAACGTTATTATTTTTGTCTAATGAGGCAGAGGTAGTATTCAAAATCTTTTCCCGTACTTGGTTTTTCTTAATTTTTAAAGTGGATGTTCTAGGGAATTCTTTATCCCAAAGAGTAAAGCTCATTATTTGTTGTGCGCTGTCTAATTTTGCATTAGTATCGGCAATCATTTGTTCTGCATTACCTCCAGCATTTAAAACAATAACGGCATGTATTTCTTCACCCTGGGGGGAGGGAATACTTATAATACAACATTCACGGACATCCTTATTTTTTGCTAACACGTTTTCTATGTCTTCCGGATATATATTTACACCGTTTGCAGTGACGATGACGTCTTTTTTGCGGGATTTAATACTTAGATATCCATCTGCATCAAGTGCTCCAACATCACCTGTTAAAAACCAGCCATCCCTAAATGTGCTTTGTGTACGAGCTTCGTCTTGCCAATAGCCAGAAAAAATACCAGGCCCTTTTGCTAGTATTTCATCATCTTCTGCAATGCAAATTTCTACATTTGATAAAGGCTTACCAACCGTACCTATGCGAGGAGACTTTTCAGGATTAACCGTAAGTACTGGCGCGCATTCCGTCAGACCATAACCTACAAGGACATTAAAACCCAGTGTATGCCAAAACTTTTCTGTATCACCATCAAGCGATGCCCCTCCACTTACAAAAAAACGAAATTGTGAGCCAAAACGTTTATGTACACTTCTAAAAAGAAATGGAGCTAGCCACGGGTGACGTGTGCTAATCGACAAAAAGTGATTAAAAATATTTGTCTTTTTTTCCTCTTCTACCTTTGCGAGTATTCCAGTTTTCATGCTTTGTAGTAAACGAGGGACAGTAAGTATCATCGTAATTTTTTCTTTAGCTAGGGCTCCAAAAAGTGCGCTACTTTTTAATGATGTCATATATACAATGCGTCCTCCATGAGAAAGGGGAGTAAAAAGGCCAGCAGTTTGTTCAAACATGTGGCTTAAAGGGAGAGTGGAAAGCATGGTGTCTTTTTTTGTAATTGAGACAACGCTTGATACGGCTTTCACATTCGCCATAATATTTTTATGACTTAAGGCAACCCCTTTGGGACTACCAGTGGTGCCAGAAGTGTATACGAGTTCGACGATATCATTTTCTTTTGTTGTAATAGGAATACTGACACTTTTTATTTTTTCTAATTCAAAAAAAATATCTTCGAGGTAGAAAGATGGAACAGTAGAAGGGAGAGCTGGTCTGTATTTTGTTTTTAAAATTAATTTTGCTTCTGATAAGCGTGCAACCGTCCCAGTATTTTCTACAGTCCCCAACATGTCTGCTGGCACGGCGATAGCTCCAGTACTAATGATTCCTAAAAAAGATACAACCCAAGCAGGACTATTGGGGCCCCAAATTAAGACTCTATCTCCTTTTTTTATTCCTTTGTCACCTAAAAACACAGACATCTGCATGCTGAGTTCATATATTTCACTGTATGTGTATTTGAAAGTGCGAAAATCAGTTCGGTAAACTATAGCGACGTCTTGGTTATCTTTAAAATTATTAATGAGATCTGTAAGTGTTTCCATTTTTATATATTAATTAATAATTAGAACTACCGCCACTGCATAGTCTCCATCGTGCGAAATACTCACCCGCGTATTTATTTTGCCTACAATGTATGGCTTTCCTAAGTCATTTTTTTTTATTTCAATTGATAACCATTCAAGCTTATCACCACAAGCCTTCATATATGCTTCTTTGGCGGCCAGAATACCAGCTAGGCTCTCTAAATTGTCAGTAATTTCTGAGGCATTAAAAAACTTATGAACTAGCTTTTGGTCCGTGAGAATTTGTTCAATTCGAGCTATCTTAACAAGATCGATACCTATATCCATAGGTGAATTGTAACATATAAGATTTTCCTTGGTAGCGATTAAATTTTAGTTTCACATTTTTTTTATCAATGATATAATATGCACATGGATTCTAAAATTGATTTTCCAGCGAAGCATGGACACAATCAAATAAAAATTTGTGTCTCTGGCGCAGCTGAAACAGGGAGTTGTGGAGTAGGGGCGCTCGATCAAGCAAAAGAACTCGGACGAGAAATTGCCCGCCAAGGAGCTGTCTTAGTGACGGGGGCCACGACTGGTTTTCCACTTTGGGCCGCAATGGGAGCAAAAGAAGCAGGAGGAATTTCTATTGGAGTATCACCTGCGGCTTCCGAACGCGAACACGTAGAAGTCTATAAGCTTCCTATCGATTATATGGATTTGATAATTTATACCGGTTTCGGTTATTCAGGACGAGACCTTCTACTTACTCGCAGTGCGGATGCTGTCATTTGTGGTTGTGGACGTATTGGGACTATCCATGAATTTACGATTGCTTTCGAAGATGGAAAACCAATTGGTGTCTTTGAGGGTCCATGGGAAATGGGAGCAGAACTTGAAGAAATCATTGCGAAAGGACATCGTCCGAATGCAAAGATTGCTACCGGAAAAGATCCAAAGAAACTCTTAGAAGATGTCATTGCCCTAGTGAAGAAAGACAAGGTTACAGAATATAAAATAACTACTCCTTCTCATCTTTAAATAAAAAATCCCCTGAACGGGGATTTTTTATTTAGGCTACTACTTTTTCTTTTGTTTTTTCAATTTTTACGAGTGCTAGAATTCTCGAGAAAGTTTCTGGATGATGTTGTGCAAAGTCTGACAATATCTTTCTATCAAGCATTATATTCTTCTTGTGAAGAGCGCCGATTAATTTTGAATAAGACATACCGAGCTCACGTGCCCCAGCGTTTATTTTAATGTTCCAAAGTTTACGATTGTGTGACTTCTTGTCTTTTCTATGGGCAAAAGCATAATTTCCAGCATGAAGCAAAGCTTCTTTTGCTTGACGTTCCTTGGTGCTGCGTCCATGACGCATTCCTTTGGTCTGCTTCAAGACACTTCTTCTTCTCTTTAACGCATGTACTCCCTTTTTTACTCTTGTCATATTATTTGTTTATATTTATAAATTAGCTAAAAGGCAATAAATGACTCATAGGCTTGTTTTTGATTTTAAAATTCATACCCTTGCGACCAGCGAGCTGTGAATTTCGTGATTGTTTAGCATTGAAATGGTTGAAACCAGGCTTACGAGAAAGAATCTTTCCGCTTTTGGTAAGTTTTAATCTCTTGCTGTATGATTTGTTTGTTTTCATTCCTTTTCCCATAAATTTGTGTGGCGTTAAGCCAGTAATTATTTTTTTTCTATTGTTGTTGTTAAACCTTTTGGACCTTTTTTATAACTATCTGATATTTTATAATCTTCAGTAATTAAATGTAAAACTCTATCTAAACGTTCCCGTAAAAACTTTTCATCCATATACTTCGCACGGCCAGCAAGGAAAAGTTCAACTTTGATTCTATGTCCTTCCTTGATCCATTTTGAAGCAGTTTTTGCTTTAAGTTCTAAATCATGGTCTCCGGTGCCTATCTTTATCTGAATTGACTTGGTTTCTGTTTTGTTTGCACCAGCCTTGGCCTTCTTTAACTTCTTATTTGCCTCATATTGGTATTTCCCGAAATCCATTATCTTTGCGATTGGGGGATTGCCATTAGGAGATATTTCAATTAAATCTAAACCTTTGCTCTGTGCTAATTCTAGAGCATCTCTTATGCTTAAAACACCAAGATTTTTATTTTCACCGTCTAAAACTCGGAGTTCTTTCGCCCTTATTTGGTTGTTTATTCTTTCTCGCAATTTATGTAAATAAGTGTCCAAGAAAACCCTTAGAAACCTTTGACTACAAGATAATAGCGTATTAGCAGTATAAAGTCAACTTCCTTTTTTTATTGTTTAGTCTAAAGATGCTAGTATATAAATATGGCTAATTACGCGGAAAACCGAAAAGCACGTTTTGATTATGAAATTCTTGAAAAATACGAGACCGGTATTGAGCTTTTGGGCACGGAAGTGAAGTCTGTGAGGGGTGGGCAGATGTCTCTAGAGGGAGCCTTTGTTATTGTTCGTGGAGGAGAAGCATTCTTAATCAATGCAAATATTCCACCTTTCCAGCCTAAGAATGCTCCACAGGACTATGATCCACTTAGAAACAGAAAACTACTGCTTACTAAAAAGGAAATAACTGAACTTGCGGGAAGCGAGAAAAACAAGAGTTTGACAATAGTGCCACTCACAGTGTATAATAAAGCTAGAAAAATCAAGGTAAATATTGCTTTAGTTAAAGGCAAGAAAAAATTTGATAAAAGAGAGACTCTAAAGAAACGCGACACTGACAGAGAGCTCAGACGCGAATATAAAGGGCATTGAAAATAAAGAAAATGATTGAAATATTATTTTCAAAATATGGGGATGCAAGGCATAGACAGTTGGCTCAATTGTTATTGATGCATACCGAGTACGGACGTAATCTCGTTAAAATTCGTTCAAATGTTAATTGCAAAATTGACTGCTAAAGCAAAAGCTATGGGCTCTCCATTCTTCGGAATGAAGGACTTTGCATTTGCTCCATCTTTCGCGTAAGCCTGAGGTGGTGTCTATCTTATAGACTTCCGATATATAAGATTAGGCATAATATTATCGGGATAGGAAAAAGTATGTCTCGACTCTATCCGAAACAAAGGGGCTCGATTAAAGAATATTTGGCTCGTTTAAGAATTTTTTAATCTAAACAAAAAAAGCGCGCTAAGTATGTAGACTTCTTTACAATAACCTTCTGCACGG
>JBAZYS010000006.1:0-47094 GCA_041659205.1 Minisyncoccota bacterium | reverse complement strand
CCTCCCCGAAGCTTATCGCAGCAACGCCACGTCCTTCATCGCTTCTTAAAGTCAAGGCATCCACCGTACGCCCTTAAATTTCCTGTTAAGAAATTTGAAAACCACAAAATCCAAACATTACATTTGGAAAAAACAAAGCTCTAAAAAAATGTATATCTCGACCGCTCGAGACTCACCATTTATTTAGAGCTTTTCTCCTATTTCTATCTTGTTTGGGGAAGACCCTTCCGATGACATTTAACTGTCAAAGTAAAGACCCCTTAAAGGTTAGAACAGGAATTTAATTTTCAATATTCAAGCCTTGCTGTAACTAACTTTTCCACAAAAAAACCGCCTTTGAGGCGGGCCTAACAGACAAAAGAAGTCTGCTTATTAGCACCGCCCTTTTAACCTGTTTCTTGTGGTATTCATACTGATTAAATGAGTATAATCTATAACTAAAAAGAAGTCAACAGGGATAACCTGAGACTTCTTTTTTAGACTTTTTAGCTATATAAAATAATATTAATCGTTGAAGAAACTATGGTTTATCCATTTCCCCTCAGAAGTAATGGTTATGTGGGGATAAGTATAATAATAGCCTTTTAAGGATTCAATTTGCTCGTCAGTCAAAAATGTTTTCATGTAAGTCAATTCTGATGGCAAAAAGTCTTTACCATTTTTCGTAGCTACTGAAGGCCAAGTGTATAGATTTCCTGATACAGTAAAAGGTAAATTTAAAAGAACTGGATAAAGATCAAAAAGACTTATATCTTTTTCATATCCTGAAAACTTTGTAAAACCAGAAAGTCCAAATTTAGATTTTCCATTAACATCAAGATCAGAAAATGTATAAGACGTGTCTGATGATTCAGCTTTAAATTTTACTAAATCCCGAGAAAGAGCAGCCTGAAAAATAGCCTGCCTTTTCGCCTCAACTAAAACAGGTAGACCAACTTGGGTAGAAATAGAAATTGTATTTGTGCTTGTCGAAATTGGAGCTGTTCCCACATCAACACTAACGGGAGTTGGTGTTAAATTATTCTCTATTGCCGCTCGAGACATAGCACCGAATGAACCATCGGCTTTTAGATTTAGAGATTTCTGCCAATTTATAACTGCAACCCTTGTTCCCTTTCCAAATTTTCCATCAAATTTTCCATTATAGTATCCAGCTGCATTTAGGAATTTTTGAAGTTCTACAACTTCATTTCCTTTTGAACCGTTTTTAAGTGTTTGAGTGAAGTGAAAAGTTTCTGCACCCATAACATCACCTGACGCATCTTTAACTAAATACCCTCCACAGACAGGATATGGTTGCATTCCTTCCCAGTGATAACCTGCTAGAGGTCTAGCATACGGACAAACAATATTTCCATCTTTTGTATTAGTAGAAGTGGTAAAATTTAAATAAACAGTATTACTAACTGGAAAGGTATCGGCAGAGTTGGTAACTTTGATGTGATGATTCCCAGCAACTTCATATGCCCCAATCACAAAAGTAACAAGAGTAGGAGAAACATAATTACAATCTACATCATTGGGGTGAGACATCGAACCACCAACATCCAACATAGTAGTAACAGTACACTTAGGAATAAAATTTGACCCGTAAACATAAACACGGTCACCAATATTTGCAGAGGTGGGAGAAACTGAACATGATAAACCAGTCGTAGAACTATATCCTGTATTTATAGAACAACCAGCTGGGAGAAGAGAAATTATTGTTGGTTTGCCCACATGGTCCACCGTCACATCAACACTTGCATCTCCTGATCCGCTAGTTCCCTGATAATTAAGAGTGTATCTTGTCGTCATCGTAGGGTGAACATCGTAAGCACTTGGATAACCATAAATATTTCCTGGCGTTAATTTTACAGAATTAACATTTTTACAATCCCAGTTAAGTCTTGATGTACCACCTTCCATTATATAAGAAGGGGTCGCAGTAATCGTACAAGAAGGAGTTGTTGCAACTGAAGCATTGATAGTAAATAATCCATCAGACATAGTATCCCCGGCTCCTACATATCTCTTTATACTAAGTTCGTATTTTCCAGGAACTAGATTTTTATCTAAATTGAAAGTTTCGATACCATCGTTTGGGGTTGAATATGTAAGAACAATCCATGAACCAATAATGTCGTTGATACTGTTCGCTTGTATCATTTGAATAACCAAACCTTCTGTTGTAGGAACATTAGACGACTGCCATCTAACTGTCATTTGCTGTCCAGCTGTGAATATTTCTCCTCCGTTAGGTGAAAGAAGAGTAATAGAAGGGGTTACTGGTATAGTTGTAGGATTTACTGTTAGAGTAAATTGCTTTGTTGCTACTGCTGCTCCTGCCCCACTTATTGCATTATCTTTAGCTTGTAAAGTAAATGTGTAAGTTCCAGCAATAGTTGGTGTACCAAAAAGCAAGGTGCAATTAGATACGTTAGACATACTGGAAGTTACTCCACAATCATCGCTAGAAGCAAATACTATCCCTGAAGGCATAGAACCAGAACCAGCCATAAATGACCAAGTATAAGAACCAAATCCATTTGAAGTATAAATATATGATTTATACTGATTTCCTACTGTCGCATTTGGAAGTGGAGATGAAGTAGTTATTGTAAATGTTGTAGGAGAAGTAGTGTCAGAAACAATAAAGAATGTTCCGTCACTTGAATCACAATTTGTTGTACTAGTTTGGCAAATTTGAATTTTGTATGAACCATCAGGGACACTATCATTTTCCCATGTTTTCCCTACTGCCCAGGCAAAAGAAGAGCCTTGAGTATTAGCAATTGTATAGACACCAGAAACAAACGGAGGACAAACAGTGCCAATACCAGTAGTACAAGGTGCAGGATATGATATAAGTTTTATTTCATGAGTTGAAATATTATTTGTATCACTCCATCTAATTATTTTTTGAGTTACGTCTTTTTTAAAAGTTTCGCCACCGTTTGGAGTTAGAACAGTAACAGAAGTAGCAGCTGGTGTTGTAGTTATAATCTCGTCAGTTGGGGTCGGTGCTGGTGCCGGATTTAAAGTTGGATTTCGATTTCCTTCTGGACTAGTAGAATTTTCTTCTAGAGCAGCTCGTGACATGGCGCCTAATACTCCATCATTATTTAGTTTCCTTCTAAGCTGCCAATCTTTAACCTTCTCTCTAGTTCTTCTCCCAAACACACCGTCAGCAGTAAGTCCTAAATGTGCTTGAAGACAAGCCACTTCCTCCCCCTTTGAACCCAATCGAAGAGTGCTGGTAATTACACAATCAGGTGCGGGTGTTGTAGCTGCTTTTGCAGTATTAAAATTAAAACCAAACAACATAAAAACAAAAATAAAAACCGACAAAATCGATATATTTTTCTTCATATTTTTTATACTAATTTATAATAGATAATACATATATCATACTCTCTTTAGCATTAAAAATACAATAATTTAGGGGACGTTCGCAGGCGAACGTCCCCTTAGTCTTTTGGTCCTTCTGGAGACCAAACCATTTTTTCTTCCGGGCTCGCGGCGTATCCTTTTCTCTGGATACACCACTGACAAACTCCGTCAATGTGAACAGCTGCGGTCACACACTCCGGACAATACCGAGTTAGCCTTTCTGGCTCTTGCATACATCCTCCAGCGGAACAAGTCCAGCCTAATTGTAGACCTCTCTCACGCAAAAGCAAAGAATGTTTTTCTTTGCTTTTGCTGTTAAGTTATATTTTTTTAATTTGCTCCTGTAAGGTTTCCTTCTCCGTCAACTGTTAGGCTAAATTTCTTTGTTGCTTTTTGTGTACCATTTGAGGCAGAAAGAGAAAAATTATAAGTTCCCGTTTCTCTGGGAATACCGTTAATAAAAATTCCCTCAATCAAATCTAAACCGGGTGGCAATGCCCCATCAAATACTGCCCAACTATAATTGTTTGACGAAAAATTTTTAGCACCACCAGTAGCTTCTGGATTGAAAGTATAAGAAGTATTTAATTTCGCATTTGGAAGAATTGATGGGCTCGTAATAGTAACCTCAGGATATTTTTCAGAAACAGCACATGGTTTTCCTGTCATAATACTAAACTCTGATTTTGCATCACAGCCTGGTGGAAAATCTCCTGAAAGTGTAACAACAGGAACTAAAGCATTTCTAGACAAAATACCAAATACTCCATCAGCTTTTAATCCCACACCTTTCTGCCAAGCGACGACAGCAGCTTTGGTTTTTTTACCAAAGTAGCCATCAGCAGAAACGCCTAACTGCTTCTGCAGGCAAGTTACTTCCTCCCCTTTTGAGCCTAATTTGAGAGTGCTACTAAATACACATTCTGAGGTAGAGATAGTAGCTGCTTTTGCAATGTTGAAATTAGAACTAAATAATAGAAAAACAAAAAATGATAAAATTAGTGTATATTTTTTCATACATATATTATACAAACAAAATAAAAAAGATGCCAACCAAACAACGGGTGGACATCTTTTTTAGTTAGAAACCTAAAAAGTTTTTATTAATTATGTACTTCTTCTCCAAGCTTTGAGATGAAGCGGGCAGCATGATCTTTGCCTCCAATACCGAAAGCAAGAGCTCCACCGAGTGCAAGCATTGCAACTATTCCAGTGAAAAGAATACTCATATAGTCTCCAAGTCCAACTTTCCCCAAAGCAATGATGATAGCAAAAACCCAAACAGCATACTTTGCGACAGTCGCAAGCATATTGGCTGCTTTTAAATTCATAGCTTTTGCTGACGCCATAACTACCTTAGAAAGACCCTCAGAAACAAGAGCAGCAATAATCAATACGAAGGCTGCAATTACAACCTGAGGCAAGAATCCTAGAACACTATTACTCAAGAAAGAAGAAACATCATATAGACCAACTAAGTTCAAAGAAGGTAGAAGGAAAACGATTATGACAAACCATCTTACTACTTCTCCGACAAAGTGTCCGGAATTTAAATTTACTCCAGCTTTTCTAAAGAAATTTTCTGCTCCGATAGATTTAAAAAGACTATCTATCTTAAGACTACTAAATACTTGTTCGATGGCCTTTGCGATCAAAGAACCCAAAACCCAACCAATTACAAAAAATACAACTGCAACTACGAGCCTAGGAGCAAACTGTACAAAACCAAACCATAAACTTTGAAGTGAAGTATTAAAAACATCACCCCATGTTGTCCAGATATTATTCATAGTAAAATTACCTAATAATTAATAATAATCACTTTTCTAAGTTTCGACCTTATTAAAGTTCTATATGTATTATATCAGTTTTTAAACTTTCTTTAAGGCTTGTGTGGATAACTCTTTTGCCTGTAAGACGATTTCGTGTGGATAGTCTAAAATATCTCGAACTAGTTTGTCATACATATTTAACCTATATAGGAACTCTTTCGTTTCAAACATGGCGTAGACAAGCTCAGCCCCAAGCTCTGCTTCAATCTTCTTTATCCCCTCTTCAATTTTACTTTTTTTCAGTTTATCGCCGACAATGAGGAGATCTACCCGACTGTCGTGATTTTTAATAAATACACCAGAAATAACGATAAGCTTAACCCTTCCAACTTTCTTAAAATTATTCAAAATAGTCTGTTTACTTAAAGTATCTGAACTCAATAACAAATCTTCAAACTCCCCACCGTATTTAAATTGAGCATTAAAATACCACTCCTGGGAAACAGCTGAGCGCTTTTTAATAAAACCGACTGAGGATAGAAGCTTGATTTCTTTACGGACAATAAGGGGGTTTACTCTGCTTCTTTTTACGACATCTTTAGCCGCAAAACCCTTGCCTCTGTTAAGCAAAAATAGGCGCATAATTTTTACCCGTGCTTGATTACCCAATATTTTCCCTAGAATTTCCATCTCTGTATGATACTACATTTTTTATAAAAAACAACGCAAAAACAGAAAAATCCCCATTGGGGATTTTTCTGTTTTAAAGTATATTTTACTTAGTTTATTTAAGTTCAACTTTACCACCAGCATCCTCAATCTTCTTTTTCAAGTCTGCAGCTTCCGCTTTCTTCATTCCATCTTTAAGGGTTGAAGGAGCAGCATCTACTAAATCTTTAGCATCTTTAAGTCCGAGACCAAGAGCTTCTTTAACGACTTTCATAACAGCAATCTTTTGCTCACCAGCAGAGGTAAGAACGACACTAAATGCATCCTTCTCTTCTTCCGCAGGACCTGCAGCAGGACCAGCAACTGCTACAGCCGCAGCTGATACTCCGAACTTTTCTTCGATAGCCTTCACCAAGTCATTGAGTTCCAAGACTGATGCGCTCTCGAGATCTTTCATAAATGAATCAAATTTTGACATAAATTTTTTTTAATTAATTGTTAATATTACTTTTGTTTTGCTACTTCACCCACTGCTACAGCTAAACGCTGCATAGGAGATTTAAGCAAGAATGCAATTTTAGAAAGTAAGACTTCCCTACTTGGTATCGTTGCAAGTTCCATCATATAAGCGCCATCTACGAATTTTCCATCGAAGATACCACCCAAGATACTGAGAACTCCTTTATGAGTTTTTTGAAAATTATAAACTTCACGTGGTGAAGAAATAGCATCTTTAGAATATGCAATAGCGACCTCTCCAGAAAGCTCAGGAATTTCTCCCACCGCTTTACCTTTGAGTGCACGCTTCAGCAATGTCTTTCTGCCAACTTTATAATTAACCCCTTCATCTCGAAGACTTCTACGAAGGACTGTTTCGTCACTTACTTTCAAACCATGAAAATTCACAAAAACTAGAGACTCAGAGCCTTTAATTGCTCCCTCTAATTCCTTGATCATTTCTTCTTTTTTTGATTTTAATAACATAATTTTTTTGATTAATTTTTCTTAAAACCTTATCGCTTATGGGCAATGAGGAATAAAAAAAACGGCTTTTGCCGTCAGAATATCGACCCACTAAATAGGACTTATTGTTTGCCTACTTTCTCTGCGGTATCCTTAATATAACATAAATAGACTATTTTGCAACCTCTGCCTTATTATTTGTATTTATTCCTGCACTTGTTCCTTTATCTGAATTACTTATATAAGAAAAAATAATAAGCCCGAGGACTATTATTACCAAAAATATAGCTACCCCCTTGAAGAAATGTTTCGTCGCCATAAAATTATTATAGCATAACAATATTATTACCAAAACCCGCCGATTTTTCCCCTATCCCTGGGATAGGGGAAACTTAAATTGTAGTATCTACCGTAATTAGATATGGGGAAACAAAGTCATATTGTGTACCACTAATTAAATCTTTTATCCGAACTTTAATTTTAAATATTCCATTCTGAAGCAATCCCCCACCTGACAAAATACCATCCCAATTTTTTGTACAAGTATCAGTACCATCAACACATCCGCTTCCAGAATAAAATAATTTGTGCAAGGTCGCATCAGTTTCATTTTCAATTTTTACAGACACCCAATCCACATTTTTGTTCGCTGTAAAAACTAAAGTAACAGGATTAACCAACGGATTAATTGTAAGATTATCCGCCACTCCGTTTAGTGTGTAATTTGTAATTGTTGGCACTGTTGCATCGGGTACAGGGTCAGGGACAGGGTCTGGGGGCGGAGGTGGTGGAGGAGGAGGTGGAATAGATTCATCAATCATTTTTACTGTCCCAACTTCTGCTGCCGGAGCACAACCACTAAAACAATACACGCCACCTAATACATTTGTTGCACCAGAAAAAGAGGAAGTATAATAATGAATTGCTATTCGTCCTCCGCTTCCACCAATCGGTCCATATGGCCATGAGCTGTCACCACCTTTTGTTTGAAAAGTACCACTACCATTTATTTTATTTGTCGTCACATAAATACTACCTCCGCTTGTGCGAACTGGATACCCATTTGCTGAAACAATACCATCATTTATAAATGTATCTGTCACATTTATACGAATTGCCCCACCTCCTCGACGCCCTTCTGTCCCACTCCCAAAATCAACTGGCATTAAGTCCGAGCCATAAATTGGCTTTGCTGTAGCTCCCCCGCCCATCCCACCGTAACTCGCCCCGGCTTCAGATTGTGTTGCTGGGGTTCCAGGGCCGTTTATATATCCTTTTGCATCAGCAGAAATTGATGAACCATTTTCTATATTAAGATTTAAAACAGCTAGAGAAAGTATTTTTTCTGGAATTACTGTAATAATTGAATTCCCAGAAAGAGTAAGAACGTCTGCATTGATAGTTTCGCCACCTGAAAGGGTAAAAATAGAAGTACCATTAATTAAAATATTTTTTGCTTTAACATTTGCTCCATCCTCCGAGGAGACCTTTGCTCCATTAGAAATATTTATATTATTAAAATTTAATGGACTATCATTTTTTTGAAATCTCCAAGAATTATTTACATAAAGATCATTAGAAGATTCATCAAAAATACCTATTGTCCCATTTTCCGCACAAGTCATCGTCATCCCATCGTATTGTCCACATCCTCCTTTTGCTTCTATCTTTCCATCAAAAGAGGAAGTCTGATAATAAAGAGCGATTCTGCCTCCACCACCTGGACTTTTAAAATAACCAGAAGCAAAAAGACCTCCACCATTAGCATGCATTACCCCACTTCCTGTCATATTTTTTGTTGTAATATAAATACTCCCGCCACTGCTCGAAGTATTTCCGTCAGCTGAAATAATTCCATTGTCAGTAAAAGTCTCAGAAACGACAATATGAACAGCCCCACCTCCATAACTATTTCCTCCACTTCCTAAGTCAGTAGGTTTTGTAGCTGAACCATAAATAGTCGAATTTGTATCTCCAGCAACACTATATCCACCATAACTTGCACCTGTAGAATCCCCACTTGAAGTCCCTTGCCCACTCCCTGGACCGTAACCTTTTTGATCAGCAGAAATAGACGCGCCAACATCAATGATTATATTTATTGCGTTAATTTTTACTCCTTTAAATGCGTTCGTAGAAAGAGAATCTCCTTCGAGAGTCAAAACTGCATTATTGGTTATTACTAAATTATCATAATTGTATTCACCTGCCGCTAATGTAGTATCCTTATCAATGGTAAAAGTAGCAAGCGGAGGTGGTGGAGGAGGCGGTGGTGCAATGACATTTACTGTACGAGTTAATGTTCCAATATTCCCAGATAGATCGGTCGCGGAATAAGTAATAATATAAGTGCCGATAGTCGCAATATCAACAGTTCCAGAACTTGTAACTTCTCGCATACCATCTATGTCATCCAAGGCAGTCGCCCCAGCGTCAACATATACAGTATCTTTTATTATATCAATTGGGCTACTATCAACCAGCGAAATAATCGGGGGGATAATATCAGGAACTGGAATAGAAGCAGGCGGTAACTCTGCTGGAGAAATTGGTGACCCTCCTCCATCCCCACGACTGCCACCTACCCCGCCAACGCCTCCACTACTGTTGCCCCCTTCCTCCAATACAGTATTTTGATTTTGCGGAGGAATTATTTCTGTCTCCTGGGGCACCTCCACAGGGATAGCCTGTGTTCCTTCATCTACTGACGGAGGCGCTGTTTCCGTAGTGTTTTCTGGTATTTGCTCTGGTGGAAGATTATTATCTTGAGGGTTATCTGCAACGGAATCAACTACATTAGGAAGTATCGCTACCAAGTTTCTTGTATCAGGCAAACTTCCCGCTACATTAGCAGATAAATTATTAAAACTATTTCCAATTGCTAAACCAGTATTATGAAAAAAATTACCAATAGCAATGCCAACATTCTGAACACCATTTGCGATATAAACACCGACACCATAAGTACCAACTACTCCATTTTTTACAACGACTGCAGTTGGGTCAGCAACAGCCAAAGCAACTCCCTGCATTTTATGAACAAAAGTAAGTTCGGGTGCAGAAATACATGGCTCTTGTATTTCTTGTTCATCATTTTCTTTAAGCTTGTCGAGCGATGATCTAATATCTGAAACAATTTTATCACCTTGATATTTTAAGTATATATCTGAAAAACCATGCCCATTGGAACCAACTTCCTCTTGTAAATTAATATCCGTATTTGCTTTCAAAACATCTAAAATACCTAGCAGCCTTGTCTTGTTTATAACAGCATCAGTACTAGAAGTTAAATATTTTCCACCACCAGCAACACGATTTGCAGGAGTGGCTACACCATAAGCACCAATTGATCGTTCTGGAACTCCCCCAGGCTGTGATGCAACTTTGTCGTAAAAATTATTAGCATAAAAATTTCCTTGTGAATGAGCTACCAGTAAAACTTTTTGAGTCGTAACTTTTTTACTGGCATCATTCAACATCTCCACGAGGTCGTAATCATTTTTTTGGTTGAAAAGTCCTTGCCCTACTGCATCAAATAAATCTCCCGCACCAGCAAGGTGAGAGGGGTTGTAGAGATACTGATAATCTAATTTTTGATTTTTATATGTATCCTTCAGTAATACTTTTAATAATCTTTGGTTATTTCTTGCTCCTTCTTCATTTGTAAAAATTCCATTAACAGCAGAAATAGTATATCCACGCGGAGAGCATAATTCATTCGCTGAGACTTTTGAATAAAATGAACAAAACAAAACCACAACAAGAATAAACAATATTCCTTTTTTCATAGAAAAAATTTATGAAACGCTAATTTTGTAATTTAACAATATCAATATCACAACTTTCAGAATCATCTATTCTTCCACTTTTTAAATATGAATAAAAATCTCTATGTTTAGTTTTTCTTTGCTCAGTATTAAATTGTTTATCTGTTATAAATTTTCCGTATTTTTCTATTGCTAATATCACACCTCCTTCTCCATCAGTAGGAACAATTTTAGCTAAACAAAAAATTGCTCTGTCTCCCTTATTTGCCACTTCTCCTACTGTAGTCTCATTAAATATCGGCTGTATTGCTTCCATCTGCAAAGCGAGTGCATACTGCAAAAGGACTGCACGGGTTTTCGCAGAATTTGGATATTCTTTAAATACTGCAAGCTCTACATCGTCCCGAATACCGTTATTATTTGCATCAATTCCAATAACTGTTTTATCAGCTTCGGCTCCAGGGTCTGGGGGAAGATTTGTGCCCATCACATCATCCAGGGTCAGCTTTGTCGCATGAATTTTCTCCACTTGCGCATTTGTCTTATCTAAATCAAAAAAATATTTAACTCGAAAGCCCACTAGAATAAAATACAAAACAAGTAAAACTAAAAAGGCCCACTTAACTATTTTGAAAATTTTGTGGGACCACAGCATCCTTGCGAGACTTTTCATTTTTTCCATTCCTAAATTATATTACAAAATAACTTAAACCAAAATAAATCTGTGGAAAACTTTCTCTAAAACTCCCCTAAGTCAGACTTAGGGGAGACTCTTCATATTGTAACCAAGAAAAAATCTCTGAGTCAAAATCTTTTATATTCAAAAAATAATTTGGAAAATCAGTTAATTGTAAAATTTTATTTTCCTTTCTAAAAATTCCTCTGTGGTCATCATAACTACTCCAATTATAAGTATTTAAATATTGTAAAGCTTTATCTTTGTCGGATATCCCATTTTCTTTCCACTTTGAATCAATAAGCTTTATAGGATTAAGATGAATGTACGAAAAAAGATATTTGGCTTGATTATCACCTTTAACATGCGTAGATCTAAATCTTCCTTCATACAAAGCACCCGTTCTTTCGTACTTAGTATTAAAGTATTTAGTGTAGGCGGTCATTAATTTCCTCATAAATTCAGAAATATTACTCTTATTTTCCCCTAAGTCTGACTTAGGGGAGGTTATATAAATATGAAAATGGTTAGGCATCAAAACCCACGCACCGATGGAAACAAGAGTATCCCCTCTTTCAAACTCCCATGCATCAATTTTTTTATCAACAATATCATCCCTAAAACTAATCCTCTTTTTTGAGTTAGAAATATAAAGTAATTTAATAAAACGGTCCCTATCTTGACCGTCTAAAAAAATTTCTTGCTTGCTATTACCTCTGTTGTAAATATGAAAATATTCTCCAGACAAAAGTGGAATTTTTCTATTTGTCATGGATATATTTTAACATACAGAAATGTATTAAATAAATAAGACTGTGGAAAAAATATCCGCTCTTCCCCTAAGTCAGACTTAGGGGAACGGACGTTGAACGTCTGGAGAGTAGTTAAACTCAATGGAAACCAAAAAAAACGCTAGCGGTAGCCGGAGAGGAGGAGGATTATGAGGAGGATGATTAGGATAAACAAAGTGACATACATCCAGTTGAGCTCGATCCCCTTTTTGGCAAAATATTCTTTCAACATCTCATAAGCTCTCTCTGCCATTATATAAGGGAGAACAAATAAAAAGAATAAGATTTTAAAAATGATAGCCATCATATAAATGTATTATAGCAAGAAAATACAATAACAAAAACCACCTTTTGAGGGTGGTTTTTGTTATTCGGACGTTGGACGTCCGACAGTTTCCCCTAAGTCAGACTTAGGGGGAATAATACTATTTCTGGATTAGGATAGTTGAGACGTTTTGAGATTTGTCACAATCTACATACCAGGTAGCTGGCAAAGTAGAACTTGAAAGTTTTATAATTTTAAAACCATAAGCTTTAATAGAAAAGACAGAACCAACTTTCACTGTTCGTGCAACGGGTGCACGGTTGTCTATCATCAAGGATGCACCATTTTTAAATGTCATATTCTTTGGCTCTCCTTGGCAAGTTTTATCTAATTGCAAACGAGCATCTTTATATTTTACTAATGCATTCGCATAACTAATAGAGGCTGCAGGACTAGTAGCATTCACACTACCTGGAGTAGTATCTTCTGTTGGTGTGACTTCGTCTACTGGAACAGAATTATCCACAACTGGAGCAGAAGCTTTGTTCATTGACCAAAGCATAAAGCCAGCAACGGCAAACAAAACTACTGCTAGACCAATCCATAAATTCTTATTTTTTGTATCTTCCATAAAATAAATTAGACTAAATAATAATACATATATTATACCACAAATATCAAAAGCCACCCCTAGGGGTGGCTTTTGATATTCGGACGTTGGACGTCCGACAGTTTCCCCTAAGTCTGACTTAAGGGAAACTCTGGGAAGGACTGTCCTTCCCGGGTTTATTGGCTAGTTGGACTGAGCTTCGAGGTTCATTTTTGCTTTTGTTTTCGCACCAATGAGACCGTCGGCCACTAGACCATGAGCCTTTTGCCATTTCTTTATTACAGCAATAGTCTTAGGTCCTAGTTTACCATCAACGGCTAAACCAAGAGAAAGTTTAGCATTCAAAAATCTTTGAAGTTCCATAACAGCATTACCCTTGCTACCATTTCGAAGAGTAACGGTACCGAAGTCATAAGTCGTGCCGGTCGTGCTAGATACAACACGATTGAAGGCACATGACATACCGCCAACAGTACTAAAACCATATGTTCTATTTCCACATCCTGGAATCTGTGCACCTGCATTATTTACACACAAGTTCCCTGTTGAAGTATTGTACATATTTCCTCCAGAACAACCAAAGACAGGTTCATTTGAAGGTAGTGCAATAGTTCCTGTTCCAAGAGCAGTGATAGAATCTGAAACTGCCATAGACATATTGCCTGCAGCATCTCTAAACTTCGCATAAACTGTCTTCATTCCATCTCCAGATGTGAGCATCCAGGATTTGCTTGTCATATAATTTTCCCAATATGCGCCAGCGAAGCCAGCATCATTGGAAACAATCATTTGCGTAGCATCTATCGCAGTGAAAGATAAATTCACAGAGAGTGAAGAAGTATTTGCTACACCTGCATTGATACTTACAGAAGTACCAGTAGGTGGAGTGGTGTCAAGAGGATTTACGGGTGGAGTATATTCCCCGCCACCTCCTCCACCGCCACCGCCAGTTACTGCACAAGCAGTAGTGTTAGGCGTAATTGTATAAGTCTGACTTACTGAACCTCCAGTAATTGCAACTTGGGATATTCCACCCGCAAGACAATTAACGGTAGCACGAGTAGAGGGACTAACAGTAAAGCCTCCACTTGAATTATTTACCGTAAAGCTTTCCCCTGAAACAACAGTTGGAACTATTGTCCCAGCATTTACTACCAAATTTTGTGCTTTTGAGCCAGAGAGAATCGTCAAGTTAAGACTAGGTGATGACATGCTAACGATAGTATCAGCAGCCCAAGTAAGAACACCAGCTGTCGCAGCAGGGGTTCCGACAGTATTACCGATAAGGGTAACTTGAGTATCTGCTAAAGCTCTACCATTTAAGGTAGCACCACTTTGCATAATGACTTGTTTCGCACTTAAGATGGTTCCGTTAAATACAGAAGTGGAAGCAAGGGTTGCACCCGTACCGCCTCCTACCTGCCAGAAAACATTGGAAGCTAGAGCTCCTCCTGAAAGGAGGACACTGGTAGCAGAAGCAATAGTAAGATTTCCTGTCATTTGCAATATCCAAACATCACTTGCAGTACCTGAGAGAGTGACATCTGTTGGTATTGTGACATCAGTCGTCCATTTCCAGACTCCTGGGGCAAGAGTTTGCCCGCCTAAGTTTCCAGCGTTAAAGTTTGTACTATCAGCAGCTCTCCCCGCAGCATCAGTATAAGCTGTCAACATATCATTAACAGCAGTAGTAAGGGTACTAGGAGTTGGAGCAGTGTAATCTGCTGCATACATGTTTCCATTAATTAATGACGAAGTAGAAAAGGTGCCTGATGGATCCATGACGGGCCCAAAACCAGTAACCGTACTTGCAGCTGCTGGGCTAATTCCAATGTTTCCAGTAATTGCAGTGACTCCAGTTGTCGTGATAGCTGTCTTCGCCAAGATAGCGAAGTTCGCTGCTCCACCTAAGTTCACTGTCGCTCCGCTCGCGTACGCATGCGCAGAAGACGGCGCAATGAAATTAACAACGAAAGTAAGTGCGAGTGCCATTACTATCAAATTCTTATTGTATTTTTTTATTTTATTAATCATTTTGTTATTTGTTAGTTACCCGGTAGTGAGACTTTGCGATGCTCCCTTAGAGCATGCTTCGCATGTCGCAAAGCTCTACTACCGGGTTAATACAGAATCGACCTAAAAACATTTCGAGAAAATTCTGTATATTTAATAATAGTAATTATACAACAAAATAATTATTCAACGCAAACGTAATTGTAAGCCGCGCCAGTTGTTGCTACTGCTGGTGTTGTAATTGTAACTGCTGCAGTAGTTGCTGTAACGAATGCCCCAGCGACAGTAGCAGTACTTAGAGTAACACCTCCTGCTGCTGATCCACTTATAGTACAAAATGGAGCAGTAGTATATGCTCGGTTAAATACTGCAACTAATGTCTGAGATGCGGTACAAGATGTAGAACCTAGGTTTCCTCTCGTGTCTGTTGAAGTAGCTGCTATTGTAGGACCTGTACAAGTTGAACCCGTAGTTAATGGAGCTACTGTCTGCACACTTCTTAAGTGACTATTCAATATAATACTTCCAAGTCCTGCAGCTGCAGGATTACCTAGACTTATTGTACCTGAGGTTATTGCACTACCAATAGCAATTGTAGACGTAGTGGAATTATTAAACAGAGTATTTGCACCACCAGTAAGGCCACCGTTTATAACTACGTTACCAGTACCAGCAGCATTACCCAAAGTAAGAGTACCTGTGGTTAATGCACCACCCATGGTTAAGTTACCCGTGGTAGTCGTACTAGCAAAATCGGCATTCGAAGCTACAGCACCAGTCAAAGTCAAAGCACCATCACTCGCTATCGTAAGAGCACTGAAGGTAAGCGCAGCATTCGCACTTACTGCTCCAACACCGACGACGAGGGCAAGAGTGAGGAAACCAAAAACTAAACCTTTAGATAATTTTTTCATTTCGTTTAGAAATCATATGCTCCTTACACACATTCAGTATATAAAGATAATATAATATTCGTTATTAATAATAAGCTAATAATCTCGCCTCTACGGCGAGTCAGCCGATGAGGCTGAAATAAAACAAAACGACCGCTGTATTTATTTTTAAATATCAATTAAAAAATAATAAAATAAAAAACCCAAATCTAGAAAAGATTCTGGGCTTCTAGCGCCTCTGGTCTTATATTTTATTAATTTAGTTGATATATTAATACACTCTTATTATACAACACTAATATTTATTACACCATAAAAAGATGGATAACGCCTTAACAAACAAAAAACCACCCGTTAAAGGGTGGTTTTTTGTTGATGTTTTGAGTCAATCAGACTTTCAATTTATAAGTTTTGAAAAACTTTAGCTAAGACCGTACCAATACTTAGTTAGTGATAACTGATCCATCAACTGGGTAGTTGAGGATGTTAGTATTTGTACCATCGTTAGCAGGGATGTTTGCAACGTTTCCGTTAACATCATCAAACAAGAACGTGGTATTTGTGCCGAGCTTGGTTGAAAGAGAAGTTGTATTAACTGCTCCTGAAACTGTAGCTGCTGTAGCATAAATTCCGAATGTTACTGATGTTCCGGCAGGAATGTTGTAAGGTGTGCCAAATACTAGAGGAACACTTCCTGAAGTACCGTTAGCCGCAACTACGAATGTAGTATTGGTTATACTGTATGTAGCATTTAGAACATTTCCTGAACCATCTTTAACAGTAATATTGTCTGTTCCTGTAGCAACTGTAGCAACACCTGTTGATGTTGTTACGATAGGTAGTTGTTTCAACTTGATTGCACCAGCAGCGTTAGCAGTAACTGTAACATCTGCAAGTTTAACCAATGTGTTAGACAAACCACTTCGTGTTGCTGTGTTAAGAGTAACAGTTGGGTATGAACCAACGAGTGTCATTGCTCTACCAGTAACAGTTGGAGTAGCAGTAGTTGTAGTATTTCCAATTGTGTATTTGATAGAAGTTAGGTTCATGGTAGCAGCAGAGTTTGAAGTCTGTTGACCAATACCTACTAGACTGTATGTAGGAGTAACAAGGACATCCTTACCAGCGTAGCCAGCAGGGACAACGATGTTTAATCCAGCAACAGTAGCAACTCCACCGATTACGGGAGCACATACTGAACCTACGCAAACATGATCAATAGCGGTTGCAGTTGTAACAACTGTAAAGATCAATTCTGTGACAGTAGCATCACCATTTGTAGCAACAAAGTTGTATGTTACAAGTGAAGGTGAAGCACCACCGACTACGAATTGAGGAACCATTGAAGCTGTTGTAAGAGTAGGAGTAGCAACACTTCCAGCAGCGACGGTCATAACTTGACCTACGAGGGCAGCATTGATACCGTCAGCACCGACACCAACCAAAGCAACATTTGTAGTACCACCAACTGCAGTAATCTTCAATGTTGACTGGACTGTTCCTGCATTCAAGCCACCAAGGTCAGCGTAGACATCGATAGTCTTTGAAGTTGAAGGAGCAAGTGTGTAGTTAACTGAGAAGTTATTTGTAGCTGTTGGGTTACCAACGACAGTAGCTGTATCATCTGAAGTGTAAAGGTTTGATACGTTTGTTAATGTCATAGGACCTGAAGTACCAGTTACAGCAGAAGGAGTACCAGTTGTACTACCAGCTACTGAGAAGTTAACAACCGCTACTGTTGTTGAGGTGATAGAAGTAACTGTACCAACTGCGTCTGTACCACCAGCTTCGATAGTAAGAACATCACCAACGGCAATGTTTGCAGTACTACTAAAGGTAATGGAGTTAGAAGCAACTGCGTTAATTGTACCAGATGCATAAGTAGCAGCAGCAGCACCGAATACTAGACCTACTTGAAGGTTAGTTACGCGAACGCCTTCTGAAGCACCAGCTTGAACCACAAATGATCCAATCTTGGTCTTTGCTGTGTTTGAAATGACATTCTTATTGTTTAGTCCAGTACTAACAGCAACAGTTGCTGTAGCTGCACCGACAGTAAGAGCACCACTTGATACACCAGAAGTTGAAGGAGCTGTCGTCAAGTTTTGTGAAGACATTCCTTGTGCGTTTGATGTAGAACCCTTTAAGCTAACAGTGATTGTACCAAGAGTGTAGTTTGCTGGTGTAGCATTGATTGTATCTGCACGAACTTCAACTATTGTTGTTGTTCCAGCTGGGATTATCAATGATGAACCTAAAGCGTAAACTAAAGCTGTGGCAACAAAGTTCTGACTTGAACCAATTTGACCACCGTTTGCATATAATGCAACGTTGTTCAAACCGTTAGCAGCAGGCGTCATACCAGTAAGAACTGGTAATGCAGTAAGAGAAGTAATTTTCATATCTTCTCCGTATGCTGTGAATTTGTATTTAGCGATTGTTACGTTTGTAGCTCCACCAGTAACCTTTGTAACTGTGTTAAATGAGGGATCTACGTTAACTGTAACTGAACCAGGATTTACTGTGATTGTACCAGCAACACCATTTGTAACAGCAGTTGCTGCATTGATGTTGATACCAATCTGAGAATCAGTAATCATCAAATCAGAAGAGTTCTGAAGTGAAAGTTGGAAGTTACGGTTTGAACCCTTGATAACGTCAGCATGAACTTCAAGAGTGTGTGTACTTACGCCGAGTGCAACTCCTGCACCAAGGTCAAAGTAGAGGTAACCAGCAGCATTGACCGTTGAAGGTGTACCGATAGCTGTACCATCTAAGAAAAGCTTAGCATTTGCAAGAGAATCTGTAGGAGCTGAACCTATGAAATGTAAGTTCAAGCCCTTAAGTAAACCAGCGCGTCCATTAACCTGAAGACCATTTGCCCAAACTGTGTAATTCATTGACCCTGCATTAACGTTTCCTGAGGAAACTGTTGTTGCGTTAAGGGTTGCTGAAGTTCCACCTGTTGGAGCTGCACTTACGTAGAAAAGATTGCCGGCAACAGAAACAGCTGAAGCTGTTGTTGAGCCAGTAACCATATATCCTGTAAGAGTTACGCCAAGGTTAACACTTGTTGTTGTAGCAGCCATGTCAACTTTAACAGAAAGGGTGCGTGAGCCAGCGACAGCGATGTTAACATTGTTGAAAACAATGTTTCCTGCTGTGTTGACACTTGCTCCATCTGTCAAGCGTTGATTACCATCAAATAAGTAGACATTTGAAACGTCTGCACTTACTGATAGACCAGTGCGTTGAAGGGTAACTTGTGAAAGTGTTCCTGTTCCTGTGAAAGTAAAGTGTGCAAGATCAGCTAAAGCTTGACCTGAAAGCACGTTACCTCCAGCTGGATTGTCAGAAGAAAGTGCGACTGCTAGAGGACCTGTAGTTGCGGGAGCGACTGCGCCAGCAATACATGGTGTATTAGCGAGTGTCATACTGTACATCTGAACTGGTTGAGCAGCGTTACATCCTGCTGGAAGATTTCCAGGGGTAACAACTGGGCCACCGGCTACGAAGACAGCACGAGATTTAGCACCGAATATTCCATCGGCTACTAGACCTTTTGATGCTTGCCAAACTTTGACAGCAGCAGCAGTCATTTTTCCAAACTTTCCATCAGCAGTAACGCCAACAGTTGCTTGGAGACATTTTACTTGTTCTCCTTTTGAACCGACTCTTAATGTAGCTGTGATTGTACAATCAGCTGCGGCAGCAGGAGTTGCCTTTACAGCAACAACACCGACGAACATGATCGCAACAGTCATAACTCCAAGAAGAAATTTTGATTTAAAATTACTCATAAATTTTTTCTAATTTTCTACGCCATTAATAAGTTTCGACAAAACTAAAGGCGTATTTTTTCTTATCATTATTTCTCATCTGCCAATAAATTAATAATTGCTAATAATGGGGCAGACACTAAATAATGAACAGAGATAAACTAACATCGAAAACAAAACATATTCTATTTAGAGATAAATCTCTAAATAAGACACGTATTATATTTTCAATGGGCATTCCTTTTCACCCTTATCATTTGAGATTTTTTCGACGAAATCGCAAACGATAATACGAGCGAAAACAAATATCTTTTGCGTATACAGAAAACACCGAAGTGCTATCTGTAGACACAAGAACATTATAATATATAGCCACAAGATAGGGCAATATATTATGTGGATAACTCCCTTAATAAACATAGGAGAAAGCTCCTAAATTCAAAGAAGATACCACCCTTTTATGTTCTCATATTTTTGACCAAAAAGCAACCGGGAATTGCAGTGAAAAGTTCATAATTTGAGAAAGTTATAAAGTTAAGAATTAGAGAAAATTCAAAATGCTTATTTTATGAAATATCTGCTCCAACGCTTCTCCCCTGCCTTCTTAAGGACACCGCTATTGACCATAGAAACGAGCTCTCTTTGGAGTGTCTTTTCACTACAAGAAACGAGAGAGCCAGTCTTGCTCTGTGTCGTCATGGCTCTGTCCTTTATGTCCTTTATGGTGGCATTTCCACCAACAGTTTTTAAAATATTTATTATGTCCTCACGTCGTTGTTTTTTTAATAAGTCAGAGCTCTCGGTGCTTACATGATGGGCTCCTACGGACGCCCCACGTCCAAATTTCTGGCCACCAATATTTGCGAGATTTTTATCGGACAATGCTTGCATTAAAGTACTACCTTTCTGAACTCCGATTCTCGTCGGAGTTGCGTGTCCGATAGGAGTCTTCGAAACGGACATCGACTGAAAATTGTTTCTATTTTGTACTTGTCCTTTAGGTGAAAATTCTGTGCCTGCGGAGTCAGATTCTATGAAAAATTCTGAGAGGTTTATTTGTCTTTTGATACTCTTTGCAGCTTCTTTGTTTTCGTGTGCAGACTGGATTGATTGATGGAGTTCGAGGAACTCTTTTCGCAAGATACTGCAATTCATTTCGGAAATGATATTGATAGCAAAAGCGATGTCTAAAAAGGACATAACCTCCCTTATTTTGCTGGAAGCATTAGTAGGAATAGAGTTAATGTCCGATATGATTTCTGCGCCTAATGTCCTTAATTTATTTCTAAGAGGCTCATCTTTGTCTATGATGTCCGTAACCATATAAAGCGCTGTAATGAGGCCATTAGTCTTTGAATAGGAAATAACAAGAGTGCTGTCCTTTATGGTTAAGCCAAGGTCGTTTACCGAGTCTTTGAGATTTTTATTTCCTCCAAACATTTGTCCAATATATAACGGACAAAACAAAAAAGCAAGACACATTAGGCAAGGTTGCTTGTTAAATACAGCACGAATATTTCTGGTCGCGCTATGCTGACCTGCGCGACATGATTCCGCAGAATCAAAATTTCTCAAGACTCGCGCCGTCGCGCTCCGTAGCCTGTATTTAACAACAGCCTTGCCTTAATAATAAATTCGTCGAAGGTGTATCTTTTTTAGGGGGTTTTGAGCGCGACGGCGCGAAAACTTCAGGACCTTTTAAGCTTCAAAAGGTCCGTACCCAAGAAAAAGATATACCGAGAAAGAATTTATACATGGAAAAATATTGTGCTGTTTTTAACAACAATCTCGCTTTAATAATCTTCTGCAATAAAAAATAAAAATATGTTAAAATAACTGCATGGCAAAAAATGGAAATGTGAAAAAAGTAGTAAGAACTGAGAAGACTGAAAAGAAGATACCAAATGGATTACAAACTCACACGAAGCACGGAATCATCGCAGTTGTTTTCTTTGTTCTTGCTTTGTTTTTTTTAATGTCTTATGCAGGAGTTGCGGGAAGAGCAGGGATATTTATTTATGATATTTTTAAAATGCTTCTTGGAGTTATCGGATACTTTATGTTGCCGACTTTATTCCTCTTGCTCGGCTACTCTTTTATTAAATCAGAAGTACCAGACATCGGGATGACACGCACGATAAGTGGAGCGATGTTCCTCCTCTCTGGACTCGGAATAATAGACATCGCCTCGGGGGCAGGAGTTCATGCAGGTGGACTCTTCGGGCAGATACTCGCGACACCATTCGTCTCCCTTTTTGATATCTATGCGAGCCTCGTTTTCCTCGGAGCAATTTTAATAATTTCAATTTTAATAATGCTAGATGTGAAGCCAAATTTCGGACCACTTTTCGCAAAAATTTGGTCCCTTCTCAAGAAGAAAGATGTCCCTACTTCAACCCTCGATGAAGATGAAATAAAAGAAGTAGAGAAAGCGATGCCTGTAGAAAAAGAAGAAGAGAAAGAAAGTGCTGGAGAGAAAGTAAAAAAGGCCTTGGGAATTAAAAAATCTGAAGAAGAAGAGGAAGAAGAGATGCCAATCAAAAAAAGAAAGACTGGACTCGTCTCTACTTATGTCCCTCCCCCACTCTCCCTCCTCGAAGAAGATAAAGGTAAACCAAATACAGGTGACATTAAAGCAAATGCAAATATCATAAAACGTACTCTCGCAAACTTCGGCATCGAAGTAGAGATGGATGAGATAACCGTCGGACCGACGGTCACGCGTTATGCGTTGAAGCCTGCCGAAGGAGTGAAGCTCTCTCGTATCGTCGGACTTCAAAATGACCTCGCTTTATCCCTCGCTGCCCACCCCATCCGTATCGAAGCACCAATTCCAGGAAAGTCTCTCGTCGGCATTGAGATTCCAAATAAATCTAAATCAATTGTCGGACTCGCTACTCTCCTCTCAGATGATAAATTCACAAATTCTCCTAAGCCACTCACCACGGCCCTCGGCAGATCTATTTCTGGAAAAGCTGTTTTCGGTAACCTTGCGAAGATGCCCCACATGCTCGTCGCGGGAACGACTGGTTCTGGAAAATCTGTCACCATCCATTCGATGATTACTTCCCTCTTATACAGGAATGGACCAGACGATTTGAAGCTAATCCTTATCGACCCCAAGCGTGTAGAGCTCACTTTATATAACAACATTCCTCACTTGCTCACTCCTGTAATCACGGAAGCAAAGAAAACAATCCTCGCCTTAAAATGGGCAGCGAAAGAAATGGACCGCCGTTATGACATCCTTGAAACAGAATCCGTCCGAGACATTGAGTCTTATCATAATAATGTCTTCAACAAGAATCCCACGAAGACTAAAACAGATAGTGACGGGGTAAAAACAGAAGTCGATGCTGACCGTATGCCATATATCGTCATCATTATAGACGAGCTTGCAGATATAATGAGTACTTACCCTAGGGAGCTCGAAGCCGCCATCGTCAGACTCGCACAGATGTCTAGAGCCGTCGGTATCCACTTAATCCTCTCCACTCAGCGCCCTGAAGTAAATGTCATTACTGGTCTCATTAAAGCAAACATCCCTGCCCGCGTCGCCCTCAAGGTCTCTTCCCAGATAGATTCACGCACAATTCTCGATGCTGGTGGAGCAGAGAAACTCCTCGGGGCTGGTGACATGCTCTACTCTTCTGGAGAAGCTCAACCTGAAAGACTCCAAAGTGCATTTATTTCTGAAAGTGAAGTGAAAAAAGTTGTAAAATACCTCATCGAGGCATATAGAGATGAAGTGACAGACGAAATAACTTTAACTTCTGGAAGTATCTCTGCGGATAAAAGTATTTTTGAAAGCTCACTCGAAGATGAAGATGGTGATGACGATGATGAAATGTATGAAGAGGCTCGTATCTGCGTGATGGAAGCTGGCAAAGCTTCGACTTCTTATCTTCAGAGGAAATTGAAGCTCGGCTATGCCAGAGCGGCTAGACTGATGGATAAGCTTGAAGAACGCGGAGTTATCGGCCCTGGAGACGGTGCTAAGCCCAGAGAAGTCTTAGAAAAAATAAATCGGGATGAAAATGGGGAGAATATTATGTAATTTTAAATTTTAAAATAATTTAATAATAGAAATTACTTTTACTCAGGTCCTCGGTTCTCGGGGTCCCCTACCCCCGCCAGACCATTCGTAAAAGCAATTTCTATTTTAAATAACAATCATGAATCAAGATGCAAAAAAGATAATTAAAATAGTGGGGCTTTCAGTATTTTTTCTTTTAATTATCATTTTTGCTTTTATAGGGTCAAAAGATTTAATTTATGGAGTGAAAATTACGAATGTGAACCTCGTAGATGGCTCCACCGTTACCGAAAGCTTAATAAAACTCACCGGGAATGCAAAAAACGCTATCAACCTAACCCTCGATGGCCGAGAGATTTCTGTAGACCAGAAAGGCAACTTTAATGAGACAATTGCACTTCTGCCCGGATATAATATAATCAATATCAAAGCGAAAGATAAGTTTGGATATATCGATGAGAAAAATTATAAGTTAATGTACAAGGAGGTTGAAAAATAAAATTATAAGTTAATGTGCATTATAAAATAGAAATTACTTTTATTCAGGTCCTCGGTTCTCTCTTGAATCTGCCTTTGGGCAAATTCAAGCCCAATCCCGGCCAGACCATTCATAAAAGCAATTTCTATTTTATAATTAAAAAGTTATGGTAAAGAAAAAAGAGAAAAAGGAAGACAAGACAATAGGCCAAGCAGTACTAGAAGATACATTGAAAGCCATCCAGACAAAATTTGGAGAAGGTTCAATAATGAAATTGGGTGATACTCCAAAGGTAAACATAAATGCAATACCGACTGGCTCCATCGGCCTCGATATGGCTCTCGGCGTAGGAGGATTACCTCGCGGAAGAATTATTGAAATATTTGGGCCTGAATCTTCCGGAAAGACTACCCTCTCCCTGCATGTCGTTGCAGAAGCACAAAAGCTCGGTGGAGTCTGCGCCTACATAGATGCAGAACATGCGATGGATCCAGAATATACGAAGAAACTCGGAGTAAATATTAATGATTTACTTATTTCTCAGCCAGACAACGGAGAACAAGCACTTGAAATAGTGGAGAGTCTAGTTCGCACAGGAAAAATAGATGTCGTCGTAGTTGACTCTGTCGCTGCATTAACACCGAAAGATGAAATAGAGGGAGACATGGGAGCTTACCATGTAGGTAAACAGGCTAGACTAATGTCTCAAGCTCTCCGAAAGCTCACCGCCATCGTCGCAAAATCTAAAACTTGTGTTATCTTCATAAACCAGATAAGAATGCAAATCGGAGTAATGTTCGGTAATCCAGAAACGACTCCAGGAGGAAAAGCTTTGAAGTTCTATACTTCTGTCCGCCTTGATATCAGAAAAATTGCTCAAATTAAAAAAGGAGAAGAAGTTGTGGGAAGTCGCACACGCGTAAAAGTCGTCAAAAATAAAGTTGCCGCTCCATTCAAGCAAACTGAATTCGATATCATTTACAATGAAGGCATTTCGAAAGAGGGAGAAATAATGGCACTCGGAGAGAAATTTAAGATTATCGAAAAATCTGGAAACTCATATTTCTACACTGGCACTGGAGAGAAAGACGAAAAGGTGAAGCTTGGCGTAGGTTATGATTCTACCCGTACATTCCTTAAAAATAACGATAAAATCTCTAAGGAAATCTTGAAAGAAATTAGAAAAAAGTTTGCTGAAGAGGCGTAAGCCGTATAATTAAAAACTAATAAAAGGTTTTTAAGGGGTTTTGAGCGCGACGGCGCGAAAACTTCAGGATTTTTTAAGCTTCAAAAAATCCGTACCGACAAAAACCTTGTTATTAGTTTTTAATTTAAATAAGTTTGATTTTATAAATTATTCTGCTAGTATAACCCTATGGCTAAATTAGAATATAGTGAAATTCGCGAAAAGAAAATAATTATTTACGCTGGTGAACCATGTGAAGTGGTAGAATCCCATGTCGCTCGTACTCAGCAAAGAAAACCTCAAAACCAAGTAAAACTTAAAAGCTTGATCTCTGGTAAGGTCTTCCCTGCTACCTTCCATGTGTCTGACAAGGCAGATGAAGCTGATATTATTAAAAAAGATATAAATTTCCTTTATAAAAATAAAGGAGAATATTGGTTCTGTGATGCAGAAGATAAATCTAATAGATTCAAACTCGATGAAGCACTTGTCGGTCCTGCTGCTAAATTCTTAAAAGAAAACAATGCTGTTACCGCTCTAGTCTGGGACGACGATGATGAAGAAAAAATAATTAAAGTAAGCGTACCCATAAAAATGGAGTTTATCGTCAAAGAAGCCCCCCCAGCAGTCCGAGGGGATACCTCCAAAGGAGGGATAAAAGTTATAATTCTGGAGAATGGAACATCCCTCAACGCTCCGATGTTTATAAAAGAAGGAGATAAAATAAGCGTAAATACTGAAACTGGAGACTACGTAGAGAGAGTATAACAAAATAAATAGAAAAAGGTTTTTAAGGGGTTTTGAGCGCGACGGCGCGAAAACTTCAGGATTTTTTAAGCTTTAAAAAATCCGTACCGGCAAAAATCTTATTTCTATTTTTATTGTTCTTCTACTATCTTTCCTTTCTCCATCTTTACTTTAATATTACAGTCCAACATTTTTACAAATTCTTTGTCGTGACTAATCACGATAAAGGTCGTTTCTGGTTTTTTAGCTTTTTCTTCATTAATTATCCTTGCAATATCTTTCTTGGTTGCATCATCAACAGAAGCAGTCGGCTCATCCAAAAACACCAACTTACAATCATTATTCCTTATTTTTAATAAAACTCGCGCTAATCCCAACCTAGACGTCTCTCCTCCGGAAGTTTTTCCAAAATCTCCCGAACCACTAAATAATTTCTCCTTTAAATCCTTAAACCTGCCATCAAGTCCAACATCCTTTAAAACTTCTTTCATAGCATCTTTCGCTACTTTTTTACTTAAACCAAAATTCAAATTATTTTCTAAGGTATCTTCAAATAAATAAGGGAATTGTGACAAGCAAGCAATTTTCTGATAAATACGTCCTTCTCCTGATTTTTTAATATTTTCTACTTTAACACCCCCAAAATTAACCTCTCCAGAATTTGGATGGTAATACCCAGAAATAATCTTCATTAAGGTCGTTTTCCCAGCTCCACTCGCCCCTTCTAAATAAACCATTGAACCTGAAGGTATATTTAAACTGATGTTATCTAATATTTTTTTCCCCTCCATTTCAACATTTATACCTTTTAAATTTATTTCACTTCCTTTTATTTCTTCGACGCTTACTCGATCTTTTTCTTTTTCTTCTTCCTCGGCTGCATATCCATTGAACATATCTTCCATTTGCATTATTTTTCTCAAAGACTGCAAGAGGCGTCTTTTAGAGCTTAACAAATCATGAATTCCTTCAATAAAATTACCAGAATACATCAAGGCTGAAAGAAACTTATCTGTTGTTCCGCCAGCCAAATAACTTGCGACGGCAGACATTGCTAGATTCAAGGCACCATTAAGTCTAAAATAAGTACGCTGTAAAACTCTAGAAAAGTCTTTGTTGCTTTGTGCAATTTTATCTTTTTCTATAAATTCCTTTACATCATTAAAAAATTTCTCTTTCTCCCCGGCTAAAATAACTTCCATATGGGCACTCAATTGTTCATTTAATTTTTTTGCCATTTTCTCAGAAGTTCTTTCGGAATCTCTTTCTTTTCCTAAAACTTTTCCTGCTTTTTCAATATACCTATCTAGTGCAATAGTTATTCCTGAAGCTACGACTGTACCACCGGCAAGGATGGGGCTTTTTTGATAGAGCATCACAACACTCGTAAGTAAAGTGGTGACAGCTGGTAAAATATCAAAACTAAAAGACCTCAAAACATCTTCATAGCTATTACGTCCTTCGTTAGACCTGTGTTTTACTGTATCGAGACCAAACTTTTTTATTTCGTCTGGTGGCATTTCAGCCAAACTCCGAGAGGTAAATTCACTGACCCCTCCTTCTTTTTGAAAATTTTCATTTATAAAATCCTTGTAATGTTTTTGTATTAAAGCTGAAAGTCCAACACCCCCTGATGAGGCACAAACAAAATAAAAGACTTGCTGTATATCAATATTATTTTCTTTAAATGCATCAGCAAGTAATGATGGTGCATAACCTTGGATAAAAGCTGGAATCATTAATGCCGCTGAAAGCGTCACGTATTTTGTTTTATCACCACCCATAAAACGAGAAAAAATGTCCTGAACCTTATTCATTATCTTTATTTCATGGATGGATAGATTATTTAAATCATTAATATCACAAGTTTTAATCAATTCACGAAGCTCTTCTTCAGAAAATCCTGCTTCTACATACTTCTCTTTTAATTCAGAAAGTAATTCCTCTTGTTTTTCACTATCTTCATAGAAATTTATTTTTCTATTTTGATTGTCTTTAATTATTCCATCCTTTATTTCTTCAACATTTCCCCTAAATTTACCAGCATTATGAGCCAAACGATAAGAATCAAAATAAGCTCTCATGGAAAACAGGAGGTCTTGCTCATCCATCCCCAGCATCACCAACTCTCCATTCGTAAGTGTGATAAATATCTGACCTTCTTTACCTTCATCTACTTTTTCAATTTCTTCATCCTTAAATGAGGGATTATAAATCTTAGCCACCAACAATCTAATACGACTATCCAGCGTCTCGTCCAAACCAGCTAAAAAGTTTTCATTTTCTATTTCATTCCTTATTTCTTTCCTAATGTTAACCATTTCTAAAACCAAATCCTTAGGCAATCTATCTTTCCCAAATTGTTCTTCCAATATTTTGTCAATTGAAGCTAAATCTTCCTTTTTTTCTGCAAAAGATTCTTCTTGTGACATTTTCAGTTTTCCCCTTTCCATTTTCTCAAAATTCATAAAATATCTATATATTATATATACTATATCATGGAAACAAAAAATCCCCTTCGACAATCTCAGGGGATTTTTAATACTTATTTTATTTAACGACGAATGGTAGAAGGCCCATGAATCTAGCGTGTTTTACGGCTGAGGCAAGGGTGCGTTGATTCTTGGAAGTGACACCTGTTTTCTTGTGGCTCATTATTTTACCGTTTGGGTTCAAAAATTTCTTTAAGATTTCAACATCTTTGTAATCTATAAATTTTATATTGTTGGCTGAAAAGTAATCTTGTTTCATAATGTTTTATTTATTAGTTAATTAAAATGGGATGTCTTCTGGGTTAATATCTTCTTCTGGGTACTCAATGGAATCCATCTCTCCTCCTTCAGATGCTGGAGCCTTGGAGCCTACGCTTGTCGTCCCTGCACCTCCTCCTGTACTACCTCCCTTGGGACCAAATTGTGTTCGATCAGCAACTATCTCGGTGCGGTATTTCTTTTCACCTGTCGTCTTGTCATCCCAACTCCTTGTCTGCATTCTACCTTCGATCAATATGGAACTTCCTTTCTTCATATACTGAGCGACTGTCTCTGCTTGGCGTCCGAAGACTACGACATTGTGATAATCAGCTGACTCTTGGCGTGCACCATTCTTATCTTTCCAGACACGATTCGTAGCAAGAGAAAAGGTGCAAACTTTTATACCTGAAGGCAGTGAACGAAGTTCTGGGTCGCGGGTAAGGTTTCCTATTAAAATTGCTTTGTTTAAATACATATTTTATTTAAAAATTATTGTACTGCAACCATCGCATCTATTTCTTTATCAATCTCTTCTTTGTTTATAGGAACGACAACTTCGTCTTCACCCTTTTCAGTTTTTGGTTTTCGGTGAGCTATTTCTCCACGAACGAATCTCTTTGCAGCAATAGTATTTTCTTTAACTGTTTTTAATATTAAAAATCGGACAACAGTAGAATCTAGGTCAAGCTTCTTTTTTAATTCTAAAACTTTATCTGAATCCATCGTGAATTTAACCCAACCGAAATAAGCTGACTTAAATTTGTTACGGATGTTTGAAATAACTTTAACCATTGGGTAAGCGAGGGTCATCATTTTGGGCATTTCGTCTGAAATAGCAATCCCTCCGTATGAAGAAACGAGGTCTTTTAGATTGCCAAAAATCCCAGGAACTTCTTCCTCAGAAAGTGTAGGCACTAAAAGGTAGCCGAGTTCGTAAACTCTAGCTATTGCGTCCCCTCCCTCTTCATTTAATGTATTATTCTCGTTTGCTTGCATAGGTTTCATACTACCAAAAAGTCCTTAAAAAGTAAACCCCCACACCTATTTTGCCTAAAATAGGTGTGGGGGTGAAGTCTTATATTCTAAAAAGTCTCTTGGCATTTTTTACAATAGCCTCCGCGACCTCTACCTCGGGCAAACCTTTGATTTCAGCAATTTTTTTAACGATTTCTCGTACATAACTTGGCTCATTTCTTTTACCCCGATAAGGCACTGGGGCCATATAGGGTGAATCTGTGTCGGTCAGTATCATATCTATAGGAGTATTTTTTATAATATTTTCATAATCACAATTTCTTCCACTTTTTCTCTTGGGATAAGTAATCGCTCCAGTAAAAGAAAGTAAAAACCCAAATGAAATGAAATCTTCTGCATTTTCTATGTCTCCCTCAAAAAAATGAAAAACACCTTTAACTTTGGCATGCTGTTTTAAAATTTCAAAAATATCTTTATAAGCATTTCTACTTTCTACTCCTGCCTGCGCAGGCAGGTCATAATTATTTCTCACGTGAATCATCAGTGGCTTGCCTATCTCGTTAGCCAGTTCTATCTGCTCGATAAACGATGCCTTTTGCTTCTCTATAGACTCTGCATCCAAATGATAATAATCGAGTCCGCACTCACCTATTGCCACAACCTTAGAATCCTTCAAAAGTTCTCTATATAAATTTTTATCAAAAACTTCTCCCCGAGAAGAAAATTCTATACCACCTTCGCCCAATTCTTTCTCATCATGGTGCGAGGCACCCGTGTGGATAGGATGAAGTCCGATGACTGCATAAACTCCTTCCTTATACTGGTGGGCTAGCTCCACTGCAGCACGGGAAGTATCTATCTGAGTCCCAACATTTATCACCCAAGTATCATTCTCTAAGGCACGCTTTAATACCTCGTCTTTATCTCCTTCAAAGACTTTGAAATTCACATGACTATGTATATCTATGTATTTTGGAATCATATAATTTTATAAATGCATAAATTAAACTTTAGTTAAAATCTCAGGCTCACCATCCGTAATTAAAATAGTATGTTCAAAGTGAGCACTATTTTTACTATCTGCAGTACGTATAGTATAACCATCTTCGTCTATCGTTACATTTTTTGTTCCCATATTTAACATTGGTTCTAAGGCAACAATCATTCCTGGTACAAGCTTTGCCCCCGTGCCTCTTTTCCCAAAATTGGGAATATAGGGGTCCTCGTGAATTTCTACACCTACTCCGTGTCCTGAGAGGACTTCCACGATACCGTATTTAACATTTTGAGCTCGGACATAGCTTTCTATCGCATAACCAATGTCTCCTATTCTGTTTCCATTCTGCGCTGCACTAATACCAGCCTGCAGAGACTCCTCTGTCACTTTCATAAGTTTCAAATTTGCATCACTCACTTTTCCCACAGGTGCAGTGAGAGCCATGTCAGAGAAAAGTCCGCGGTGTTTCACCCCTAGGTCAATCGAAACAATATCACCTTCTTTCAAAATTCTTTTTTTATTTGGAATACCATGAACAACTTCGTCATTCACAGAGATACACAAAGAAGCAGGAAAAGGTTTGCTTGCCCCGTCTGGGCGGTAATTTAAAAATGCAGGAGTGTCCCCCATCTCGCGAATTAATTTCTCCGCATAGAGATCTAAATCTTTCGTAGAAATACCTGGCTTTATCATTTCCTTCACCTTGTAAAGAACAGTCGCCAAGTGCTGGCAACTTTCTCGAATTATTTCTATTTCTTCTTTTGTTTTAATTATTATTGCCATAAATTTGTGTCCTTTCTTAAATATGATTTTTCCGGTACGGATTCTTTGAAGCTTAAAGAATCCTGAAGTTCTCGCCCCGTCGGGCTCAAAACCCCTTCAAAATTATATTTAAGAAATGACTGTTCCTAAAAACTTCTCCCCATTTAAGCATTTATCTAAATTCTCAATAGACTTACCATTCATGATAAACACTGTCATACCCTCCTCCTGCGCCATTTTTGAGGCAATAGGGTCAAATGGTGAGTTCAATCCAGGGTTCCATTCTTTAGGTATAATAGCACGATAATTCTCCCAAGAAATTTCTTCTATTTTTTTAGCCTCTGGATTCACCCTCGGATCAGCATCATAAACATAATCTGTATTTGATAAATTGATTATCTTTTTTGCCCCAAGTGTCTTGGCCCCTTCGACTGCATCATAGTCTGTACTGCGTCCTGGCTCATAAGCAGAACCGAGGAGAATTGGTTTTTCATAAGTAAAAGGAATAGATAAATCGTCAATTACTTTACCGTGTGCATATTCTCCGAAAACAACTCGCATTAATTCTGCATTTAATTTCAATGACGCAATTCCAATCCAGTCTAAATCCACGGATGAGGGACTGCTGAGTTCTTTCGCGGCTTCTTGATATTTTCTACAAATTTTCCCTCCGCCAGTGATAATTATAAATTTCTTTCCTTTAGCAACATGAGAAAGAATTAAGGCTTTAAAATTTTTCAAAAAATCTAAATCTAAACTTTCGGGTATGATAAGTGAACCACCAAGTGAAATGACGATTGTTTCTTCCATATTATCCATTAAAAATTAAGCGCCTTAATAATATCTTTGTAAACATCTTCTCTAGTTTGTTCACCATTGATTGTATAAATTTCATAACCCTCTTTTCCATTAAAATAATCCATTGCGGGAATAACATTATTTCTGTATTCTTCTATTCTTTTTGTAATTCCGTCATTTGTATCGTCATGACGACCACGTAATAAATTGCGTCTGATTGCTTCTTCTTCGCTAATTTTAATATAAATAATTTTTACCAAATCACGTTTAAAAAACTTCATCATTGAAGCAAAACTCTCAGATTGAGCAACTGTCCGAGGATATCCGTCAGCCAATAGATGCTTCTCTTCATTCAAAGAATTTACAAGAATATTCGTAAAAAGAGAGGTGGTAAGAAAGTCTGGCTGAAGCTCACCCTTAAGCATAGATTCATGTACCCTTTCTGCTGTATAGCTCTTAGAATTAATCAACTTTCTAAATTCATCCCCTGTGCCTGCATACAGCGATTCTCTAGAATCTTTCGTTTTTAAGAAATCTTCTAAATTTTTTACTTGTGTACCCTTTCCAGAGCCTATTATTCCAAAAAATACGAAAGTTTGGGGTTGCATAAACTAAGAATACAAAATTTTTACAAAAAAATCAAATTGAGAAAAAATTATGTTTTATGACTAAAATATGTTTTAATATAACAATGAAAAAACTTGGATTTGATATAGTACTTCTCGGGATGATAACTTCCGGCAAAGAAACTCAGGCTAATATTTTAAAAAATAAATATGCATTAAAATTTATTGAAACGGGGGTCTTTTCTCGTAAACTTCTTAAGGAAAAAGGTAAAGATGGTGAAAAAGCAAGACAAACAGCTGGAAAAGGACACCCTCTCCCAACTGCATTATTGCAAAAATTTTTAATAAAAGAGGTAAATAAGAGACCCAAAAATAAAGATCTACTTTTCCTTGGGGGTCCCAGATTAAAACCAGAAGCCCAGTTATTAAAAAAAATGCTTCATCAAAAAAAACAAGATTTTTTAGCTTTTTATATAGATTTACCAGACAAAGAAGTCTATACTCGTTCAAGAAAAAGAAGAGTTGGAAATATGAAAAAAATTTATAAAATACTTGATGAAGAAAAAATTATAAAAAGAAGAATAAATTATACAAAAAAACAAGTCAGCAAGACTGTAAAATATTTTCAGAGTTTAAACAAACTAAAAATAATAAATGGTGATCAACCCATTCTAAAAGTTACAAAAGATATTTTAAAATCTATAGAAGAATATAGGAAAAATAAAAACTAGTATTCTCTCATTGAGATTTGGGCATCTACTTTCTTTATCAAATCAAGTACTACAGACACAACGATGAGGACTGATGTTCCACCGAGGGCAAGAGAAGTATCTCCTGTTATAAACTGCATAACGAGAGGCAAGATAGCGACAAAGCCTAGAAATACTGCCCCAAGAAGAGTAATGCGACTCAATACTTTTGAAATATATTCAGAAGTAGAAATTCCTGGACGAATTCCTGGAATAAATGCTCCGTTCTTCTGTAAGTTTGTAGAAAGAGCCTCAGGATCAAAGGTAACGGCAGTATAGAAGTAAGTAAATAGAAATACTAAGATAAAATACAAGACTGCATAGAGAACTGAAGTTTGGGTGAAAGAAACAAGGACATGAGAAATCTTTGCTAAAATTACATTTGAATATCTAGATAAAAATGTTCCAATCATTTGAGGGAAAAGCAAAATTGAAAGAGCGAAGATTATCGGAATAACTCCAGCTTGGTTGACGCGTAAAGGTAAATAAGTAGAACCTCCACCATATGTCTTCATCCCCCGTACACGCTTAGCATAAGTGACAGGAATAGGACGCTCCGCTTCTGTGACAATAATAATTCCAGCTAAAATGATAAGACCCACAACAAAAAATACTAGATATAAAGGAACTTGAGAAACATCAAAGGTGAAGATATGCTGACTCACCCAGGATGGAAGTCTAGAAACGATACCAGCAAAAATGATTAGAGATACTCCATTTCCAATGCCAAACTCCGTAACAAGCTCTCCTATCCACATGAGCAATACTGAACCTGCAATAACGATGAGTAAATTAGTGACCCGATCAAAAGCTGTTAAATTTACTAAAATGTTTTGTTTTTCAAGAATATACAAAAGACTGAAGCCCTGAATAGCAGCCAATGGCACAGTGAGCAATCTGGAATATTGGGAAAATCTTTTTCTACCTGCTTCACCTTCATCATGATAAATTCTCTTAAGAGCGGGAACCATAATAGTAAGAAGCTGCATGATGATGGAGCCCGTGATATAAGGACCGACACCGAGCATAATGATAGAGAGATTTGAAAGTCCTCCACCAGAAAAGATATTTAGAATACCAAAAAATTGGTTGTTGGAAAGAAACCTAGAAAGCTCTAGGGTATCGATCCCTGGAATAGGAATAGCAGAAAGTAATCTAAAGACAATCAACGCAAAAAAAACAAAGATTACTCTTTTGCGTAAAGTTGTATCTGTCCAAATTAACTTTATTTTATTCCAAAAATTCTGCATATGTGTGGCGTTAAGCCCGTAGTTATTTAATCCTTATTTTCTTGCCTTTTATACCCAAACGCTTTCTGATATCTGAGAATTTTTCTTGAGTTGTTCCCTTTTTAACATCTCTGACCGAGATAAGTTTATCCTTTCCTAGGGTTAAAACTTTCTGGATAGACTTGAATTGGTAACCACGATTCTTCGGCAACTTCTTGATAATATCACGAAGTTCTGGACGGCGCTTGTTTCCCGCACGAGCTGTCTGACCCTTGCCTCCACGACCAGATGTTTTCGCGTGTTTACCGCCACGGCCAACGATTCTGTCTTTTTTATTCTTATGAGTTCTTTTTAAATTATGTATTTGCATAAAATTATTATTCTGCTTTTTCAACGACGACTTCTTTATTTGCAATGACGACAGTCTCGGGTACTAATTTTACATATTTTGAAGAAACTTGAGAAAATGCTGCCATTACTGCTTTCGCATTGTTTAATTTGTTTTTACTGTTGGATAAAATCTTCCCAGTAATGTCCTTGACTCCAGCAAGCTTTACGATGTCACGAACAACAGAACCAGCTACGAGTCCACGGCCCTTGTTCGGTTTTAACATAATGTATGAACTTGAAAATTTAGCAGAAATTTCATGAGGGATAGACATGGTCTTCGTAAGATTTAATCTAATCATGTTTTTCTTTGCATTGCGGAGAGCTTTGTTGATAGCGAGAGCTGTATCTCCAGCCTTTCCTAAACCTAAACCGACACTTCCCTTTTTATCACCAGCTACGATAGCGACACTAAAAGAAAATCTGCGTCCGCCTGCAACCACACGAGTAACACGTCGGATGTTTAAAATCTTTTGGTCAAATTCAGGCTTCACTTTATTGAATGAGCCAGGTCTGCGGCCAGTATTCTTTTTTACATTTCCTTTATCCATATAATAAATTAAAATTCTAATCCTCCTGCTCGAGCTTCATCAGCTACTAATTTTATACGTCCGGTGTATTTAAATCCATTGCGATCAAAAACAACTTTTTTGATTTTTATTTTCAAGCAAGCAGCTCCGATAGCCTTACCTACTTCTTTCGCTCTTTCGCTTTTTGTGCCTTTGGTTGTCTTTACATCATTTGCTTGAGCGAGAGTCTTACCAGTTACATCATTGATAACTTGAGCATAAATAAATTTATTTGAACGAAAAACTGTCAGACGAGGGCGCTCGGAAGTACCTTGGATTTTTACCCTTATCTTCTTTTTCAGTCTTATTCTTTTGTCAGTTTTGTTTATCATTTTATTTAAAAATTATTTTTAGACAGTCTTTTTACCTTGTTTTCGTCTGATAACTTCACCTTCGTAACGCATACCCTTACCCTTATAAGGTTCTGGCTTCTTTAAGGCTCGAACTGATGCAGTGAAACTTCCGACAAGCTCTTTATCAATACCAGAAATGGTGATGTTGTTCTTCTCAGCTGTCGCAGTAATACCTTCTGGAATAGGAACGATAACTGGATGAGAAAATCCTAAAGCGAAATGAATTTCTTTGCCTTTAACTTCAGACTTGAATCCAACTCCTTCTAAAATTAATTTCTTTTGATAAGGGGTGACTACTCCAGCAATCATGTTTTTGATGTGAGAAGCATAAGTGCCCCAAAGAGATTTAGAAAATTTATCATTTCTCTTTATATTTAAAGTAATTATTTTATCAGCAATAGTAATAGCAATGTCATCTCTGAAAATCTTATTTAGTGTTCCCTTTGGTCCAACAACAGTAAAAGTATTGCCAACGTTTGTGACTTTTACTCCTTCTGGTATTAATATTTCTTGTTTTCCTATTCTTGACATAAAATTATAATTTTTACCAAACTCTGAACAAAGCTTCTCCTCCGACTTGCTCATGCCTTGCTTCTTTACCTGATAAAATTCCTTTAGGGGTTGAAAGTACAAGTAAACCAGAGCCACTGCGAACTGAATGGATATCTTTCATTCCATAATATACGCGTCTTGACTGCTTAGAAATTCTTTCTACTTCAGCAATCTTTGGCTTTTTGTCTACATAAATAAGACCGACTTCCAATACAGGTTGGCCTTTTTTAACTTTTTTTGTAATTTCAGAAATATATCCAGCTTTCTTCAAACATTCACCAATAGCATTTTTCATCTTTGAATATGGAACAAGAACAGACTCCTTGCCTGCTAAGCTTCCGTTCTTCATTATTATTATCATGTTTGAAATTGAATCCATAATTTTATTGAAATTTTTACCAAGAAGACTTCCTAACTCCTGGAAGCATTCCTTCGTTTGCTAATTCTCTAAAACAAATACGGCAAATACCGAAATCTCTCATGAAAGCATTTCCACGACCACAGCGAAAACATCGATTTTTTGCTCGAGTGGAAAATTTTGGTGTCTTTTTGCTTCTTGCGACGACTGATGTTTTTGCCATAAATAAATATCGTCCATTTATTAGGTGATATCTTGTGTATTTTCTTAAAATTTCATCCGAAACCTTAAGGAGAAACACAGATCAGACCTATTCCTTGGACCTTTGTATATTAGCAAATAAGATTCAAATAGTCAAACACCTAAACCTTTTATATTATTTGCACCACTAGCAAGGACGGTCCTAGCTAGTCGTTGGATCAAAAGAAAGATAGCCCTCGATGAAGTCTTTAAAATCCTTATCTGTAGAAAAATATTTAGGAAAAGCTTCCCTATTTAGAATATTACCTTCACACCTTTCAACACCAGCAAAATCCATAAAACTGGAATATGCATACTTTTTTAAAAATTCCTGCCATACTTTTGGGTTTTGTTTATCAATTAATTCCTCCCATTCTGGGAATTCTAAGTCTAAAGGATTGAGATGTATGTATCCTAAAAGATGTTTTAAGTATCTGTCATCTGAAACATTTTTTGATTTAAATAACCCTCCGAATAAACTGCCTGTCCTCTGATATTTAATATTAAAATACATTGAGTAAGCTGTGCCAAGCTTTTTCATAAATTTACTTATTCCGCCTTCTAATTCCTCCTTAAGTAAAATATGAAAATGATTTGGCATAAGACACCATGCACCAATAGAAACAAGCTGCTTCCCTCTTTTCGAAGAAAAAACTTCTTGATAATCTTTATGGAGAATATTTATTAAATTATCTAGTTTTATCGGCTCATCAGAATTAGCAACATAAAACAGCATCATAAAACGATGGTAATCATGAGTAGATTTAAAAATAATTCTTTTATCAATTCCCCGATTATAGATATGATAATATTCACCTGGAACAAAAGCATCTTTTCGAAGCATTCTGTAATTATATCAACACCAAGCAATCCTAGCAAGGACGGTCCTAGCTAGGGTCGGTCCTAGCTAGGGTTTGACTGATATTTATATCAATAAAAAACCACCGTGTTGGGGTGGTTTTTAAAAGTCAGTATTTGTTTAGTTTATATTTTACTATCTTTCTAATTCTGAATGAGATAATATATTTTCTAATTTATCAATTTCAGCCCTAATATCTGCTTCTCTTTTTAGGAAAGCAGATTTTTCAAAATCTGTTCCATCTCTTTTTGCAATAATATTATGCCCATTAATCTCATCTTTCATATTACTTGTTAAATCATTGATTTGTTCTCTTATTTTTCTTTCTTCAACTTTTGAAAGCTTCGGCCTTGGTCGTTCTCTGTCTTCTTTTTGTTGCTCTGCAATATCAACATAGCCCTGAAGTGTATCTTTAGTTTCTTCTTTTGGTTTTTCTACTGGTTTTGTTCCTCTAAATGATTCCATTCCCATAAATTTTTTAATTAAAATTATTAATACTCCATAAGTGTACCCCCCCCCGACGTGGTCTGTCAAGAAAACAAAAAATCCCCTTTCGGAGACTTTAGAGTACAGATATATAAAAGTTTATTTTTTCTTACTATCTTCCTCTTTTTTGAAAGGAACACCCAGGATTTCAAAAAATGCTGTGCCTTCTTTTTTATCTGAAGCAGTTGAGACCATAGTAATAGACATACCGAAAACGTCACGAATGTCTTCATCTGCTGTTTCAGGGAAAATTGTGTGTTCTTTAATACCAATAGTTAAATTCCCAATATTGTCTACAGCATTTCTGTTGATACCTCGAAAGTCTTTCGTACGAGGGAGAGCGATGTTTATAAGCTTTTCTAGAAAAGCATACATTCTCTTGCCGCGAAGGGTAACGACGACTCCGACGGGGTCACCCTGGCGAATCTTGAAGGATGAAATGGATTGCTTTGCTCCACGAAGAGTAGTCTTCTGGCCGGTAATCTTTGCAAGGCGGTCACTGATGGCTTCATTTTTATTCTTGTCTTTCTTGACCATGGTTCCAGTACCGACGTTGATGACGACCTTTGTCATCTTGGGTGCAGCCATGATATTTTTAAAATGAAACGCTGTTTTCATTTTATCAAAAGCTTCTATTTCTTTTTCTTTTACAGTTAAATGTTTCATATTATTTTAATTACTAGACTTCTTGATTACTCTTCTTGGCAATTCTGACCATCTTATCACCAATTTTCTTTTTACCGAGGCGGGTTGCCTTGCCAGTCTTTGGATCTAGAAGCATGACATTTGAAGCGCTCAAGGCCATTTCAATATTTTTCATAGTTCCCTTCTCTCCAGACTTACGAGGGCGCTGATGTTTCTTCATCATGTTTAAACCTTCAACGATAACTTTATTTTTCTTCACTAAAACATGAACAATCTTTCCAGATTTTCCTTTGTCTTTACCAGCTATCAATATTACATTGTCTCCTTTTTTTAATTTCATATATTTATTATTTATAGTGTTTTGTTTTTTGTAATTTTTGAAGACCGTAGTAGGGCTAAAAATTATAAAAAACAAAACACTATTATCTACTAAATGACTTCTTGGGCTAAAGAAATTATCTTTTGGAATCCTTTTTCTGCTAATTCTCTTGGGATTGGTCCGAATACGCGTCCAGCTTTTGGATCCTTTTTTCCTTTTTCTAAGATAACAACTGCGTTATCATCAAAGCGAATATAAGAACCGTCCTTTCGTCTAAAAGCACCTCGAGTACGAACGACGACAGCTTGGTGGACATCTTTCTTCTTGACCGCTTTTCGGGGGCTGGCAACTTTGACTGAAATGATAACCAATTCACCTAAAGTAGCATATCTCTTTTTTGAAGAGCCTAAAATCTTGAACACCTTTCCTACGGTGCCTCCAGCGTTGTCTGTAATTTTTACTAAAGTTTCATTTTGAATCATACATGTCCCGCTACGCGGGGAAATTATTTATTAACTAACTACTTTAAACTTCTTATCTTTAGAAATAGGTCTGGTCTCGACGATTTCTACATTATCTCCTGTTTTGTATTTATTCTCTTCGTCGTGAGCCTTATACTTCTTACTGACCTTGTAAAACTTTCCATATAGAGGATGTTTGATGAATCTGGAAACTGAAACAACAACGGTTTTATCCATTTTGTCTGAAACAACAACTCCTTTTAGGAATTTACCTTTATCCTCGACTATTTCTTTTTTTTCTTTATTTGCCATATATTTAATATTATTTCTTCTTATTTAATTCAGTCAACACTTGGGCAATTTGTTTCTTTAAGGCTGCTTGTTCTTTCACATTCTTTGACTTTGAACCTTGAGACTTAAATTTAATAACTCGGACTTCTTCTTGTAAAAGACCAAGCTTTTTTATTAGCTCATCTTTTTTCATTTCTTTTAAATTTTCTTTCTTGTTTTTCATATATAAAAATTACTTTAAATCTATTGCTTGTGGGCTCGAGAAATGATTCTGGTTTTTAAAGGAAGCTTGGAGCCAGCTTTTCGGAGTGCTTCGTGAGCTGTCTTTTCATCGACACCGTCAACTTCGAAAATAATACGTCCAGGTAAAACATCGAAACAGTAACCTTGTGGATCTCCCTTTCCTTTTCCCATGCCTACCTCTGCAGCTTTAGAAGTAAAAGGACGGTCAGGAAAAATACGAATCCAATATTTACCAGTCTTGGTCAAAGTACGAGAAATAACTTTTCGAGCAGATTCAATCTGAGTTGATTTTACGCGGGCTTGAGTTTCAGATTTTAAACCGTAAGAACCGAAAGCAAGTTTAATACCTCTGGTGTCTGCAGTACGCGCTTTTGGATTTGAGCGCTGTGTTTGCCATTTTCTAAATTTTACTTTTTTAGGGGTTAACATACAAAATAATATTAAGCTAATCAGTTTTTAATTTACTCTCTTTGTCTTCTCCTCCGGGAGCAGCAAAGGTATTGCGAGTATTTTTCTTATCCGCAAAAATCTTACCACGATAAATCCAAACTTTAATACCAACAACTCCATAAGAAAGGGTTGCTCGTTCACGCTTGAAATCAATGTCAGCACGGAAAGTCTGAAGTGGAATACTTCCTCGCTTAAGCTCTTCCGTTCGGGCAATTTCAGCTCCACCAAGGCGGCCGCCTAATACGATTCTGGCTCCTTCTACTCCGTGAGCTTGCATAACTTTTTCTATAATTTGTTTGATAACACGGCGGTAAGGCATTCTCTTTTCTAAAGCCTCGGCAATCATATAAGCAACGATTGCAGCATCTGCCTCAGGGTTGGAAACCTCCATGATTTCAAGCTTGAAATCTTCTGGTCGAGGAAGCTTGAGACTATCCATTTTCTTTAAAATATCTTCTTTGAGTTTTGTCGCTCCTTCTCCACTTCTACCAATGATTAGACCTGGGCGAGAAGTTTTAATTATGAAACGAGTAGCTTTTCGGCTTCTCTCGATTTCAATAGAAGAAATATACATACCGCGTAATTTCTTTTCTAGATATTGGCGAATTAAAACATCCCCCTTTAGATAAGTGACATACTTTTTAGGATCAGCAAACCAGCGGGACTTCCAGTCTCGAAGGATGATCAATCTATGCGCATATGGGTGAACTATTTTACTCATGTTTTTTTATTTTACTTTTTTAACCTTTGCAGTTACTTTTTTAATTACTTTTTCTACTTTCTCAACTCTGGCTGTTTTTGATTTTTTAACTGGGATAACTTTTTCAGCTAATAGAATAGACAGATGACTGGTACGCTTGTTTATCCTGTGTCCTGTACCCATCGCAGCAGGCATCATTCTCTTCATGGTAATACCTTTGTCTACGCGTAATTCTTTGATGATTAAATTTTCGGCTTCTATGCCCATTTGTTTTGCATTTGAAATAGCAGAAATTAAAAGCTTTCTGATTGGAAGTCCTGCACGCTTCGCTAAAAAGTCCAGCTCCGCAATTGCGGCGGCGACACTTTTACCTTTAACAAGTCCAGCAACTAAGCGAACTTTTCGTGGGGATTGTCTATAATTTTTTAAAAATGCTTTCATATTATTTTTGTATTCAAATACAGCTAATTATTTCTTTTTAACATCAGCTGCGGCGGCCGTAGCGGACTTAGCTTGAGTTATTTCAGCTTCCTTTTTCTTCTGTTCAAGCTCTTTCTGCATCTTTCCTCCGTGTTTCATGAATTTCTTGGTTGGTGAAAATTCACCAAGTCTGTGTCCAACCATGTCCTCAGTAACAAGAACTTCTACGTGAACCTTGCCGTTATAAACACCAAAAGTAAAACCGAGCATCTCAGGAGATATCATACAAGCTCTCTTCCAGGTCTTCACCATAGGAGTCTCTAGCGGGTTTTTACCGGCAATCTTTGATAAGAGCCTCTCGTCTATATTTAATCCTTTTTTAATTGATCTTGTCATGGTTGATTTTTAAGGAATGTAATAACTATAAAAATCACCACCCTGTTAAATGAAATCTTCAGGATTTCAAATTTTGTTTTTTAAAACAAAATTTATTTAACAGGGTTTTGAAAATATAGTCGCTTTCGCTCCTTATTTTGCATAAAAAAAGCTCCTAGCGAGCTTGGTCTCATAATAGCAAATTTAATCTTAATGTCAACTAGATTCTAAACGACCGTTATAATATAAAGCTCGAATAAAAAAATGTCAATTTTTAAAAAAAATAGAGAGACCGCGATGTTCTGCAGTCTCTCTACCTAGATCAGGGATCACCCCCCTTCAGTGGCGAGCGCGGTTGGGATAACCTTCGTCCCTAGGGACAAGTTTACCCTTGATGTTTGGGTGTCGGCAGAAGCGGAGCTTCTGCTCTTTCTTGCTGGTGGGAGGTGCTTTCTCCTCCACTCCCTTTTTCCCCCTACGTTTCGACGATGGCATACTTGCTCCATTCATTGATGGCGAGCTACAAGCTCGCGGGGTTACATTCATTTATATTTATATATTAAATACAAAATAAAGCAAATAAAAAAGTGGACAATAAAAAATTCCCGTAAAGGGAATTTTTTATTTTAATATTTTTATTTATTCTTTCCAGTTTTACGGCGAGAAACAATAAAGACATTTGAGTATTTCTTTGGTCGGCGAGATTTCTTGCCTCCAGTAACTTTACCCCATCTGGTCTTAGGTCGTTTTGTTCCACGTCCTTGTCTGCCCTCTCCTCCTCCGTATGGATGGTCTACTGGGTTCATCGCAGTACCACGAACTTTTGGTCTAATACCTTTCCAACGACTTCTTCCAGCTTTACCATAATTTTCTAAGTGGTGTTCTTCATTTGAAACTGTACCAATACATGCCCAACAATTTTCATTTATTCTTCTAATTTCCGTTGAAGGCATTTTCACATTTGTATATCCATCAGCATTGGCGACAACTTGAGCGAAGATTCCAGCACTGCGGCCAATCTTTGACCCTCCGTTGTGCTTGATTTCAACATTGTAAACAAAGGTTCCTACGGGAATAGCACGTAGAGGGAGTCTGTTTGCGGGTTTGAGTTCTGCTTTTTCAGATACGATAAAAGTATCACCAGGCTTTACTGACTTGGGTAATACGACATATCTCTTCTCTCCATCTTTGTAGACAGCGAGACCAATAAAAGCTGAACGGTTTGGATCATATTCGATAGTTGTTATTTTTGCAGGTATTTCCTTTTTGTTATATAAAAAATCAACATCTCGATAAAGGCGCTTGTGTCCGCCACCTTTATGCATCATGGTGATACGTCCAGCGCTATTTCTTCCGACATTGCGTTTGAAGCCGTGGGTAAGTGACTTGGTAGGAGTCGACGTCGTCAACACTCCCCTGTAGTTCACATTGGTCATCTGTCTTCTTGATTTGGTTGTTGGTTTGTATGTTTTCATATTACTTTTATTACTTGTAGTGAGCCCGCCCTCCTATACAAATTCTATCTTGTCACCCTTTTTTAAATAAACAAGAGCTTTTCTACCACCGCCTTTTACTCCTGCCTTACCTTTAGACATAATTTCCTTCTTTGGAACGGTAAGAACATTTACTTTTACTGGATGAACTTTATAAAGAGCAAAGATAGCCTTTTTTATTTCTGTCTTATTGGCAGACTGAGTAATATCAAAAGTATAAACATTGTGCTCGAAAGCATTTGACGCCTTTTCAGTGATTCTTGGATTCTTTATTGGGTTTTTAGTTACGTTAATGCTTTTCATATATTTAAAATAAATTAACCTCTTGCCTCTAAGAATTTAATAGCTTCTGCTGGATTTTCTACTAAAAGATATTTGTGGTTTAAGACATCTAACGGATTTAAATTTTTCAAAAATACTAATTCTAATTGTGGTAAATTCCTGAAACTCTTTTCCATCTTCTCATCACGTCCAGAAAGAGCTGTTAAAACTCTTGGTTTCTTTGAGTCTGCAAGTGCTTTGAAGCCTGAAGCTTTCGCTAAATTCTTCATAACATCGAGAGCGGACTTGGTCTTTATGGAAGACATCGCTAGACTATCAACAAAAATAATTTCTCCATCCTTGAACTTTTTTGAAAGGACTGAGAATAAAGCTTGCGCGCGCATACTCTTTGAGATTTTTCTCTTGTAGTTTTTTTCAGCGAGAGGACCGTGAGTAACTCCTCCTCCAACCCAAATAGGACTTCTACTTGAACCATGACGAGCACGGCCAGTTCCCTTTTGTTTCCAAGGCTTTTTACCTCCACCGCGGACTTCTCCACGATCTTTCGCATCAGCGGTACCAGAGCGTTTATTGCTGCGCATGCCTTCCACTACTTGGTGCACTAAGTCTGCACGCCATTTAGCAGCGAAAACTTTTGCGGGAAGTTCAATAACTCCTGCTTCTGCGCCCTTTTGGTTATAGATAGTTGCTTCTGATTTTATTTTTACTTTTGTTTTTGCTTCCATATAATTATCTCTGTACTATTTCAACTAATGTTCCTTTTCGGCCAGCAATTGCTCCCTTGATAAGAAGTAAATTATTTTCCAAATCAACAAAGACAACTTTTAAGTTTTTCTGCATGATACGATCAGAACCCATTCTTCCTGCCATTCTCATACCTTTAGGAACGTGAGTTCGAAGTCCTCCACCGATACTTCCAGGTTCACGCTCGGAATGCTTTTGACCGTGAGTTCGTGGACCACCATGGAAACCATGACGCTTCACAACACCTTGGAAACCTTTACCTTTAGAAACACTGGCGACTTCTATCTTATCTCCTGCAGTGAAAGCTGAAACATCAATTACGTCTCCTTCTTTTACGGTACTGACATCAGCAGGTTTTAATCTGAATTCTTTTAGAGTTTTGTAGAAAGCACCTTTCATTGCTCCAGCACTAGACTTGGAGACTCTTTCTTTCTTCTGTATTCCGAAACCAACTTGAACAGAATTATATCCATCCTTGGACTTTTCGAATACGCGGGTGACTGTTATTGGTCCAGCATTTACTATCGTTACAGGAACGACAACGCCGTCTTCCGTAAAGTATTCTGACATATTCTCTTTTGTTCCAAGGATAAATTTCATAAATTTTTGTGGGTTTAAATTACCAATTACATCATCTTCACATCAATATCCACTCCAGAAGGAAGCGAAAGACTAGTAAGGGCCTCAACGGTCTTAGGGTTTGGATTTATGATATCAATTAATCTTTTGTGAACTCTTATTTCAAATTGTTCTCGAGTGTTTTTGTAAATAAAAGCAGAACGATTAACTGTATATTTTTTGATTTCAGTTGGAAGAGGAACAGGGCCTACTATCTCCGCGTCATAGCGAGTAGCAGTATCCATAATTTGTTTAACAGATGCATCTAAGATCTTGCTCTCGTAAGCACGAACTCGGATACGAAGCACAACTTTACCATCACTCCCGCCTGCGCGAGCAGGTTTCTCTTTCTTGAGAGCAGCTTTTGGTATTTTTATTGTTGCAGCTTTTGCAACCTTAGGCTTTTTTATTTTTGTATCTGTTGTTGTCATGAATTTATTTTAAAGAACGATCTTTAAGAAACTATTAACCAAGAATTTTTGTAACAACTCCTGCACCTACGGTCTTGCCTCCTTCTCGGATAGCGAAACGCATTGATTCTTCCATCGCAACTGGAGTAACTAACTTAACTGTAATCTTTACTGTATCTCCTGGCATAACCATCTCTGTTCCTTCTGCAAGAGTAACATCACCTGTAACATCCGTTGTTCGGATATAAAACTGAGGCTTGTAACCTTTGAAGAATGGAGTATGACGTCCACCTTCTTCTTTTTTCAATACGTAAATTTCAGCAGTAAAGTTATCATGTGGAGTAACAGTACCTGTCTTTGCTAGAACCTGTCCACGAGTAATATCTTCTTTTTTCAAACCTCGGAGAAGAATACCTGCATTGTCACCAGCCATACCTTCTTGAAGATTTTTATTGAACATTTCAATACCAGTAACAGTTGTTTTCTGAGTAGGCTTGATTCCAACGATTTCTACTTCTTCACCAACTTTTACTACTCCTCTTTCAATCTTTCCAGTAACAACAGTTCCTCGGCCTTCAATTGAGAAAATGTCTTCAACAGGCATAAGGAAAGGCTTTGAAACATCACGCTCAGGAACAGGAATATAAGTATCAAGAGCATCAGTTAGTTCAAGAATTTTCTTTGCCCATTCATCATCAAGAGTCTTTGCTTCAAGTCCTTTTAGAGCTGAACCACGGATAACAGGAGCATTTGCGCCATCAAAACCTTGCTTGGTTAGAAGTTCACGAATTTCCTCTTCAACCATGTCAATCATGTCTTTATCATCAACCATGTCGCACTTGTTCAAGAAAACGATAATTCGAGGAACACCAACTTGTTTTGCAAGGAGAACGTGTTCACGTGTCTGAGGCATAGCACCATCAGTCGCTGCAACCACAAGAATAGCACCGTCCATTTGAGCGGCACCAGTAATCATGTTTTTAATGTAGT
>JBAZYS010000005.1:0-57719 GCA_041659205.1 Minisyncoccota bacterium | reverse complement strand
AACTGCGAAAGTGGCCGTCACTGTAATATTTCCCGTGACATTAGTATCAGTACGAGCGGCCGTAGGATATGCATCACTCCAAGAGACGAAGTGATATCCGAGAGATGGAGTCGCGGTGACTAAAGTTCCAGAAGCTCCGTAGTTTACAGTTTGTGGAGTGGTGCCGACGATACTACCGTTTGCACCGGCAGAATATGTGAGGGTGAAAGTATCAACTGCGAAACTAGCGGTGACCGAAATATTTCCAGTGACATTGGTATCAGTACGAGCAGCCGTAGGATATGCATCACTCCAAGAGACGAAGTGATATCCGAGAGATGGAGTCGCGGTGACGAGAGTACCAGAAGCTCCGTAGTTCACTGTTTGAGGAGTGGTGCCGACGATACTACCGTTTGCCCCGGCAGAATATGTGAGGGTGAAAGTAGTAACAATTACAATATTTTTATTAAAACCAAGAGAACCCGATGCGCCTGGAGCTGCAAGAGTAAGTGTCGCATTATTCCCTGCTGCATCTTTTATTGTACCCGCATTTAAAGCAAGGGATGTCGTCGCAGAATAATCCAAATCAGCTGAAGTATTACTTGCAGCAACTGTATAATTAAAAGTAAGAGTTGATGTACCTGAGCCAGAAGTATAATTAAGGACGGTCGTCGCTGGAGTACCCGTAGATATTGTAAGTTGAGGTGTCCCTATAACGTTTACACTTTCTGAAAAATTTACTTGAATAGGAATAACTGTCCCAGCTGCGTATGTACCATTTGCCGTGCTTGATGTAACACCAGAAACTGCAGGTGGAGTTACATCGGCAGTATAAGTAAGAATAACTCTTCCGGCAGTACCAGCACCACCAGTTTGATTAGCATTACTTCCGACGTATGCTCCACCGCCGCCACCGCCAGGAACTACTCCAACATTTCCTGTTCCAGAACTAGTTCGCCCAGCTCCACCGTTTCCACCTCCGTCATTACCTACACCAGCTGTACCCGCTACTCCAGCACTTCCATTTCCTCCAATGCCACCATCAGCGGTGCTTCCTCCTGCACCTCCTCCGCCACCAGAACCAATTGTTGGAGCACCACCATTACCACCATCACCTCCACTAAATTTTATATCACCAAAGCCAGAAGCTGCCGCACCCCCAATGCCATGAGTAGTACGTGATGTTGCTCCGCCACCACCTTTTGCTCCAGACTGCACAGCAGTCCCAGTAATAGAGGCACAGTTTGTGGTTGCATTACAGAAAAATGAATCACCTCCTGCTCCGCCTGGCCCTTGTGTGGTGGTTCCTGCTGCTCCGATGTTTACGTTATAACTATTTCCAGGTACAACTGATATATTATTTTTTTTTGAATATGCTCCTCCACCTCCGCCAGACTGACCACCATTATTATTTGTAGTTGTTCCAGCCCCTCCACCGCCACCTCCCCAAACTTCCGCCGTAACTGAAGTTACTCCAGCGGGAGCCACCCATATTCCTGTTCCACCAGTACAAGCTACTCCACTTATACATGCAGTGGCCTCAGCTTTTGATATTAATGTAAAAAAAGAAAAAACGACAAATAATACAAACAAAACAGGAAATACTTTTTTATTTAAATGAGAGTTCATAAAAAAAGCTAAAATAAAAACCCAAATCAAAAAAAATGATAATGGGCTTCATGAGCCTCTAGTTCTTCGTATTTTAATTATACCAAAGTTCCGGACACTAATATAAAAGTTATCCACAGGGATATAACTTTTTTTGTCACCCACGCCACAACTCGATATCCAACAAACTTACCTGCTTCATTGAAATTGGGAGTAAAAAACAATTCACTAAAAATAGTCTCTCCATTAGTACTTAAACAAGCAGTGTCCTTCATCCTGTATGCTTTTTCGTTTTCAGAAAAATATTTAAAGTTCTTTTTACATTCCGCTCTATCTCCTATGGGAGCACATTCAAAATAATTTTTTCCAAAAACTATTTCTTGTGGAAATTTATAAACCTTTTCTACAGACGGACTAATGTATTTTATTATCCCTTCTTTGTCAATATCGAAATAAAAATTATCTACCCTGTTCATCGCTCCACATTTTTTACATTTGATTTCTAAAGTAGCATCTAGAAAAATACCTTTCAGCAAAAGTTTGCCGCAATTACATCTCTGTTCATTTAAAAATATATTATTCATAAATATTACAGAAACAATAAACTAACCAATTTTAAAGTTCTATGTCACGCTACTTAATCATACAACTAATAAAGAGATTAGCTACCCCCTTTTTTAATTTTTTTCTTCTCCTACAATTTTCCCGTCATCTAGGTGAATTATCCTTTGTGCAAATTTACTAAATTCAGTCTCATGAGTAACCATTACGATGGTTTGCCCTTCTTCAGAGTGTAATTTTTTAAAAATATTCATAATAATCCTAGAAGATTCATTATCTAGGTTGGCTGTCGGTTCATCAGCAAATAAAATTTTTGGTTCATGGGCAATGGCGCGCGCAATGCTCACCCTCTGCTGCTCCCCACCAGAAAGCTGCCCTGGTAAATTATTTAATCTTTTTTCCAGACCAACCAAGGTTAAATGTTCTATCGCTTTTTCATAAGCAATTTTTTCAGAAAAATTTTGCATCAAAAGTGGCAATACAACATTTTCTAATGCTGTTAATTCTGGAAGTAATGCATAATCTTGAAAAACATAGCCAAGCTCCGAAAGACGAAAAGCAGTTTTTTCATCTATGGAAAGTGGCACCATATTTTTTCCATCTATAAAAATTTCTCCACTCGTTGGTTCATCTAATAAACTCATTTGATAAAGGAGGGTGCTTTTGCCGGCACCAGAGCGCCCCATAATTGCTATAAATTCTCCAGTTTTTGCAGTAAAATCTATTCCTTTGAGAACTTCCGTGGTACTCTCTCCATCTTTGAATGATTTTTTTAAATTTTTTATTTCAATCATAAAATTAATTTCTACCTAAAATAGAATCTAACGTATTTTTACGAACGACCAAACGAGCAGGAACAAAACCAGCAATAATCGTCGTAACCATCAGTAGGACTATTCTGAATATTGTTCCCCCTACAGGGGCAACAAGTATTCCATCTGCAAAAGTAAAATCAATTGGATGTGCTGTAATAAATGGCTCCAGGAACCCGTAAAGAAAAATCACACCTATAACAGAACCACACAATGCATAAAAAAAAGATTGCATAATATAAGATATTTCAATTGCCTGTGCACTGATACCAATTCCTTTTAATATGCCTATAAATTTCCTTCTGGTTATAGCATTAATAAAAATTACAATAAAAATCGTAATCGAAGCAACCACTAAACCAATGGAAGATAAAATATTTCCAAGAAGATCAAAAGTATCCACCATGTCTTGAATCATTTTAGGCATAGCCTCATAAAATGTTTGAACTTTTGCAATCTTGTCTACCCCATTTCGTTTCAGAATATCTCGCACGATTATTGGATCTGCCCCTTTTTTTAATTTTACTGATATCTCATCTACGTTGTAATCATTGCGACCAATCATGCTCCGCAGTTGTGAATCAATCATGATTGCGCTCATATCAAGTTGGTCAACTTTTGCTTTTATTATCCCTTTGACCGTGACCTCGCGTTCTATACCCCCTATGCTCATTCGAACTTTTACACCTGGTTTAATATTATCAAGTGGTGAAAAACTCGGATAATCAACATCTAAATATTTTTTATCCAAAAAAGCTCCTATTAAAATCTGATCATAATCTCCTGGGGCAAGATACTCCCCCTCAATTACAAATTTTGAAAGATTAGTTATTTTATCTTCCGCCGTAGGATCAACACCAATCACAGTTGTTTGTGTTATATTTGGTTTGTCTTTTTCGCTTTTACGTGTTTTATAATTTGCTTCCAATGTCCCCCCTTCTGAATAACGAGCAGAAACAACCTCCACTTGAGGAAGTGATTTTATTATCCTAATAACTTCCGGACTATTTTCGATATATGTTTTATTGTTTAATTTAGAAACAAATACATCACTCGTATAATGTTCCCTTACTGCATTGACTGCACCTTGAATAAGCCCAACTAAGATTCCACTAATGACTACTAAATTTATAAAGGTAAAAACCATCACGAAAATAATAAGTATCGTAGTCCAAGGACTTGTTCTTTTTATTTGGCGCTTTGCCAAAAAAAATCCAATACGAATATTTAATGTAGAAAACATATTATTTTATTATAGATGGATTAAGAATAACTAAATCTCCATCTGAAAGACCTGAAACAATCTCTGCTTGACCCAAAGAAGAAATACTCCCTAATACAACTTCCTTTTCAATAATATTTTCATCATTCTTGACTTGCACAAATTTTTTATTGTCTTTACTTAAAATAACTCCGCCTGGGACCACGATAACATTTGGTTTATTAAAAGTAATGATAGAAACATTAGCTGTCATCCCTGATTTAATACGCTCATCTTTTTCACTGAACTGAAGCTTTACTTTATAAGTTGAAACTCCATCTTTTATAGTCTCCGCTGGGTCAATCAAAACAACTTTTGCATTAAAAGTAACATTTTCTCCATAAGCATCTAGGGTTACTTTCGCTTCATCATTTAACTTAATCAAAGCAATGTTGACTTCAGGTACAAAACTTTCTATTTGAAAAGTACCAACACTCATCACCTGAATTAAAGGAACATTAGGAGAAGCTACTTCCCCAACTTTCGCATCAACTTTTGTTATCACTCCATTAAATGGAGCAACGATTAAAGTCTTCCCTATGCTAGCTCGAACATTGTCGACACTCGCTTGAACACTTTTTACCTGGGCTATTTCAGCCTCAATTTGTTCTTTAGTGGCACCAGCTTGCTCAAGTTTTAAATTATTTTGTCGCGTTAACAATTCAGATTGGGAATTTTTATATAAAGTATAAGCTCCTGCTAAATTTGAAATTGATGTGTCAATCGCAAGTCGAGCAGTAGAAGTATCAGTTTTCCAAGAACTTGGTATGCTGCTTCCTCCGCCATAAGTAGCACTAGGGTTATTTGTAAAAAGTGAAACCTGAGCCAAAAAAGATTTCAATTTATTCATATTATTTTGTGCCTCTGAAACATATTCATCCATATTTACTGAATCAGAATTTATTTTGGCAATTGACTGTTCCCATGTCTTAAGTGTATTACCAACTGAAAATCTTTCACTATTTACATACGTGATGAGACTGCTATCGCTTATAAATAAAACTATCTCTGGATTGCCAGACAATGGATTATTGTAAAATTGGTCGATTTTATTTTTTACAGCATCATCAGATTTTGTATAGGCATCACTAATTGAATTAAGAAGATTTTGTTTTGATTGGTTGAAACTCGTCTGCGCACTCAAAACAGCAGACTCAGTAATAGCAATCTGCTCGCTTCTAGTCCCAAGTTGTAAAGATTTTAAATTAAGCTGCTCTTTCTCAAGCATTGCCTCTTTTTGCTTTAAATCAGCTTGCAAATCTCCATTCTCAACACTCGCTAATATTGTCCCAGCATTTACTGTATTACCAACCTCCGCTCGGACAGAAGACACTCTCCCCCCTTGAGAAAAACCAAGGCTTACATCACTCGAGGCTATAACATGCCCAGAGATAGAGACTTGATTAATAAAATCTGTATGACGAATTTCTATTGTCTCAAGATTTATTTTTTTACTATTAAAAATAAATACTCCGCCAGCGATTAAAATTACTGCAAAAACAATACAAATATAAATGTTACCCTTCAAGAAATTAAAAACTCTATTTATAAGAATCATATAATATAAGTATACTACAAAAAACTTATTCGCAAAAAGAAAAAAACCTAATTTTCAAAATTAATTTTGAAACCATACATACCCATACCACACACACCAGAAAATGGTTCCCCTGCTTTCGGTATTCCAATATCGATTTCAGTCTCCCCTGTTTGTGGTAAAATCTTTTGGAAATTAACAGAATGAATTACAAGCGATGCTGAACAATCAAAGGTACCATTTGTTGCTACGATAAGCTTCGTCGGTATGCCTGCCTTGGCAGTGGAAACTTTTGGAGAGTACCCCCCTTTTGCATCTATCTTAATATATTGAATTCCATTTTTTATTTCTACATTTTGCACACTACCTGAACCTGATCCACCCATAAAAATAACACCCATAAAAACTACTAAACCAAGAGTAACTATTGCTAAAGCTGTTTTATTCATATGTTGATTGTATCAAAATTAAATATTAAATAGTGGGTTAATAATACCTAGTCCTGCTAGACCAGCAAGTAATGCGAATATACCGAGGCCAATAACGACAACCCCCGCAACTTTAAAGAATAGTGGTGCATGTTTTGAATGTGCAAATGATGCTGAGCCGAATGACAGAAGAGCAAGCATCGGCAATGTGCCTAATGCGAAAGCAAGCATAATTAGAAAACCTGACGTAAATGTTCCGCTTGAAAGTGCCGCGACTTGCATTGATTGAGTAAAACCACAAGGCAAGAAAAATGTTCCAATGCCCACAAAGAGTGGCGCCCAGGTCGCATGTTCTACTTTTCTAAAAAAAGAAAACAAATGACTAGGTAAGGTAAGAGTACTTTTTTTAAATACCCCAACAAGATTAAGCCCAAGCAATATCATCACAGTTGAAGCAATTATTCCTAAGATTGAAGAAAAAACAAAATTTATTCCGACAGCTTCTCCAATTAATCCGAGAACTCCTCCAAGGATACCAAAACTTAATAATCTACCTAAGTGAAATAAAATAAATGGTTTCTTGGTATTTTCTTTATCGTCTTGTTCTATTTTTGCTGACAAAGACAAAACAAGCCCTCCCACAATTGCCAAGCAGCTAGAAACTGAAGCTATTAGCCCAATAATAAAACTTGCCTGAGGTGTCGTTTGACCACCGATGCCTAGATTGAGAAACCCTGATTTTTGTAATAAGAAAAATAGAGCCAAAAAAACAAGTCCTATTGGTACAGCGGTCCAGATAACATCATCTTTTTTTTCTAAAATTACTTTTTCTACAGACAACGTGTAACCATTCTGTTTTATTTTAGATGTAAGAATTTCTGCAAGTTCATCTGCGTTTTTTTCGCTTTCAGTTTCAATTTCTACAATTTCTTTCTTTAAATCAACCTGCGGATTTTTTACAAAATCTTGCTCACCTAAAATATCTTCAATTAAGATTTTACATGATGCACAATGAGTACCAGATACGTGAAATTTATATTTTTTCATATGATTTAATTTATCTTACCACACTTATAATTTTTTACTTTTAATCCTCAATGAATTCCCTACAACAGACACAGATGACATTGCCATCGCAAATCCTGCAAAAACTGGTGAAAGCAACCAGCCAAATATTGGATAAAATAATCCAGCAGCCAGCGGAATACCCACAACATTATAAAAGAATGCCCAAAAAAGATTTTGCTTTATCCCTCTCATTGTTATCTTTGAGAGCTTAATCGCTTTTACAAGCTTTGAAATATCCCCACCGAGGAGCGTAATCCCAGCAGACTCAATAGCCACATCTGTACCGGTCGCCATCGCAATACCCACATCTGCTTGCGCGAGCGCAGGAGCATCATTAACTCCATCCCCCGCCATTGCCACAATATTTCCCTCTCCTTGGAGTTCTTTTATTTTGTTTAACTTATCTTCAGGCATTGCCTCAGCCACAACTTCATCAATTCCAATAAGTTTTGCTATATAGAGAGCGGTATTTTTATTATCTCCAGTAAGCATCACAATTTTTATGCCGAGTTTATGAAGATTTTTCACCGCTTCAATCGCTTCAGGTTTTATGGCATCCGCTATCATAAACACACCAAGGACTGCGTTTTTATCTGCCAGAATAACAGGCGTTTTACCTTCTAGCGTTTCTTTCTCCAATAGTTCCAAAGGACCTTCGCCAAACTTTAAATTAAGATCAGAAATTAGTTTGAGATTGCCAGCAAAATATTCCACACTATCGAAACTCCCTTTCAGTCCTTTACCTTTAATAATTTCAAAATTATTAATCTCTTCGATTTTTAAATTCTTCTCTTTAGCATAATTTATTATTGCATGAGCAATAGGATGCTCTGATCTATTTTCTAGCATTGCAAGGATTGAAACAAGCTCATCATCTTTTTTATTTGAAAAATTTTTGATTGAAACAAGTTCAGGTTTCCCGAAAGTTAATGTTCCCGTCTTGTCTACTACGACTGCATTTACTGTATGTAATTTTTGTAATGTTGCTGCATCTTTAATAAGTATTCCCTCTTTCGCTCCTTTCCCTACACCCACAATAATAGCTGTAGGGGTCGCGAGTCCAAGGGCACACGGACAAGCAATCACAAGTATGCCAACAAAAGAAACCAAACCAAAAGAAAGAGCTTGAGAAAAACCTAAATATTGCGTACCAACCACAAGCCATAAAACAAGCGTGACTACTGCTATGCCAAGAACAATGGGAACAAAGACACTTGAAATTTTATCAGCTAACGCTTGAATTGGTGCTTTGCTACCCTGTGCTTCTTCCACCATCTTTACAATATGAGCAAGAAGCGTTTCCCCCCCAACTTTCGTCGCTTTAAAAGTAAAGGATCCTGTAGTATTTATCGTTCCTGAAACTACACTATCTCCTTCTTTTTTTTCTACCGGCATCGGCTCACCTGTCACCATAGATTCATCTACATAAGAATTTCCAGAAACAACGATTCCATCTACTGGAATTTTACCAGCTGGCTTTACTACAATTAAATCTCCATGAACCACTTCTCCTATAGGTATTTCAACTTCTTTTCCATCTCGAATTACAAGAGCTGTTTTTGCTTGTAAATTTAAAAGTTTTTCAATTGCATCTCCAGTTTTTAATTTTGATCGTGTTTCAAGATATTTACCTAAGGTAATAAAAGCGATGACTACAATAGCCACGTCATAATAATTTTGATTAACATTTAAAAATGGTGCGAGACTTTCTTCAAAAGCACTCAGAATAAAACTATATAAAAATGCTATCCCTGTTCCGAGACCAATAAGTGTATCCATATTGGCTTTTCCGTAACGGAAAAAACGATACAAACCTAGTAGATATGGCTTCCCCACGACAAATAAAGTATAAGTAGCGAGTACAGGCATTAGATGATGAAAAAATTCACTCCAGAAATAAGACATCTCTGGAATGGTTTTAAATTGAGCAAAAATATCCCAGCTCATTACAAAAATACTTACTATGACGATAGGAATAAGAGTGAAAAGTTTATTACGCATATCTTTGAGCTCAGCAAGCTTTTCCTTTTTTGTTTGATTAAACCCTAAATGCTCAGCGTGTTCATTTGCACTCATCCCCATCTCGCCAGCAGACGTACTCATCTCATTATTAGCAACAAGTGTATAACCAAGAGGTTCTAATTTTTTATTGAATTGCTCATGATTTGTTTTACTCTCATCGAAAGAAATTTTTGCATTTTCTGTACCATTATTAACCGAAATATCTTCCACCCCGTCAATTTTTTTGACAGTTCTCTCAATGACACTCGCACATGAAGCACAATGCATTCCTTTTATTCTATATGTATTATATTTCATAATTTAATTTAAATTTATTTACTTTTTAATTTATAAATTTTTAAAATCTCTTTCACTGGCTTAATTTCATCTCCATGTTTTATTTGATGGATAACGTGAGTAGATAGGTGATTTTCTAAAATTAAATCCTCAACGCCAGAGAGCGCTTTTCTTACCGCACTTGTTTGAGTAATAATATCAATACAATATTTTTCTTTATCTACCATATCCTGAAGGCCCCTTATTTGCCCTTCGATAATCCTCAAGCGCCTTAATGCTTTATCTTTTATTTCATGTTTCATTAACCTAGCATATACCCCCTGGGGGTATATGTCAAGAAGTTATCCACACTTTTCCCCTATCCCTGGGATAGGGGAAATAATCTTATTCCACTGTTACACTCTTAGCCAAATTGCGAGGTTTATCTACATCATTCCCTCTCTCTGTCGCTATGTAATACGCTAGAAGTTGCATTGGGATAAAAGCAAGAATTGGAGTTAGCATCTCAAGGGTTTTTGGAATATAAAATACATCATCAGCAATATTTTTTAATTCTTTATTTCCTTCCGTAGTTAATGCAATAACGTGCCCTCCGCGAGCTTTAATTTGTTGAATACTACTTTTATTTTTTTCATACATACTATCTAGGGGCGCTATAACAAGTGCTGAGAAGTTTTTATCAACAAGAGACAGAGGCCCATGTTTAAGTTCAGTCGCATTAATTCCTTCTGCGTGAATATAAGAACATTCCTTAAGTTTTAATGCTCCCTCCATTGCAGTACCAGCGTTATATTTGCGTCCAAGATAAAAGAAATTATTACTATTTTTATATTTTTTTGCCAGTCTTTTTATCGCATTTACATTTTTAAGAATTTTTTCAACGAGGGTTGGAAGTTTTTGTATTTCTTTTATAATTACTTGCCCTTTTGATTTTGGAAGACCTCTCATTCTGCCTAAATAAATTGCAAGCATAATTTGAAGCAAAACTTGTGAGGTCGATGCTTTAGTAGAAGCCACCGCCGTTTCTGGTCCTACGTGATTATAAATACCAGCATCCACTTCCCGAGCAATACTTGAACCGATAACATTTACAATACCAAATGTCATCATGTTTTTACGTTTAGCCTTTTTTACCGCATTTAAGGTGTCAGCTGTTTCTCCAGATTGAGATATAGCTAACAATCCTCCGTTTTTATTAATCGCTGAAGTACGATAAGTAAACTCTGAACCATATTCAACTTTTGTTGGAATCCCCGCTAATTCTTCAAAAGCATATTCTCCTATCATCCCAGTAAAACGTGCCGTACCCATCGCTACGATAGTAAGACTATGAAGACTTTTAAGTTCTTTTTCAAAAACTTCCAATCCACCAAATTTGATATTCCCTTCATTTAAAATAAGACGACCAGCAATAGTTCTACGCAATGATTCTGGTTGCTCAAAAATTTCTTTCAACATAAAATGCTTATACCCACCTTTCTCAATTTCTTCAATTTTCATTTCGAGTTTTTGAATATAAGGATTTTTGATTTTATTTTGAATTGTTTTTATTACAAGCTTCTTTTTTTTAATTATTGCCATTTCCCCATCTTCTAAATACACAACTTTGTCTGTATATTCGATAATCGGAGTTGCGTCTGAAGCAATAAAAAACTCATCGTTACCAAGTCCAATGACAACAGGACTGCCTACTTTCGCCACAATAACGGTATCAGGTTCATCTTTTGATAAAACTAAAATTGCATAAGCTCCCACTACTTCGAGAAGTGCAAGACGTACCGCTTCATCAATACCTACTTTTGTATTCTTTTTTATATCTTCAATTAAATTTACTAAAACTTCTGTGTCTGTATCACTTTTAAATTTATAACCCTTTTTTATTAAAATTTCTTTTATCGCAAGATAATTCTCAATGATTCCATTATGAACAATTACAATTTCTCCCGAGTTTGATAATTGAGGATGAGCATTTCTATCAGACGGAGCACCGTGTGTCGCCCAGCGAGTATGTGCGATGCCTACAGATCCTTTTAAGGACTGTCTTTGTGAAACAAATTTTTTTAATTCTGCGACTTTCCCCTTTTTCTTGTATACCGAAAGAATGCCACTACCCAAAAGGGCAACTCCCGCAGAATCATAACCGCGATACTCTAAACGCTCTAACCCTTTTATTAGGATTCCATAAGCTTCTCTTTTTCCAATATATCCGACAATGCCACACATGAGTCAAATATAGCAATATTTTTTAGTCTAAGCCAATTTCTTAAGTTCGGCTTCGTATTTCTTCATTATCTCCATCCCCGCTGTCATTTGATCCATCCCTCCCTTTGTCTTTTCTTGAATCTCCAAAGCAATCTTTTGAAAAAGCTCGGGGTTTTTCTCCATCATACCGATTAACATATCTATTTGTGCTTCTGGTACACCCTGGGTGCGAAGCATTTTTTTAAGTAAAAAGTTTTTGAACATCTAATATATGTACTATATAAATTACCAAGTTGCAAGAGCAACCTCATATTAGACCAAGGCAATGGTTTGCGTTTTGGGTCAGAATATGCAATAATAACCATATCTATGAATTTAGTAACCAAATTTCTGCCATACGCGCAGATTATCCTTTCAGTAATACTAGTAACAGCGGTTCTATTACAGCAGTCTGCTGCTGGCTTAGGAGGTGCTTTAGGTGGAGGAGAGACAGAATCTTTTCATCACACTCGTCGCGGCTTTGAAAAGTTTCTTTTTTACTTATCCCTTGTATGTGGAATCCTCTTTGCTTTATTTGCCCTACTCAGTATAATAATAAAAGCAAATAGCTAGTTTTACTTTGTTTTATATCTTATATGCAAAATTTATATAGTCGAATTCGCAATTTTAAGTTGCCTAAAAAAGACGAAATTAATTCAATTTTCAGTACGTTCTCCAGAAAAGAACGTGTTGTTTTTATTGTTTTATTATTAACACTTTTATTAAGCACTGTCTCAATCCTTGAAAGCATAAACAAATCTTTAATGGTCAGCGTACCCCTTCACGGTGGCTCAATCTCCGAAGGCATTATCGGTACTCCTCGTTTCATAAATCCAATCCTTGCGAACTCCCCTGCCGACCTTGATCTTGTCTCCCTTGTCTATTCTGGACTAATGAGAAAAAATCCTGATGGTACTATCACCCCAGACTTAGCAGAAAAATATGAAATGTCAAAAAATGGCCTAACTTATACTTTCGTTTTAAAAGATAAATTATATTTTCAAGATGGAGAGCCTCTTACTGTAAATGATGTTATTTTTACAATAAATAAAATTAAAGACCCCGTAATAAAAAGTTTTCGTAAAGTCGACTGGGATGGTGTCACTACTACAAAAATAGATGAGAAAACAATAGAGTTCACATTGAAGCAACCTTACCCATCTTTCCTAGAAAATGTAACTCTTGGAATAATGCCAGAACATTTATGGAATAATTCTGCGATTGAGCTCAATACAGCAAATACTTCCCCGATTGGCTCAGGGCCATATATGATAGATAGCGTTTCCAAGGAATCATCTGGCGTTATAAATTCTTTTGAATTAGTTGCATTCAAGAAATTTATTCTCGGTGAACCATATATAAAGAATTTGAGCCTACATTTTTATTCAAATGAAAATGAACTTATGGCGGGGCTTGAAGATGGGAACGTAGATCAGATAAGCTCTATCACCCCCTTAAATGCAGGTATTTTAAAAGAAAGGAATTATCAAATAGAAAGTTCCGTGCTTCCGAGAGTCTTTGGTTTATTTTTTAATCAAAATAAAAATATTCTTTTTACTGACAAAATCATTACCAAAGCAATCGACCAAGCGATCGACAAAGATCAAATAATTCGCGAAGTCCTCTTCGGTTACGGAGTCGCATTAGATGAACCAATCCCACCAAACATGATTGCTTATCAAAAGTTAGCTCTTGAAAATACTTCTTCTCGTGAAGAAATCTTACAAAATGTAGAAAAGAATTTAGCCAAAGATGGTTGGACAAAAGGTCCTGACGGATTTTTACAGAAAACCACTACAGGTAAGAATAAAAAGAAAACTACTTCAACACTAGAATTTTCTATTTCAACTGGAAATGCTGGAGAACTCGCCAAAACTGCAGAAATAATCAAACAGGATTTAGTAAAAGTGGGAATAAAAGTTGATATCAAAACTTTTGAAGTTGGAAATTTAAATCAAAGTGTAATTCGTCCTCGTGATTATGATGCTCTACTCTTCGGACAAATCATAAACCACGAGTCCGATTTATCTGCTTTTTGGCATTCTTCCCAAAGGAAAGACCCGGGTCTCAATGTGGCTGTATATACTAATGCGAAAGTAGATAAAATATTGGAAGATGCAGCTGTCACTATTGATGAGCAGTCCAGAATTAAAAAATATGCCCAATTTGAAGATGAAATTAAAAAAGACATGCCCGCAGCTTTCTTGTATAGCCCTAACTTTATATATGTAACATCAAAAAAATTAAAAGGTCTTTCTATTGATCACCTCACCTCTTCTACAGACCGTTTTTCAAATATATATTTATGGTACACCGAAACTGAGAACGTTTGGAAAGTATTTTCTAAATAAAATGTCCTGAAGACAATCTGCCGATAAGGCAGAAAACTCCTATTATTAAAACATTAATATTAAAGTAAAAGTAAATGATGAAAAAAACAAGATTATCTTTTTCTTCTCTCAAAATAGAAGATAAGAAAGAAAACAAAACACCTACCCATGCTGCACCAGAACATGGAAAAGACGGCGCTCACAGAGCCCCTGAAAGAAAAAAAAATGCAGAAAAGTTCTACCTACCAATACACCCAAAAAAAATTTGGAAAAAGTTCTGGCTCCCGCCCTTTCCCAGGAAAAAGCCAATATAAAATGCCCGGTGGCAAAATCCCTCCTCCAGAACCTGGAGTAGTTCGTGTTATTCCACTTGGTGGAGTAGAGGAAATCGGTAAGAACATGACCGCAATAGAAATCGGTGATGATATCATCGTAATAGATGCTGGGATGCATTTTTCTACAGAAGCGACACCTGGAGTTGATTATATTATTCCCAATACAACATACTTAGAAGAACGGAAAGACAAAATCCGTGCACTGCTTATTACGCACGGACACTTAGACCATATTGGTGGTGTACCACTTGTTCTTTCACGAATAGGAAACCCACCTGTATATTCAAGAAATTTGTCTATTCTAATGATGAAGAAGAGACAAGCGGAATTCCCCCACTTACCAGCAATGAAAGAAAATGTTGTGGAAAAAGATTCTGTTATTACTTGCGGAAAAATAAAAATTAGATTCTTTGGTGTTACTCACACGATCCCAGACTCAATGGGAATAATTATAGAAACAGAACATGGATGGATAGTTACTCCCGGAGATTACAAACTCGACCAAATTGATGGAGTAGTTTCAAAAGAAGAAGAAAAAGAATATTCGATTTTTGATAAAGCGAAAGTTCTTTTAATGATGACTGATTCTACAAACATTGAGAATGAGGGATTTTCTCTTTCAGAAACAAAGGTGCATCAAGGATTAGAAAATTTAATTAAAAAAGTAAATGGCCGAATAATTATTGCTGCTTTCTCTTCGCATATCACTAGGTTAGCTCATGTTGTTAAAACAGCTGAAGCTTTGGGTAAAAAAATAGCCACTGATGGACGTTCAATGAAAACAAACATCGACGTAGCAATCGAAGCAGGATTTTTCCAACCTAAAAAAGGCACCATTATTCCTCTTGAGGAAGTAAATAATTATCCAGCAAACAAAATTATCATTTTAATGACCGGTGCTCAGGGTGAAGAATTTGCTGCATTAAATCGTGCAGCTAATAAATCTAATGCAAAGTTTTCTCTTCAAAAAGGAGACACCGTCATATTGTCTGCTTCTGTTATCCCCGGAAACGAACTTCAGGTTCAGAAAATGAAGGATAGCCTCACCAGACAAGGTGTACGTATTATAAGTTATCGTACCCCTGGAGAAGATTTCGTCCATGCAACAGGTCATGGCAACCAAGAAGACATAAAGTGGCTTCATCGTAAAACCCATCCGAAATTCTTCATACCAATCCATGGACATCATTCCTTCCTTGTTAAACATAAAGAACTAGCGATGGAACTCGGAATGTCCGAAGAAAATGTAATCGTGCCTGACAATGGTTCAATCATTGAAATTTCTGCCGACGGACAAAAGATTACGATGCGCAAAGAAAAAGCCCCAAGTGCTCCGATGATGGTAGATGGCGCTTCTATTTCAGACACTCAGGATGTAGTTATCCGCGACCGAGTAATGCTCGCCCAGGATGGAATGTTTGTCATTATTGCCCTGCTTGATCAAAAAACTGGAAAATTAAAAAAATCCCCTGACCTTATTTCTCGTGGCTTTGTTTACTTAAAAGAAAACCAAGAACTTCTGCGCCAAGTAAGAATAATGATAAAAAAATCAATCGAAGATGCCACAGCTAAAATGCCTGTTAAGCATATAACAGATTTTAACCCTACAGACTTTGACCACATTAAGGCATCCCTTGGAGAAAATATTTCAAAATTCCTATATCAAAAAACTGGCAAAAGACCCTTAGTCATCCCTGTTATCTTGAGCGTATAAATCGCCTCATCGGCGATCCGCCGTAGAGGCGGAAAAAATTAATTTATGAACCATAATAGAAAAATTATATACTTTGCCGGCTTTTTGTTTTCAATACCGATAGCCCTAGCCTCTTATATAAACTCAAGCTATGTCTCTACTTTCGTTGGTGAAAAATTTGTTGGAATTATTTATGTTCTAGGATCAGCTACTTCAATAATTTCCCTTTTACTAGCTCCTAAAATATTTAAAAAAATAGGTGGCTACAAATTTCTAATTTCAATTATCTTATTAGATGCTTTTTCTTTCTTAGCCCTTGCTCTCATCCACAATGTCTGGAATGCTATTTTTATGTTTATTCTAGGTTTTTCGATGAATACTCTAATAATTTTTTCTCTAGATGAGCTTCTAAAAATATTTTCCAAAGACAGAACGACGGGTAGGATTAGAGGCATTTATCTAACAGTGTGCAATGCAGCCTGGATTCTGGCACAACTAGCATTTGGAACTACTTTGGGAGGGTTCTCTTTTAGTTCAATTTATCTTGTAAGTTTTTCAGTAATGATGCTATTTTTTATAGTCTCATTTTTAAACCTAAAAAATATACCAGAGCCAATCTATGATAAAATAAATTCTTTTAAATATGTAAAAAAATTCATAAAAGATAAAAATCTTTTTCGTGCATATCTCATAAGTTTCTTACTTCAATTTTTTTATTGCTGGATGGTTATTTATACCCCGATATATTTGTTCACCCACTTAGGCTTTAATTGGAAAGAAATCGGTATAATATTTACCATCATGCTTCTACCATTTGTCTTAGTTCAATTCCCGTTAGGAAAACGCTCTGACAAAGTCGGTGAAAGAAAAATGCTGATGCTTGGTTTTAGTATTATTTCACTATCAACTTTGATGCTATTTTTTATAAAAGAACATGCAGTCTGGATATGGGCTTTATTGCTATTTACTACTCGCATAGGCGCTGCCACGGTCGAAGTCATGGGTGACTCACATTTCTTTAAGCATATAAAACCAGAAAATGAAGAATATGTAGGAGTTTACCGAACCTCCTCCCCACTTGCTTATATCTTAGGTCCTATCATCGCTTTTATTATTTTAATCTTTGCTCCGTCTTTTAATTATATTTTCCTTGTACTAGGAGCCCTGATGCTCTATGGAATTTATTTATCTTCTACGATAAATAGAACAAATACTTAATTATCTTTTGAAGCCTCAAGAGTCACAGAAATATTTTTTTCAACCCCTCGATGAAGAATTTTTAGATTGATTACTTGTCCAATTTTTTTCTCTCGAATTACATTAGCCAAATTATTTTTATCATCTAACTTTACACCATCAATCTCTAAAACAATATCATTCTCCACAATCCCAGCTTTATCTGCTGGACTTCCAGGAATAACAGCCAGTTCACTAGCTGTCGCACCCTGTTTTACGAGTACTCCATAGTCCACTGTTAAATTATTTTTATCTTTCATCTCAGCATTTATTGGTACATAACGTATTCCTAAATATGGACGAACAATTTTCCCGGTGGATTTTACAGATTCAATAGAACTTTTTACACTATTAATTGGCAAGGCAAAACCAATGCTTTGAGAACCTTGAGCAACTGCAACATTTACTCCAATTACTTCCCCTCTCAAGTTAAGTAAGGGTCCTCCTGAATTTCCGGGATTTATCGCTGCATCAGTCTGAATAACTTTATCTAACACTTCCGTATTACCAGAATTATCTCCTGCAGTTATAGAACGAGCTAAACCAGAAACAACACCCGTAGAAACAGTATTTCTATATTCCCCTAAAGCATTACCAATAGCTATTACACTCTGTCCCACTTGAAGTGAATTTGAATCTCCAAGGGAAAGATAAGGGAAATCCGAACCTTCTATTTTAATAAGTGCAATATCTAGGACTGGATCCCGGGCGACAACTTTTGCAGTGTGTTTTTTACCATTATTGGTAAAAACTGTATATTCCACATTTTTTTGAGAAACTACGTGTTTATTAGTAACAATTAAGCCATCACTTGATACAAAAAATCCTGAACCACCTCCAATTTCTTTTTTCTCTGTCCCATTCTGACGATATTGAGGAACGTTGAAATTAAAACCAGGAAAATTAGGGAATAAATCTCCGAATGGATTTGTTTGTTGGTTAGGGTCAATATAGGCTTCGTATTTTGGAACTTCTTGAGAAATAATAATAGACACAACAGCTGGATTGGTCTTTTTGACTGTATCAATCACAAAAGAATCCTGAGAAAAAATTGACTGTTTCTCAATAATTTTCTCGGCCGAAACTTTTGGATCATCATTGTCATTGTTTATATTCTGGCCTTCTTTCAAATATTCCTTAGCAAAATAACCAAAAACGTTAGCTCGATAATGCCACACTACCGCAAATCCAATTAAAATGACAATAAGAAAAGACAGAAAACTTGTAACGAAAACGGAAACAAAATCTTTATTAAAAACTTTTTTAATATCTTTTACTATATTAATTTCCTCCATATTATTTTAAATTAATTAAATAATAATAATTATTATTGTAATAATATTCTTTTTTTAAGCAAGTGATTTTTATATGTTTTTTCTTTATATGGTTTCAACCTAATAATTTTAACCAAAATACCCTTATTTTTTAAATCCTTTTTCAAGTTTTTAACATAAGCTTTTTGATCATAACCAAGGGCAATAATATCCGGATGTACTTTTACGATATGTGGGAGATGATTTTTTACACCCGAAAGAACTACTTGATCAATTAATTTACATTTTTTTACTAAAATCATTCTCTCCCGCTCGTCTTTATCCGGATACACTCCCTTTATTCTAAGAACATTTTTATCTCTTGCTATTGAAACAATTAAAAATGAATTTTTAATGAAGTTTTTTGCTTGTTTAAACAAATTAATGTGTCCTTTATGAAGACCATCAAAGGTCCCAAAGATCATTATCTTGTTTATTTTCTTTTCCACACCTTTCTTTGACATAATGTAATCTAAGTATATACTAAGAGAGTTCATTTGAAAATTATAAGAATTGATTGGGGAAACTGGTTAGATTCCAGTACAGTGCCGCTACGGTAAGTCCCGAACACCAACAGGTGGAGGGAACAAGTCCGAACACCAATCATTTCATTAATCCCGAGCAGGATCTCCCTCTTTTTTGAGGGCCCCAAAATTCTGCTCTAAACAGAATTTTTTTGTGTCAAAATTAACAACAAAAAACAAAATAATAATCATAACTCTTTTGGCTTTTTTAAGTGTATCTTTTCTATTCTTCTACGGGGTTGAAAAACAAAAAATAATACTCCCTCAAGAAAAAGTGTTTAATAATGCTTCAAATACAGAAAATACTCAATCCACAAATATAAAAACTATTTTAGAGATAAATGATAAACGCTATGAAGGCACAGTCCTAGGAATAACAAATGTTTACGATTTTATGGATAAGCTTCGGAGCGAAGGAAAAATAAACTTTACAGAAAAAAACTATGCAGGAATTGGGAAATTTATAGTTTCCATTAATGGAATAAAAGGAAACGGAGAAAAAAACTGGATTTATTATGTAAATGGAATTAAGGCTCAAATTGGTGTTTCAGATTATAAAATTAAAGGGGGTGACGTTGTGTCTTGGAAGTATGAAAAGTTTAATTATTAATTAATTTTAAAAGAAATGAAAAATATAAAAAAGATTTCAAAAGTAGTTTTATTAGTTATATTGTTTTTCTCTACACGACAAATTGTTTTAGCGGATAATTCTGTAAACATAATTCTAAAAATTTATGCAGATGATACTGTTATATTTAATGGGCCAGAGACAGTTACAGCTTGTGCCGAATCACCAGCCCCTGATGCACCTATCACCATAAATGGTAAATGCGCCATAGAGCAAGTCGTACCTGCATTATCAAATACTTGGACTTGGAATTATGCTCCAAGTGGATGGTTGAACGAACTTAGTGGATATACAACTACTCCTGATTTTTCAAAATTTTGGAGTTGGTTTAATAATCTAAGCTTGGGAGGAACTGGACTTAATCAGCACTCTCTTTCTAGCGGAGAAGAACTTCTCTTAACTTACAATTCTTATCCACTACGTATTTCAGCCTCAAAAAGTTCTGGAATAATCGGTGACACCATAACATTTACTGCAGAAGAAGAAAGCACCTTTGATGCAAATTATAATATGCTTTGGACTCCATCCTCTGAAGCCACAATTACACTTGGAACTCAAACTTGCACCACAGCCACTGACGGAACTTGCTTTATAGTTTTAAATACAGCTGGTTCATTAAATGCTATCGGCAGTAAAACATTACGTGTGCCATCTAACAATGTAAATATTCAAATCTCTACCCCCCCAGCAGAAACAAGAGGAGGGAGTGGAAGTATTCCTATTAATGAACCATCAAGTACGCCAATTTCTCAAGAAATCATTCCTATTACTGTTGAAAAAACAAAATTTGACCTAAAAAAAGCTTTTGATTTTTTAATCACCCAGCAAGAAAAAAACGGCTCTTTCGGTCAGGATATTTATACAGATTGGGCAACTCTCGCTTTTGCTTCCAGTAATTACCAAGACCAAACAATAAAATTGGTTAGATATGCAGTAGAGAATAAAACAGAAGGCATGTCTTTGACTGACAACGAAAGACATGCGATGGCTCTCCTTTCGCTCGGATTAAATCCCTACAATACAAACAATGAAAACTATATTGAAAAAATAATAACAAGCTTTGATGGAAAACAATTTGGTGATGCAAATGAAGACAATGATGATATTTTTGCTCTAATTGTTTTACAAAGTTCAGGATATACACAAGACGAAAAAATGATAAACGATGACATTTCTTTTATTCTAAGCCGTCAGAAGGAAAACGGATCTTTTGATGAATCAGTAGATATGACGGGTGCAGCCATCGAAGCCCTTTCCCCTTTTTCCCCTACCCCTCTGATAGGGGAAAGTTTAGAAAAAGCTAAAAACTTCTTAAGAGAAAAACAGAAAGAAAATGGTGGTTGGGGCAATGCTTCTTCTACTGCCTGGGCTTTAGAAGGTATTACGGCCCTTGGTGAAAAGCCTGAAGATTGGAAAAGGGGCGACAATACTCCCCTTGATTATCTCGCTACAATCCAAGATATAGATGGTGGAATAAAGAACGAGAACATAAATACTAAAATTTGGGAAACTGCTTATGTCTCCTCAATACTATCTAGTAAAACTTGGAATCAAATAATGCAAAAATTTGAAAAACCTAAAATTCAAGAAATAACTAAAGTCCAGAAAAAATTTGTAAAAAAACAAAAAAACACACCTATAATTATAACTACACCAATAAATACAGAAAAAATACCTCCGCCCACCACAAAAGTGGAGCCTTCTCAGGAAAGCTGGTTCGTAAGATTATTGACAAATATTTTTAATTTATAAAATAAAAAAACTTCCGTTTTAGACGGAAGTTTTTTTATAAAAACATCTTAATGATTTAAACTAACTACTTCAGGAATCTTCACTTTAACCTCACTCGCATTTAATTGTTTCAACTGGGAATCATAAAGTCCTTTAGTTGAAATTTTTGCACCAACTATAACATCCGCAAATACTCCCGCCACCTCTCCTTTTGTAAATTTAGTAGAAGCAGAAGTTGTTACTGTTATATCACCATTTTTGTTAAAACTAAATACAAATTTACTATTAGGAACATCAACACTTTTTACTGTGCCATTAAAACTTGCATTCCTAACTTGAATTGACCAATCTTTTACCATAGTAGCATTTACTATAATTGGTGAAGCAGAAGTAGTAACTAGATTTCCTTTGAAACTTACAAAGTCTCCAACAGAAATTTCTGAAACCAAACTTTTCCCTCCATATAGTCTAACTATGTTAGTATCTGATGATACATTCACTGACCATACTAGATTAGCTACACCCCAAGAGGTAGACGCAGTGATAACATTACCTGATATTGCTGTTACCTTTGCCCCTCGAACATCTACTTTCCCTTTGTCTGAAATATGAACCTCAAGAGTAGAGCCTCTCATGTGTGCTTCTTTTGATTGTTCACTTTTACCTCGATCTTCGTTACTCTTATCATTATCTGCTGATGCATAACCGAAGAAAGCTAAACTACTTAATATCAACATTGATCCTAAAACATAATATAATTTATTTGTTTTCATAATTTTAATTACCTGAAATTATGTCACGCAACCGTCATTAAAGCGCGACGCTGTTAATAATTTTAATAATACAAGTGAAACGACTCACTATATAATATAAGACGGATAAAAGGGCAAATTGTTACAATATCTAATATTCTTTTATTTTCCCTGCCTTAATCTCAATTTTATCTGCTTTACGTAATTTCTTAATATAAGTTTTAGGTACAATATCATAATGCTTTATTTTATCTAATTCCTGATCTATCCCCCAAAGGTCTCCTTCCATCAACATCCAATTATCTTCAAAGGTATTCAAATCCAGAAGTTCAGAATATTGCCTTAAAGTTTTCAACCCATTATCTAAAAAATACTCATGAAAATATGACAATGCAAGTGCGCGGATATTGGGATATATTGGCTCTCGGTAACGTAAGACTGCATGATTTGTTTTTGATAATGCACCCCAGAAGCCCCGTACTTTAAACGGAGCGACCACATGGTCATAATCCCCTTTTGTGGTCTTTAGATGCATTAGATAGGGCCTAAATCCATGAGTAGAGAGAATATAGGAACCTAGAATCGCTCCCTCTGCACAATGTGCATTTTTTGCTCTTAAAACCATAAGGGGTGATTTCAAGGTCTGCCTTTTATCTTTTTCAAAATTAAACTTAAGTCCATTTAAAAAATTTTGAACTTTTGCTGGGGTGTTTAATTTTTTTATCAACGCTAACTCTTTTTTATCAAAATGTAGCATTTTTCTTTTAATTTTTTAGAACCTCAATGTTCAAAGTATTTTCTGTAGCATTTTTTAATGAAAATGTGTAACCATCCAAAACTACACTTTTTTTATTAAGACTTCCTAAACGAAATTCTCCAGGGGAAGAAAGTGCTGCCCCAGACAAAGCAAAAGATCCAGAAATTTCTCCCGCCCAAATACATTCTACTCCTTTCGGACAGCGTGAATCATTTATTTCTTTTAAAACAATATTGAGACCATCAGAAAAAGTAACACTATCGTTTAATTTAAGTGAAACTAGCTCGCCAAATTCTGTTTGTTTAATTGTTGGGTTCTCCGTCGGTGTTATTACTACATCTTCAGTTTTTGTTGTGTTAACCTCTTTTGGAACTTTTCTATTTGTTCTGAATGCAATAAAAACAAGAATCAAAATAATAATTGCAATAAAAATACCTATAATTATTTTCTGTTTAGTCATAAATTAATTATAGCATAAAAAAATCCTGAGTTTGAGGCTCAGGATTTTTTTATTTATTTCTTCTTTGCTTTTTTAGGCTTTTTTACGTCCTTTCTATAAGCATTATTTCCTTTTCCCATTGATTTTGCGAAATCACGTCGCGCAATCGTCAAATTAGCGAGACGCACTTTTAATTATTTAATAATAAAACCTAATAAAATTATATCATATTTATAAACCTAATCCACTTAAAGTATTTGTATAACTAGCTATCAACGATGGTAATACAAAAGTGAGTACAATAAGCGGCAAAACTATTGTTACTAAAGTTATCCACATAGTCATTAAAAAATATTTCCTAGTCTTTTCTACAGACTTATAAATGGATTCTATTTTAACACCTTGCTCGTCTATTTTCTTTTGTAAATTTTGTAACTCTTGTTCCATATATTTTATCTAATTCTCTTTTCTATAAAAATGAGCGACGGCAAGCAATGTCAAAAGAGCAAAAAAGGCAGTTAAAGCAAGCATTGGTATTGAAATATACCCACCAAATTCAGAGACTAAATGTTTATAGCATGATATACCGGATGCATCACAAGGTATATTTGCACTCTCTCCAAAATAATAAAAGAAATTTTGGTATAAAGAAATGAGCAAACCGAGAGAAAGTAAAGATGCAGCATATCTTACAACCTTCCTATCCTTGTCCCAGAGAGCTGTTCCGAACAAGAAAAACGTTGGAAACATAAAAATTCTCTGCCACCAGCACAGGTAACATGGAAGAAAATGGATAATTTCAGAATAAACTAGAGGAAAAATTGAAGAAAAAAAGGAAATTAAAAAGGCTAATACTAAAAAATGTTTATCAATGAAATCAAGGTATGCATTTTTTATATTTTCTTTCCGTCGAAAGAAAAGTAAAAATAATGCGACAAAAGAAAAAATCTGAAGGAGAATAGCCCCTAATCCAAGAAAGACATTTAAATAATGAACGGATTCCAAATTCATCCCAGTATTAAAATTTTAAGTTTTTATTTTTAATGGTCATGTATCGTAATCAAAAATTTAATACGGGACAAGTAGATAATTTATTGAGGCAAAACACAAGAAGTTTTGTCAGCTAATTGCTGTAGAGGGATTTCCCCATTCATGCGTGTCCCATCAGCAAATTCCCAAGTAGGGTAGCCTTCAATTTTTTTATCTTTACAGACTTGCGTTTGAGCAGAGGCATCAGCAGTAGAACATTCAACATAGGGTAATAATTTAGCAGAAGAACCAAAAAGTTTCTTTTGAGATTGGCAATGTGGACACCAATAAGCTCCATAAAATACAGCCCCTTTATCCTTTAGACAAGTTGCAAAAGTGTCATACTTCCCAGGGCCTGGAGGTGTGCTATTTGACTGAAGGAGCACGGTAGCAATAGTACCTAAAATCAAAAGACCAATTATTGAGATAAATATTTTTTTATTATTCATGTTTAAATATTAGCAATTAATAAAATCTTTGGCAAGAAAATTATAAGTCCGACGATTATTGAAAATAATGCAGCAAGCAGTACCGCACCTGCGGCTACGTCTTTCGTATCTCGTGCAAATGGATGGTAATCAGGTGAAGTAAGATTAATGTCTATTTCAATTGCAGTATTAAATACTTCAGACACAAAGACCAAGCCTATTACAAGCACAAGTGCCAGCCATTCAAAAGAAGATACCTCGAAATAAAAACCTGCGATGACTACCGCTAAAACTGCAAAAAAATGTATCAGAGCATTTGGTGTCATTATAAAAAAAAGACGAATACCCCGAAAGGCATGAGTAAAACTCTGCATTCTTCTTATAAAACTCCAAGCATTTTTTTCTTTTTCAGAATCCATAATTTAATTTTTCCCCCATGGTTGATCACCACCCCCCAATAAATCATTATTTAATTTAACAAACCTTTCAATCTTTTTCTTTAATTCTGGAGAGATATTATGAATTTTAGGATGCCTATATTCTTCGAGCAGGGCTTCTTTTTCCTCGGGCAAATAATCAAAAAAACTTTCTCTTTCTGGAATTTTTTCTATATCTATACCAAAATCAAGTGGTTTCGGTGGCTTTGCTGTTTGATTTCTTAATTTTTCTAAATCTAATTCTCCCATATTTATATTTTATCACTATTTTACTGATATTGTATATACAGAGGCTGAGGACTTAATTTCAATAGTCTACTTGGTGTCATTAGTACTGTTCCCTTAGTTAAAATATCATTTTTATAAAATAATTTGAAACCCGTAAATTGTACCGGCTCTTTATAGATAAATTGTAAATATGTATTTATTTTTTTATCCTCCACTCCCCATCCATCCATATGCATAACCATTTGCACTTCGGGCAAGGTTTTAATTTGTTTATAATTAGTAACCATTTTTTGTGTGTAACGATGTACTGTGAGAATCTTTGGCGTAAGATTATTTTCTTTCACAATCTTTGCTAAATAATTCGATGTAAAATTTATATCTTCCGCATCTAGTGTTCCCACTATTTTCCCTGGCTTAACTCCAGTTTTCATAGAAAACTCAGGATCAATACCTAAATGCACTTGTGGCATCTTTAAATACTTTTCTAATTTTGGTACTTCCTCTTGTAATGTAGAGAAACCTACCTGAATATCAAGAAAAACAATTGCATTTATTTTTGCAGCCATCGCAATCACTTTATCTATTTCTGTGTCAGGCATTCTAAATCTATATTTACCATCTGCTCCAGCACTTCCTTGTGCTACAACAGCGATATAATGAAGTGCAGGAATTACGGGAGTATTAGGGTCAGCTTCCTCCCACTTCTTAACTTCAGCTTCTAACCTTTGAAACATTTCAGCCTCAGGATATTGTCCTAAAACACCCATCTTTGTTGAGTATAAATTCCCATAAAAAGCAATAATGCGATTAAACGGCAAAAGAGCTCCATCATTAGGATAAACAGTTTTCACTGGCCAGAGGTGCGTTGGGACTGGTTGTGGCGAAAGAGGAACTTTAGTGATTTTAGTTATGGTTTTGCCTTTTTTATCTTTTTCAAGTGTTTTTACAGTATTGAAAATAATAGGATCTGGAGGATTGTTCGCTATTTCGTTTAATTTTTTATCATAGGCTAAAATATCAAGAGGCGGAACAATCGATGCACCTCTTTTATTTTCAATCTTTGCATTACTTATGACTTTCTCTCCTTGTTTATAATAGACAGAACTACCAAAAAAAGAGGAAACACTAAAAACTAAAACAAATAAAAATATTGCAGTTATTAAAAAAATCCAAATTCTTTTAGTCATTTATTGATTTCCTTTCAAGATTATTAACTGCATCAAATGCTAACTTATATAAATATGAATTTTCTGGAAGAGTTAAAAGTTCTCTCTTTAAAAAATTTAAGTAAAAACTAAAGGATTTCTGATTTGAATCCACGCTTGATTGCTCGACTATCTGTTCAATACCCAAAATTATATTATATCTATTAGCTAACATTGCCCTAAAAGAAGAACGTGATTTATTTTTTGCATCATTTACACTTAAATTATATTTTTCAAAATCTTCTCTTGTTATGGAGTCTTTTTTATAATTCTCAAATTTAAGTAAATTCCAAATACGAGCATCCTCTGAGGTCAGCTCTTCTAGATTTTCAATAGCAAGAAGTTCTAGCATATTTTTTTTAGAGCCATTCTTTCTCTCTTCAACAAGAGCAGCAATTTCTTTCACAAAAAGCTCCATATTTGGCGCTGTGTCTTTGGGTATATTGGTAGGGGCAAGAGGTTGTTTTTCATTAAGCATATACGCAGTATAGAGTAAAAAACATTGTATTGCAATACAATTTTATAAAACAAAATACCTAAAAAACCATATTTTTAAAGGAAATTTGAATCTATAAAATTAGAAATTTTATTAAGTGGAAGAGGAAATTCCACTGCCCCGAGGGCTCCAGGGCCGATTGAATACTTGTCAAAATAAATAATCAAATTATTGTCATTAAGAGACCAGTTTTCAAAAGAGCTAAATTCTAAATTTTTAACTTCATCAGAAAATACAGGAGACCCATCACTTCCAAGAGGACGCCAAGCGTATAATTCTTTTTTTACGAACTCAGTGAAAACACTTTGTTCATCTTGTTTAATGACATCTAAAAAGGCTAAAATTTTCCCATCTGCAAGTGAAGTATTTATAACTTTATAAGAATCATTCCCATTTGCTCCTCCTGTGTAGGTATACATTGTCATCAGAATTGATTCTGTTTTTTTACTCTTGAAATATTTTGCGTTGATTTCAATTGTATATGTAGCAACAGGGCTATCTGTCCCAAATTTCTTTCTCATTTCAGGCACGTCTGTATTTGCCTCTGCTCTAAACAAAGATATTTGTTCCTTGATATAAGCTCTAGCACTCGAGGCTAACACACTATTCCCTACAATAGTCGGCATCTTCCCGCTAAAATTTTCTTCTTTTATGTCTTTGATACTTATCCGAATTGGCGCTGTATTTTTTACAGTTTGTTTTTGAATTTCATCTTTTGGAGTTGTATCTACTTTTTTTTCTCCTAGATTATAACCAATGTAAAAAACTGCAACAAATAATATTATTGCAAATAGCTTAGAATACCAAGTTATTTTGTTCCATTTTATGGGCACATATTAATTATACCACTAAATAAATTTAACAACTGACACCAATATCCTATGTTATAATTTATGTATGAGCATTATGGAAAATGAGTCAAATCGAAAAAGAAAAATTCCACCATTTGTTATAACCATATCAGCTGTTATTGTTATTTTTCTTTTCTATTTTTTATTTTTTAAAAACAAAGCGAAAGTCATTGAAACAAATAATCCTTCAGCTCAAGGGATAGAAGATCCCACAGGCCAAACTAAAACAAACCCAGTGCTAAATGTTGACCCTGTTCCGAAGCCCATCCCCCTTCCCCTGGGAACTGATCGTTTTATCGTGTCTCTCAAAGATACAAATGAAAACATTGCATATAACCTTTTAACAGAAGAGTACATCAATGATAAAGATGCTTTTGTCGTCCTTCTTTCTGGAAAAGATGGAAAAAGTATCATTAACCCTGGTGGTTATAAAATTTCAAAAGAAATGACTCCAAGTCAACTCGTGTCTGTTCTAAATGGGAAACAATATATGAAATGGATAAAAATTCCAGAAGGGCTTCGTAAAGAAGAAATAGCAAAACTCCTAGCAGATAATCTGAATTGGACAAAAAAACAAAAAGACAAATGGATCAAAACTGACACTACAATAAAGCCTGAATACATCGAAGGTGTTTATTTTCCAGAGACTTATCTCATACCAATAGACGAGACCCCCGCCCTTGTAGCCAGTCGTCTTATTTCAAAATTTAATGAAAACTTTGCAGAATATCTTCCAGAATTTACTGCCAAAAATATAAAATGGACCTCGGCTCTCACTCTAGCATCCATCGTACAGCGTGAAGCTGCAAACAATGCAGACACTCCACTTATCGCCGGAATCTTGTGGAATCGGCTCAATAAAAAAATGCAGCTCGGGGTAGATGCTACTCTGCAATACATGCGAGGAGACAAAGGTAATGGCTGGTGGGCACCAATCTCAGTAGCTGAAAAAAAAGTAGCTTCTCCTTACAATACTTATATAAACTATGGTTTACCCCCTCACCCTATTTCAAACCCTGGAATATCAGCAATAGAGGCCGTCTTAAACCCCACAATTACTGATTGTCTGTATTATTTGCACGATAAAAACCGTATAACCCACTGTGCTGCCACCTACGCAGAGCATCAGGCAAATATTGATAAATATCTAAAAAACATCCAGCCCGTGTTATAATTAATTTATTATAAATTAACTTTATATAAATATATGTATCAAGGACCACCAGGAAGTGACCAAAATAAAGCTACCTCATTAGCTGATAGAATAGCAGCACAGCGTGCTGGAAATCCAGGAAAACTAAAAGAAAGGCTAGCACATCACGATCAAATTTTTAAAGGAACACCAAAAAATGTTCCAGCATATAAAGTAGAATCAAATTATAATATTGAACAATTTCGAGTACTAGCAAAGAAAACTATAGATGAAAATCACTCTGAAGATTCTTCAACCCCTGAAAAGAAGGCTGAAGCTATAGAAAGGCTAGCTCAATCAATGCTAAGTCTTGCTATCAGCAAAATGCACCGACCATATAAGGTTGAATAAATTTAGAACCCTAATTTTTCATTTACTAAAATGATGTGCACTTTGCGTCCCATAAATGCTGGTTCATTTTTCAAGATAAGTATCTTAGATAGATTACTTCCTCCCATTCCAACTTCTTTCATACGTGCATTTTCAAGCGGAAAGACATATTCGCTTAGACGTGTAAGTGCTTCATCTAAGGTCGCTGTTATTTTCTGAACACCAATAATTAAAATAATGTTCCCAGAGGTAAAAGTAAGATGTGGAAGCTGGCTACCAGAAGCTGAAGCTATAACTAATTCCCCTGCTTCAGTAACAGCGTGAGCGCTATTTATAAAATAATCAGAAAGTACCGAATGTTTGCGTAAAACTGCTTGCTTAAGAGGGTCTTTTTCTTCAAGAATATTCTGGTGCAAATTATTCCATCCATGGGTACCACCTTTTAAATAATCTATAAATCCAATCTGTTCAAGCGTTCTGGAAGAACCATTCATAACTGAGACTCCAGCTGGCACAAGCTCTTTTATTTTTTCTAAAGCTTCTGCCCCCGTCTCTGCGAATATAGGGAGAAATCCTTTTTCTGTTAAAGCCTTCTCTGTTTGCTCAATAACTTCTTTTGATGCAAGTATGTCAAATGTTTTTGTCATATATTTTTATTTTTTATTTGGTAAATTAGTTGCTAATTTTTTCAAGAGAGAAGCCATATAGACTATATTGATAGTGTAGACCACTTCTTGCCCATGCCGCATATCTTCGACAAGATTTGCTGACTTGAGTATTTTTAAATGCTGAGACACTGCTGGCTGAGGCAAATGCACCTTTTTTGCAATCTGCCCGACCGTCTGTGGCCCTTTCATAATTGATTCGAGGATACGAAAACGGTTTTCATTACCAATTCCCTTCCCCATTACTGCCATTTCTTTACATAAACTAGTCATATGCATATATTAGCATATGTATATGTATCTTTGCAAGGATATATTATTATTTAATATCTGGCACTATGTTATAACTCATATAGCTGCATAATTTATATTTTCTGTAAAAGTACCTTAATCCATTTTTGACCCCTTAATTCATATTTATCGCATTTTAATATTTTAAAACGCCTAACAATTTTTTTAATATCATCTTCTGAATATAAATAATAAGTGCGAATGCCGAATTCATCTTCCTTAGTGGATTCAATATAGTTATCATTATATTTCATTGTTGCGAAAAAGACCCCACTATTATTCAATTTGTTGTAAGCCAAGTCCATTATTTTCCGCAAGCTTTCTATTGGCACATGTATCAATGAAGCAAAAGCAAAAATCACATCTAGATTATTTTGAAATGTATAATTTTCAATATCAGCCACTTCAAATACTGCTCCAGTATTTCTTTCTCTTGCAATTTTAATCAATTCCTTAGAAATATCTATCCCGAGATAATTTTTCGTATATTTTAATATTTCTTCTGCATCTCGTCCGTTACCACATCCAATCTCAAGAGTATTAGGATTTTCTATGCCAACAAGAGAGAAAGTATTCTTTATATCCTCGGAATAACCACCCAAATCATTGAACTTATTTGTTAATGTTTGTGCACTCTTATTATAAGTATCAATTGTTTGTTGTTTGCTATCCATAAAATTAATTTGTTAGAAGTTTAGTACGAAGTTGAAACGATTATTGAACATTTTTATAAAGTGAATTATAAGATTGTTTCAATAAAGACCTAATTTTATCCCAATTAGCCTCTTGTAGAGTAACTTCTGCTTCATCTTGTAATACCATAGCTTGAGCTCGGTAATTTGCATATTCTGTAAGTTTTAAATAGTCCATGCCGTATATTGCTGCCATGGCACGTGCGAGTCCTTCTTCTCGTGAAATTTGGTAGAGTTTTGGATAACGGTCAATCATCCACCAGCCAAATTCTAATTCAGCTGCTTTTTTATAATCAAATTTATCAATATTATTATTCGATATTATTTTAAAGAATTTTTCCAATTTTTTGATTATTTTTTTAGAATCTTCTTTCCCTCTGTTAAGACGAAAATTAATTGCAGCATAAGCAGAATAATATGAAGCTTGTAGTGTATGTAAATAACCTAATTCGAAAAATTCATGGTTAAGACGTAATAATAAAATAAATAATTTAAAAAAATTATGATTATAATATGCTTGCCACATCTTTGAATCTATTTCTGCAATTTTATCAGGATTAAATTTTTTTAGATTTTTTTTCATGATTTTACAGTTGGGTGTCTGATGCACTATCAAAACCTATTTAAACCATGACTAGTAATATATTTTTCTACTGCTTCGATATCGACAAGTTGATGATTTCCATCAAGATGTTTTTTATATGCAGCTAGATCCCGTGGGTCAATAAGCAAAACTTTAATACTATCTATGTCTGTTGGTATTGGATTAAAATTACGAAATTTATTTTTTGTCTGAAACCATTCTGTCTGCTCTTTATTACTCATACGCAGGGTATCAATATCAGTCATATCAATTTCTTGACCATCATAATTAAGCGTAAGCCCATCACAATCCCATTTCTTGTCCGAATAATGTTTAAAATCATGAGTAATATGTTCTGAAACTTCTGGAATAATAATCGGAAAATATTTTCCAGGGAAAGTTACATCAATATCTTTAATTGGACGAGTAGATCCATACACATGTGCAGCAAAACCACCCCCTATTCGATACGGAACTTTATGCTTGTCTAAAATTTTCACTATCCAATGAAGTGCTTTTTTTGTTTTTTCTTCCACGCCTCTATTATAGCAAACTTATTTGTTAGGAGTCTGGGCCGAAGTTGGAACTTTTTTGATGATAAATGGAAAATTAAATACTGTTATCTATTTCTTTCTTTAAGGAAATGATTAATCCTGGATATAGTGATTTGGCTTTTTCTGTTTTAATTCTTTTTACCATTTCTTTTTCCCAAAATTTATACATTTTTTGCCAATCTGATTTCTGGTACTTCTCTTTTAAATGGTTAATATCTAACTTACTTAACTGATCTGAATCTACAATGATTTGCTCGTCTTCAACTTTAGCTTTGTATTTGTCTGCAGATGAGACTAACCTAAGTATTTTTTCAACATCGAACGTAGTATAATTCAAGTGCTTTAATAATTCCCGAATGTTCGGTTCAGAATTTTTATTTGCTTGTGGTTCGAGTTCAAGTAATTCCTCAAAAGTAATTTTTTCTTTTTTAAATAAGTCACGCCAACCAATGTCATGAATATATCCTGCAGTAATTAACAAAAATAAATCTTCCCTTCCTTCTCCAAGTTCTTTTATCCATTTCACTACACGTTTCGCGTGTTCCCAGTCTCCAGGACGACATCGCATCATTTCTGGTTTAGCAACTTTGATTATTTTTTCTTCATTTATCATTTTTTGTATTAAAACTTAGAAGAATCGAAATTATAATGAAGCCCATCAGCGCAGTTGCATTTCACGAGCTGATGATTGTGATTAGCACAACTGGGTGCCTGGCATATGCCTGGTACCTTTGATACTCCCCTGCATCCCCCTAGGCAGACATAATGCTCTTCAGGACCCCACTGCCACCTAGGCTTTTCACCTTTTTTGTAACAAATAAATATTAGGGCTAAGGTTAACCCAATAAACCATGGAGCAAAATTAATCAGAGTATCGCTTGCAGAATGCTGAGTGCCATCAACTAAAATAGAGAAATTTACTAAAATAGCTACATAAATAATAATTACAACCCACCCCTGCCATTTAACAGGTGTCCAGCCCCAGCCATATAGTTTACGCTTGAACCAATAACCCTGTGGATTATCTTTATAATATTCAGCATATTTATCAAATATTTTCATAATTATATTATAGCAAATCAACCCTTTATATTACATAAAATGTATGCTAAATTTAGTGCATTGTTGAATATTGCGAGATCGTCTAATGGTAGGACACCTCCCTCTGGAGGAGGTTATCTTGGTTCGAGTCCAAGTCTCGCAACAAATATTTTATTTCCTCTTACCAATACAAGCTTTTATAAAGGCTGTGAAAAGTGGGTGCGGATGAAGCGGATGAGCAAGGAGTTCTGGATGAAATTGAGTACCAAGGAAAAATGGATGCTTACTCTTTGGCAATTCGGCTATTTCCATCAAATCTCCATCAGGAGAACGTCCAGAGAAGACTAGTCCTGCTTTCTCTATCTCAGCAATAAATGTTGGGTTAACTTCATAGCGATGCCTGTGTCTTTCAATAACTTCCTTTTTGCCGTAGCTTTCTTTTGCAATTGATCCATCTTTTAGAATTGCTTTATATCCACCAAGGCGCATAGACCCACCGTATAAATTATTTTTTAAAATCTCTTTTTGAGATTCCATGATATCAATAACCATGTTTTTTGAACCAGGATTTACCTCTCTCGTATTCGCATCCTTGAGTCCAAGAATATTTCGGGCATATTCTATGACCATCATCTGCATTCCATAACAAAGTCCGAAATATGGGATTTTATTTTCTCGCGCATAACGCACTACACTCAGATTCCCCTCGACTCCCCTTGCTCCGAAGCCTCCTGGAAGCACAATGCCATCATATTTTTTAAGTTCCTTTAATTTAGCTGGATTTTTTTCAAAATCAGTAGAATTCAACCAAGAAAGAATTGGTTTTTTACCTTGAGCATAACAAGAATATTTTATCGCTTCAATTACAGAAAGGTATGAATCCGATAAAATAAAATCCCCGGTCTCAAAATATTTTCCAATCATTGCAATCTTCACGGTCTCTTTCCCATTGTGTGCATTTTTTGCAAATTTCTTCCAAGCATTCCAGGCTTTGATGTCTGGCTTTTTACAAACTACATCCAGAAGACAACAAAGTTTGTCAGAAAGTTTCTCTCTTTCAAAGTTAAGTGGAATATCATAAATGCTGTCCACGTCTGGGGCAGAAATAACTCTGTCTATTGGTAAATTACAGAAGAAAGAAAGTTTTTCTCTCCTCTTTTCATCAAGCCTAGTCGCTCCTCTCGCTATCAATATATCAGGCTGTATTCCAGCGGTATTGAGCCCCCAGACAGCGTGTTGAGTTGGCTTGGTCTTCATCTCTCCTATTTTCGAAGGGGTGGGCAAATACGATACCATCACAAAGATGACATCTTTCGGAGCTTTTATTTTCATCATACGAGCTGCCTCTAAAAATAAAATATTTTCATAGTCTCCGACAGTTCCACCTATTTCAATCACCACAACATCTGCATTAGAATTCTCTCCTGCTTTTTTAATTCTGTCGATTATTTCGAGCGGAATATGAGGGACGACTTGCACGCATTTGCCTTTGTATTCTAAATTGCGTTCCTTTTCTATGACCGTCTTGTACACTCGTCCTGTCGTCATATAATTTATACGGGTCAAACTCAAATCAAGAAATCTTTCATAATTTCCCATGTCTTGATCTGTTTCATCTCCATCCTCAAGAACAAAAACTTCTCCATGCTCTGTAGGGTTCATCGTACCAGCATCTACATTTATATACGGGTCAATCTTTATTGCCGTTACTTTAAGTCCTCTATTTTTTAAAATAAGTCCCAAGGATGAGACTGTAATACCTTTTCCGACTCCAGAAATAACACCCCCCACCACGAAAATATATTTTGTATGTTTTTCTGACATTTTATTACTTATTATTTATTTAAATATTTTCTAACTGCCAGAAAGCTAGAAATTATACCCAAGCTTATACCTGATAATAAAAGAATTAAAATAATTTGCCAGAAACTTGAAATGTAATAATCATACATATTAATTCCAAGGAAATCAGTCATATTGCGTCCAAGCCATGCCGTCGCTGGCCAGAAAAGGACCAGGGTGACAAGGGTCGCGACAATACCATAAATAGCCCCCTCTATCATAAACGGACCCCGTACATGCATTTTTGAAGCCCCAACGAGACGCATCACTCCGATCTCTTCTTTAGAAATAAAAATAGTTAAACGAATAGTATTAAAAGTAATAATAATAGAAATAATTACTAAAAGTAAGGTAATTAGAAAACCAAGCTTTTGAGCACCAGAAATTATGGTATTTAGTCTATCAATAATTAATTTATTTTGATGATAATTTACTTTATCGATAATCGAGGATGAACCTAAAACAAGTGAATCATCAGACTTCAAAAAATTTGCAATATTTTCATATTGAGAAACTTCTTTCGCTTTAACATTTAAATATGCCCCAAGTGGGTTCTCCCCTATTTCGTCTAAAGCCTGAATCGTCGGATAATCACTCACATGGCGATCCCGAAAAATTTTCAAAGCATCAACTCTACTTGTATAAGACACGGCTGCGACTTCTGGCAACTTTTCCAATGAAGACTTCAATGACATTATTCTGTCTTCTGAAGCACTGACAGTAAAATAAATCGTTACGTCTACTTTATCTTTAATTTGATTAAGAGAAAAATGTAAAACCGCCTGTAAAAAAATAATAAGGGTAATCACAGAGAGAGTAATCGTCACCACTAAGACAGCCGCCCAGGAGACGAGTCCGCTTCTTTTGAAGTTTAGAAATCCTCCTTTAATGATTCTTTTTAATGAAGTTAATGCCATAGATAGAATAAGTATATCACACCTATTTACTGTTCTTTGTATCCCTTATAATCTTCCCATTTTCCATCGTAATGACTCTTTTACCGACAGAATCGATGACTCCTCTGTTGTGAGTCGTTAAAATAACTGTCGTTCCTAAATCATTTATCTTCTTCAAAATCTGAACTATTTCATGAGTATTTACTGGGTCCAAGTTTCCTGTTGGCTCGTCAGCGATAATAAGCTCTGGTTGATTTATGATAGCCCTGGCAATTGCGAGGCGTTGTTGTTCTCCTCCAGACATTTGGTTTGGGAAATGCATTGTTCGGTGGCTTAAATCAACAAGCTCTAAAACATGAGGAACGTCGCTCATTATCTCTTCTTCGGTCTTACCGACGGCCTCCATAGCAAAAGCGATGTTTTCATAAGCAGTTTTATTCGAGAGTAATTTATAGTCTTGAAATACCATACCAATACGGCGACGAAGCTTGGTTAAATCGTTACTTTTCATTCGATTTACATTAATTGACTCAAAAAAGACCGTCCCTTCAGTCGGATTTTCTTCTGCCATAATCATTTTTGTGAGAGTTGTTTTACCGGCACCAGAATGCCCCACAAAAGAGACGAATTCCCCAGCCTCAATAGTGAAAGTTATGTCGTCTAAAGCCGTAGCATCCTTATAAATTTTTGAAACATTATTGAAATAAATCATAAAAAATTGAGAGTTACTTTTTTGAATGGTCTGGCCGGGATAGGGACCCGGAGAACCGAGGACCTGAGAAAAAGTAATTCTCTATTTTTTAATTGTATCACAAATTTTTCTCTCCCTCAATAAAAATATCCAAGTCCCCATCAAGCACGGCATCAACATTTGAAGTTTCAATATTAGTCCTATGGTCTTTTACCATTTTATAAGGATGCAATACATATGAACGAATTTGATTCCCCCATTCTATCTCGGTATTTTTAGTTGATTTTAAGCTTTCTTCCATGCTTTTCTTGTCCTCCTGTGCTTTTTTAAAGATTTTTGCAAGTAAAATAGCCATCGCTCTTTCGCGGTTTTGCTCTTGAGAACGCTCATTTGAAGCATGTACTGCAATTCCAGTAGGAATATGGACGAGCCTAACGGCCGTCTCCCTTTTATTCACATTTTGCCCTCCAGGACCGCCTGACTTAGAATATTCTATCTTCAAATCAGCTTCTGGGATAACAAAATCTCTTTCTTCAAGTTTAGAAAATTTAGGCAAAACTTCTACCATTGAAAAAGAAGTATGCCGTAATTTTTTTGCATCAAAGGGTGAAATACGTACAAGTCTGTGGACCCCTCCTTCATTTTTTAAAATACCGTATGAGTTTTTGCCCTGAACTTCAAAAGAAACATTTCTATATCCTCCATGCTCATTTTTGTGTTCATGAATAAAAGAAATCCCCCAGCCATGTTTGTCTGCATATTTCAAATACATTGAGAGCAACATTGCAGAAAAATCTTCTGCATCATCCCCGCCCGCACCAGAAATTATTGTGACAACAGCATTCCCTTTATCATATTTTCCAACACCCTCTTTTTTTTCTTTTAACTCTGTGAGTTCTTTTATTATTGCTTGGGCTTTATTTTTATCATTCCAAAATTCCGGCATCTGCATAGATACTTCCAGCTCTTCTATTTTCCTATCAATATCGTTGATGTCTTTTTCCATGAGCCGCTGGGATGACTTGCACATCCGACCCACGAATTACGAATTCGTTGCTCTACTACCTGAGCTACAGCGGCATATTTTATTTCGGGAGCCGTTGATCGGGATTGAACCGATGACCTCGATATTACCAATATCGTGCTCTACCAACTGAGCTACAACGGCATTATTTCTTTTTATCTACCAAAACAGCTACAACGGCAAACATTCGTTAAGACCTACCAAAACAGCTACAACGGCTTATTTCTAAAAAATTTAAACCTTTATCATACTAGTGTATTTTGGCTTATTTTGCAAAACCAAGCTTATCAAATAAGACGATAAAGCTAAATACACCAAAAAATATAAAAATAATTCCAATGATAATTTTTCGTGTCAAGTTTGGTCGAAAAACTTTTGGCAGACTTTTATTATTAAGCCAGAATACTAAAGCCAGGTGTACAAACATCGCAAATGCATTAATCACCGCGCCAATAATTATCAAGGTTTTCGGTTCGTAAATATTGAACAAAAATAAAATTATTCCGAAAGCAACTTGCGCCCAAACAAAAAAATAATATATTTTTGAAAGATTAATCTTCCCTCTTTCTTGTCCGTCTAATTTTCTAATTGCTACATTTTCTGCCATTATCCTAGAAGTGGAATCCATCACCCCTAACTGTGTTTGGAATAACATAATAGAAACAACTACTAAAAATAAAATACCAATAAAAGGAAATACCATTCCTCCAATTACCGCTCCTTCATTTATGACAAAATTAATTCCTTCAGCATTTCCAGGAAGTCCATGCGTAGTCGCATAAGACAAAAGCATCAGAAAAATCATCGAGATAACTCCCAAAAACCAAAAAACAAAAGCGTGCTCAAAACTAATAAGCTTCCACCATTTTTTAAAACGACTGACATCCTCTGGGGTCGCAGCACAATCCACACCATCTAAGACAATCTCATTTTCTATTTCTTTAGAAAATAAACTAGAAATTTTTTGTGAATAAAAACCCATCCCATAACCTTTTTCTTTAATATAAATAGACTGGGTTAAATTTAAATTCCCTCCCGCTCCAGAATAAGCAAAAGCAGCGAGAAAAGTAGCAATACTTATACCCTCAGGTAAAAAATTAAATCCTTCCCCTCTCCCGATTATTCCATTAAACAAAGCAATCCAGTCTGTCTTCGTACTTAGAAAAACAGCTAATAAAAAAATAAAAGGAACACCAATTAAAATAATAATTTTAGTAACACGCTCCATCATTCCATACACCGTCTTCCCCATACTTAGAATAAGCCCAATCACTAATAAAAACAAAATTGCTATCCATTTAAAATTTGTAATACCGAGGACGCTTGCCATGACTTTCGCAGAAGCTGCAATGATTCCAGGTAAACCAAAGCCAAGAAAAGTCGAAACAATAAACCAATAAACTGCAGGTTTAAATAATTTATAAATTCCCACAAAAACGCTCTCCCCTTTTACTAGAGCATAACGTTCAATCTCCATATTCATAAAATACTGAAAAGTAATACCCAGAATTGCTCCCCAAGCAATACCGAGACCATAATTCGCTGTCAAATAAGGCCACAAAATGACCTCACCAGAACCGAGCCCGAGAGCGAGGATAACAAAACTTGGACCAATTAACTTTTTTATCGAAACTGGCTCAGGAAATAATTTAGTTTCTTTCATTAGTTTATATTTGAGTAATCTAAGCTCTGTGAGATAACCATATCTTTGTGACTAAAATAATAGTTTACAATAAAAATTGCTCCAATGATAGATAGAGTGACAAGAGCATTTGTAATTATATCTTTATGATGATTTCTCATTTTGATAAAAATATAAAGTAGTAATGCTGTAAGCATTATACCAAAAATAATATACAAAAATACATTTGTAGTATTACGAGGAGATGCAAATAATTTCTGTAATAATGTAGGATTTCGAACAGGAGTTGTTGTAATATCTACAGCTCCTGCAATGTCAGTATTTGTTTCTGCCCCAAGAACATTTGTTAATTCTTTTACTACTACTGCATTGGCTGCTTTTTCTACATTCGTAATTTCTTTTTTAATAGGTAAAGCTTCTGTTTTGAGAAGAGGATTTGCATAGACTTGTGCCACAAAAACAGTCTCCCTCCCTTTATATAAGCCGGTAGCAATACCAGTACCTATTTCTGTATAGTTTCCTTTTACAATGTTTGCTTTGTGAGTAGGACTATTCATCCAGGCATTGGTAACATCTATTGAATCGCTAAAATTAATAGCGAGATTTTCTCCTGCATATTGGTACTGATACCCTACTTCCCCCAACCAATACCAGGGAGTTTTTCCTTCTGGGCTCGTGTGAGCAAAATAGCCTTTTGTCGCCATATCCGTCGCTTTCATTTCTGCCGCTTTATTTAAAATAGGATTTACTCTTAGGGTACTGAGTTTTTGGGACTCTCTCTCAGTATTTGTTAAATCAGTTAAGACAGTCGGCAAAACTGTAGCCATTCCGCCCGTGGTATTTATGTGAGAGAGAGTTGGTAGTACAAAAGTGATTATTTCAATAAGTAAAACTATAATCACGATACTGCGTGTATTGGAACTACGCAAAAAATGCGGGCGGTGTTCATTACCTTCGTGTGGAATAAAATGCTTTTTTAACCAAGAAAACATGCAACTATTATAACAAACAAAACCTCTTCTGTAAAGAAGAGGTTTTGTGAGAAGTAAATATTATTTGTTTAGAACAGCTCGGGTAGAAGCTCCAACAATTCCATCCCCTATTAAATCATTTGCAAGCTGAAATTTTATAACAGCTGCTTCTGTTAATGGCCCAAATTTTCCATCCACTACAAGCCCGCTATCGTACGGAGATAAATTTAGAAACTTCTGAAGTTCCATTACTTCATTACCTTGAATCCTGACATTATAAGGTGGACCCTTTTTTAAATAAAGTGTAAAGATAAATTTCTCAACTCCAAGAACTTCTCCAGTGGGATTCTCTATTGGGGTACTCAATATTTCGGCAACTGGTGTTGGTGTTGGTATTGGTTCTGAAATTGGTGGCGGTGTAATGTAAATTGGCAAACTGCCACCACCATAAACTGTAATAGGGGTAACGTTCACAGTTCTCACGACTTGAGTAGCAGCATTACCATTAATATCCATTACATCATAAGTAACTAAATAAGTCCCAATTACATTTGTATCTACATGATTAGAAGTTGAAATAGATTCTGTTATGTCACCATCAAAATAATCTAGAGCAGTAGCCCCTTCATCAGAGTAAACACTCCCCACAGTTAGATTAATTGTTGAAGCACCTAAAAGAGTAATCACAGGTGGTGTATCTACCACCGTGATTTTAAAAGTAGTAGGTACAGCACTATTACCCGATGAATCTGTCTTTTCACAGGTGATAATATTTATACCAGAATGAAACTTAGAATGAGTTTCCGGTGTACAAATTGCTGGTGTTATTCCATCTATGTCAGAAGTAGTATCTGGAGCAATATAATCTACAACAGCCCAAAAACTAGAGATTGATGTACGTTGAGTGGCTGGAGCAATTATGTCGTCATGAGAAGCAATTATTGGAGGAGTATAATTTATTATAAAATCTGCCCCCGTAAAATTTATTGTGTAATTATTATTTAGTGCAAGCGTTCCTTGTGTAATAGAATATGCCCCGATATCTTCCCCAATCTCGCGAGAAAGAACACCAGAAAATTCATCTCCCGTCACCAAAGGGTCATTAGTATATGTTAATACTGGGTCCACACTTCCAACAACTTTGCTTTTTGTATCAGCCGTAATATTAATTACTGCTTTATCAATATAAGCAGTTTGATTTAAACTTGGAGCAGGATTATAAATATCATCTCCAGCTTGCGAAGCAGTAATGGTGCAAGAACCTGAAGAAATGATGTGCACCGTAACGCCATTTAATGTGCATATCTCAAGGGTTATCGATGTAAAAGAAACAGGTAGGTTAGACTCTGCAGTAGCACTTATTTCAAAATCAGCATCACTATAAATTTTTCCAGCTAGTGCAGGAAAAGTTATAGTTTGATCAAGCTTATCTATTGCAAAAGCAGTATTACTAAAAAAAATACCAACTAGAAGTAACAAAACTCTTAAAAAAATTAAACTTCTCTTAAAAAGTATTTTATTCATCATATATTCAAAATTATCCTTACATTCAATACTACGTCAGATTGACACTTTGTCAACAAAAAAATAACCCCGGACACGTGCAAAACGAATTGCATGCGACCGGGGTCGTGGATGGGGGCGAAATGCTACATCGCTGTAGCTAGATCGACCTCGAGAGAATGCTGGATTTCTTCCAGCTCCTCGATTTGAAACGTGGCATCAAGAGGATGCTGGCTTTCTTCCAGCTCCTCAATTGAGAGGTCCGCGTGGTCTTTGGACTGCACCAAAAGGAAGCGCTGCCCGGGGTTGAATTCTTTCGGGGCCCGCACGATAATCACGTGCGCAGTCCCATTGAGAAAATTCTTGACTGCCAGCAAACAGCCATCGGGGCTGTCTGGGAGAAACTGGAACGGATTCATCACGACGTAGACCAACTCACGGAACGTGAGATTGAAATCGTCGGGAATGATCGATTCCCGTAGAAACCTCCACCCCTTCTCTCGGAAAGGAGTGACGGAAAGAAGCAGGTCGACAGAGACATCGACAGGAAACCCCAAACTGGCTCCGTCCTGGATTGAGACGACCACGTTTTCAGTGATTCCCCTTGCTTCCATGTGGCTGACGCCGTGCAGAAGTTTTCTTACTGCAGGCTCAAGAACGATTCTCTTCATTACATACTCCTCGGCTTTTAGCCGACGGTCCTCAGCGTGGAGGACAATTGAAAAGGAGAAAATGTGGACACAACGCCCACACCTTCTGTGGGAATTGCCTATAGACAACTATATACTTGGAGGCACCTGCCTCGTATGAGAAAGAACATCACTCCGTTAGGAGTTTGGGGATTTCTATTAAATTACCACATTTCATACGATTTAGTCAATAAAGAAATAAAAAAGAACCACATCTTTATGGTTCTTTTTAATTTGCGCGGCTGATGGGTGCTTTTCATTACATGAACAGTACACCTTTTGGATATATTTTTTCGCAGGCTCAAAATCTATCTCAAAAGCTCGTCAGCACCCATACAGAAGTGCCCCGCACTTCCTCAGCCACGTAACAAAAAACGTCCTTGCGGACGTTCTTTATATTTGCGCGGCTGATGGGTGCTGACCCCACGGCCTCCCACGTGACAGGCGGGTGCTCTACCGTTGAGCTACAGCCGCAAATTTTCCTCTTTCTGAGGGTGTCGGCGACAGGGATTGAACCTGTGACCTGAGGCTTATGAGTCCTCCGCTCTACCAACTGAGCTACGCCGACATTATAACAAAGTTGTACCTTAACCGTTATCTACCAAAACAGCTACGCCGACATTATACATTATCTTCGACAATTAGACATAAGGCATGTCACTTGCCGACTAGTTGCGGGGTCACGAATCGAACGTGAGTCTTAAGGTTATGAGCCTTACGAGATACCTCTTCTCTACCCCGCTATATTTTAACAAACAATCTAAGATACCTATTCCCTGCCCGTCCTTTGGCGGGTCTACCCCGCTATGCAAAAATCCAATAAAAAACGCCTCTTTAAGGCACTTCTTATTTTACCCTAAATTATGAAAAAAGTAAACTAAAAACTTATAATCAGTTAAATAAAGCCATAATCATGGAAAATCTGCTCGTACAAAGCGATAACTCTTTTGGCTTCGTGTTGTGAAAGCTCAAAAGCCAGACCTTCGTGGGCTATCCTATTTCTGATAGTGTGAACCTCCCAAGCAGTAGTAAGATTTGGGAAATTTTCCTGATTTGCCATTTTTAATTTTTCTCCTAAATTTTCACCTCGATAACCAAGCTGATCCATCAAAGTTTCAAGCATAGAATCCGCTTCGATAATTGCGAGCTTCCAATCACTTCCGTGTTGTGAAAAAATGTAACTTAAAACCTTACTCCAATGTTCATTTTTAGAACCACCGACTTGTTCCCGTAATCTCTTTTCCTGTTCCATTTTATTATGTGCATATTCATGTATTTCATGGTGCACATGCTTGTGTTCTTTCGCTCTAATCTCAAACATTCGAATGATGGTATAGCAAATTATCGTCAAAAAAAACATCGCAAAAAAAATAATAATGGTTCTTTCAAGATTTGTAACCTCATCACTAGTAACGAAAGCAGTAAATTTTTTAAAATAGACAGCTTCTTTATCAAACCAGTATGCTGGATTAAAATATTTTGCATTAAGAAAGGTATCACCGAAAATAGTACCTTGCACGCTCGGATTAGGAATTGTTTCCATATGGTTAAATTATATCACAATTAATTACTCTCTTAAATATTTTTCTATAGCAAATAGAGCTTCATCAGAATACAGTGGCCCGATAAATTGAATACCCATCGGCAAAAGAGATGAGGATTTACCAGATGGAATAGAAATTGCCGGCAATCCTGCCAAATTCGCTGAAACAGTAAAAATATCAGATAAATACATTTGCAAAGGATCTTTTTTCTCTCCAAATTTAAAGGCTGTCGTCGGTGTAGTAGGAGTCATTACGAAATCAACATCTTTAAAAATATCATTGTACTCTTTCATGATCGCCCGACGAACTTTCCAAGCTTTATTGTAATAGGCATCATAATAACCATGAGAAAGGACATAAGTTCCTAAAATTATTCTTCTTCTTGTTTCAATACCAAAACCATTTGATCTACTTTTCTTATAGGTCTCCGCTACATTCTCCCCTTCTTTTCGAAGTCCATAACGAACACCATCCAAACGAGATAAATTTGTAGAAACTTCTGCAGGCATAATAATATAATAAACGGCTAGAGAATATTTCGAAAATGGTAATGAAATATCTTTAATCTCGTACCCTGATTTTTTTAATTTTTCTATACTCTCTTCAAAATTTTGTAAAATTTCAGCATCAACACCTTCTTTCAAAAAATCTCGAGGGACACCAATAATTTTTTTATTTGGATTTATTTTAATATCAGGAAGGTTTATAGAAGTGGAATCCATCTCATCTTTTCCAGCAATACAGTCAAAGATTATTTTTGCATCTTCTGATGTTTTAGCAAAAGGGCCAATAACGTCTAAAGATGAAGACATCGCAACGAGGCCAGACCTTGAAACTGCTCCATAGGTCGGCTTCATTCCCACTAAACCACAAAAAGATGCTGGTTGGCGTATAGAGCCGCCTGTATCAGATCCTAATGCACCGAGGGCCATCAGCGCAGTGACAGCAGCCGCAGAACCCCCAGAAGAGCCTCCAGGCACCCGAGATGAATCTATTGGGTTTTTAACTGGCCCATAAGCAGAGTTCTCAGTCGAGGAACCCATCGCAAATTCATCCATATTAGTTCGGCCAATCAAAACTGCCCCAGCGTCCTTTAATTTTTTAATGGCAAAAGCATCGTAGCTCGCAACATAATTTTCTAACATCTTTGATGCTGAACTTGTTTTCTTTCCAGTTATCAACATATTGTCTTTAATGGCAATTGGTATTCCAGTTAGGGTTGTCCCCTTTCCAGATTTTATTATTTCATCAGCGGCTTTCGCTTGAAGGATGGCATCATCGAAAACTTCGAGAAAAATATTTAATTCCTCGTTTTTCTCTTTTATATTTTTCAGGCATGCTTCAACTAAATCAACTGAAGTTAATTCTCCAGCTTTCATCATCTTATGTGCCTTTTCAATTGTTAAATCTTTAATATCAATCATAAATTATTTATAGTGAGCTTGCCGAACTACAATATCTTTTTCACTTTTAAAAATCCATCCTGCGCATCTGGAAATTGTTCTTTTATAATTTCTTTGGAAAACCTGCTCGCCCCTGGCGAGTTCTCATCCACAAGGGCATCTTCCCGCCAGATATTTTTTAGATTATATTCAGGCTCTACGTCAGGTACTTCTACCTTTTCCACTATTTTCACATAATCCAAAATACCTTCCATGTCTTTAAGGACGGAGGCCTTTTCATTGTCTGAAAGCTCTATTTTTGCGAGTTCTGCCAACTTTTCAACGTCTTTTATATCCATAAAATGATTATAGCAAAAATAAAATAAATATTCTCTGTATATGATTTAAGGGGGTTTTGAGCGCGACGGCGCGAAAACTTCAGGACCTTTTAAGCTTCAAAAGGTCTGTACCCTTAAATTATATGCAGAAAATATTTAGCCCACAAGAGCTTTTATTCTTTCTTCCACGGGTGGATGAGTTGCAAAGATTGAAGTCACTTTTTGCCCAATTTTAGAAATTTTGGAGCCCTTCGGGTCAGCTATATATAGATGAGCAATCGCACTAGACTGACGAGTCATTGGTTGATTCTGCAGAGAGATTTTACGAAGTGCATTCGCAAGCCCATCAGGATATCTTGTAAGGAGTGCCCCTGATGCATCTGCTAAAAACTCTCTTTTTCTAGAGATAGCGAGTTGAATCAAAACAGCAAAAAGTGGCGCCAGAATGGATAAAATAATTCCGATAATCATAAAAATGCCGCCTTTATCATTATCATCTCTGCCTCTGCTGAAAAATAAATTTCTCCTGAAAACATCTGCCACGATAGTGACGAAACCTACAAGCACTACGACAACAGTCGAAAGCAACATATCTTTATTTCCTACATGAGAAAGTTCATGCGCAATTACCCCTTCTAATTCTGGCTTTTCTAGAATAGCGAGCAAACCTGTCGTCACCGCGACGACAGCGTGTTCTTTGTTTCTTCCTGTCGCAAAAGCATTCGGTGCAGCGTCAGTAACTATGTAAATCTTTGGCATTGGAAGCCCTGCAGTAATTGATAGATTTTCAACGGTTGTGTATAAAACGAAATTCTCATCCCTTTTTGCTTCTTTCGCCCCTGCCAAAGTAAGGACAATCTTATCTGAAAAATAATAGGAAAAGAAATTCATCAAAATACTAAAAGCAACAAAGAAATAAAGAATATTTGGATTACTGTAATAAAAACTAAAGAACCAACCGAAACCAATGACTACCACCAAAAATACTGACATTAATAGCCAAGTTTTTGTCACATTTTTTGATTGCTCCGTATAAAGTGTCGCCATAAATTTTATTTCTAAATTGTATAATTATTTTGAACAAACTGTGCCTGAAGGAAGGTTTGCTGTTGATTTAATAGCTCCTAATGAATCCACACACCAATTTCCTAGATTATCAGGAAGTTTTGCACCACCTGCCCAAGCAGTAGCCTTGTCTTTACAAACAAAACCTGTCCCCCCTGTACTTTCTATACTTTTTCGAGCCTCCTTTAATTCTTTCGACGAACAAAAACCCAAATATGAATTATTGTGTCCATCATAAAAGATTTCCGCTTGCGCCCGCATCATTGATAAATTAGCTTTTATTGATGCACCATTTTCTTGAGCTCTTACTGGAGAGCTAGACATCATTTGAGAAAAAAATTCTTCAAAAGAAATACTTTCAGCAGGAGCAACGATATTTACAGGTTTATTCCAATTACTAAATATCCCAACTAATGCTACTTTAACATATTCATCCTTCGCTGGATCTACTTTCATAGAAAAATTTAACATTAATTTATGAAGTAATTTATCACTATGACCAATCCATATTTCTCCCTTAAAATCATGAAGATTGTCTAAACTTTTATTAAATGACGTAGGGTCAAAAGAAGATAGTTTAGAATTATCTTTGCCAATGGTATTAACGTATGATTTTAATGTTTCTAAATATGCAGTTATCCCCTCTCGATCGAAGTCGAAGATAAAATGATAAGAAAGCTCTCCGCCAACTGTTTCCGGTGGAAGTTTTTTTATTGCTTTAATAAAATGCGCATTTCTAAACATTTTATAGATATTTTCCTTTTGATCTGGAGTTAATTCATCTACAATAGTTGGATCAACTGGTGATAGGGACGATATTGGATTACTTATATCTTTCCCATCTTCTGATTTAAAAGGAAAAGAAACCCATTTATTTTCTAATTTACTTAAATCAATAGGCATAAACGGAATAACGGGAACTTTTGTTAGTGTTCCATATAAAATGTCATTCACAAATCTTATTTCAGCCGCAAGTGATAATTTACCTAAATCAAAAGAAACTACTGTTGAACTTTTAATATTTTTCCCATCTGAATTATCATAATTTCCTTTTGTTGTAAAATTAGCTTTGTTGTCAGACACTCCAGAAAACAAACTACCGAAACTACTGACCCCACTTAGAGTATCCTTAACCTCAGAAAAATCAAAACTTGCAGTAATGTCATAAGTCGCACTTGTAGCAATACGAGCGCTATCTATCGCTTGAGAAGTAAGACTTGGAAGTGATACAAAGAATCCTGCAAAATATGCATATACCCCACCTCCAGCAAGACCAAAGAAAATAAACACAAGAATTATATAAAATATTTTTTTGCTTTTTGAAACTGGACTTGAAGGAAGATTATTGTGTGTTTGTTCTGCTATATTTTCAACTTTATTTGAAAACTCACTTTGAGGTGGAACAAAACCTGATGCTCCTAAAGAAACAACTGGAGGAGTAGACATAGATGCGGGTACAGAGACTAAGCCGATAGCAGAAAAAGCCTCAGCCACGTCTGCATCATTCCAGCCAGTTGATTTTAAGTTAGTGGTAATTTCTTCTCTTGAAACTTTTAGTGATAATTGCTGCCTTATATAACCCACCAACTGATCATTGATCATAAATTATAGTATTATAATTATTTTTAAAATTTTACCTCTACGTTATTTTGCGCAACATCATCGTCTGCAAGATCAAAGAATTCTTTTTTAGTAATCTTAAACAAGCCAGCAATTACGTTTCCAGGAAAACTTTGAATTCCTGTGTTTAAATCACGAACATTTGTATTATAAAACCTTCTTGCTGCCTGAATTTTATTTTCTGTATCCGCAAGTTCATTTTGTAATGACAAAAAGTTTTGGTTAGCTTTGAGTTCTGGGTATGCTTCAGATATTGCGAAAACTGATTTAAGTGCACCAGTCAACATATTTTCTGCACCAGCTTTATCAGCCATGTTTCCTCCTGCGCCCATAGCTGCTGAACGAGCCTTAGTAACATTATCAAAAACTGTGCTCTCGTGTGTTGCATAACCCTTCGCTGTATTTACCAAGTTTGGAATTAAATCGTATCTTCTTTTTAATTGAGACTCGATGTCTGACCAAGCTTCTTCTACGTGATTACGAAGAGCGACAAAACGATTAAAAGCAAAAATAGCCCATAAAACTACAGCTCCCGGTAAAATCCAAAGATATTTCATATATATAATATTGACCCCGCCATGGCAGGACAAGTTAATTAATAATCAAGAACTATTTAATTATATCACAAGAACCAACAAGAGAGAATTTTTCTATTTTTTGTTCTGCATCTCTTCTACCAATACAAGTAGAGGTGAAGCTAAGAAAATTGAAGAGTATGTTCCAAAGAACATTCCCGCGGTAAGCATAAGAGCGAAATATTTTGTAGAAACAGGACCAAAGAAGAATAAAGCTAAAAGCACGAGGATAACAGTGAGAGAGGTACAAATAGAACGAATGTATGATTGTTCCAAACTTTTACCAACAACTTCACCGAAGTTTACCTTGGCAATCGTTACTTGATTTCTCAAATTTTCTCTAATTCTGTCAAAAATAACAATGGTATCAGAAACAGAAAGACCAAGAATAGTAAGTACTCCCACCACAAAGAGTGTATCCGCTTCCGCTCCGTAAAAATGGGAAAGTATAACAAATAAACCAACTGGAATAACCACATCGTGCAATAGTGAAACAATAGCAATTAATCCATATTTCCAAGAAGAAACAGGTTTAGAAACTTTCCTAAAAGCGAAAGCAATAAAACAAATAATTGCGAGAGAAATTAAGATAACAGCCAAAATAGCTTTTCGAGTAAGCTCAAGCCCAACTGAGGGCCCAATAGAAGTGAAGCTCATTTCTGTTAAGGCACTTTTATTATCTTGCGAAAGTGCTTTTAAAAGTGCGGTATGTTCTGTATCAGTCAAATCACGAGCTTTTACGAGGTAACCTAAATCCCCTGTCGGCTGGAGAGAAACTGCCCCTAAGCCAAGAGAAAGTAAAGGTGCACTTAATACATCTTGTGCTGGGCGTGCATCTTTGTATACAACTTCCACCAAGCCCCCCCCTTTGAAATCGATACCAACATTTAGCCCAAACATAAAGAAGGAAACAAATGAAAGCACAACTAATGCTATTGAGATACCGATAAATATTTTTTTGTATTTTATAATAAACATATTTTTTATTCTTAATTATTTACTCGTTCCACTTGAAAACAAAAATCTTGCAACTTTTCCTTCACCCATGAAAGTAAGTGCTCCGAGGAAAATTCTGGTAGCAGTAATTGCACTAAATAATGATACGATAACACCCATACCGAGAGTTAAAGCAAAACCTTTGATTAAGGAAGTCCCAAACCAGAAAAGAATAACTGCTGTAATAAAGTTTGAAATATTTGAATCTCGTATAGAAGCCCAGGCTCGAGAAAAACCAACAGAGACAGCATCGGTGATACTTCGTCCTGTGCGTAATTCTTCTTTCGTGCGTTCAAAAATAAGCACGTTCGCATCAACAGCAATACCCATGGAAATTATAAATCCTGCGATACCAGCAGCGGTAAGGGTAACAGGCAATAATTTAAAAAGAGCTAAAATTATTGCTACGAATATAGAAAGAGAAACAACTGCTACCAATCCTGGTAAACGATATAAGAGAATAAGGAAAAGTGCGACAAGTAAGAATCCAATAATAGTTGCTTTCACTCCAGCATTTACTGCACTATCTCCTAAGATAGCTCCAATGGTTTGAGTAGAGAGAAGGGTTATTGGAACAGGAAGTGCACCAGAATTTAATCTACCGACGAGTTGTTTTGCCTCTGTTGGGGTAAAGCTTCCAGAGATTACAGCTTGCCCGTTTGGAATTTCCTCACGAACAACTGGCGTAGATATCGGAGCCCCGTCTAGATAAATTGCTACCATTTTACCGACATTGTCTTTTGTGATTTGAGCGAAAAGTTTTGTGCCGACATCATTGAACTGTAAACTCACTTTAGGCTCACGAGTATTAGTATCAAATTCTAAAGTTGCTTTTTGTAAATATCGCCCCGTGAGCTCAGTATTAATAAATTGGGAACCAATGTCTAGGGAAACTTTACCATCTTTATCAACTGTCGCTTTTTGAGGAGAACCTTTGGGAGCTTCAGTTTTAAATTCTAGAAGAGGTGTTTGCCCAATCATATCGATAGCTTGTTTTACATCAGTGACACCAGGAAGATCAACAATCAATTGTTCTCCCCCACCAGAAACGAAACCACCATGTTGAACCTGAACGACAGGTTCAGAAACTCCAAAGAGGTTTATGCGTCGCTCAATAATATCACGAAGTGCAGCCATTGAGTCCCCAACTTGCGCAGCTGCTACTGCTGATGTATCTGCTTTATATATCAAATGGGTACCACCAGACAAATCAAGCCCTAAGCGAAATGGATGATTTTTGAGAAATGACTTTGTATTAGCAAAATTCTTGTTTAATCTAGGTTCTGATTTAAAAACAAAAAGGGCTATTCCCCCGCCGAGAACAAGTATTAATAACGCTAAAACTATTTTTTTAAAGGCTTTTAACATAAATATAAGCGTATTCTATACATTTTTATTATAAAAAGCAAATCTCAACCAAACACTAAATTATACTTTTTTTCTTCTTAGAAATTCGTTAAAGAACGGGATTAAAGACAAAAATATGATTATTGCCGTTATGGGTAAAATGTATTGGTCAATATTTTTAATAGAATTTCCTAAAAAGTATCCACCAAAAATAATTAAAAATGTCCACAAAAAACCACCGAGTATATTAGAAAAAATAAAATTATTATATTTCATACTCCCTGCTCCAGCCAATATCGGAGCAAAAGTCCGCACGATAGGCACGAAGCGCGCCAAGACAATAGTCTTCTTTCCGTATTTATCATAAAACTGAGTAGTTCTATCAAGATTTTTTTTACTAAAGAAAAATGAATCTGGTTTAGAAAAAATTCTGGGGCCCAATTTCTTGCCCGTCCAGTATCCGACACTATCACCCAAAACTGCGCACAAAAAAGATCCAAAAAATAAATAAAAAATATTGAAATAACCCGCCGAAGCTAAAAGACCAGCACTAAACAAAAGAGAATCTCCCGGGAAAAAGAAGCCGAAAAAAAGTCCCGACTCCGCGAATATGACAGAAAAAATCCCAAGTAACCCTAAATTTTCTATAAATGATAAAATCATTACTTAAATATACTTATATTTCCTAAAGAGATAATTAAAAATATAACTAATAGCAAAACCCAACAAAAACCCGCCCAAAATATCTAGGGGAAAATGTACACCAGCAATGACACGCATGATACCTATCAAGAGTGCAGAAAATAAAAGAAAAACACCAATTTTTTTATTATAAAAATACATACTCAAAGCAAAAGCTGAAAATGTTGTAGCATGGGAAGAAGGAAAAGAATATTCCTGAGTCGGGTTAAATAAAGGTTTTATCTCATTAAATTGAATAAAGGATCGATCAAGGTGAATAATTTCTTTTAAAAGTGTCCCGATTAAATATGCAGTTATTGCAGGACCACAAATAATAATAGATTTTAAAAACAACTTTTTAAAACGAGTAGAAAAAGAGTCTTCTTTATTAAATACATTAGATTCAAATAAAACAAAAATACCAATCCCAAAAAGTAACAAGATTGGAAAAATATAACCTAAAAATATAATCAACTTATCAAAAAAAGCTGATTGATGCGCTAAATTATAAAAAAAGAAAAAAATTGTATTATTCATATATTATTTTTTCCCCTATCCCTGGGGTGGGGGAAGACTCTTAGCTACGGTTAATACATTATTAAGAAGCATCGCTACGGTTACTGGACCCACACCACCTGGGACTGGAGAAACATAGCCAGCTATATCTTTAACAGATTCTAGGTCTACGTCTCCAATGATACCACCTTCAGTTTCAAAAGTTCCAGCATCTATCAAAATAGCCCCTTTTTTTATCAGATTACCAGTAATATATCCCCCCTTCCCCAAACCTGAAATTATTATATCTGCATCTTTTATGAGTTCTTCTTTATTTGTCGTTTTACTATCAACTGTAAAGGGTGATAAATTACGAGAACGAAGTAATGCTGTGACAGGTTTACCTACCAACATCCCCTGCCCCAACACAACTATTTTTCTTGTCCTGAGCGCAGTCGAAGGATTATTATCAAAATTTAATGAATCAAGAACAGCTAAAGAAGCAAGCGCTGTCGGAAAAGCTAAATCATTTTTTTTATCATAATTATTGTAAAATTTTTGGCTGGCAATAGTGCCTAAACAATCTACGTCTAATTTTTGATCAATAGCATCAAGTACTGCTTGTCTGTCTATATGTGATGGTAGTGGAAGCTGAATAATAATCCCGCACATATTTGGCATTTTATTTAAAGCTTCTATCTCTTTTATAAGTTCATTTGTATTTATAGATGAAAGAAAATTTGCTGTATGAAATGCAATACCGACAATCTCTGCTGTGCGTCCTTTCATTTGAACATATTGTTTTGAAGCAAGATCATCCCCCACTAAGACATCACAAAAAATTGGCTGAAAAGAAAGTGAAGATACTTCTTGTTTTACCTTTTCCAAAATCTCGTCTCTTATTTTTTTTCCATCAATTATTTGCATACAGTTTCAATTCTGCCCCTATCCCAGGGATAGGGGAACTCCCTTATCCCTGGGATAGGGGCAACAACATTACATTCCCAAAAATTCATTCTTCATATCATCTCTATGGGCAGGCCTGGAATATTTGCGCATCCCCATCAAAATACCTAATCCAGCAAATTCAGTCAATAAATGCGAACCACCATAACTCATAAAAGGAAGCGGAATACCTGTAACTGGCATCAAACCCAGATTCATTCCAATATTTATGAGTATGTGACTCATAAAAAATATTGCAATACCCATACCGAAAAGTATTTCAAAATTTGACGCCCCTAAGGAAGCAAAATATAAAATTCTCCAAATGACCAAACTATATAGAAAAAGAATTAAAAATGAACCAACAAATCCCCACTCTTCAGAAAAAGCAGCAAAAACGAAATCAGACTGCGGAACAGGTAAAAATTTTAATCTTGATTGTGTGCCGAAGCCTAAACCTTTACCCATGAGCTGTCCTGAGCCCACCGCAATGGTGGACTGAAAAACATTGTATCCAGTTTTATGAATATCAGCGAGCGGATTTATAAAATTATAAATACGAGCTTTTTGATATGGAGCAAAAACAAAAAACCAAAGTGTCACAAAGATAACAAGTCCCGAAGCAAAAACAGCAAAAAGATGAACTTTAGAAATTCCAGAAACAAGCACCATCCCAATCCAAACACAGAGAATGATCATCGCTGAACCGAAGTCAGGCTGAAGTAAAACCAAAATCAAAGGAACCAGAGCATAAAATCCAGAAATAAAAATATGCTTAATGTCTCGAATTTCTACATGGCGACGAGAAAAATACTTTGCCAAGACTAAAACCAAAACTAATTTCATAATATCAACTGGCTGAAAAGAAAATAAACCAAAACTAAACCAACTCTGAGCTCCATGAGAAACCTTCCCTAAAACTAGAAGAACTAACAATAAAAATGATACGAAAAGGAATAAAAATACTAACACATTCGTGCGTTTTAAAAAGCGAAAATCAATAAAAGAAAAAATAAAAAAAACAACTAAAGATAATACAATCCAAATAAGTTGTTTACTGAAAAAATTCCCTCCGTCTTCAAGTGGAGCAAAGGATTTCATTGTAACGAGTCCTCCTGCAATTATCGGCATTATAAAGAGAACAAGCAGCCAGTCTATTCTATTAAGAACTTTTTCTGCCATATTAAATTAATACTTAAGAGTGATATCGTATAAGGGAATTATTTCTTTTGCCACAACAACCCCCGGTAGAGGTTCCGGCCAAGTAAAATTAATATCTGAAACTTGAAGAGGATTTAATTGATCTAAATAAGTGCGACTTGCTGAAACAGCATTACCTTGCGCATCATATAAAAGTGCAATAACATCTACATTTGGAATCAGAAAAAGTGATGTATTTTTTATTGTGGCAGAAAGTTTGGGAGAAAAAGTTTCATCTACAAGCTGAATATTTGAAACTAGCACTTTTAATTGATCAATCTTATCCTGAGGTACTTGAACCCATTGTGGTGTTTGCGTAAATTCAAAAGTTACATAAACTGGAATTGAATTCCCAATATCTATCCCTGGTTCAAAAACAGCGAAGTTCCCCCCAGCAGGTATAAAAGTACTTCCCTCTCTCTTCCCAATATAAATATTATTTGCATCAGCAAAACGAAATCTATAATTAATTTTTCCTACGGCTGCGTTTTTATTATGATTTACCAAATAAGCAACAGCATTATAACGTCCAGGGACGACCTTAAAAGCACGTGCCCAAAGAATTGAAACTGCATCTACTTTCGCGGGGTCTGCATTTAAGCATGAACCTCCACTATCTATACCTGTCTCATCTCCATTTTGTTTAAGATCATTACAGGTCGGTGCTTTAGTAAGGCTTGGATAAATTAACAAAAATGCCAATATTGAAAAAAATGCTACAAGGATAGCTATATAAAAAAACTGTCGCTTCAGAGCCCATGTCATAAGGATATAATAGCACTAAAAATTCAAAAAATAAACGCTTTAAAAAACAAAAGCCCGGTCCAAGAAGGAGCCGAGCTCAAGAAGATTTGTTCCCCCTCACACAAGAGGAGGAACGAACGGTATGTGAAGAATCCTCAGGATAAAGTCGGCTATGGACGTACCCATTGCCGAAAATTTCTTGCGAAACCAGGCGCCCTGGTTCAACCAGAAGAAAGAGATCGTCAGCTCCAGGAGAACCAACGAGCTAACTCCCAGTAAGACATTGAAGTAATCCATGAGAACCTCCCGTAAAATTATTCCGCAAGCCCGATGGCTTGCAGTGCCCGATGTTCGGCCTTGGCCCTCTGGAGGTTCGAATCCACTTTGTGGATTCCCCACAGAACGAAGACCACAATGGCCACGAAAATGAAGGCCCACGTGCGGGCACGAGAGAGATTGAAAACCTCCCCCAGGAATTCTTCGATGGGCTTGAAATTGATTTTCAGCACATCGTTCTTGAAAGACAAGAAGGGTTCGGGCTCCTCTCTCACCGTGTACAGGTCCGTATAAGGACCTGAAGAACGAATACCTTTTCGAAGCAACTGCTTGATTTCACTCATGATTTCTCCTCTTTGGTTGAGGCACCCACGATTGGGTCGAGCCAGAAAAAACAGATGAAGTACACCGTCCTTCGGGTCCATTTGAGAACCCTTTTTATTCGATTCATAAAAAACCCTCCTCTAGTAAGTATGTTATCACATAAAACACGAAAAGTCAAGCTAAAAAAGCCTTTATTTCAAGGCTTTTTTAGAAAAAATTGCTTAAAATAGAATTTAGGCTACATTAGGTACGACCTCAGGTGAAACAGAACTATCTTTAAGGTCGTCATAGAACTTTGCTAAGGTTACATTAATATAAGGTATTAGCCACAAAAGTCCTATACCCAAGGTCAAGATTGAAAGTAAAAGCCATCCTATAAATCTACAACCAAGATAGAAATATTTCCATTTATAGCCATACATCATTTTTTTACTTTTCTTTATAGCATCTCCGGCACTTATATTTTCATCATCAACTAAAATAAAAAATGTTTGAGAATATGATATTGCGGCAATAATTCCAGGAACAATAAGGAGAAGAGTCCAGAGAATAGAAAATATAATTACTAATAAATAAGCGACAAGTGATTTTCCAAATCTTTTAAAGCCTTCGAATAATTGTTCGAATTTAGCATCCTTTTTTCTAGAAAGAGAAAGTGAAAACATTGCGAGTCCGAGCATTAGTGGTCCATCAATTATTAAAGATATAACTGGACCAACATTACGAATTTTATTTAAAATACCAGTGATTAATATATAAATAAAAAAAGTTCCCACCGCTAACCCCCACTTCCCTACAAGAGCTTCCCTCGCTTCCTTCATCAACAATGCATTTTCCTTTTTCATCCGCCTAAACTTTCCACTATCTTACCCTTATTATTTTAAGTAAGGATAAAGTAACAGAAATATAATTAATTGATAATGTTATATTATTTAGAAAGTTTTGGCGGATTCATATCCGCTAAGTAATTTTCTAAATTTTTTTTAATCTGATTTCTTCCCCAACCTGTTTTCAACCACTTTTCTCTAAGAAATGCATCTTTTTTATTTAAAAATGCTTCATAATGAATTATTCTATATGGTTTCTTTATTTTGGTTGAAAACACTAATCCATTATTATGTTCCTTAATTCTTTTCTTAAGATCATTTGTACAACCAATATACAACTCACCATCTTGTTTACTTTCCAAGATATACACATAATGGAACATGCTTTAATTATACAACTATCACAAACACAACACAAAAAAGACCATGCAATATGGCCTTTTTGTTTAGAATCAAATACTCAATGTTGGCGACTACCTACTTTTGCCATGAAGACTATCATCGGCTCTGTAGCGCTTAACTTCTCTGTTCGGAATGGGAAGAGGTGTG
>JBAZYS010000004.1:0-70968 GCA_041659205.1 Minisyncoccota bacterium | reverse complement strand
TCGCTCAGGTTACAGAGGATTATTTAGCATACATAAATAAATTAGGCGGGCTACCTCCAGCTGAAATTTCTAGCTTTATCCTAGTAGCCTCTACATTACTTCTCATTAAATCGAAATCATTACTACCGAATCTAGATCTTACAAATGAAGAAGAAGGAGATATTCGTAATCTGGAAGAAAGGTTACGTCTATATGAGATATTTACAAAATTATCTGTAAATATTAAAAGTAACTTTGGAAAGAAAATAATCTTTGCACCCCTAGAGCGTAAGGGTGGTGTTTTAGTATTTTTGCCAGACGATCAGATTACAAAAGAATCCATGATGACCTTTGCCCAAAATGTTCTCGGGGCGATGCCGAAGAAAGTATTTTTACCAAAAGTGGAGGTTAAGGTAGTCATAAGCATCGAGGAAATGATAGACAAGCTAACTGAGAGGATAAAAAATTCTCTCAAAATGAATTTTAAAGATTTTCATGGGCAGAGCGGCTCTACGGCTACACGTGAAGAAAAGATAGTTGTAATTGTGGGATTTCTTGCTATGCTAGAGCTTGTTAGGCAAGGAATGATCGATGCTACCCAAGAGGCTGATTCTGCTGATATTTTTATCGAAAAAACTGAAGTAATAATAGAATCCGATGAATAATAATTTAGAAAATAAAATTGAAGCTATCCTTTTCTTTAAAGGAGAACCAGTTTCTTTCAAAAAACTGGAAGATGTCCTGTCTGCGCAGGCAGGTTTTAAAGTTTCAAAAGATGAAATAGTAGAAGCTGTTTCTGTTTTAAAAAATAACCTCGCGAACAGGGGAGTAGTGCTAATTCAAAATAATGATGAGCTTACACTCGGCACTGCGCCTGAGTTAAGTAAACTTATCGAAGATTTACAAAAAGAAGAATTAAATAAAGACCTCTCCAAGGCAGCTCTCGAGACACTGTCTATCGTGCTTTATAAAAATGGTGTAAGCCGTGCAGAGATTGATTATATTCGTGGAGTTAACTCCAGCTTTACTCTTCGTGCATTATCTATTCGCGGACTTGTGGAAAAGACTGTAGACCCTAAAGATAATAGACGTTTTATATACAAGCCAAGTTTCGATACATTATCCTTTTTAGGAATGACCTCCGTGGAAGAATTACCTGACTTTAATGAAGTAAATGGTTCTATCCAAATTGCTGCACAGAACCTAGTAGATGAATTAAAAAAAGAGCACGAGGAAGATACTAATTAAATACAGTCTTTGTTGATACTGAGTACATAATCATTAATTAAATCTTGACCTAAAACATGCTCATCTCCCAAGAATCCATTTATATCTTTTTCTACAATTAAATCTTTATACTGCTGTGTAAAAGCTTTTGCTAGGGGAAGATATGACCAATGCCATTTTTCTTCATTGTAGCCATTGGGACGGGCTGTACCCCTGAGAGTATAAGGCTGGCAAAATCCGTATGATGGAGCATTTTTAATTAGCCATTCATACACTTTTTTCCCTTCACTTGTTTTAAAATATTCTGGAGTTGCAGCATTAATATCTATTTCAGAACCCCAGTGATGGCGGGATGTTCCAGGCACGGCACTATATTCTAATATTTTTTTAAATCTTTCTAATTCGTTCGGGAAACTTTTAAATAAATTTTTTCCATCGACATTTCTATTTCCGGTCCATTTGTCATTCCAAATACTTTTCTGATAATTAAAATTTCTAGTAGCAGAGGCTATCTTTAAATTTATTTTATCTTTCTTTGCCGCATTGTGCATTTTCAAAAAAGCATTAAAAGTTTCTTTTCTTAAATACATTTCATTTGTATAAGGAGCGGAGTATTCTTTAGAAATATAAACAAAATCATCTCTTTGTTTCTGGTCAAATTTACCCATTAAATATATTTTCCTCTCTTTCTTAATCTGTAATAGTTTCAAATCAGTCTGCTCTTGCAAATTTTTCTGATAATTCACTACTGCTATTTCATTTTGTCTAATAGTAAAGAAAAATGAACTAATTATTAAAATTGATGAGAAAAACAGCACGAATAATGGGAATTTGTATTTTAAGAGTATTTTTTTCACATATAAATAATAGCATTTAGGGATGTTTTAATCAAAAAAATTAAATGCTATAATCAGTTTATGCTTCTAAATTTAGTTAAAATTTCTATACCTACAGTGTTTGCCTTTTTTTTGGCAATTCTTCTTACGCCTACTGCGACCCATTTTTTCTATAAATATAAAATGTGGAAGAAAAAAGTAAGAAGCTTAGATGCAACATCCTTTGAATTTAAAGCGATACATCATGCCAAGGAAAAAGCCGAGATTTCAGTACCTTGCGTTGGGGGTATCATTATTTGGTCTTCTGTTTTAATAACTACCTTTTTGTTTTTTATAATTTCAATTTTTTACCCTAATAGTTTATTTCAAGAGATTAATTTTTTTAGTCGTGCTCAGACTTTTTTACCTCTTGGTATACTTGTTCTTGGATCTCTCGTGGGGTTAGTAGATGACATCTTAGAAATTGTAGGGAAGTCACGAATAACTAGAAACTCACTTTGGTACACAAAAGCAAAAATTGCGGTGATTATTTTATGTGGACTTATCGCAGGATCTTGGTTTTTCTATAAATTAGGAATGACAGGAATTCATATTCCATTTGGAGGAGAATTTTATGTTGGAATTTTTATTATTCCAATTTTCATCATAGTAGCCTTGGCAACTTTCTCTAGTGGGGTGATTGATGGCATAGATGGACTCTCTGGTGGAGTTTTAGCTTCTATTTTTGCCGCATACTCGGTAATAGCGTATGCGAACAATCAAATGGATTTAGCTGCCCTTTCGGGTGTTATTACTGGAGCTACCTTGGCATTTTTATGGTTCAATATTCCGCCTGCAAGATTTATGATGGGGGAAACTGGTATCATGGGACTTACTCTTACCTTGGCTGCATTTTCTTTTCTGACTGATTCCGTTTTAATTTTACCTATTATTGCCATGCCACTCGTAATTACTTCCTTGTCTGTAATTATTCAGCTAATTTCAAAAAAAATAAGAAACGGAAAAAAGGTATTCAAAGTAGCTCCACTACATCATCATTTTGAAGCTATAGGTTGGCCGTCATATAAAGTTACCATGCGCTATTGGGTTTTTTCAGTTATCTTTGCAATTATTGGTATAATTTTAGCAATTATTAGTAGGTAAAAAATGCGAGACAAAAAAGTTGATAGATTTTTTTTAATAATTGTATTTCTTTTACTTTTTTTTGGTGTCGCTATGTTTGTCTCAGCTTCACTCGGAGTTTTATCTAAAAATCCTAATATTTTTTATTCTGTACTTTTCAGTCAGCTAGTCCTCGGCCTCGGCCTCGGTTTAGTTGGGATGTATTTTTGTTTAAAAATTGATTATAAATTTTTACGTAACTATTCTTTTATAATATTTATTGGTTCAATTCTTCTGACTGCTTCGGTATTCATTCCTTTTTTAGGATGGAGTCATGGTGGAGCAGAAAGGTGGATACAAATAGCAGGGTTTAATTTTCAGCCAGTAGAAATTTTAAAATTTGGATTTGTAATTTATTTTGCTGCCTGGCTATCTTGGACTAAAAATAGAGAGCAGGATTTTCGGTTCAAAATTTTACCATTTTTAATAATGATTGCAGTTATTGCTGTGGTTTTGTTAAAACAGCCCGATACAAAAAGTTTTATTTTGATTTCAATTACAGGTATAGCCATGCTTTTCCTTTCAAGTGTTCCAGTCAAGTATATTGTCGGAGTAATTTTGGGATCAATGTTACTCCTTGGAGGACTTGTTTACTTTAAACCATATTTGCAAGACAGAATTAGGACTTTTATAAATCCAAGCTTAGATGCTCAAGGATCTTCTTATCAAATACAGCAATCACTCATTGCTCTTGGTTCTGGTGGTATCTTTGGCAGAGGTTATGGGCAAAGTGTTCAAAAATTTAGTTATTTACCTGAACCACAAGGGGACTCTATTTTTGCTGTTTTGGGAGAAGAATTAGGCTTCGTCGGATCAGTGTTCACAATATTTCTTTATGTACTTTTTATTTTGCGGGGTTTTCGTATCGCTAATCGTTCTCCGGATGCATTTAGTAGACTTTTAGTCTATGGAATTGTTATACTGATTACAGCACAGTCTTTTATGCATATTGCTTCTGTCACTGGAGTTTTCCCATTAACAGGAGTACCACTTGTTTTTATGAGTCAGGGAGGTACTTCACTTATGGTGTACCTGATGGCGATTGGTATTGTGCTTAATATATCGAGATTTCAGCGTCTCACTTAATATACATTTGCGCGACATTTTCGCAAAATCAAAAAAATTTATGAAAATAGTTTTTACAGGTGGTGGAACTGGGGGACATTTTTATCCAATTATTGCTGTTGCCCAAAAAGTAAATCAAATAATAGATCACGAACATTTAATCGGAGCAAAACTCTACTATCTTTCTGATAGCCCTTATGATAAAGAAATGTTATTAGAAAATGGACTTCTTTATGAAGAAATTGGTGCTGGGAAAATGCGTACTTATTTTTCTATTAGTAGTTTTTTTATGAATTTTCTTGATATTTTTAGAATGTTTTTTGGAACAATTAATGCAATTTATAAATTATTTTCAATTTATCCAGATGTCGTTTTTGGTAAAGGAGGATATGCATCATTTCCAACTATTTTTGCCGCAAGAATTCTAGGTATTCCTGTTGTGATTCACGAATCAGATTCTGCTCCAGGAAGAGTAAACAGATGGGCAGGGCATTTTGCTAAAAAAGTCGCAGTTTCTTTTGCAGAAGCAGCAATATATTTTCCGAAAAACACTGTCGCCTGGACAGGGCAACCAATAAGAACTGAGATAGAACATGGGGCGCCCAGAAATGAGGCACTTGAATATTTTAAATTAGAGTCTGGTGTACCCGTTGTCGTCATCCTTGGAGGTTCTCAAGGTGCAGAGTTAGTTAATAATATTGTTTTAGATGCTTTACCTAGATTGATAAAAAATTATCAGATTATTCATCAGACTGGAGTTAAGAAATTTAAAACAGTTTCTGGGCAAGCCGATGTTATTTTAGCCGACAATAAATACAGAGCGAGATATTTACCTTTTGCTTTTTTAAATTCCCTGCAAATTAAAATGATAGCAGGGGCTGCTACAATAATTGTTTCTCGGGCTGGGTCAACATTGTTTGAAATAGCTTCTTGGGGTATACCGTCTATTTTAGTTCCTTTTACGAATTCTAATGCTGACCACTCTAGAAAAAATGCTTTCAGTTATGCACGGGCTGGAGCCTGTAGTGTCGTCGAAGAAGCAAATATGACTGCAAACATTTTGAGCTCTGAAATTGAACGAATTTTAGACGATAAGGTTGGTTATGCTCAAATGGAACACAATGCGAAAGCATTTAGTAACCCCGGTGCTTCAGATAAAATTGCTCGTGCTTTAGTAGATATAGCATTGAGTCACGAGCCTCGTTAAATAAAAAAAATTAAGATTACTTTTTTAAAATATAATGCTAAAATAGCATTATGGAAGAAAAAGCAATAAATAATGAGGTTGTAACAAGGTTTGCGCCGTCACCGACGGGTTTTATGCATGTTGGAAGTGTACGAACTGCACTTTATGCATGGCTTTTTGCTAGAAAAAACAAGGGCACTTTTATCTTGCGTATTGAGGATACAGACAAAGAGAGAGAAGTAGAAGGTTCAATAGAACATATTCAAAAATCGTTAAAATGGTTTGGTCTTGATTGGGATGAAGGTCCAGGAGTGGGTGGACCTCATGCACCCTACATTCAGTCGGAGAGGTTGGATTTATATAAAAAGTATGCGGAAATTCTTATCAAAAAAGGTTTAGCCTATGCTGACCCTTACACCGAAGAAGAAATTGAAAAATTTAGAAAAGAGGCTGAAGCAGATAAAAAGCCTTTTCTGTACCGTGAGTACAGAAGAGAAGATGCTCCAGCTTGGGATGGAACTAGACCTTTACGTTTTAAGGTTGGTGAATTAAAGAGAACTGCCTGGAATGACATTGTTTGGGGAGAGCTTTCTGCTGGGCCTGAAGCTCTCGATGATTTTATTTTAATTAAAAGTGATGGTTATCCGACTTATAATTTTGCGCATGTTGTCGATGATATTGAAATGAATGTAACTCATGTGGTTCGGGGTCAAGAATTTATTTCTTCGACACCAAAATTTCTATCTTTATATGAAGCATTCGATATAAAGCCACCCTTTTTTGTCACGACTCCTCCAATATTAGGAGCGGATGGAAATAAGAAACTCAGTAAACGTGACGGTGCAAAAGATATTTTGGAATATGAAATTGAAGGTTATTTACCCGATGCAATGTTAAATTATTTGGCTTTTCTTGGTTTTAATCCCGGTGGTGAGAAAGAAATATTTACCAGAGAAGAATTGATTGATGTTTTTGATTTAAGCAAGATCCAGCACAAAGGAGCTCAATGGAGCGATGAAAAATTAAATTGGATGAACAAAGAACACATCAAGTTACTTCCTTCAGATGAAGTAAAAAAATATGTTTTACAATATTTACCGAAGGAAATGCAAGATGATGTTATCGTACCCAAAATTATTCCTTTAATTGTGGAGAGAATTTCTAAATGGGGAGATATTAAAGAAATGCTTACAAAAGGGGAGCTCGATTTCTTCTACAAGGCACCAGAGTATGAAAAAAATAAATTAATTTTTAAAAACACTTTACCTGAAAAAACAACTGAGAATTTAAGCCAAGCTATAGAAGCATTGAAAGAATTAAAAGAAGACAATTTTACTGTTGATAATATCAAGGTCGCATTAATGAAAATCGCTGATGGCCTTGAAAGTAGGGGAGAGCTCCTTCATCCTATACGTTTTGCTTTATCAGGTCTCGATAAATCCCCAGATCCGTTTACTATTGCTTACATAGTCGGTAAAAATGAAACATTATCTAGATTACAAAAAGCAATTGAATAAATATTTTTTTAAATTATTGCCTGCAGTTTTTCTTGCACTTTTATTTGGGTTTTTTTTATTTGCCGAAGGACTTTATGTTAACGCTCAAACTGCATTAGATATTCAAAATAAAATATCTCAAAAAGATTCTGATATTCAGAAGTTAGAGGCTGAGATAGCAACATTTCAAGTGCAGCTTGATAGCTTGGGACAGCAAAAAAATTCTTTAAGTAAAACCTTGAAGGAACTTGATTTAACTAAAAAAAAGCTGGGTGCAGATATTTCTGTTACTCAGAAAAAAATTGATAGAACAACATTAAAAATAGAGAACTTAGGAAAAGATATAAATACCAAGGAGCGTCATATTGCTAATAATATTAATTCAATTAATCTTGGTTTGAAACAAATTAGTGAATTTGAATCTGGAAGTATAGTAGAAAATTTACTCTCATATAACAATTTTTCTTCCGTCTGGAATGACGTAGATAATATTATTAGTATAAGAGAAAAAACTAGAGATAGGATAAAAGAATTAAGGCAGATTAAAGGGGAACTCGAAGATACAAGAAAAGAAGCAATAAATGCAAAAAATGAATTGCTTGCGTTAAAATCCGAATTAGCAGATCAGAAGAAAATTGTGGAGCAGAACGCTTTAGAGAAAAAGAAACTTTTAGCGCAAACAAAAAATAGTGAATCCAATTATCAGAAAATTTTAAAGGCTAGATTAGTACAAAAAGATGCACTAGAGAAAGAGCTTCGTGACTATGAATCCCAGTTAAAATATATCCTAGACCCGTCAAAGCTTCCAGACGCTGGGATATTTTCTTGGCCACTTGATAATATATTAGTTACTCAAGTTTTTGGAAAAACAGAAGCAGGGAAGCGTCTCTATGCAAATGGTACACATAGTGGAGTCGATTTTAGAGCTTCTGTCGGTACTCCAGTGAAGGCGATGGCAAAAGGGGTAGTAACGGGAGTCGGAGATATTGATTTACAGTGCCCGGGTGCTTCATTTGGGCGTTATGTGTTTATTACATACGATAACGGTTTATCAAGCGTTTATGGTCATCTTTCCTTGATAAAAGTAAGTATTGGGGAAAAGGTTGAAAGAGGGCAAATGGTTGCTTATAGTGGCAATACGGGCCATTCTACAGCTCCACATTTACATGTTTCAGTGTATGCTCCCAATGCCGCTGAAATTAAAAGCATACCCAGTAATACATGCAAAGGAAAGGTTTTAACCCAACCCGTGTCACCAATAAATGCTTATCTTGATCCATTGTATTTCTTACCAGCCTCATATGCATTAAAAAAGTAATTGTTCAAAATTTTTATTCTATGCTAAAATATAATTATGAAAAATAAACAAGGAGGGTTTATTCAAATAATAATTTTTATAATTGTTGCTTTGCTAATAATGAAATATTTTGGAATTACTATTTCTGGAGTTATTAATTGGTTTACTTCATTTTTCAGTGGTGTCTTGAGATAAAATAAATAAAATGAAATATTTTAATACACAACGTGGTCTAAGTATCCTAGGAATCATCATTCTAGGCGTTATTATTGTTTTAGTGCTTAGTTACTTTAAAGTAAGTATCAAATCAGTCGTAGAAAGCCCTACAGGCCAGGAAAACGTAAATTATGTAGCTGGAGGTACCAAGAACTTATGGACAGCGTATTTTGCCGAGCCTGCAGCATATCTATGGAATGATATTTGGATAAATATTTTTTGGAAAAGTTTTATTTCTAATATGGAACGTATCCGTGATGGAAAGCCTACTGATTTTGAAAATGCGGGGAATAATCTAAAGCTTCAGCCGTAATTTATTAGGAGTACCAGTGGCCTTAAAAGCAGATTGTGCGTACATTAATAATGTCGTACAATCTGCGCCATGTTTGAGACTCATATATAATATAGTATAGGGTCTCAAACATATATTGTGCGACACGTATATATTCTAATTACATGCGCTGGAAAGGACATAACCTGCCTGCACTGCTTCTTCCCCTGTTGTAAAGTAGACTCTATTTTCTTGTTTGATTGTTTTACCCGCAGAACAGCTTGTCGTGTAGTATTTTGTTCCTCTGCTTGATGCGAAAAAAGTTTTACCAGAATTATTTGAAGCAGGTATTTCTTTATTGGGAACTGCTTCGATTACATTTGCAGCTTGTTTGTCCCCCACAGCTGGATATATGACCTTGAGACCCTCGGAGTTCGTTCCCTTAGATAGTCTACCTAGCTCAAATGACCCCAAGCCAACCAAAATAACGATAATAACTATCATTATGTCTTTCCCAGTATCACTTTCTATAAATTGCTTGATTTTTTCCATATAATTGTTTATACTTCTTCAGTAAGTAAATTTTAGCATTAAATAATATAACAGCACAAGAATAAATATATGGCACATAGAAAAGCCGGCGGAACCGCGAAAAATTTAAGAGATTCAAATCCACAATACCTTGGTATAAAGCTTACTGATGGGGAGAGGGCTCAATCAGGCTCCATTATCGTACGTCAACGTGGTACTGCTATTATGGCTGGTACAAATGTATCTGTTGGTAAAGATCATACCCTATTCGCCCTTAAGGACGGCATAGTTAAATTCGGCTCAAAACGAAAAACCTCTTTTAACGGCAAAACTGCAGTTAAAAAAGTTGTAAACGTAGTAATCTAAATTTTCTCTACTATTAGCTTAAAGGAAGAAACTTTTCCTTTCATTTCAACTGGGATTTCAAACTCCCCTACTTCTTTAATTGGTTTTTCTAAGGCAATGCATTCTATACTCAAATCAGCGTGATGCTGTCGTTTCATTTCTTCAATTATTTCTTTTGTATGAATTGCTGAAAATAAATGACCCTTATCATTAGCTTTGCCTTTGATTACAATGATCTTGCTTTTTATTTCTTCCAGATTCTTTATTAATAGGTCTTCTTGGACGGCTCTCTCGACAATGATTTCTTTTTTATGTTTTTCTAATTGAATGACAGCATTAGGTGTGGCAATTTCAGCCAATTTTCTTGGGAATAAGAAATTCATCGCATAGCCATCATTTACTTCCTTTACATCATATCTTCTTCCGACTTTTGGTACATCTTGTAAAAAAATAACTTTCATAAATGATTTTAAATGAGTGAAACGATTTTAAAATCTTTACCCTGTTAAATAAAATCTTTTGGATTTTGATTTTTGTTTTACAAAAATCATTTAACAGGGTTATTAAAATATATTCACTACATTCATTATTTTAATAATAATAATTCAACAGCTTTTTCCATTTGCGGGTCACGCTTGGCTTCGTAATCTTTTTGAGTATTTTCTACTACATAGTCCGGAGTCAATCCTTTTTCTGAGATAGAAATTCCGTTTGGAGTGAGCCACTTAGCGACCGTAATTTTAAGTATTGTATCAGCTGTAATCTTTACGACTTCTTGTACAGAACCTTTACCGAAGCTTTGGCTTCCGACAAGTTTTGCTTTTCCGTTGTCTCTCATTGCACCAGCGAGAATTTCAGAAGCAGAAGCAGATCCATTATCTATTAAAATTACAAATTTTAATTTGTCAGTAAAAATATCATAACCTTTACTTCGGAATATTTCTGGTTCACGATTGTTGCCATAGTCTTCGGTGACAACAGTTTTTCCCTCCTTTAGAAACCAGCTCGATATATCAACTGCCGCATCTAAATATCCACCAGGATTTCCCCGTAAATCTAGTAATAGTTTGTCTTTTCCTGATTCAGCGAATTGTTGCATGGCATTACGGAAAAGGTTCGCAGAGTTTGCAGAGAAGCTATAAAGTTTAATAACAAAAATTCCATCTGGACGAATTTCAGTGTCGAGAGTGGGTATGTTGATAGTATCTCTTATGATAGTAATTTCTTTTGGTTGTTTTAATCCTTCACGGAAGATTGTAAGCATAACCGGTGTCCCTTTTGGTCCACGGATTAATTTGATGGCTTTTTCAACACTTAAATCAGTAGTTACAGTTTTATCAATTTTGAGAATTTTGTCACCTGATTTTATATCTGCCCTATATGCTGGGGTATCCTTGAGCGGAGCGATAACTGTAAGGATTTTATCTTTCATACCTACTTCCATGCCGATACCATCAAAATTCCCTGCTATTTCCTCTTCAAATGACTTTGCCTCATCTGGGGCGAAAAAGATGCTATATGGGTCTTTTAGAGAGCTTGTGAGGCCAGCAATAGCCCCGTAAACTCTTTCTTGGTCGGTTATTTTACTCGCAGAGGGGTATTTTTCATTAATAGTGTTCCAGACTTTCCAGAATGGACTAAAGTCGGCTTGAGTCGTGACTTGGGGTTCCTTTCCAGAGATACTTGTAACTTTATCAATTTCTTTATAATCATTGCGGCCAATGTATATACCAGAAACAAAAAAGACAGCTACTAAAAGTATTGTAGCCGTAACGGTGACTCGTTTTGTTTGAATAAATTCTTTCATGCAATATTTATTTTATTTTATATTTCTGTTTCGTTAAAATTAGTATTTTCTCTAAAATTGTCAAAAGGTTTCTTTTCCACTTCTTGTTTTTTATAATCAGTAAACAAGAGATAGCTGAAAAACATAAGGACAAATCCAAGGATAGTAAACAGAGTATCCTTCCATGAATAAGGGAAACCTAAATATGGCAATACTGCCATACAAATACCTAAAATTAAAAGTATGCGTGCTTTTCTCATGGATGCATTATATCTTAAAAAGGTAATAATATGCAACTGTTTTAAAAAACAAAAAACCCACTTGTGAGTGGGGTTTTTGTTAATAAAATTTATTTATTAAGTACTGCTCTTGTTTTCGGACCTACGATTCCATCAATTTTTAATGGAGGATTTGCCTTTTGATATTCTTTTACAGCTTTTTCTAATTCTCTACCAAAGATATCATCTATAACACCTTTGTAGAATCCTAATTCTGTAAGTTTTTTATGAAGTTCTAACACATCATCCCCTTTCATTCCACGCCTTAGTGTTCGAGTGAATTGATATGTCTCTGCACCGAGAACTTCTCCAGAAGTAGGTGGAAGAGCTGGTTGTTCTGTGACTGGAGGAGGTGTTTGGTCTACAGGTGCTACAGGAGGAGGAGTTTGCTCAGGGTAAGACATAAGTGCTCCACCGCCTCTTGGTGTTGGGTCTATCACAGGCTGGTCAAACCAATTTCCATCGTTAAAATAATTATTAGCAAAATCAACAAGGGATGCTCGAGTATCAGCAACTAATAATCTTGGTTTGTCTCCAGCATTTATTGAATTCGTTAAATTTATGAATACAGTATGTGTACTGTTTGAATAGCTTACAGCGTCATCAATAATTCCATATGATACATCTCCTCCACTAAAGTCTTCAGAACTATCTAGGTCGTTGTAAGCGTAGAAATCACTAGCACTTGGGTGATGTCCACTTGGATTATTTTGTAATTCACCATCAAAAAGAACTTCTATTGTATTCGGGCCAGTTTTTTTGATTGAATAAGCTCCATCAGCTTGAACAATTATTGGGTCGATTGTATCTTGAACTTTGATATCAAAATTTGTTTCTGTCGCAACATTTCCTAATGTGTCTGTTTTGTTACACTTAACATTAGTTATACCAAATGGAAAAATAGAGCCCGAAGCAGGAAGACAGGTAGCTGGTGCTGTTGCATCTACGTTATCAGTAGCATCAGGTGCAGTGTAGTCAACAGCTACTCCTGTACTTATGTTTGCGGAAGTGGCCACTGTTTCAACTGTAATTTTATCATGAGGTGCAATTTCTGGAGGAGTAATATCTAAGGTAAAAACAGTCCATCTGCCCAAACCAGTTCCCCCTTCAAGATCCCTTACTTTGACATTTAAACTACCGTGAGCAGCAGAAGTATCTAGATCCGTAAAAACACAATTTGAATCAACGTATGCATCTGGCACAGGTGTACCACTTGTACTACCACCATCAATGACATATACGCATGAAGTTGGATCAATTCCAAAACCAGTTGTATCTTCTATTGGTGCTGAAATACTTGTTAATTTACCAATATAAAGTACTTCATCCTTAACCACAGAGGGGGTTATTAAAATAGTACCCACTGTTGGACCAGGCGCTACTGTTGCGTTTGCTTTATTTGCGACCACTAATCCTCCAAAAACCAACACAGACATAAAACCGATAGATAGATATTTTTTCATATATTTCTATTTATATTACTAATATTATTGTTAATAATTTTAAAACTTAATCTTATTTTTATAATAAAAAAAAGAAGGTGTCAAGGTAATAAGTGCATAATGTGTATATAACTAAATATGCAACCAGTTAAAACAAAACCCACATATTTAGTGGGGAATTTGTTTTTAAAAAATTATTTATTAAGTATTTCTCTAGTTTCCGGACCTACAATTCCATCCATTTTTAATGGAGGATTTGCCTTTTGAAATGCTTTTATTGCTGCTTCTAGAATATAACCAAATCCATCATCAATAGGACCTTTATAATATCCTAAGACTGTGAGTTTTTTATGAAGCTCTAATACATCATCCCCTGTCATACCATATTTTAGTGTTCTATAAAATTGGAATGTTTCCGCACCTAGAACTTTTCCATCGCTATGCGGAATATTATTTATGCATGACTCTCCAGTAGTTATACTAAATCCAGTTGTTCTCATGTCACATCCTCCTATTTCTCTTTGGTCTGGTCCTGTTGAAGCACCTAGCACTTCGCCAACTACAGGCGGAGTGGATGGAGGTGTACCATAAGTATTTGATCCTCCGCCTCCGCGAGGAATAGAAGTGACAGTGACCGTAACACTTCCACTTGCACCTCTGTGCGTGCCAGGAATACCATTACAGTTAAGTGTATAAGTATAAGTACCAGCAGAAAGTGGACCTACTGTGTCAGAACCAGAGCCTTCAGTTGATCCAGACCAGTCTCCTGCTTTAGTACAACCGTCAATATTTTCTGTTGTGTATGTGATAACTGTTGTGCCACCTTCTGTGAGAGTCAAAGGTAAGGCTGAAATATGAACTACTGGCGCAGGAGGATTTTCAAAAGGTGTGACTGTATCTACACTTAACATTTCTCCTGGATACCATGTACCATTTACTAGAGACCAAGCAACGAAATAATATCTTGTGCTTGAAGTTATTGGAGGAAGATTCGTTGGAACACCTGTAGTTGTAACAGATGAAAGTGTGGCAGAGAAAGGAGCTCCAGCAGAAATAGCACCAAGATCAGGTGTAGAATAAACATCAGCTGGAATTGTTGGGCTTACTGTAGAAAATGGAGCCAATGAAACCCAGAATGAATGCCCCGCTGCATCATATCCACCATTTGTTCCGTTTATCGTTGCATCATCTACGTGATCATCAGTAGCAGCTAATGTAGTAGGATTTGGATTAAGGATTGAAGAAGAAATAGAATAATTATCAATTAAAAATCCGTTACCAGCATCTGCTGGAGTGTTTGCTCCACTTTCGCGGAACAATACTGTCTTTACGATTCTAGGGGTCTGTTCAGCTGATGCTTCAGTGTCAAAACGATAATAATTTTCCCAACTTGTACCAGTGTGGACAAGAGAGCCATCTATGTAGACCTTCACTATATCGTTGGAAGAACCATCATGAAAATCCATAACAAATTTAAAAGTATGAGGTACTGAACGATTTAGGTTACTTGCAACTTGAGTTTCGACAAAGTTAGCTGCCTGAAAACCAGCATTTTCACTTTGAACATCATCAAAGAAAACATTTATACCATCAGTAGAATCTTCTAATCTTAGGTAACTCATTCGTGATCCATCTCCACGATCTGGAGAAATTGACATATGCATACCAGGTTGATAACTTTGCACCGTAGACGCAATATCAAACTGAGCTTCGAAATGATTTTGAAGTGTTCCTATTGAAAAACCAGCTGCAGTAGAGTCTGTTTCCCCTGCACCATTAACTTCAGGATTAGCAAAAATTTGGTCACCGAATGAACCACTGGTTACAGAGTCTGATATTCTAAGGGTTTGGCAACCGAAGGTTGGATAACTAAAAGTGTTAGCAACAACAGCTTGATCGTATGAACCAGTTACTCCCCATCCACCTTGACCATTTACTGAGCCCAAAGTAAAACTATCAAAACTACTCCCATTGCAGTCTGGTGTTGGAATTGGGTCTGTGTTGAAAGATAATATTGCGCCAGGATACCATGTTCCCCCAACAAGAGACCATGCCACGAAATAATATGTTGTATTTGGTGTTATCGCAGGAAGATTTCCAGGGACACCAGAAGTTGTAATAGATGAAAGAGTGGCAGAGAAAGAAGTATCTGCAGAGATCGCTCCCAGGTCAGGTGTAGAATACACGCCAGCTGGAATTGTTGGGCTTGAGGTATCAAAAGTTGCTAGAGAAACCCAAAACGAATGCCCGGTAGCATCACTAGGTCCATTAATACCATTAAGTGCTGCATCATTTGTAGTTATAGAAGTAGCAGGGCTAGTGATGACTTGTGCTACACCTGCAAACACATTCGCTACAAAAAAACCACCAACTAAAAATAGCGGGGTTGTTAATAATACGAGAATTTTCTTAAAAGACAGTTTATTCATAACTATAAAAGATTTATGTTAATTTACTTTTTTAAGGCAAAGGACCGGTTTGTCTAAAATTATTTTATATTCATTAATACTACAACATAGTAGAAATTTTGTCAAAAAAAAAGTGCATAACGGGTGGATAGTATTTTACCCCTTAATTTGCGTTTTTACTTGAAATATTCAGGTGTATTTATGGACATCCAGTCAAATAAACCACGAGCAATAGATGAAGCACCGACGCTGTTCGTATTTGGTCCAGCTTCCATCATTATTGCAAAAGAGTATCGAGGATTTTCATAAGGGAAAAATCCAATGATCCAAGAGTTCACCTTGTTTTTAGCGACACCAAGCTGAGCTGTACCAGTTTTCGCAGCGACTTCTACATAAGGCACATTGAGTGATGCAGCTGTTCCCATAGTTACTGCGAGTCGCATACCCTTATGTACAGTATTAAAATATTCATTTTTTAAATCAACTGTTGTAAATTGATTTTCTTTTTCCGTATCTCCTAAAATTAAATGAGGGGTTAATAATTTTCCATTATTTGCTATAGCTCCTGCTGCGCGAACCATTTCCATTGGAGTTACCTGAAAACCATATTGACCAATTGCCGTATGATAAGTGTCTCCAATGCGCCAAGGATCATTTTTAAAGTTTTTTAATTTCCATTCTGGACTAGGAATAGTTCCCTTTTTCTCATCAGGTAAATCAATTCCCGTTTTTTCGCCGAAGCCAAATAAGTTGGCATATTTTTCAATGTTCGCTATTCCGAGTCCCTTCTGGCCCTCAAATCCCCCTCCAACTTCATAAAAATAAACATCGGATGAGACGGCAAGTGCTTCCATCATATTTGTCCAACCATTTACTCGCCAGTCTTTGAAAACAGTTTTTTGGTCAGGAAAATATGGGTTTGGAATTGAGATTGAGCCAGTTGAAAGTATTTTTTTAAATGGATCAATCACACCTTCAGTAAGTGCCCCTAGAGCAAAAAATGGTTTAACGATTGACCCTGGAGTATAGAGTCCAGAAATGTCTCTGTCCAAGAAAACTTTTCTTTTATCAGTTAAGTATTTATTAATTTGCACAGAATCTTTTCCAAAAGAAAGAACTTCTGAATTATATTCAGGATAACTTGTAGAAGTTAATAGTTCACCATTCTTGATGTCCATTATTATCCCCGCTCCGCCGGTAAAGGTTTTGCTTTCGGATAAATCTCTAATTAAAATGAATAATTGTTTCTGCACTTTTGAATCTATGCTTGTATAAAGATCAGTACCCTGCTTGGGGGTATTTACGATATTTTCAGAATATACCTTGCCGAGAGCATCAGTTTCTATTATTTTTGCTCCATTTTCTCCTTTTAATTCATTATTGTATTGCTTTTCGAGGCCATCCTTGCCAATAAATTCTCCTTGCCAATAATTTCCAGAACTATCAACTGAAGGGTAACTCACGTATCCTAAAATATGAGAAAATCCAGGAGATAAGTATGCTCGAGTGGGCAAAGGAGCCTCTTCCGTTTTTTTATTCCAGGTCATTTCTACTTTATTGCGGTCATAAATAATTCCCCTATCAGTAAAGATGATCGCTTTCTCTAGGACATTGTTTTGGCTTCTTTTGTAATAAGTAGCACCATTGTGTATCTGAAGGTAAACAAGGCGAGAGCCAAAGATAGTAGAAAAAAATAAAAATAACATACCCAAAAGTATTATCGTTTTCTTCGGGATTGGTTTTTCTATTCGTCCCTCAAATTGTTGACGGTCAAAGTTTTGCAAATTTTTTGAATCTAGAAAAATCTCGTCAGGCTCGACAAACGAATTTTTGAGTTTCAAGTTATTTTTTTTTAATAATTTTTTTATCATTAATTGTAGAACTTTACTTTTTTCTTTATTATTTCAATTAATATTAAAAATATTAATGTGACAGTGAATGAAATAAAGATTGCATGGAAACTTTTTGTTTCCTTTATTCCATAAAGTAAGTCAGATAATAGAAATATTACAACTGCCTCCCAGAATAGAGAAAAATACAACATTGCACAGAGGGCGAAAATGACTGACACCCAAAAAGGCATAAATAATACTGAAAATAGTAAGACGATAGATGCAAGTATTCTAGGTAACATATTCTTATATTACACGCTTTGGGTCAAAATACAAATTCATTATTTAGAAAATTAAACGCCAAATCATGCGTAAAATATAAAATATAATTGCAATGATAAATCCATAAAAGATAAATGGATTATTTACAATAAATGCGAGGAGGGTGAAGAAGAAAAGTTCAGCATATTTGAATGGTTTTAATAATACATTAGGTTCAGCTGTTTTTGTCGGAGAAGTATTTGAGGCATCACTCTTGCTTGTATCTAGTGATTTTATTTGATTGTTAATTTCAACTTTTTTATTTTCCGAGCTTAGACCAACATCAGTGCGAAATTTTTCTACAATGTTTGTAGTTGAGACTACAGGCTCAGAAATAAAATTTGGCGTATTTTCTCCTATAATTTTTTTTATATTACCCACTGACTCAGAGCTAAGGGTGCCGACAGTATCTACAACAGAATTAATTTTTGACCCGGCATCGTCGATCCCGGTAGTTATTTTTTTACTAACCGTACGTGAGCTTTTGCTTGTCTCATTTTCTGCTAAGAATACTTCTTCATACTTCCCTTTTGAAACTAGAAATTTGGCGTTTTCAATTTTAGCGAAAATGCTATGATTCCCGACATTTACAGTCCAGTCAATATAGATATCTTTAACACCTTTTGCTTCAGCTACGAAGTCCTTTTTCCCTAGAAAAACGTTATTATCAAAGAAAACTATCGTACCTGAGAGTTCTCTTTTTTCAGGGTTAAAAACGACTGTATATATTTGTACTTTATCCCCTTCTTCAAATGGGTCTTTAGAATACCAAATATTTCCTGGGACAAAACCAGCATTGGAACTCTGCGCATTTACTAAATTAAATGGTAATAGAAAAAATAATAATAACAATATTATTCCAATATTTCTTTTAGTCATAAGATTATTTTCCCATATCATATTTCTCAAGGTAAGAAGTTAGCTGTCTACTTACTTTTATAAAAGTAGCTCTTTGGGGAAATTCTTTTAACTGTCTTGCTCCTATATAGGTGGCTGTGCTTCTTAGTGAGCCCAGCATGTCCTGAATGAAAACATGTATGTCTCCTTTGTGAGGAATAAGGGTATATCTGCCTTCGCTCGCTCTGTGAGCATCCTTTTTACCATAAAAATCCTCCATGGCTTTGTTTGATGAGGAGCCGAAGTATTCCTTAAATTTTTGACCATTTTTTGTAATAGTTTTTCCTCCACTTTGCTCAAAACCTGAAAACATTGATCCGAATAAATTAAAATCTGCACCTCCGCAGAAAGCCTTCGCAATGTCTGAAGGATATTGTTGTCCCCCATCGGCTATTATCCTGCCTACGCTCATACCATTTGCTATGCCGTGAGCAGAGTCTGCGCATTCTATGACGGCAGAGAGTTGTGGGTATCCTACGCCTGTCATTTTCCTCGTGGTGCATGCAGAGCCTGGGCCTATGCCAATCTTTACAATATCTGCACCTGCTAAAATGATTTCCTCAGTAATTTCATTGGTTGCCACATTCCCGGCGATGATGATATGTTTCGGACACATCTTCCTAACATTTTTTATTGTCTCGAGAAAATGCTGTAAATAGCCATTTGGTACATCAAGGCAAATGAAAGAGAACTTTTCAAGCAGTCCTTTGTCTTTCATAAGTTTTAATTGTTTGATATCTTGTTCACGTATTCCAGAGGTGTATGCAATAAAGTCTGGGTCATTAAAAGTTTTAAAAAATTTCTCATAATCCTTAACAGAATAATATTTATGAAAAGTTGTAATCATTTTATACTTGGAAAGTATTTTAGCCATTTCGAAAGTTCCGCATGTGGCCATGTTCGCAGTCATTATGGGAATGCCAGTCCACTTCTTCGGAGAATGATAAAAAGAAAAAGTCCTCTCTAGGATCACATCTTTCCTGGATTTTAGTGTGCTCCTTTTGGGCCGAAGTAATACATCTTGATAATCTAATTTTATATCATCTATGATTCTCATATTTAAAGTATACACTATTTTTGTTATACTGTGATAGTGAAAAATATTGTAACAATTGGCGGGGGTACGGGTAGCTACACTGTTCTCTCAGGGCTCAAACACATCCCCGATGTTTCTTTGTCGGCACTTGTTTCGATGGCTGATGATGGCGGATCTACTGGAGTACTTCGAGATGAACTCGGTGTTCTCCCGCCTGGAGATGTCCGGCAGTGTTTAGTAGCCCTAAGTGAACATACTGACATAGTACGTAAGCTTATGAATTATAGGTTTAGTGAAGGTACTTTAAAAGGGCATAACTTTGGTAATATTTTCCTCGCTGCTCTGGAGAAAGTAACTGGAAATTTTATTGAGGGGGTTGAGGTAGCATCAGGAATTCTGAAAGTAAATGGTGTCGTGATACCCATAACGAGCAATAAAGCAGAATTATCTATATTACTTTCCAATGGAAAATTAATTGAAGGAGAAAATGAAATTAATCATTCAAATCTGCAAGATGTTGGCATTGATAAGATTTTTTATAAAGACAACGTAGAATTAAACGAACATGCGAAAGAGGCTCTATTAAAAGCTGATTATGTTATTCTCGGCCCCGGGAATTATTACTGTTCTCTTGTTCCGAATTTGATCGTGAGTGGTTTCAAGGAGGCTATCATAGAAAGTAAAGCAAAAATTATTCTGCCTATTAACCTCACAAATAAATTAGGTCATACTACGAGCTTTAAAGTAAGTAATTATGTAAATGATGTAGAGAAATATCTCGGTAAATTAGTCGATGTAATTTTAGTTAACAATGAAGAGCCATCCCTTGAGCAAGTAGAACGTTATAAATTAGAAGAAGGTGATGGAGTGCTCATCGAAGATGATTTCAAGGACGACAGAGTCGTCAGAGCTCCCCTGCTCTCACATGTATTTTTCGAAAGAGCGGCTGCTGATGTTATACCCAGCACTAAAGGGTTCATCCGTCACGATTCTGAAAAATTAGCTAACTGCATAAAAGAAATAATAAACAAATGAAGTACATTTTTGATTTTGATGATGTTTTGTTTAATAATACAGTGCAACTCAAAGCACGTATATTTAAGGCTATTTCTGAAGCTGGGGTGCCAGAAGATAAAGCTAGGGAATATTATTTGGAAGTTCGTGTAAAAGAATTTTCTTTGAGAGATTTTATAAAAACTCTTTTTAATCGTTGCAATGTAAAATTAGATGCAGATGAAACTTATGAAACAATAATGACAGAGTGTTCAAAATTTATGAATGTTCCGCTTATTAGATTAGTAGAAAAATTTGGAAAAGATAATTGCTATATAATAACAAACGGTGAACATGAATTTAATCAAGATAAAATAAAATATAGTGGTATTGGAAATTTATTTAAGAAAATTTATATAGTCCCAGGTTCTAAAAAAGAAACAATTGAAGAAATTTGTGATGACAATAAAAATGAAAAAGTATTTTTTGTAGACAATAGAACCATGTTTTTTGAAGATCTTGATTTCAAAAAATGCCCCAACTTAAAAACCATACTCTACACAGGGCAAAGTGCAGAAAAATTAATGGAAGAATTTAGCTCGTAATTTTAGACTATTTGTGACACGCGCAGTGCGTTTATGATGACTATCAGGTCTATCACCTCTTGGATCAAGGCTCCTGCAAGTGGTGAGATGATTCCTACACTTCCTAATATCATTGCGCCTACGCTTAATCCAATACCGATAAAGATACCTTGTTTGGCTACATTGATGGTCTTTTGAGCTATATGATAAACATCATGAATACGATTTATGCCTTCGCCTAATATCACCATATCGGCGCTCTCGCTTGATGCTGTCTTTCCTTTTGAGCCTAAAGCAATGCCTACTTCGGCTTGAGCCAGTGCCGGAGCATCATTGATACCATCACCCACCATGACACAAGGCCTGTCTGTAGCTGGTATTTCTTTTATTATTCGCAATTTGTCTTCCGGTAAACACTCCGAATAAACTTCTTTTATATTAAGTGCCGTCCCTATTCTATCTGCGACACTTTGCTTGTCGCCAGAGAGTAAAATAATTCTCTGAATGCCGTCCTTGCGTAATTCATCGAAAAGTTCATGTGAATCACTGCGAAGTTTGTCATCGAGGACGATATAACCCATCACACTTTTTTCATGCGCTAAGAAGACGACAGATTTTCCCTCATTTTTAAATTCTTCTAAAGTCTTTTCAATATCTCCTGGAAGCTCGGGTATAAATTTCTTTACATAAGATAATTTTCCAAAGATATATTTTACACCATCCACGTTTCCTTCGACTCCACCACCGAATTCTTCTTTAAAATCTGTAGGAAATGAAAGTTTTAATTTTCTTTTTTCTGCTTCAGTTACCATGGCTTCTGCGAGTACGTGGGCTGAGAGCTGGTCGAGTGACCCAGCGATGCGTACGAGCTTGTCCTCATCCCCTTCATAAGAGAAAACTCTATCTATCTGTGGTGTGCCTATTGTCACTGTTCCTGTTTTATCAAAAACGAAACTTCGCGCTTCGGCGAGCTTTTCTAATGCTCCACCATTCTTCACTATTATTCCATGTTTTGTTATCTTGCTCATGCCTGAAATTATTGCGATAGGAGTAGCCAATATGAGTGGGCAGGGTGTGGCTACCACGAGCACGGCGAGCATCCGAACAATGTCATGTGTCAGAAACCATGTACCAGCAGCGAATATAAATGTAGTAATAGTAAAATAAATACTATAACGGTCTGCGAGTCTTATCATTGGTGCACGACTTTGTTCTGCTTCTTGTACCAGTTTTACTATGTGTGCATAAGAGCTCTCACTAGCGAGCTTCGTGACCAGGAGCGTCATTGTACTGTTTTGATTTACTGTTCCAGAGTATACGAATGATCCTTCACTTTTTTGTACAGGATTGCTCTCTCCAGATAGAGTTGATTCGTCGACATAAGTATTTCCTTCTTCGACTATTCCATCGATGGGGATTACTTCTCCGGGTTTAACTATTACTTTTTGTCCTATTTGTACTTCTTCTATTGGAACATCTGTAATAGTTTTTCCATCAGTTAAATGAGCTTTGTTTGGTGCTCTAGAAAGCAATAGAGATAAGTCTCGGCGTGCACGAAAGAATGCATAGCTCTCAAGTGCTTCTCCCCCTGAGAGCATAAGAAGAATTATGAGTCCAGCTAAATATTGACCGAAAAAGAATGTAGCAAACAATGCGACACTCGCGATCAGATCGACTCCTAGATTTTTTTTAATTATTTCTTTAATTAAGTTAAACCATATTGGTATTGAGCCGAGGAAAAGCACCCATTTTAATATTTCTTTTCCTAATTCATCTTTCCCATTTAAATATAAAAAAATATATAAAACTATAGATAAAATACTCACGAGAGTTATCACAAGGGTCAGACTTTTTTCTTTTAAAACAGATTTAATAAACATATTGTATTAAATTATTTTACCATGTCACTTAGCAATGGATATGTATCGGCAAGTCTAATATTAAATCTTAGTTGACCAATAGTTTGGCCTTGTGTGGTTTTGATATTTACGCGCCATTTTCCGGGTGCAATATTTGAACGCATTGAGTATGTTCTAAAGCCACCATCCCTTCCTCCGACTACTGGTAAATTTATTATTCTTTCATTTGTCCATTTGTTCTGCATTTCGTCGTAGTGTTGCCATTCATGAAGTATTGTGAGGTTGAGATTTTTTGGTGAAAAAATTGCGCTGAAAGCATAAACTGGCTCTCCAGCCGTCATATTAAAACTTTGATATAATTTCAAATATCCTCTCCAGCCATAATTTTCGTAGGTAACATCATAATTTCCATCAGAATTTTTTTGGACTGAATGATATATTCCTCCATCTTTTAACGAAAGAGGTATCGGAGGGATTAAATTCGTAAAATACAAAAAATTCACTAAAGCAAAAATACCGAGAATTAAAGATATGATTAATTTTTTGCTTTCTGTAAACTTGTCCTTGATGAAATAAAATAAAATCAAGAGAAATAATGCTATAAAAATTAAACTAGCAAATCCGGAAATAAGAAATGTGCTGACACCTATGTCATGCATCAACACTGGGACTAGAAAAATTGCAAATGAGTAAATAGATAAAAAGAATAAACTAATTTGGAAACTTAATTTAATGTAATGCCTTTTGAATGATTCATTGGCAATAAACGCTATTGTAAGCAAAATGAGGAATGGCCAAGTTGAAAAAAAATCTGAACTTCTAAAATAAAAAACTAAATAGGTGGATATGATTCCTCCGAAGAAAAACTGTAATATATTCACATACCAAAAATGAGCTTTTTCAGGATTATTTTCTCCGCCTTCATCGTTTTCCTTCAAATGAATAAGAGTAATAAAAACACCAATAACTATAAGGTGAGCTAAAATCCATATATTTTCCCAAAGTGTATCCACTCGCTTAAGAGTTACTGCATCAAAAACGAATCCAAGAACAAGCGAAAAAGATGAGATGGGGCGCTCATAGCGACTATAAAAATTTCTGACAGGATTTAAAAAAGACATAATTCAAGTATAACATTTATATTTTTACGATTTAGATATATTCTACAAAATTATTATGTTCATCAACTATTATCACTTTTGGTTTTATTCGCTGATCAGTTAGCTCAAAACCCATAATCACTACTATTTCATCCTTTTTAATTAAATGAGCAGTAGGACCATTCATGCAGATTACACCAGAGCCTGCCTCACCAACTATCACATATGTCTCAAGTCTTGCGCCAGAATCAATGCTTGTAATTAAAACTTTTTCCCCTCCCATTAAGCCTACTTTTTCGACTAGATCCTTGTCTATTGTTACACTGCCAACATAATCAAGATTTGCTTCAGTAACTCTTGCTCGGTGAATTTTTGATCTTAATAAGAATCTCATATTATTTTTTTTGTGAATTAGGTTTTATTTGTATAAAATCATCTGCCAAGGCTTTACTCTTTGCATCCATTTCATCATAAGGAAAATCTCCAGTAACCTGACTCACCTTCGGCCTCATAAGATATGCCCTTCTATTTTCATTATCAACAAAAATACTGTCTTGACCTTTATAAGTTTTCGGACCATTAATTACTTGTGGTTTAAAACCAAACATTTCTTCTACTTCTCCTCCGAGTAATTTTATAGAATCATCGTAAAGCTGTTCCATCTGATGAAAATCTATTTCATAATCATTGTAATACCTACCTCCCATTATCACTGCATCAACGGTATTTTCTTTACATTTAACTTTCATTTCCATTAACCTTTGTTCTAAATCCATTCTTAAGGCACCTCCCTCAGCTTCCATTTTAATAGGGTCAAAATGGCCCAAACAAGAGATATTTTTTCCAGTAATTTTATCTACTCCAACTATAACTAATCCCAAACATCTGCTAAAATTTTCTGAGAATTTATTTGATTCATCAATTGATGATATGACATAAGTAGCAGGGCCATTAGATAGCGCACCTTCTTCTCCGTCATAAGTACCCGCATCTTGGTCTAAATTTTTTAAATTAATTAATCCCAAACTTTTCTCCACATCTGTAATATTTATAGCTTCTGGTTTTTCTCCAGGCTTTTCTAGTGGTTTTGTAAAACCAAAATCCTCATAAGAACCTATTCCTGTGATGATTGGTTTTACCCCTTTTGCGAGGTGTTGTCGCAGTTCTGATTTTAGTAATATTGTCTTATTGTCGATTTTTCCTTCTAAATTCATAGTTTGATTATAACAGATTTAATATTCTTATCTAACTTTTATTTCTTTTTAACGAAGCAACCCGTTTTATCATATTGTTACCATATTTTTGTCTGATTTTATCAGCGACTTCTTCTACTATCAAGCTTTTGAGCTCTTTGTCCTGTTTCCCAAATAAATCTCGGGGCACATTTTCTTCACGGATAAGATTGTGCAAGATTACACCCGTGGAACGAATTTTCTCATTCTTTTTTAGAAGTTTCAGAAGCTTGTTTTCTATGGCATTAAGAATAACCCCTGGGTCTGCTGTATATAAATTTAACTTAACTTCATCTGTGTGATATTTAAATTCACTTGTTTTAACGAAAAATGATACCTTATTACTTACTAGATGAAGCTCGCGAGCATTCTCGCAGGCATGTTCAGCATTTTTTGCAATTTCTTGCCAAATGATTTTCGTATCAGCAGATGATGGACGAAAAGTGGAGGTGGATTGAATAGACTTCTGGTCACGAGGGTCACTATTGCCTTCTACTTCAAAAAGTATTTCACCACTTAGTTCTTTTTGTAAATTAAACACAGGCTCTGAAAAATATTTCTCTATTTCTGTTTTAGAATAATTAACAAAATCAAAAGCATTTTTAATTCCAAGGTCTTTTAGGCGTGGAACTGTCTGTCTACCGATACCCCAAATATCGTCTATTGAGGTTGCCTTAAGGGCTCGAATTTCATCGTCTTTTGAAAGTAACATCACCATTCCATTTGGTTTTTCTAGTTTTGAGGCTTGCTTGGCGAGAGCTTTAGTACGAGCGAGGCCGAATGAATAGGTCACTCCAAGAGTTTTTTCTATTTCATTTTTTAATTCAGAAAGAAGTTCCCTTTCTCCACCGAAATATTTAACATCGTGAGGACAAATGACAGCGAAACATTCGTCGATACTATATACCTCAATTGTCTGGCAGTATGATTGCAATATTTGATACATGCCATTCGAAATATCATTATAAAGGTCGAAATGGTGCGGAAGGATGACCACTTCAGGAAATAGTTTTTTGATTTGAAAAGTTGGCATTCCTCTCGTGACTCCGAGCTTCTTCGCCTCAGCGCTCATTGCTACTGCTATTCCCCTATCTTCACCGACGATTACGGGCTTGCCCTTGAGCTCTGGACGCAATGTAAGCTCACAAGCTACGAAAAATGAGTCTCCGTCTGCATGCAGAAATAGGTTGTCCTTTTTGTCACTCATCAAACCATTGTACAATAAAAAACTATTTATTGTTTTAGGTTAATTTAATGAACTAACTTTAATAGTCATAGTTCCATCTTTGTTTTTCTTTACAATTCCATCAAATTTTGCCTCTATCTTTTCATTTCTGCCGAATAAAATAACTTTTTCACCTTGTTTGATATCTCTGCCACGAAAATCTATTCCATCCAATTCAACTTCACCATTCTTTTTCAGAATGTTTAATTGAGTTAGTTTTATTATTATATTTTGTGGGCGGCTTAGTCTTTCTATTTCTATTTGGCTGTGAACTAAATCTCTTCCTTCTTGCTCGGACCTTAATTTTTCTTCCTGTTCCCTTGCTTCTGTTAGTGCCTCTTCGGGGTCTAGATCACTATCTATTTTAAATTGTCTTGGTGGAAAATTATCTTCTATATTCATATTTTCATTATATATTAATTTATTAAGAAATGTCATTCTTTATCATTTTAACTATCTCGGGGAATTTAGGTATTCGGAAATGCCCGTTTTTACCCTTATAAATAAAGATTTTTGCATTCTTCAGCTTATTTTTATATTTTTTAGCATGAGAGAGTGGAACGACGTCGTCATCTTCTGAAAACAATAAATATAGGTTTTTTGAATTCTTCTCAATGAGCGATAGGTCAGCCTTGAGTTTAAATCCGCCGACTAAGTCTTCAGCAGAAAGAGTATTGTCGAAAGGTGGGCAGACTAAATATGTCGATAGGATTCTTTTTGGGAATTTATTTTCTGATAAATATTTAGCGAGGAATATCCCACCAAGTGAATTCCCTATTAAAATTACATTATTTCTTAAATGAGGAATGTGTCTTTTAAAATATATTTTCCAATCCGCGTATTTTGCATCTTCTGATAAGGGCATCTGTGGTCTGATAATCTCAAATTTTTTCCCTAATTCTTTATCTAAATAATCATCAGTCCACCTTATTTTCTTTTCAATTTTAACTTCACGATTTTTTAAATAGTCTAAATAATCCTTTCTTTTTTTAAAAGTCATTCCGCCATGAATTATGACTATTTGTATTTTCTTTTTCATATTTTTGTTTGTACAGAAAAATTTTCCATAGTAATGAGAGATCTTTCAAAACCTTCTAAATTTTTCCTTACAACAGGAGGAAGATTCAATTTTTCTAACATTTGCTTTTGCTCTCTGATAGATTGTACAAGATGGGAGAAAAGCTTAACTTCAACATCCGCATTATTATCACTGTCTTTAAAGAGAGAATCTGCAAGTTCTGTAAGATTTTTACCTTCTAGGGTTAAGTAAAATACAGGAATATTTCGAGTGTGTGCTCTTGTGAGCTGGTTGTCTTTAAGTGCAATACCATATTTTGCCTCGGTGCCACCTTTTAGGGCGATCTTTTTAATTTTTTCAATCTTTTTTGAAGGACCCTTGTCTTTATCACCTAGGTTTTCAATGACTTCATCGAATGCACTGATGACCATTCCTGTTTCTTTATCTAGAATTAAATTATCAATACCGTGCTTGTAGTCGTCAAATACAGCAGAACGTACCACGAGAAATTTCTCTTTAAGTACTTTGTGCAGGAGCGCAGTGATTACTATTTCGGCCTGATTACTTTTGCTTATATCTTTATTCTCTCGGTATTTTGCAATAATTCCTTCTTGGCCTTCTACGCCAAATTCAGCCTTGTAATGCTTCTGTACACCCTCACTATCTGCTCCTGAATTCATTCTATCAAGCGCATAAACTTCTCCTTCATCATTAAAAACCTCATCTGAATTATATATGCCACCTTTTTCCTTAGTAAAAAAAGTAGGATTAATATGTAAAGATGCGTCAACTAAACTCTTAAGTCCGTATTTTTCCTCAGTTTCCTTATTTACTTCACTTGCAATACGCACCATTACAATTTTTAGTTTCTCAGCAGTCGGAATATGTTCACGCTTTTCGGGCTTGAGTCCCCTTGCCTCATTTGTATTGTTTCCTGGGTTTATGCTTTCCATATAGGGATATATATTAACACTTTATTTTAGCTTTTGTCTTTTTCCAATCCTCTTTTAGTAAGCCATACATATTTTGGTCAGAAAGTTTGCCAGATGCCCTACATCTCTTAATTTTTCTCTGCATTCCTTCTAGCTTATATCCCATTTTCAATTGAGTAGCATTCGAAGCTACGTTATTTGTAGCAACAGAAGAATTTAATCTAATAAATTTTAGTTTATTAAATGCAAAATCATTTAAAGCCACTTTTGCTTCAGTCATATAGCCATTTCTCCAATACTTTTTATTAATCCAGGACCCCGTCGTGCCATTTCCGGAATAAATATCTATTTTGTGAATGCCGATGGCCCCGATCATTTTTTTCTCAGATTTTAATTCGATAAAAAATGAATAGTCATCTTTGATTTTTTGTTTCCAACGTTTATTTACCTTTTGTATATATTCTATTGCATCCTTTTTTGTATATGGATGGACTATAGTTGAAAGCATCTTTGCCACATCACATTCCCCGACCCCTTCCACGAGGTCTTTCCAGTCACTCTTTTTAGGCTCTCTTAAGATTAATCTTTTAGTTTCTAATTTCATTTAATTGTGCGGCAACTTCGCTTGAAAGCATTTTTTCAACTAATTTAGGAACCCAAAACTTTTGAGTGGCTATTAATCCAATACCTATAATAATGAGAACTAAAAGAAAAATTCGTAAAGTTTTTTGCATATAAGTATTATATCATGCGTGAAAAATAAATTGTTTCAAGAAAAGAATAATCAAGAAAATGAGGATGAAGCAAGCAAAGAATCCAACAGTTTTACCAAAGAAAGCCACAGCCTCGCCTTTTTGATTTTCCATATAGAGACGCAAAGGCTCGAATAGAAATAAATACCCCATAACTAAAACTGACAATACTAAAAGACAGAGCATTACCATTGGTATCAGTAAATTTATACTATCCTCCGGGATAACGCCGCTCGTGGCATTTATAGATAGAACCAGGATAATGATATATAAAGCAGCGGCTAATGCATGTACGAATGGTTTTCTCATATTTATTGATTAGTATTGTTAATTGTTTTGAACTTATACCATCCGACAACAATTGGCAAAATAAGGGTTAGGGCGTAATAAATATATACATCAAGTTTGTAATAATTTACTGCGGAAAGCATTTTAACCAAGAAAAAATAATCTAAAACAACTGCCAGAATAGTCCAAATTACCCCGAGTCCGATATAACATTTAAACTCTTCCCTTTTGATTTTCTTAAGTAATACCAAGAGGGTAGCAAGGACACCAAAAGGCATAATGTACCATCCGATCGAATCTTGAGGTACAAAAGCAAAGAATACAAATCCTAAAGCATAACCAAAAAGCCAAAGTGCAAAACCCCACAAAACAGTATTCAAAAAAATCTTTCCTTTATTTGTTTGCACTGAACTTGTTGAAAGTGTTTCCATAATTTTAAATTAAGATTAATAATAATTCTATTATACCAAATTCTTCGGAAAACCGATGTAGGCCTTAAGTGTCCTTTTTCCTTTTATTGCTAATGCAATAGATCTCATGCACCCATCATCAATATCCCCTTTCATATGTTTTTTTAATCTTTTTCGTCCTTTTGTTCCTGTGCCACCCTTAAAAATAATTGGTAATAAATATTTTTCCTGCTGAAGAAGGTGGATATTTGTTTTCAGCATATTAGGAATACTGTACCTAGCTCTTTTTTTAATAAGTTTGGGGTTATTAGCTAATGCATGTTTTACTTTTTTTGCAGTTTCGGCAAGCGAACCATTAGTCCAGGACAAAGGAAGTCCTCCAGCTTTTTTCCAAACTCCCACCTCACTAGTTTTTACTTCTCCTAAATACCAAGTACTATTATCGTAGGCGGTAAGCCTCTTCTTGTATTCATTCATTATGATTCTATCAAGCTGAGATTCTTTTAATTTAAGTGCATTTTTCTTTGCAGTTTTAAGTTTTTTAAGAAAAATATTTTCAGGCACCAAAGTAAGATATTTTCTTCTGTTATTTTTTGCACTAATAAAATCAGAAACAACAAAGGCCCTTTTTACTACAATGCCCTTAATTGGTTTAATTATTTTCATATAATTATTGACCCCAGTTTATAAGCTCTGTCATGCGAATATAATAACCGAAAGGGTCTACCATACGAAAATCTTTCCATTTGATATCTATATCAACGAGGTCTTTTAATTCTCGAACGATAGCATCGGGCACTAAATTTTTTACTTTTTCATATACTGAATCTATATCGTTAACTGGAATTGTAATTTCTGTTGCATATCCGCGACGAGTATCTTTTGGGAATTGTTTAAAGAATGACTGATTATAAACTCTCTCATCTCCGCCATAAAAATGTAAAAGAGTATCTCCAAGATCACTTTTCCTTCTTAAAACCAAATATCCTGGTTGTTCTGCCGGAACATGTTCGAATATGATTTCAGTAAAACCTAAGCATGCATAAAATTTCTTAACTTTATTAAAATCTGGGACGTGTAATTCAATAACTAGGTTATTATTTATGTTATTTTTCATATATATTTTATATCAAATGCACTTTTTCTTTGATTTTATCTAATACATTATTCCAGGTAGGACAAATTATAACATGTTCATCATCCTTGAACTGATTAGTTTCTTCTCCGTAAAAATATAGCATTCCTGGGTAATTTAAAGCTTCTAACTGATGTATTAATACGGAATTATCATCAACTATACCTATAACTTCAGGGAAAAGAGTATTTAATACTTCAGCTTTCCATTTATTTTTATTTAAATTGAAATCCTCTAAGCTTATATCTTTCGGTCTTGTTATTAATTCAGCTTCAGGGAAATTGTGTTTCTTGAGCCATTTGAGAGTTCCATCGACAACAGTTATAGGCCTAGCAGTTATATAAGCTACAATTGGAATAATTTTATTTATCTCTTGGACAATTTTATTAGCATCATGAATGAGCGGTACTGTTTCGTTGAACTCATTTGAGTGTAAGGTTTGTTCCTTGAATTTATTGGCTTCCTCTGTCTGCCATTCTGGTACCTCATCAATAAATTTGTATTTTTCAATCATTTCTTCCTTACTCAGCTCTTCTGGTTTATGAAAATTAATCATATGTTCCCACCAATGATGATTTGTATGGGATAAGGTCTCATCAATATCAAGAGCTAATCCTACAATCCCACGATTTTTTAATTCAGATTTTAATTTTAATATTTTTTCGTTCACTACGATATAATAACTTATTTAATTTCTAAAAATAACGGTAAATGGTCAGAAACTTCATCTTGAAGAACCCTGAAATCTTTTATATTTATATCTTTTGAAACAAAAGCATAGTCTGCAAAAGGCATAATTTCTTTTTCTTCATAAAGGTCACTTCTGGTAGCATTAATATTATTCTCTTTTATCAAATTTCTCATTAGTTTTTCTAATTCAGCAACAGCATTCGTATCTGGATTTAGATTAAAATCCCCAATTAGAATTTTGGGTTCATCTAATTTAATCAATATTTCTTGTATTCTCTTTGTTTGTAATTCCCGTTCTTTTGTATCTTTTTTATAACCACCATAAATACCGTGAAAATTTAAAATAGATAATTTATTTTTTAATGTTATGACTTGTATCACGCGTGGTTTTGTTGTTCTGTTTTCAAATTTTTCTATGTCTTCTAATTCTTCTGAAGAAAGTACTGTTGATGAATAAAATTTTTCTACTTCTAGGGTATTTTTAATATAAGTTGCGAGTCCAAGACCAGGTGTCATCTCTGTAAAGTAACCCTTAAAATTTGGTAGGATATTTTCTATTTTCTCAAAAAGGTCTTCGACTTCGTCTTCTGCTTCCCATCTGTCTAAATATTTTCCATTGCGTATTTCCTGAAAGCAAAAAATATCAGTTTCATTTGCATTATCTTCTATGAATTTTTTTAATGGTTCATATATCTTCCCGCACCAAGTGTTTAAAGAGATTAATTTCATAGCTTTATCATACTAAATATAATAAAAATTTACGAGTTGACAGCTATATGTAGCGGGTATACTCTGGTTATTGAAAGGAGTACCCATGACAAAAACAATCTGGCATGCCAGCCTTAGCGTCACAACGTACAGACGAAGCCGGGGCGTAGAAAGGATCCCCATCTTCTCTTTTAACGACGTGAAGTTCGAGGCAAAGGACATCGCAGAAGCAAAGAAGAACCTTCTCTCCTGGGCGCGAAAAAAGCTCTCCAGGTTCAGTAAGGGAAAGAATAGGACGGTCATGCTCATTTGTGGCCCAGAGCACGAGAAAGAAAAGGATTGCCTCGACGCCGACAAGATGCTTCGCAATCGCTATTCCCACAGGTCGATTTCTTCCATCCTTCGTGGGAGCGCAGACAAAATCTTCGTCGAGGGGTACGGATCAAAAGCTCGGGCTGAACTTTCTCGCTGAGCTAACTTCGCCGCCGCCTTCTTGTTCTTAGATCTGTTTTTCATCAGCCCCAAGCCCCGACTCTCGCCGGGGCTTTCATATTTTTATACAGGCTTGTTGTATTGAGATAGGCCAAGGATGTTCCCTTCTGAATCCTTAAACCAAGCGAGGAAGCCCATAGAGCCATTTTCCCCTAATGGAGTTTTACCTTTTACGACAGAGCCGCCATTTTCGACAATTTTACTCAATGCCAAGTCCATATCTGGGACATCAACATAAAACATCGGATATGGCATGCTAGGATCACGCTTACTAGAGCCCCCATTTATAAAACCAGTTTCTGTGGGTTGCATTTTCTCATCTATTGGACCAGTCTGCCAGCTTGTATAACCCATTTGCTCCCACTCAAAGGGCTTCCAATCAAAAACGTTCTGATAAAATGACTTTGCTCGCTCCTTGTCATCCCAAGGAAATTCAAAATGTGTAACTTTATTCATATGAAAATATTATAACATGATTAGACTATGAAACCTTTATACTCTTAAAAGCGACCTCCGTGAAAATCCTAGGAGTTTTTGCAATAACAGCCTTAATTCCTTTTGGAATTACTGACTCTGTAATTACAAAAGAAATAACCACATAACAAATAATCAAAAAGCTATTTTTGCCTATTCTGCTAATAAGAATATAATGATTATTTTGTAGATAGAAGAAAAAAACATAAATAACCAAATGAAGAGAACAGTAAAAAACAACTGACCAACGTTTTGCTGTATAGCCAAAAAAAGTCATAGTTCCACCGTCCAAAAACTCAAATTCCGTATCTGTTTTTTGATTATTCTTTTCGTCAAATCTTTTTGAAAAATATCTCTTTATAATATCATTATTTATAATTTTTTCTCCTGAAATTAACAATAAAATGTATATTAAGATTATATCTATGAATTTAATAAATGCAGGAAGTGCCTCACGCCAAAACCAGAGCTTGGTTATAAGGAAAAAGCCTTTTCTTAAATTTGTAGGTTTTTTATGCATTTTTTCTATATATAGAAGTATGTCTTTTGCATTAATTACTTCTCCATAATGAAAAAACTTTCCTTGACTTTCACTGTAAGAAAATTCATCACTAAAATTTAAATCTAGTGGATTAAAAATACCCCTTTTACCTGTCCCTAAACTAATACCACCTTCAGTTTCCTTTCCATAACTTACACTGACTGATAGATTTCTTAAATTCTCTTCTGATTTTTGGCTGTGAATCCCAAATTTGTACAATGATCCGTATCCGTCTCCATAGCTTTGAGTTGTACTAAAACCAACATCACCTTGCCACTTAATTGGTTCAGAAAAATTTGCAAATGGTAAATTAAATTGTTTTACTAAATCATCAGTTGTCATAATGTTTAAATTTATTTATACCATATTTTTACTCCTCCGTTACCTGAACAAGTACCACGTCTTGTCACACTGAAACTATACTTTCCGTTTCTGCATTGTGCAGATGCCCCTTTTGGTATAATTTGTGCCTGAACTGGAACATGAATTTTCGAACCAAAAATATTTTTATAATATAGACTTTTAGCAAATGTAGAAAACGGCAATAAAATTATCGCTAGAAGAATTATGGGTAATATTATTTTAAATATTTTCTTCATTGTTTTTATTATATAAACTATTTATCTTTTAAAAGTTCATTGGATTTTTGTATAATCCAAAGTATTATTACAATAAAAGAAATTGCTAAAAAAATTCCTAATAATTTATTTTCAACACTTAAAATGCTTACAGTAAATTGCATAGAAGCAATTACTATTTGGATTAGCGTAAATACCGCAATTATTATAGAAAATCTTGTTGTTGTTTTACTAAAAGTATCAGCACTTTTTCTACTCTTTAATAATGCTTTAATTTCAATAACTTGAATTCGTTTCTTCTGCTCCTCCAGTGCCTGTCCTGTGGAAAGTGGATTAATGGCTTCTAGCTCATCAAGTAATTCTTGATCTTCTGGCAAATATTGCTCTTCTTGTGTCATATATTTTGAAACTTATTACAAGTCTGACAAAACTATCGCTGTGTCTACTAAATAAGAACCTAGACCATTGTCTGGTCCTACTACATAAATTTGCACAGGAATTACTGATTCTTCTGGCAAGTCCGTAACTTTTGATGTATCGACCAATCTAAGTTTGTTAGCATTTTGTACAGCAACACTAAGCCATGCTGCTCTATTTGTACTGCTTAGCCTCTTGTCCATATTGCCTTTAGGTTTAGGTAATGTACGTAAAGGAACCAGGGATTGAAATGAAGGAGGCGTTCCCGTAGGAGGACGTACAAGTGGTACACGTATAATTGGGCTACCTGCTGGAACTCCTTCAGTTAGTGTTCCAGCGTGACGTTTTGCCAATGTAGATGAAAGGTAGGTTGCTATATGAAAAAGTAATTTCGGATCATTGGCCTTAAATGTAGCATTGCCGAGGATGCATCTAAACTTTTCTAGATAATATTTCATCATTTCAGGTGGAATGAAGCCCTGCCATCCAGCCACTGTAAGTGCTTTATTATATTCATCTGTTCCCTTTATCGTCTCTTGGCATTTTTTCCATAGATCTGGATCTTCTTCTGATTTTATCCATTGTTTATCATTTTCTCCATAAAATTTCTGTAAAATTTCAGTGTTTGAAATTAAATAGTTTAAAATATGAGGTCTAATTGTTTCACATTTCGTCAAAAAATCTTCTTGCGGTGGTAAATAAAGTGAGCCTTTCTTTTTCCATACTTGTCCGTATAAATCTGCTTCAGATAGTAACTCAATTTTAGTATTACCAGTATTAAGAAGGCCCTCTTTTTCAAGAGTACAAATTAAACGTTCCCTATCATCAAAGTATTTTTTATATATTGTTTTAAAATTTTCTGCCCCCCTCTCTCCTGAAGGGTGTTGCGCAATGTCCAACCAAAGAGCAGTTAAGTCCTCATCAATAGCACGATATTTTGCTCCAGGCAGATGAGCTGAATATACCCTATCCATAGCTGCTTGCACCATCATGATTGCAGACATGTCAGAAAGTTGAGCTTTATTCATTTCTGGTTTGTCTAAATGTCTAGGTGTTCCATATATACCAACCAATACCAATGGACAATTTTCTTTTATGGCCAAATCTGCTTCTTTTGTAAGTCGATTTTTTGCTTCTCCCTGAGGGACACCTATTGTAGTTTCATCTGTATCAATTAAGCGATCTACAATTGTTAGGCCAGAATACTGACCGACTTCACATTTACCATAGGAGCATGGTACTGGAAACAACCGTTCTAATGTTTCTTCGAGTTTTTTTACCTGCGCCATTACTTGATCCTTTTGTTCTTTAGGAATCCTTGATTCATCTGGGACAGCGTAAAATTTTTTTATTCCTTCTATTGACATAAGCTGGGAGACTCGAGTTAGAACCAATCAGTTCCTTACCCTGTAATGTTATTTTTAACCCTTTTATTATACCAAAACGACGCATCTCGAGCACCTCAAAAAGTGACAAAAGTGACAGTCCCTAAGGCTAAGGGTAAAACTTGTAAGTTATGATATATTGTATCAATTAGTCCTTTGAAATGCTGGCAATAAAAATGGTGCCCCGGGTTTTGTATTGGTTAGGTTCTACTCACCTTTGTCCTTCCTGAACAGTTGCTTTCCAATAAGGCGATTGTTCGGGGAAGTGAACAAAGGTCGAGCTTCCTAATTATCAAAACAACTAACAGATATAATTTATGTCTAGAAGAACCAGTGCTAAAGTTGCTTCTGAAGCAGCTAAGGTGTTGAAAGATCCGAGAGCTACCAAAGACGAGAAATCGGCTGCGGCAAGCGCTCTCTCTCAACGTTCCAAGAAGTAGTATTTAAATAGTACTTCGAAACTATTGCCAGCATTTCAGTGGATTATTTAATTTATCTTTTTACGATTAATTTTTTGTTTTAAAAGTCTCCTCTGTTCTCGACGTGCCTGTTTTTCTTCCTGTTTTTTCTTTTCTGCCTCTTCTTTTGCTTTTACCTCTTCGGGTGGAACAACTCTTAAATATCTCATAATTCTGTATTTCTTAAGATATTTAAAAGGATCAACAAATCTATACCACTTTTCCATATGAGTATATTCTTTGCCGTCTTTTTCTACTGTTTTTACTGAATGACCTTTAAGTAATTTTTTAGGTGGCAATAGTCCTTTGTTATCTTTCATAAGAAAGATTTGTGTATGTTCGCCTTTACCATAATGACTGATTGTCCTAGGTCTTAATATTCCGTTTTTAATCCACTTTTGTAAACCAAAACGATTAACATTAAAGTAATATTCAAAGTCATGCTTCGTATACCAAGTGTCTTGATATTTAGCCAAAGCAGGTGGTATTTCACCCTCATCGATTGCTTTTTGGCAGACTAAACATTTTATACCCCACTTGTCGTACCAATTATCACCCTCAGGAGTACTATCACCACAGATAAAACAAGTGTAACCTGCACCCTCAAGATGAAAGCCCTTTGGATTTTGTTTTAATTTTTCTTCTTTTGCTTTCTCTTTTTCTTTCCACTCTTCCATGAACTTACCAGCACTTTCCATGTTCCATTTTTCATCCTGAAACTTTTTACCGTCCTCATCGCTTAAACAGAAACGATCTCTATCAACTGCAAAATTCTCATCGAGACCATCTTCCTCTTTTTTAACACTCCATGTATATTCTTCTTTCTCAATATGCCCACATTTCTTACAAGTAGAAGTAGTAATCATTTTTACACCATCATCTTCTGAAGTTTGGGTGACTGGAGAATTACAACGGATACAAAGATGTGGTTTTGTTCTCCACTCTTCACCATCATGAAAGAATGATCGTCTCGGTAAACATTTATTAGGACAATCGTACATAAATAAAACACGATCTGGTTTATCGGATTCTAACCAGAGTTCTTTAAATGTCGGTTTCATTTTGTTACGACAAGTAAGACAGCGAATATCTTCAGGAGCTTCTGCATTTTCATATAACTCATCTCTCTTTTGATCTCTATCCATCCACTCACGAATTGTTGAGTCTTTTTTAAGATATCTTTCACCAGCTTGAAAATGAATAATCCAATCTCGAACACCTTTATCTAAAACTTTTGCTTGTCTTCTAGTTATCTTTTTTTCTTTAAGTTCTTCTTTATCAGGTTCAGGAGATGGCTTATCTAGCCTACGACAAACCTCTACGGTACCACGATCGTAAAGATCAATATAGTATTGATGAGATTTTAAATATTTCTCACTCATACCAATTAATTATATTAAATTTAAAATAAAACCAAAAGAGAAATTAAATTCTTTTTAGTCCTGTTTTGTTCAAAATTACTCCAACCACGATAAAACAAGTTATAGATAGAATATATAACCATATGTCTACATAAGTGCCTGCAAACACTTCAGGACCCCATATAAAGGCGATAAGTAGCCCTGATCCCCAATATAAATACTTATGTAGTACTTTCCCTAATACCCACCAATCTCCCATAAGAGCCCTAAGGACTGCATAGATGAGGATAATAATAAGAATAATAGTTACAGCCATTAAGTTATTCGACAAGAAAGTTTTAATGATATCCCAGACAAATTGCAAAGCCCAAATTGTTCCTTTTGGTATGGAACCTAAAAGCATATCTACCATTTGTTTTGTAAAATCAGGACTCATTATTCTTGTTTTTTTGCTTGTAATTTATATTAATTTCCAAAAACTACCAGTGTGCATCGTATACTTTATTATCTCTTAGCCAAAAATGGCAATTACAGGATTTTCCTGAAACAACTATGGATGGATATAATGTAAGCTTACCGTTCTGAAGTTGTATTTCCCAGAAAGGTTTAATGCTTTTCATTAAATTTACCTCTATGCGTCTGTCATGTCCTTTTGGACAATCCATAACCACCCATAGATTTTTTCCTTCTTTAGATACAATATAAATATGTTTCTCTAATTTACCTTCAGGTATTTTATTTATAGAGGAAACAAAATAAACCTTCTTGTATTTAAAAGAACGAGCTGAATTCCACCAATTGTAAAAAAGTTTTTTAATCTTCATTTCTCCATGTTAATCCAAGTGCATGTGGATCGACATCTCCACGAGCAATATGATTTTTATCGCCACAAACACATCCATTTTCAGAAGCACGAGCATTCTTACCGATTCTTTCCTGGTCAAAGAGATGTATCACTTCGTTGGTTTTTCGATCTTCACCAAGAAAACCTGTGAGGCGATGCAGAAGTTCACTGACTGAAGTAGCTGCAACTATTGTGGTAAATGGTATGACCGCTGGTGCACTGTCTGGTAATTCCGGAATGTAACCTTCTTTCTTCCGTGTTGCCGCATCGCTAGGGTTAGTTGCTTCCGCAATTTCTGTACTCATTATACCTGAATCAATGCGATCTCTGCAAAATAAACACGCATGGTCTGGTAAGAGTACAGTCACGCGTCCATGGATAGAAACTATCTCGTTATTTTTAGAGTTTATTTTTACGCCCATATCAATGACTGGGATTAAATAATAGACAGCGAGGCGAGATAAAATTGACCTACCCCAATTGTCATCAGTACAACCAAAAACAATATCGCATTTTTTTAAATCTTGCAAAACACTCTGATAGGTTATTTTTTTGTTGAAAATTTTAACGATAGTCCCTAACCCTATCTCCGTAGCCAGGCGTTGTATTATCTCAACCTTTAGTTTTTTTGTATCAGATAGACGTGAACCGTAAACTCTATTTATATTTGTAGAATCAAAGGTATCATCATCAAAAAGATATAAGGTACCAACTCCAAGTCTAATAAGCTGCTCAGCCACCGCTGAACCAGTTCCACCAAGACCCACTATACCAATCTTTAGTTTGTTAAGAGTTGATTGTATGTCTTTGCCGAAAGCTTTAATTTGCCGATCAAAAAATTCTGGATGAGGGTTTTTGTCTTCGTGGTTGCTAAAAAAACGGAATCTATGCCCAATTGACCTAACTACACTGACTGGAATGTTAGACCCATCATCCAACCACACACGTGCAGAAAATCGTGATGGCTCCGATAAGACCAAACTAGCATGTATCATATCGGGAATTCTTTGATAAACAGTTTTGAAAAGTTTTTCCTCCTCTATATCATCTTGCTTAGAATGCTGAGGGCTTTCTTTAGGGTGCGAATGCACAAAAATAAATCCTTCACCTGCCTTGCGTGCCTGTTTAATTGCGCGAACATACGACAGCGACCTTATTTTCATATGCACAGGAGAAGATTCTTCAATATCCGCATCCTCTACAGGAATAACTGAACGAACAAGCAAGCGTATCTCAGTGTCGCTCCTAGATACACCGCATAAAAGATATGCTGCGCATTCCGTAGTACGATTAGAGAATAAATGCTCTACGAGGCGTTGATAGTCTTCCTCTTTAAAAGATATGCTGTATTCCATGTTGTTATCTGCCCGTTAGTAGCTCGGCATTAATAGATTGAATAAAACTTCTTAGTCCGTCGATCCCAGGTCGCCACCCCGACGCGTAATGTCTAGACCAACGTTGCCAGCTACGCCCGTGATGTTGTTCACGAGTTTCAGATGCTGCAGGAGCCTGACCATCAACTTTCTTGATTTCTGGATTAGTCCAAAACATATCCAATTGAGTATTGGGATATCCTGGTGGAATTTTAATCAACAACTCTGCTGTACTTGGCGAATATAAACTAGTTGGAAACGGAAATTCCTTTATAATCACATGCAACTCGTTATTCTCGGGGAACAATTCATACTGATAACTTTTCTCAGCTAAGTACGAAGCGTCCTCTTTTTGTAACTCTATTGCTGCCATTGCTTATGCTCCTGGGTTAATTTTTTTCTGAACACTGTAAAAATGTTCTCCATTTTTAAGTTTAATCTCTGTTGTGTCAGCAGGTATTAGTTTATCATCTCCGTGACCAGGTACCTCTTGATATAAATCATATTCGGCCGAATTGATGTTTCCCAAAGCGTAAAGCGCCACACCAGTAGTGGGATTAGGAGAACGATATTCTGATTTATCAATGTGAACCACGACACTATCCTTTTCTTTTTTATTATTGTCTACCATAAATTTAATTCTGTCGGCTTTTATAATAAATACGGCGCCCACTGACCGTACTTGAATATTACACCCAAACCTGATACCATAGCAAGGTTACTAGATGTATCAATTGGTATTTATAGTACCAGCCTTGGTACAAAGAATACCAGTCGGTATATCTTGGACCGCATTATCAACATTACCTATTTCATGTGAAAAAGAAAAAAGTTACAATAGACGATAGAGATGCCGCAGACAATGAAATTAAAAAAGAAATTGGCAAGACAATAAAGCAATTGCGAGGGTCACTTGGACTTAGTGCTCAAACAGTTGCCGATCATTTAAAAATATCTCGTGAAGCGGTTACACATATAGAGAATGGTAGGAATAACGTTTCAGCTGTATCACTTTGGAAATTGGCTACTTTGTTTAATTGTGAAGTTGAAGATTTTTTTCCCGTCTTACCAGACGGATACGCCATTACTAAAGTCGATATTCGTAAAGTTGCTCAGGAGAAAGGAGAAAAAGCTGCCGCATGGGCAGAGCGACTGTTTAAAAATAAAAAGTAATATATCATGATCACACAGAAAATTGAAATAAAAACACAAGAGATTTTAGATACTTTAAATATTAAAAGTAGACCTGTCCCAATAGAAGAAATTGCAATTGCTCAAAAGATTAAAATTAGCCGTGCTCCAAGTAAGGAATTCTCTGGAATGCTTATCAGAAAGGATGGACATGCACTAATTGGAATAAACAATAATGAGGCACCTGTTAGACAAAGATTTAGCATTGCTCATGAATTGGGACATTTTTTCCTTCATCAACAAGACGACACTTTTGTCGATTACAGAAAGGAATTAAAAGAAAATGATATTAAAAATTTTAAAGAAACTGAAGCAGATCAATTTGCTGCCGCTCTTTTAATGCCCAAAAAATTCTTAGAAGAAGATGTAAAAAAACTTAACTCTCATGGTATTTCAGAAAAAGAAATAAAGACACTATGTGATATGTATAAAGTTAGTGAAAAAGCTATGACTTTTCGTTTAATAAATCTTAATTTGTTTACTTGTTAACCTAACTAATAATATTTTTATAAAGCGGACCAGTAAATTGTATCCACTATTTTTGGCATACCCTCACTGCCAGCCTTTCTAAAAAATATAAATTTAAAATATTTTTCTATATTACAAATTTACCCTTATTAATATAAGGGTTTTTACGGAGATCTTCTTTTTTCTATTCATAGACAACACATAGTTGTGCACTTATTTGATAAAGTTTTAGCGGGTAACTAGATAAATCCCTGGTAACAAGCATAGATTTTCTGTCGAGAGAATCTTAAAAATTATGGAAAATTATTAAGTAACTTTTTATAGAAAAAATCTATGCAAAAATTACAATGGTTTACAGAAGTGAGGGATGTCGAAAATTTATTAGTCTGGAAAGACAATCCAAGAAAGATAACAAAGTTGGGTTTAGAAAAGTTGAAAGAAAGAATAATACAACGTGGTTTTCATGATGTAATCGTGATTGATACAGATAATACGATACTCTCTGGAAATCAGCGAAAAGTTGTTCTTCAGCAACTTGGAGTAAAAAAAGTAAATGTTTTAGTGCCAAGTCGTAGCCTCACAAAAGATGAAAGAACAAAAATAGCTCTAGAAAGCAACTTGAATGATGGCGAATGGGATTTCCAGTCCCTAAAATCATTTAAGTTTGATGTTCTCATTGATTCTGGGTTTGATGAAATCAATCTCACAAAAATTTGGGATAAGGAAAAAGAAGTCATTGATGATAATTTTGAAATCGAAAAAGAATTAAAGAAAATTAAGAAACCAATAACAAAGCTTGGCGATATTATAGTTTTGGGCAAGCATAGGTTATTGTGTGGAGATTCCACAAAACAAGAAAATCTAAAACGATTACTTGGACAAGAAAAAGCATCAATGATTTTTAGCGACTCCGTGTATAATCTGGATGTAAATTATGATAGTGGTTTGGGTGGAAATCAATCATATGGTGGTCAAGTAAATGATCATCGTACGTTTGAGGAATATAAAAAATTCTTAAAGGATAGTCTTGAATGTGCACTTGCAGTATCACATAGCGACACTCACGTGTTTTATTTTTGCGATCAAATTTATATCGGTGTAGTCCAAGACATTTATCGTTCGCTCGGCATTAACAATAAGCGAGTGGCAATTTGGCTAAAAAATTCGCAAAATCCCGTACCTTCTGTAGCGTTCAATAAAAATTACGAACCGGCAGTGTATGGTATTCGTGGTAAACCATACTTAGCCGAAACAGTTACAAATCTAAACGAAGTGATGAACAAAGAAATGGGTACGGGGAATAATCTACTTGAGCAAATATCGGACATATGGGCAGTTAAGCGACTCCCAGCCAAAGAATATACACATGCGACCAGCAAGCCTCCACAACTTTACGAAAAAGCTATCAAAAGATGCACCAAGGTTGATGACATAATCTTAGATAGTTTCTTGGGATCAGGTAGCACTATTATCGCAGGAGAAGCTCTTAGTCGAAGAGTATATGGATGTGAACTAGAACCACAATTTTGCGACTTAATCATCCACAGATACGAGAAACTAACAGGTCGCAAAGCGATCATAGAACACTATGAAGAACGCTAGTGTAAAGAAAAAATTCATAGAGGAATTAGAGAAGACTCCAATAATTTCTGTCGTATGCGAAAAGGTTGGTATATCTAGAAATACTTTCTATCGTTGGATGAATGAAGACTTTGAATTTAGGGGGCTTGTTGAAGAAGCCATGGGAATGGGTATCCGTTTAGTCAATGATTTTGCGGAGAGTAATGTGCTTGGTGGAATCCAAAATAAGGATCCTGGTTATACCAAGTTTTGGTTAGCCTGTAGGCATCCTGAATTTAGAAGACCTCATATTCATATACATAATGAACGCGAGACAAAAGAAGAATATGATCGTAAGGTAAAACTTGGAGCAGAAAGGCTAAAAAAATTCCAAGATAAATGGTTTAAGAAACCTGCCAATGAAGAAAAACAGAAAGATGTTAAACCAACCAAAAAGAAAAAGAAATAAATTTACTTATACATTTCTTTCCCATCAATTACAACTGAATCTAATTGTGTTCGTGTTCCACTGTCTGTGTAATGATACTTAACTGACCAGTTACTTCTCACCATAGCCCCGAATCCATTTTGAGAGTCAACATATGATCTGACATTGAATTGATCATTGGCTAATCTTTCGATAGTAATGCTATTACATGTTGGATATTTTGCAGTTGATGGTGATTTCAAAAATCCTTCAAGGATATGTTCTGATTCAACACATACTTCTACATTACTAGGACCTTGTTGAGTAGTAACAGGGGTACTTGATCTACTTGATCCGCTAGAGAAAATGACACTTAAGAATATAAAGACAATAAATCCTGCTATTAACTTTTTACTCCATGTCCAAACATATATCTTCCCCTGACAATGTGGACATCGACTCGCTTTTATATCTACTTCCTGCTTGCAATGCGGACACAATTTTTTACCAGCTTGATCGCTCATGGTATTTTTTTGTTGCGTTTTATTTATAAAATCCTAGGGTAAGACGCAAAAAGCCTACCACATAGGTAGTACCTTGCGGTACTCATACTGGTTTCCCAATATGGCGATCAAGCGACCCTATATGATAGGTTCTTTACGCTTGATCGACTTCTTCGCCATGCCTTTGTTTCCAAAGGTTTAGGCTACTACTTATTTACTTGTAAATGAATAATACCACTTTCGACCCTATTATTCCAAGCCCATCCTATCGCAGAACCTTTAAATCACAGAGGAAAGTTACCAACAAGTTGCCAACAAGCGAGTCTTAGCAAAAGACCCTTTCTCTGACATCATGAGGTATGGAGACACAAACAAATTTTGGACTAATTGGCACAAGAGCTATTATTCCGACAGTAAAAATTAATTATGTTTTATATGCTAGAAAGTCAACTGAATCAGATGAGAAACAAGCTCTTTCAATTGATTCTCAGGTTAAAGAAATGTTGGCTATAGCAGATAGAGAAAATCTTAACATCGTAGATGTTAGAAGAGAGGCACATTCAGCTAAAGATTCAGGACAGCGACCAGTATATAAAGAGATATTGGAAGATATAAAAAGAGAAAGATTTAATGGAATACTTGTGTGGCATCCTGATCGTCTTTCAAGAAATGCTGGTGATTTAGGATCAATAGTTGATCTAATGGATCAGAAATTATTAGTTGAGATAAGAACTTTCGGACAATCATTCACAAACACACCAAGTGAAAAATTTCTTTTAATGATTTTATGTTCTCAAGCAAAATTAGAAAACGATAATAAAAGTATCAATGTTAAACGAGGTCTAAGAACAAGAGTGGAGATGGGATTATGGCCTGGACCTGCTCCTACCGGCTATTTAAAAGAAAAAAGAGTTGATAGAAAGTGTCAGGCTATTATTGATCCTGATAGAGCACCTATTATTAAAAAGATGTTTGAAAAAGTTGCTTATGAAAAATGGAGTGGAAGAAAGATATATCAATGGCTTAAGTTTGATCTAAATTTCAAAACTGCTAGTGGAAACAAAAATCTAAGTTTAGGTAATATTTATATGATTCTTCAAAACCACTTCTATTATGGAGTATTTGAGTATCCAGTTAAAAGTGGTAACTGGTACACAGGAAAACATGAACCAATCATAACTAAGGAATTGTTTAATGAAGTACAAGCACAAATCAAAAGTCAGTTTGTTAGGTCAGAGGGTAAGGAATTTGCTTTCACCAAGTTAATGACTTGTGGACTATGTGGATCAGGCATAACCCCAGATGAAAAGTTTAAGAAACAAAAGAATGGTAATGTACACCGACATGTTTATTATGGTTGCAACAAATCTAAAGATAGAGATTGCAAATGTGGCTATATTAATGAAATTGATCTAGTTAAGCAGTTTGAAGAATTGATAGAAAAAATAGATATTAATGAAATAGGTATAAAAGAAAAAATTAAAACAGAAGTTGAAAGGATAAAAAAGTTTCAAAGATCAGTTCTTGGAATCAAAGATAAAATTGAGGTTAAAGATATCGATATACGAAATTATGCAAAGTACATATTGAAAGAGGGGCAAGGTGTTGAAAAACGTGAATTGCTAGGATGTCTAAAGAGTAAAATAGTATTAAAAGATAAGGAGATTGGATTATTATAGAAAAATGACATTATGTATTATTTCATACAAAAAGACAGTTTTGTAAAGATAGGAAATGCTAGTAAATTAATGTATTATATATACTAACAGGCAACAGATGAAAACTTCAATAACAAAAAAATATATAAAAGGTAAAAAAGATTATATAATTAATAGTGATACAAATTTAGCCCTTGCTGATTTTAATGATAATTCTATTGATTTAATGGTTACAAGTCCTGGGTACTTCGTAGGTAAAAAATACGAAATAGATAAATCTTTTGCAGACTATCTTGAATATCATACGAAAACAGTAAATTTACTCTATGATAAATTGGCATCAAACGGCTCAGTCTTTTGGAATGTCGCACAAACACCACTTGATAATGAAATAATTCCATTAGGAGCAATTTATTACAAGATTTTTAAAGATGCAGGATTTTATTTAAAAAATTGGATAATTTGGCATTTTGAAGGTGGAATTAATACCAAAAACAGATTATCAGGTAGATATGAAAACATACTTTGGTTTGTAAAAGATAAAGACAATTACAAATTTAATTTAGATGATATTCGTATTCCAGCAAAGTGGCAAAATGATCCAAGAGTAAATCCAAAAGGTAAAAACCCAACAGATGTTTGGGAATTTAAAAGTAAAGATTTAAAACCAGAAGAAATAAAATATTTTATTGAACAAGTTAAAAAAGACAATGAAAGAAGTCAGTCTGATCTAAGTGATAATTTCTTGTATATTGATAGAGTTGTTAATGTTAGCAACGAAAAAACTATTCACCCATGCCAATTCCCAGAAAAATTAATCGAGAGAATAATTAAAGCTTCATCAAATAAGGGAGATATGGTGGTAGATATCTTCTTAGGCAGTGGAACAACTGCAAAAGTTAGTAGAGAATTAAAAAGAAATTTCATTGGTATAGATCTTGACTTAGATTATTGTAAGGTGTCTCAGAAAAGAATTGATGATGTCAAAGATGAAAAAGATAAAAGAAAATAAAAAAATAATAGGATCTGCTGTTATTGATTTAACTAATTCAAAAAAATTCATAAATCCAAAAGAACTGGACTATAATTTTTCACCAGATTCTTTATTTTGGTTTATTATGAAATCTTCAGATATCTTCACTTTCGAGCCGTTCATAAATAAATATTTTAAACATGCCTTTAGAATTTCGTGGATATATCCGTTTACGTTAGATAAGAAAACCCCAACAAAAGAGATATATATTATAATTGGAGCTTATTTAGGTGAAAATTACTTTTTCAATAAGGATCCTATAAGAGAAAAACATATATGGAAAGATGTAGAATGGGGTAAACGAGCAAAGAATTACAACATATTAGGCAAGGACCCAGGAACTGTTTGGATCAAAATAATTGATGATGGGAAAGCTAATACTATAGGGCATGAGATTTTAACACCAGAAGAATTATTAAAAAGAATTAAATTGTCATCTATAAAAAACAAAAAATACACACTACTTTGTATCAGTAATAATTTTAAAAAAATCGATGAAGGAGAACTACACCATATATAATAAATCTTGTTTAAAAATGTCTAATTTAAAGGACCATTCTGTTAAATTGGTGTTCACTTCGCCTCCATATTGGGATTTAAAAGATTATGAAATTAAAGATCAAATTGGGTATAAACAAACCTATAATAAATATCTTGATGATTTAAATAAGGTTTGGAAAGAATGTTTTAGAGTCTTAGAGAAAGACGGAGTTATTGCAATAAATATAAACTCTAGAACGGTGCAGAATCATTATTACCCTATACATATTGATTTTTACGAACAACTTAAAAAAATTGGGTTTAAAAATTTCAAAATGAATATTTGGCATAAATCTAGTGGTGTTCCAACTCAAAAAAGTAAACTCACAGATCGTTTTGAATATATTATTATTGCCTCAAAAGGAAAACTTATACTAAATAAAGATTACACCTATAATGACTACAAAAATGATCAGTTAAAAGATATAAATTCTTGGCATATAGTAAAAAATGCCGGATCAATTTTATCAAAACATCCTCATCCTGCTTTTTATCCTGTTGCATTAGCCGAACGAGGTATCAATCTTTTTACTAAAAAAGGTGACATGGTTTTAGATCCATTTTTAGGATCAGGGTCTACTCTTTTTGCATCTTATAAAACTGGAAGAAATTGCATAGGGTATGAAATAAATCCAGCCTATATAAAAACTACAATAGAAACAAAGCCAAAAGACTTAAAAATAAAAATAGTTAACTAACAACAATTTCTTGATTCATGTAAGTTTCGTATTTCTCCCTTGAGATGATATTTTCCTTTCTGAGAAATTCAATATTTAATGGCTCGAGTACACGTTCCTCGTATAATTTATTTACACGAAAATCTAGAGTTTTTCTCATATTATTGTTTGTTGACAGGTTTTCATAAAGAGCCTTCCTAACATCTTTAGTGGCATGATGGAATTTTCGGTGACAAATTGGACAGATTCCAACTAAATTTAGATAATGATCCGGACCATTATCAGTAGAGAAAGGAATGAAATGATGAAATTCCAGATAAGCATACTGACCTTTTGTCATAAAAGTTTTCTCACTACAAGCATCACACTTAATAAGATTATCCGGTGGAAGCTCAAAGTTTTTTCGATAATAACTTCTGACAGCATTTATGACTTCAGAACTTCTTTTTCTGGTAACATTAAATGCACTAGTACGTTTTGAAATTTCAGCAAGTTTGCTTTCATCAACCAGTTCATCAAACACAGTAGGAATTTCCTCTTCCTCTGTATCGTAAGCCATCATCAATGATCCTTCTGAGAGTTCTGATTGAATTCGTTGTATGTTTTCTATAAAATCACTTTGCTTACCAATACCCGTGATTTCCAAAAGGTTTTTGAATTCCTTATAGTTGGCTTTAATTTCTGCTTCACTTAAATCAAAACCATATTTATTATTTTTTAGCGCGCAGTATATGTAGATAACACTTAAAATAATTGCAGTCTCGGGAGATATTATATATTTATGCCATTCATATGTTATTTCTGGGTCATATTCGAAAGGAGTTTTATTAACTTGCGCAAGATAATATTGTCTTAAACTACCTTCAAAGTTTTTATAGTTATCTGAATTTTTTAAATCTAAGTATTTAGCAATTATGTCGTAGCATTTAATTACAAAACTAATTTTTGGATTATCCTCAACCTCAAGTCCATCTTCAGAAAGAAAAGAGAACAAATTAGTATTATTATCTAAAGGTAGACTACTAATCCCCAAGACATATTTTTTAAATTCTTTATGAAAATCTTCCGTTGCTAAATCTCCCTTTCTGTTAAAAGATGCAATTTTTGTTTTTATATCTTCTATCGCTGCAGGTGTGGTCTTAACTTTTTCCGAAAGAACATTCAAATCGTGAGAATTTTTTAGTCTAGCAATATAAAATTGATAGATTTCTTTACTGGTTGTTTGTAAGTTTGTTAGAGTCTTTAACAGTGCTACATATGGATGGTAATGGATACCAAAAGCAGGATAATTCAAATTTGTATTAACGGTATGGCTACCTAAATCAATTTTCGTATCTGGATTTTGGGATATCATCTTTAATTTTTGATGTTCCCATATAATTATTAATTCATAGAATGTTGCAGATATTATTGATCTACCTAGTCGAGTCATAGTATAGAAACCAGACAAATCTTTCTTGTCGCTACCATGAAATAACCCATAGTAAAAAAATATTTGTCTCTCATTGCGAATAGCGGCGGGAAAATCTGAAAATTGAATTTTTATATCGTTCGATTGTATTCCATCACTTTCCATTTTTTCTACCATAACTTTTTTTATCTCAGTGTATGAGGTGCCAGCTTGGATAAGTTCTAATATTTCTTTTTTATAACCACTTTGTCCTCCTATGCCCATAACATACATAAAATAAAACTTTTTAGCTTCAACCATGGATTGGGCTTCTTCTCGAGCTGATGGGAAGACAGTTCCGCTGGTGTCACAAAAAGCATTCATTCTTGTAAAATTTGCCCTTATATCTATTTCATAAAAAAATCCCCTGGCTTTATCCTGGACACGTGAATCTAGCGATATTATAAATTTATCAAAAATTTCTATTATTTCTAAATAATCATTCTCGTGTATCGTTTTTTTAAAGAAAATATAGTAATAGTAAACAAACCATTTTTTAAGATACCATAGAGTGCCACTGGTATTGGTCTTTGAAAATTCCATGGATTTTGTTATCCAATAATTTCCAGGTAAAAGGTTAGCCAAAAATTCATCCATATTAAATCTAATATAGCATATACAGAGTTTCTCCGAAAGATAAATCAGACCAAACAAAAAAACACCGATTAGGGTGTTTTTTTGTTCTGAATACTGCTCTCAGCAGGTATGCTTTGACTGAATAGTGCATCGTTTGGTTTCTACGCATCTCGTGCGAGATAACCTATCACGACTTGGCTGGGAGACTAGGAATCGAACCTAGATTAAAGGCTTCAAAGGCCTCTGTCCTACCGTTAGACGATCTCCCAATATTCTTAAAACTTCTACAGAATACCTTAAAAAACATTATTTATCAACTTGATATTGACTTTTTTGTATAAATATGTTATTGCTAAAGAGGATTAAGCACCTTAAATACTTGTAACAAAAAGATCCTAGCTCACTTTGAAGTTTTTCCAACCACAATTCCACCCAACAGAAAGGAAGGCACGAAATGAGGATGATCACTCACGCAATGCTCATCGCACTACTTGCAGTTCTGGCGTCGCTTCCACTTGGAGCGCAGACGACAGTGACGCTTGGAAGCTTTTCCTCGTATGTCGTGGAAAACGGAGACCAGCCATACGACAAACCGATTGTGTATACGTCGGTGAGGAGGAGTCTTCCCCTTGGTTTCCATATCGGCCTCTGGGGGTCAACAGGTACTGAAGGAGGACGAGAGCTTGATTACCTCGTCGGCTGGGAGAGCAAGAACTTCAGCATGGACGTGGGATATTACGCTCATGCTGGCGGCAGCTCCTCCAATCTCGTGCAGGTTGACCTTCGATGTACTTACCCCTTCAAGAAAGGAAACCATTCTCTGGAGTTGTATGTGGCGGGTAGCGCAATACTGCCGACAAATTCAACTGGTGATTCGGGGACGTTCCTTCGTGCGGGGCTCAGCGACAACTGGGCATTCCACGAGAACACGGAGTTCGTCCAGAACATCTGGATCATGCGCGACTCCGGCATCTTCAAGGAAGAGCGCGGATTCACGTTTCGTTACGAAGCGAGTGTCGAATTCAAACACCGCAGCGTGGTGTTCTCTCCCGTGGTTCAAGTATCATTACCAATCAACATGACAGACAAAAAGACGCACATCGCCTTCGGAATGAAGATCAAGATGTAGACATCGCTATCCATCTCAAAATCGCCTCGACTTCGGGGCGTTTTTTTTATACTTATTTAGTAATTATTCTCTCAACTTCTTCCACTTATGGGTGTTTTTTCTGTTACTGCAGTTCGCACATTTAAAGTCATCAGGAACATCTTCCCATTTGGTTCCAGGAGCTATGCCCCGCTCGGGATATCCTATAGCCTCATCATATATCCACCCGCAATCTGAACACTGGTATTTATTCATCCCGTTTAGAAGCAGATCGCGGTCAATTCGCATACCTGATATTTAGAGTTATTAATTTTTGCAGTATTTAATTTCATAAATATTTATGTACTTAATTGCGATAGCGGCATCTAACGGGATTCATTTTCCTTTGCTCTCTTTAATAATTCCTGTAATTCTTCTGAGAATTCTACTGCATCCTCCTTATCAGACTTTTTCTTTTTATCTTTTGTTCCACTGGGATCTTTTTCTTTCTTTAAATTGCCAGGAAATATAGGTGGAACTTTTCCGATTTTAAATTCGCTCATATTATTTTTCTTCAGAGATTATTTTTACAAGAGCAAGCTCGAGCGGAAGCTCAGCGACAAACGTATTATCTATGTCTTGGTAAGCAGAAAGTAAGGTAGCTAAGGCTCCTGAACGGAGCATACTGTTTTTATCTTCCTTTATTAATGCTTTTAGAAATACTAAATCTTCCTCACCTAAGTCCCCTGTCATATCTTTTTCTAATTTCGGAGCATAACGCAAGATAATTGCCATGCGGAATTTCTGAATGATGAGCTTGAAATATAATTTCATATCTAAATTTGATTCTGATGCAGTTCGCACAGCAGTTATTCCTTTCTCTAAATCTTTCTCTGCTATCGCACTTATAAAATCATTCACGAGGGTCGTCTTCGGCGCACCGGTTATTTTCTCCACGTCTTCTCTTTTGATTTTCTTGCCCTTAGAGAAATTTAAAACTTTCTGAAGTTCACCCAGGCCATCACGATATGAACCATCAGCTAAAATAGCAAGGAGCTCGGCTGCACCCTTTTCTAAATCATAGCCTTCTTCCTTCGCAACGTATAAAATTATGTTCTTCAACATAAGCTCGGAAGCCTTTTTGAAAGTGAAAACCTGGCAACGAGAAACAATAGTCTCAGGGACTTTATGAAGCTCGGTCGTAGCAAGAATAAAAATGACATGCTTTGGTGGCTCTTCGAGAGTCTTCAAGAGTGCACCCCAGGCGTCCTTGGAGAGCATGTGTACTTCATCTATGATGTAAACTTTGTATTTCGAATCGAATGGCAACACTCGCACGCCGTCGCGGAGTTCTTTTATATCTTCTATTCCTCTGTTTGAGGCGGCATCTATCTCATAGAGGTCGTTTACAGATACGCCTATCTCTTTCGCAAAAATACGGGCTACGGTCGTCTTGCCTGTGCCTCTAGATCCTACGAAAAGGTATGCATGAGAGACTTTATTTGACCCTACAGAGCTCTCTAATACATCGGTGATGTGTTCTTGCCCGAAGACTTGATCCCACTTCTGTGGCCTGTATTTACGATATAAAGCTAAGTCATGCATGGAATCATTATAGTACATTTATATAATTTTTGGAATAATCACTTTTCTTTGGTACGGACTCTTTGAAGCTTAAAGAGTCCTGAAGTTTGCTCGCCGTCGCTTGCAAAACCCCTGCGAAAAGTATTATTCCAAAAATTTTCTGCTCAAAACCCCCTAGAAAGAAATACCTCAACGAGTTTTCAAGAAATCCTTTACAATATCTGCAACTTGTTTAGCGTTTTCGGTTTCCATTAATTTTACTCGAAGCTCCTTGGCACCATCAAAACCATTCACATATGCTTTGAAATGCTTCTTCATTACAGCGAAGTTTTTATGCGGAACGAGCATTTTCTCAAAAAGTTTCGTATGCTCTATCATGGCTTTAAGTTTTTCTTGGAGCGAAGGAACATATTGAGAAAAGCCTTTCGCAGGCTGACGAGCCGAGAAGTTCGCTGGTGTAGCAACACCAGATAGATTGCTTTTTGAAATATGTTCCAAGCGCAAAGGAGTAAATAACCACGGATTACCAAAGATTGCTCTGCCAAGCATCACCCCATCGCAACCCGTCTCTTTTACTTTCTTTTTCGCATCTTCTAAATCTGTGACATCCCCATTCCCTATTATTAAAGTTTCTACTCCGAGTTCGTCTCTAATCTCTACTATTCTTTTCATCAAGTCCCAATGAGCAGGAACATCAGACATTTCTTTCCGAGTTCTTAAATGAACAGTGAGCACTGCTAAATTTTGTTTAAGTAAAAATGGTATCCAATTTTCAATTTCATTTTTATTGTAACCAATACGAGTTTTCACTGAGATAGGTAAACCATTTGCCCCCTCTTTCGCAGCTTTGATAATCTCTCCAGCTAGGTCTGCATTTTTCATCATCGCGGCGCCGGAATTCTGCTTCTCAATTGATTTATTTGGGCAACCCATATTTATATCTACACCATCGAAGCCAAGCTTTTTACATAATGCTGCAGCAGTCTTTATATTCTCAGGCTTTGAACCGAATATTTGTGCGACGATAGGATGTTCATTTCTGGAAAATTTTAAATCAATTAGGAGTTTCTCTCTCGCTTTCAGATGTGCAAGGCCATCTGCTGATACAAACTCTGTCCAAAAGACGTCTGGAGAGCCATATTTAGCGATAATTTGCCTGAAAGCACAGTCCGTGACATCAGCCATGGGAGCCAAGACGAAAATGGGTTTCTTGAGTTTTTTCCAAAAGTTTTTCATATTATTTTACTAGAGTGGTCGAAAACCTATCATATACTTTATTACCAAAACGTAAATCAAGGTACTCCAGTGATGTATATTTTGTCTTAAACTTTGTTTTCAGTGGTTCAGCATTCAGGGCAGCTTCTAAATTTTCTGCTACATTCTGAAAATCCGCATCAATTTTAAAAATTATTTTAGGCCCACCCGTTGGTATTGTATTTCCCTTTGATAAATATATCTCCACCTCTTTGTTATTTGTGACATAAAGAGCCACAGGTTTTAAATTAATACTAATTAAGACATCTTTGAATAAAACTAGCTGTTTAAATTTATCTTTTGAAAAATATGAACCGAGAGGTTCTGCAGCAGAAGTTAAGCCTGCCTGCGCAGTCAGGCCATAAAATTTAAAATAGACTTCTCCAGAAAAATACGGCGCTTCGTCGATAACATAACCATCATCATCTAGGAAATAGCATTTTTGATCCTCTGTAGTTATTAAACTATTTCCGCACCAAGTATATTTCGCTACTCGCTCAGTAAGATTTACTACTAAAATTTTATTATCTTTAGTTGAAACACTTATGTCCTTTAATCTCTTAAATTTATCCCACAGTCCTCTTTTGATGGAATTGTTTGGATATAAAAATACATTGGTCTTAGGGAAAAGCCACAAGTATTTACCTTTTATTTGTTCAGTTACATTATCTTTAAGTATTGCTGTGTCGACTACATTATTTCCATATATCTCTACACTAGTGACATTTAAACTTTTCAAATTTGAAAGATAAGCAAGCAAAAAGAATACAATAAAAAAACCTAACAAAGAGACTAATATTTTATTTAAAACAGCTCTTCGCCTTTCTTTTTTTAATTCTAAAAGGCGCGGAGAATTTAAAACATTTCTTTTTTGCATTATTTTATAACTTCTTTTCCTCCCATGTATTTACGTAAAACTTCAGGAATTATAACGCTTCCGTCTTCTTGTTGATAGTTTTCTACAAGTGATGCAGGTAATCGTGAAGTTGCACAAGCAGTATTGTTTAATGAGTGCACAAAACGTAATTTACCATCATCATCTCTGTATTTGATTCCTAAACGACGAGTTTGAAAATCATGAAAGTAAGAAGATGAATGAGTTTCTCTATATTTAGCCTGAGAAGGCATCCAAGCTTCAATGTCATACTTTTTAACTTGCCCGAGTCCTAGGTCTCCACCGCAGTTTACAACTACTCGATATGGTAATTTTAATGTCTGCATCAAGTGCTCTACATGGGCTGTTATCTCTTCATGCCATTTTACTGACTCTTCATGAGATGCCTCAGTGAGGATGACTTGCTCAATTTTGAAAAATTCATGTACGCGGATGATACCTTTTACATCTTTACCATGTTTGCCTGCTTCCGCGCGGAAACAAGGAGAAAAGCTAATAAACTTTTTAGGTAAATCTTTTTTATCTAAAACTTCATTCATATAGTAACCCATCGTAGCGACTTCCGCTGTCCCAGCGAGGTATTCATTCTCCCCAACTTTATATAAATCTTCTTCTGACTGAGGAAGCATACCAGTACCTATTAATGATTCCTTACGTACAAGTGAAGGCACAATCATTGGGGTATAACCCTGTTCAATAAAATAATTTAAAAAATATTGCCACAAAGCAAAAAATAAAGTTGCCCCGTCGTTCTTCATAAAATATCCACGGAAGCCAGAAACTTTTACTCCGCGTTCAAAATCAACCATGTCTAAATTCTCCATCAATTCCACATGACTCTTCGGAGTGAAATTAAATACTGGTTTTTCTCCCCAGGCACGAATTTCAACATTGTCTTCATCACTTTCTCCATCAGGTACAGACATATCAGGAATATTTGGCACATGAACCATCATCTTCTGCCATTCCTCAGTAATTGTTTTTAGTTTTTCTTCTTTTGCCTTGATGTCATCCTTCACGACACGCATCTCCTCTATGAGCTGAACCTTGAGTGCGGAATCTTGATTGCGAGCAATGTCATTTGAAACTCTATTTACTTCACTACGAAGTTCTTCCACTTCCTTAAGCTCTTTTAAGCGTGCATCATCGAGAGAAAGCAAATGTTCGATGTCTATATCTACATGCTTTTTCTTCGCACCTGCTTGCACAATGTCTTTGTTTTCACGAATAAATTTGATATCTAACATATAGAGAGTATATAATATATTTTGCATATTGAAAAGAAGAATACATAATATTATTAACGTACTAAAAAGTAGTAAATAACTTTTAAAAAGCATTGCAGAGGCTGACGAGCAGAGCTTAGCAAATTTTTAGTAAAAAATTATGTGCGGTTTTTAAAAGATATTTGCTACTTTTTATTTGCATTCGTATGAAAATAAAAAAATTACCTAAAAGTGATTTTCCAAAAGCATTATTGGAAATTCCTCAACCACCGAAAGACCTCTGGGTTATGGGCGAACTGCCACCAGAGGAATTAATTTACCTTTGTGTCGTTGGTTCTAGAAAATTTACTTCATACGGGCGTGAAGCTTGCGAAAAGATAATTGGAGGACTCAAGGGCTATCCGATAGTAATTGTTTCTGGCCTTGCTATGGGTATAGATGCTATCGCTCATAAGAAAGCATTGTCTGTAGGATTAAGGGCTCTAGTTTTTCCTGGTTCAGGATTATCGCCTGAAGCGATGTACCCCAAAACAAATGTAAAATTGGCTGAAGAAATTTTCGCAAATGGTGGATGCTTCTTGTCAGAATTTGAACCTGATTTTAAGGCAACGTTATGGAGCTTCGGCCGAAGAAATCGTCTAATGGCGGGAATATCAAGAGCGACACTTATAATAGAGGCCGAAGAAAGGTCTGGTACACTAATAACGGCTAGACTTGCAACAGAATACAATAGAGATGTATTGGTCGTGCCTGGTTCAATATTTTCTCCTAATTCAAAAGGGGTGAATAAATTATTACATCAGGGGGCGACGCCCGTTACTTGCAGTGAAGAAGTTTTGGAAGCTCTCGGTTTTGAGCTTCCAAAAAATAAAGAAAAACAAGCAAAGCTATTTTTAGATTTATTACCAGAAGAAAAATTAGTCGTAAATTTACTTCGTGAACCAGCCCCACGTGATGAATTAATTCGGGCGATGAAAATGCCCACCCCAACAGCTAATGCACTTTTGTCTGTTATGGAAATTAAAGGATTAATTAAAGAAGAGCTCGGAGAGATTCATGCAAGTTTTAGTTAATATTTTTTAGAAAATTTGCAAAAAAAAACATTTTCGTGTAATACTTGCTAAACTATGAAATTATTAATCGTAGAATCACCATCGAAAGCGAAAACCATTGAGAAATACCTCGAGGGTGCTTCCTCCTCTCCGGCGGATAAATTTACTGTGCGTGCATCTGTCGGACATATTCGTGATTTACCAAAATCAAATAAACAAGCCATCGACATAGAAGGTGGATTTATTCCTCATTATGAAATTTCAAAAGGCAAAGAAAAGATCGTCCACGAACTTCAGGGACTTGCTGAAAAAGCAACAGAAGTATTACTCGCGACAGACCCTGACCGTGAAGGAGAAGCTATCGCTTGGCACATAGAGACATTGCTCAAAGAAGACAAGAAAGTAAAAGCACCTATATCTAGAGTAACATTTCACGAAATTACAAAAGAAGCAGTCGAGGAAGCAATAAAAGCCCCACGAAAAATTGATACTGATTTACGTAAGGCTCAAGAAGCACGCAGAGTGCTCGATAGACTTGTAGGATATGACTTAAGTGGACTCATCTGGAAGAAGGTTCGATACGGACTTTCAGCAGGACGAGTTCAATCCCCGGCACTTCGCATAATAATGGAACGTGAGAGAGAAATTCGTGCTTTCATTCCTGAAAAATATTGGAAAATATTAGGATTATTTGAAACATCAAAGAAGGATAAAATTACTCTTACTTGTTCTGAAGAGCCTCGCGACGAAAAGTTATTTGAGAAAATAATGACCGAGGGGAAAAAGGGTTCCTGGATAGTTAAAGGAGTTAAAGAGTCCGAACAAAAGAGGTCTCCTCGGGCACCCTTTACTACCTCTACACTTCAGCAAACAGCTTCTTCACGACTCGGATATTCTCCTTCACGTACGATGCAAATAGCTCAGAAACTCTACGAAGCTGGGCATATTACATATATGAGAACAGACAGTACAAATTTATCAGCTGTCGCAGTGTCTCAAATTTTAGCGTTCGTGAAAAAAGAATATAGTGATAAATATGCTGAAGCTAGAATATATAAAACTAAATCGAAAAATGCTCAAGAAGCTCATGAAGCTATCCGACCAACCCATATTGAAAAGTTACAAGCTGGTACCGATGATCAAAGTAAACTATACAGACTCATCTGGGAGCGTGCTATATCTTCCCAAATGACAGAAGCGAAATTGCTTAAGACAAAAATAACTGCAATAGTTGAAGGTCATGATGACATCCCAGAATTCGGTGCAGTTGGGTCTCGTTTACTTTTCCCTGGATGGCTCGCTGTAGATACGGGTGCTCGGGGCGAGGACGTAGAACTTCCTCTATGTAAAGAAGGAGAGAAATTAAAATTACTCGGCTTAAGTGGAGAAGAAAAATTTACTGAACCGCTAGGAAGATATTCTGAAGCAGGACTCATTAAAGAACTCGAGGCAAGAGGCATTGGACGACCTTCAACTTATGCATCCATCATGAGAACCATAGAGGACCGAGGGTATGTTAAGAAAGAAGGAAAAACTCTCTTCCCTACCGATGTCGGCGAAGTCGTGTCAGATTTTTTAGAGGCACATTTCGCAAATTATATTTCAGATACATTTACCGCTGAAATGGAAGATGAGCTTGACGAAATATCTCGTGGTGAGCGTGAATACGAAAAAACATTGAAGGATTTCTATATACCGTTTCTCAAAGAAATAAAAATTAAAGAAAAATTAGAAAAAGCTACGAACCTAGGTGATGCACCGGAAAATATTAAATGTCCGAAGTGTGGAAGTGCAATGATAATCAAACTCTCTCGTGGTGGTAAATTTTATTCTTGTTCAAAATATCCAGATTGTGATGGAGCACTCATGCTTGATGGCACAGAATTAAAAGGTCCAGAAGAAACTGGCGAACTCTGTCCTTTGTGTGGCGAGAAAAAAGGTAAATCTGGTGGAGGCAAGCTCGTCATCAAAGAAAGACGTGATGGTACAGGTACATTTATTTCTTGTTCACGTTATCCAAAATGTAAATTTATTAAAAAAGATGAAGCAGAGGAAGCAAGAAAACGCACTGGCATAATGTGCCCGACTTGTAAGGTTGGTGATATCACAGAAAGACGTGGAAGATTCGGAATATTTTATTCATGTTCAAACTATCCTGATTGTAAATTTGCTATTAAAGCAAAACCAACGGGAAATATCTGTAAAGAATGCGGCAGTTTAATGATGGAAGGAACGAAAACCATTCCTGAACGTTGCTCAAACAAAGCTTGCAAAATGCATAACCCTCACAAAATCCCTAAAATTGAGGCCTAGGATACAATTTTTGTAAGCTTTTTGCACGTGCTATAATCTTCACATGACAGATGTGAAGGAAATAATAGATATTATCGAAGGTAATATAAACAAAAAGGAGGAAGAACTCATAAATAAGGCTTATCTTTTTGCTGAGAAAGCTCACGCAGAACAAAAGAGGTTAAGTGGTGAACCTTATTTCACTCACGTTTTCGAAACGGCAAAGACATTAGCAAAACTTGGAATGGATACTCAGACAATTGCCGCAGGACTACTCCATGATGTATTAGAAGATACACCAACACCAGAGGAAGTAATCCGAAAAGAATTCGGCGACGATATATTATTTTTAATTAAAGGAGTAACAAAGCTTGGAACCTTAAAATATCGAGGACACGAAAGACACGTAGAATCCTTGCGTAAATTTTTCGTTGCGATGGCAAATGATCTACGGGTAGTCATAATAAAATTTGCTGACAGGCTCCATAACTTGAAAACGTTAGAATTTGTACGTGAAGACAAAAGACAAAGAATCGCAGTCGAGTCAATTGAAGTATATGCTCCGCTTGCAAACAGACTCGGCATGGGAAAACTTAAAGGTGAGATTGAAGATGCGGCTTTTCCTTATGCTTATCCAAATGAATACTCTCAAGTTGAAGAAATCATAAAAGAGAATAAAGATTTATATGAAAAAAATCTTGATGAAGTTCGTACGGAGCTTGAAAAAATGTTAAAAAAGAATAAAGTAAAATTTATTGAAATAGATTACCGAGTTAAACATAAATACAGCCTTTATAAAAAACTTTTAAAATATAATTTTGATTTAGACAAAATAAATGATATCGTCGCTCTTCGAGTAGTCGTCGATTCTGTTGAAGATTGTTATCACGTTTTAGGATTAGTTCACTCAATCTGGAACCCACTCCCCGGTAGGATTAAAGATTACATTGCCGTCCCAAAGCCAAACGGTTACCGCTCTATCCACACAACTATTTTTACTGGGCTCGGTGGAATTGCAGAAATCCAAATACGAACAAAAGACATGCACGTAGAAGCAGCTTATGGTATTGCCGCACATTTTGCCTACAAAGAGCAAGGTGTAAAAAAAGTCAGAGGAGATAAGGATAAATTCAAATGGATCGAAGAGTTAAAAGAGCTAAATTATAATCCAAATGACCCAAAAAACTTCATAGAGCACCTCAAAATGGATTTCTTTAATGACCGTATCTTCGTTTTTACACCTGAAGGAGACGTTGTAGACCTCCCAGAGGACTCAACTCCAATTGATTTTGCTTATTCGATACATACAGATATCGGAGATCATATCTTTGCAGCTAAAATTAATAATAAAATGTCTCAAATTTTTACAAAATTAAAAAATGGCGACATCGTCGAAATTTCAACACGAAAAGATTCCAAACCATCTGGCAAATGGCTTGAATATGTTAAAACAACTGTCGCTCGAAAGCACATAAAGTCTTACCTAGAAAAAAACAGTCTGCTTTCAAAGCTTATGTCTTTTGGTAAGTCTTAAACACTAAATTTAGAAATATTGTACAGGTCAGTATCGTCTTTTTCTGTTTCATCTTTAGTTCTATCGTCGATTGGATTCTCTTCTGCTATAGCGACCTCTCCCTCTATAGGATGTGCGGCACCTGACGGAACTGTCTCATTAACAGTATTTTGGGCAATGTAATTTTCTAACATTTCACCAGGTCTTTTTTCAATTGCACCCTTGTGAATTAAATCTAAGATAGTACGTAGATCTTCTGTAGAGAAAAAGTCAATTTTAATTTGCCCACCAAGCTCACGTCTATCAATGTGAACACGAGTGCCAAGCTTTTCCTGAAACTCTTCCTCAAGTTCACTAATCTCTGGGTCAGGCATGAATTCTTTCTTACGTACGCGATCATAAGCAATTTTTCGAGCTAACCTCTCTGCTTCACGAACAGTTATTTTCTTATATAAAATTTCCTTAAACAAGACTAACTGCTCTTCTGGATGATCTACGAGCATTAAAATTGGTCTGGTGTGGCCTTCAGTAATCTTGCCTTCTGATAAAGCATTTAAAATTTCTTCAGGCAAGGTTAAGATGCGTAAAGAGTTAGATACGTATTCCCTACTTCGGCCCATCTTTTTTGCAATTTCTGCATGTGTGAACTTAAACTCACTTACTAAACGAAAAAAGGCTCGTGCACGATCAACAGAATTCAGATCTTCTCTTTGTAAATTCTCAATAATTGCGAGCTCAAGCTTCATTATGCTCGTATCTCCTTGACGGATGACCGCAGGCACCTGAGACACTTGAGCAAGTTTTGCAGCACGAAGTCTACGTTCTCCTGCTATTAATTCATATTCAGTAACGAGCCCACCACCTTCTTTTTCTAGTTCAACCCTAGACACAATGAGGGGCTGAAGGACACCGTATTGCTTGATAGAATCAGCCAAATCCTGAAGTCTGGCTTCGTCGAAATCACGCCTTGGTTGATAAGGATTTGGTTTAATTTTATCAGTATCAATCCAGAAAATTGAATTGGAATATAAATTAGACATAAAACTATTTTAGCATATAGACCTCGTTTTTAACAATTGATTTTACTGCATATTTTGTGTAGAATGTGTGAATTGCCCGGGTGGCGGAATTGGTAGACGCGATAGACTCAAAATCTATTGTTGGCAACAACATGAGAGTTCGATTCTCTCCCCGGGCACAGAGTAAACAAATTTATTTGTTTACGTGGGAGAATCGAAAGGATTTTCGTTGCTGAATAATATGAAGCCGAAAATCACCTGGCTATGTAATAGCCGATTCTCTCCCCGGGCACAAAGCTGAAAGTTTAAAGCCATGAAAAATAAAAAAATACAATTAAGCAGTTCAATTGATTTCGAAGTAAATGGAGGAAAAAAATTGAGCGGAAGTATTAAAACGAACTTTTCTAAAAACGGATCTGTGGGCCTTCTCTGTGCTTCACTTTTAAATAAGGGCACAACTACCCTTCATGGTATTGCAAGAATCGAAGAAGTAAATAGAGTAATTGAAATTTTAGAAAGCATTGGAGTAAGTGTTGAGTGGAAGGATAAAAATACTGTTAAAATAACTCCACCGAAAAAATTTAATTTAAAAAACATTAATGTAGAGTCATCTATTAGGACTCGTTCTGTTGTAATGTTGATAGGATCATTGGTACACCATATTCCATCCTTTTCATTGCCCCACGCTCAAGGTTGTAATCTAGGTAAACGCACAATTGCCGCTCATATTTATGCACTAGAAGAACTTGGCATAAAAATTAAAACGACTAGTGAAAGCTATGAAATTACTGCAAAAAAATTAAAACCCGCAGAAATAGTTATGTATGAAACTGGAGAAACTGCGTGCGAAAATACTTTATTTGCTGCAGCCTTAATCAAAGGAGATACCACAATAAGCTTCATGAGTAATAATTATATGGTTCAAGAAGTTTGTTTCTTTCTTGAGACCCTTGGAGTAAAGATTGACGGAGTGGGAACTTCCACTTTAATTGTTCATGGAGTTAGTGAAATAAATAAAAATGTTGAATACTGGAATAGCGAAGACCCTATTGAATCCATGATGTTTATCTCAGCCTGCATTGTTACAGACTCAAGGCTTACCATCACCAGATGCCCAATTGATTTCCTTTCTTTAGAGCTTGAAAAATTACGCAGGATGCATTTGAAATTTAAAGTTTTAAAGAGATATTATTCTTACAACGGCCGTACAAAACTCGCAGACATAGAAATATTCCCAAGTAAATTGATAGCATTGCAAGACAAAATACATGCGAATATTTATCCTGGAATAAATATCGACAACCTGCCATTTTTTGTACCTATTGCAATAAAAGCAAAGGGTCAGACAATGATTCATGATTGGTTCTATGAGGTTCGTATGATATATATGACGGAACTAAATCGACTTGGAGCAAATGTAAGCCTAACAGATGCACATCGTCTTTATATTCAAGGTGGGACACCGCTTAAAGCAACTCAGGTGGTATGTCCTCCAGCCCTTCGTCCATCGATGGTTATCCTTATTTCCATGCTTGGAGCTCCTGGAACATCAATTCTCCGAAATGTCTATATGATAAATCGTGGCTATGAAGAAATAGCAAAACGTCTAAACTCAATCGGTGCAGATATTAAAATTTTAAAATAATAAGCAATTATGACATCAACTCTTCTACGGTACGGATTCTTTGAAGCTTAAAGAATCCTGAAGTTTGCTCGTCGTCACTCGCAAAACCCCTACGAAAAGTTATGTCATAATTTAATAATATGAAAAAAGTTATTGTGATATTAGGACAGACAGCTACAGGGAAGAGTTCTCTGGCTGTTAAAATTGCCAAGAAGGTTAGTGGAGAGATTATTTCTGCAGATTCTAGACAAGTTTATAAAAACCTAGATATTGGAACAGGTAAAATATCCAAAAAAGAAATGAAAGGTATTCCCCATTACTTGCTGAACGTGGCAAACCTCAAACATAAATTTACAGTCACAGAATATAAAAAACTTGCGGAGGAAAAGATAAGTGAAATTTTAGCTCGAGGCAAGACTCCAATCATTTGTGGAGGAACGGGATTTTATATTGATGCAATTGTGAAAGGTATAGTTTTCCCTGAAGTTCCTCCAAACATAAAACTACGTAAGATTCTAGAGAAAAAAACTGAAATGGAACTCTTGAAAATATTAAGAAAACTTGATCAAAGGCGTGCTAAAAATATTGATGTTAAAAATAAAGTAAGACTTATGAGAGCAATAGAAATAGCAAAAGCACTAGGTAAAGTTCCTGAAATGACAGAGATTAAACCTATGTATAAATTTGTAAAAATTGGATTATATTTACCAGAGGAAAAATTAAAAAAGAAAATTAAGAAAAGAGTTAAAGCTATGTTTAAAGCCGGATTACTTAAAGAGATAAAAAGCCTTAAAAATAAGGGTATTTCGGACAAAAGACTTAAGGAATTCGGCTTTGAATACAATGAACCAACTTATGAAAAAGTTGTAACTGAAACACTCAAATATGCAAAAAGGCAGATGACCTGGTTTAAAAGAGATAGAGAAATTAAATGGTTAGATGCATCCAAAAACTTAAGTGGTATAATTAATAAATTATGAAAACATTAATACATTTTATTGTTTCTGCTCTCGCTATATTAGTTACAGCATATATATTACCAGGAGTACATGTAACAGGGATAGTAGCCGCACTTGTTTTGGCAGTGGTTCTCGGTGCCATTAATGCAATTTTACGTCCAATACTTGTTTTTCTAACGTTACCCTTAACAGTATTGAGCCTCGGTCTTTCAGTATTATTTATTAATGGTTTTCTGGTTATGCTCGCAAGTTATATCGTACCAGGATTTACAGTAAAAAGTTTTTGGTGGGCATTCTTGTTCGGTATTGTACTCGGAATTGTAAACTGGGTCTTACAAATGTTTGAAAAAGAAGAATAAAATACTATTCTGCTACAAATGGATTAAAGTTGGTATTATTATCATAATAATCCTCATTTTCTCTTTTCTTCAAAAACTTTACTACCCTATAAGTTATAGGTGTAAATAATATTTCGATACCAGTTTTAAATAAGTAATTAGAGACTATCAAAGTTATAAGTAGAGAATTTGGTAAAATTCCAAGGAATGCAATCACAATAAAAAGTGCACTATCTACTAATTCTCCGACGACAGTCGAGCCGATAGTTCTAGTCCAGAGCCATTTACCCTTAGTTAAGATTTTCATCTTTGCGAGAATAAAAGAATTTGAAAATTCACCAAAGAAATATGCAATCAAACTCGCTGCCACTATTCTAGGAGTTAATCCAAGTATTGCATCATAAGCCGCCTGGTTATCCCAGCCTATTGCCGCAGGCAACTTACCTACTACGATAAATATAATAGACATAAGTAGAGCCATAAAAAAACCGAGCCAGATAATACCTCGAGACCTCTTGTAACCATAAACCTCAGTTAGAATGTCTCCAAAAATATATGAAAGAGGGAAAAGTAAAGTTCCCCCATCGAAAATAAAATATTTTAAATCAACAATCTTGGTCGAGGCAACATTTGAAATAAGTAAAACCGAAACAAAAAAGACACTAATTGCACCTAAGTATTTATAATTTTTTTCCATATATTATTTTCTAAACGATATAAACATTTTTAATATTAACGAATTCTTTTATACCATAATCCGAAAGTTCCCGTCCATAACCCGAATGTTTTATTCCACCGAATGGTACACGTGGATCAGACCGCACGGAGCCATTGATGAATACATTCCCTGCTTCAATCTTTGTAGCTAACTTCTTTGCATTCTCTATATCTTTAGAAAATATGGTCGCTCCTAGCCCGAATGAAGTATCATTGGCGACGTTTATAGCTTCATCAATGCTCGAAACGACAATGATAGGTGCTATCGGCCCAAATGTCTCTTCGTCGTAGACAGGCATTCCTTTTGATATATTACTTAAAATTGTCGGCTCAAAGAAATATCCCTTATCTCCTATTCTTTTCCCACCATATAATATCTTTGCTCCCTTCTTTACTGATTCATTAACTTGTCTCTCTACCTCTAGGAGACCTTGTTCAGTCGCAAGTGGACCGACATTGGTCTCTAGTGAAAGTGGGTCACCAATAACTAGTTTTGAAAAATAATTTAGAAGTGCCTTTGTAAATTTTTCTGCAACGGATTCTAAAACAATAAATCTTTTTGCAGCGATACAGCTCTGCCCCACATTGTTTTGCATTCTTCCTATCATTGCATTTTCTGCAGCAGATTCTATATCTGCATCTTCTAATACAATAAATGGATCACTACCACCAAGCTCAAGGACTGTTTTCTTTATCTCACTACCAGCAATGGATGCTACACTTTTCCCTGCATTTTCACTGCCAGTTAGAGTGACAGCCATAACACGAGGGTCACGGATTACTTTCTCAACTCTAGCTGAACTAATGAATAAATTTTGAAAAGCTTCTTTTGGAAAACCTGATTCTAAAAATGCCTTTTCTATAGCTTCCGCACATTGGGGTACGTTCGAAGCATGCTTCAAGAGCCCCACATTCCCTGCCATCAAGGCTGGCGCGATAAAACGATATACTTGCCAATATGGGAAATTCCAAGGCATTACAGCGAGCACGACACCAAGGGGTTCGAAAGATACATAGTTCTCTTTGGCATTTGATTCAATTTTTTGATTTGCAAGCATGCTCTCTGCATTGTCTGCATAATAATCACAAACCAAAGCACATTTTTCAACTTCAGTAATTCCAGCTTTTTTTGTCTTACCCATTTCGATACTAGCTAGTATGGCCATATCCTCTGCATGTGCTCGAAGATATTTAGCATGGGCATGCAATAATTTTGCACGTTCATTAAAAGAAGTATTTTTCCAGCTATGAAAAAAATTATATGCATTAGAAATTTTCTGTTCTAAAGCAGTATCACTTAGTTCATCAAAACTCTTTGTGACCTCAAGTGTTGCAGGATTTTTTGATTGAATTGCCATAACTTAATTATTTTATTTATTTTTAATAAGACCTAATGACTTATTGGCTGCATCGTAACTAACAGGACAATCAATTACGTGCACTCCTTTTGAATTTAATGCTTTCTTCAGCACAAGAGCTAAATCTTTTGCACTTTTAACTTTATGTCCAATTGCACCGAAACTTTTTGCTAACATTACAAAATCTGGATTATTAAAAGAAAGACCGAAATGAGGTAATTTCATGTCTTTTTGTTTCCAGCGAATCATTCCAAAACCAGAATCGTTCAAAATTAGAATTACTAAATCAATCTTCAGTCTCACTGCTGTTTCTATCTCAGCGATACTCATCATTATTCCACCATCACCAGAGACGATTAAAACCTTTTTATTAGGATAAATCATCTTCGCCGCAATTCCCGAAGGTAAACCTGCACCCATGGTCGCAAGTGCATTATCTAACAGGATACTATTTTGCTCTTTGCATACATAATTCCTAGCAATCCAAATTTTATACATTCCATTGTCTAGAGCGAGTATACCGTCACTTGGCATTACTTTACCAATGTCAGAAACAACATGTTCAGGTCGAAGTGGAAATTCTGTTGAATTAGCAAACTGCATAATGTCCTTTTTTAAAATATCTCTCATTTTAAAGAAATATTTAAAGTCCCAAGAAGGATTAATATTTATGTCTTCAGTAAATGACCAGAGGGTGTGGGAAATATCACCGACAACTTCATGCGTCGGAATATAAACATCATCAACTTCTGCAGGGCTGAAATTTATATGAATGACTTTACAATTTTCTCCATTTAAAGTAATTGGGGGCTTTTCACTTATGTCATGCCCAATCATGACAACTAGGTCTGCATAAGTTAAGGCTTTGTGCACATAATCTCCAGCAGAAAGAGCGGTGGTACCAATATACAAAGAGGAACTTTCATCTTCAACACCCTTACCCATTTGAGTTGAGACAAATGGTATCCCAGTTTTATCTAAAAATACTTTTAATTGTTTACGAACAAGTTTTCTATTCCCTCCTGCAGCTAAAATAATAATTGGATGTTTTGATTCTTCGATACACTTCAAAGCTTCAGAAATTGCTTTCGTATCTGCATTTGGACGACGGATGATGTATGGGACAAGAGGTGGAATTTCACAAACCTCAAGTGCAATATCTTCAGGTAATTCTAAGTGAACAGCCCCAGGACGCTCTGCTAAGGCAAGCTTCATTGCTTCTCGAACCATGCTCGGCATCCTCTCACCAGAAACAATCGTAGCAGAATACTTAGTAACCGGAGTCATCATCTTTACAATATCAATAATTTGAAATTGCCCTTGCTTACTTTTTTTAATTGGCTTCTGTCCTGTGATAACTAGAAGTGGAATCCCCGCAAGCTGTGCATGAGCGACACCAGTAAAAAGATTCGTTGCCCCGGGACCAAGCGTAGAAAGGGCTACGCCAACTTTACCCGTAAGTCTGCCTACCGTTGCAGCCATAAAGACAGCAGCTTGTTCATGGCGAGTGGTAATAAATTTAATTTTTGAATTTCTAACGGCTTCTAGAAAGGTTAAATTTTCTTCACCCGGAACACCAAAAATATAGGAAATTCCCTCTATTTCAAGGCATTTCACAAAAACTTCAGCTGTATTTTTAGTCATATTTTTGGCTATATTTTTCACTTTTATATTCTAGCATAAAAAAATGTTATGAAATAACATTGATATTATACTTATTGACATGTGACATTTTGAATGCTACTGTGTTTACTAATTATGGTTCTTTAATAATTGGGAAAAAAATATTTTGATGGCGGCACAATGTGAATCTTGCATTTCTAGGTTCGTATTGTGCTACCATCAAAAAACCCTGTAGCTTTGATCGTGGACGAGATTCCACAACACAGGAGAATACATGCGCGATTTGAAATTTATCCAAAACCTTGAGGTTTATACCTCATCTGTTACCCGTAAGGAGCTCAGCCAGGAAGCGGCAAGATTGAAGCCTCCTACTCAAAATGGTGGAAAATTTGTTGGGATTCTTCCCGAGCCGCTCAGATGGCTCTGGGCCTACATTTCTCGCACCCAGAAAAACCTCGAGGAGAGGATCAACAAAATTGACCTGGAGATGCTCAGCAAAAATACAAAGGAGAAAAACGCTGCTCTCGACGATGAAATTCAATCTTCCATCCAAGAGATTCGGAATCTGTACGATTTTTTCTGGCTCGCTACGTGTAGCGAGCTCAACCTCCAGAATAACCACAATTTCAGCGTATGCAAGGATTGGGCGATCCACTACGCCGACCCCATCTGCATGGGCACCAGGGATGGTCACCCGGGAGAAGGCATCAGCCTTTCGATTCATTTTGTCGATATCTCTGATCTCTTCAAGAACCACAACTAGCCCATCATCAATCACCCACCCACGCCCCGGCAAAAAGCTGGGGTTGTTTTTTTACTTAGTAAAATTTTTAATCCACCACTTTTTAATAAAAGGCAAAGATTGAACAGAAATAAAATATCCTATTGGTGGAACAAGGGCATTCAAAAAATAATTTCCTGTTCCAATAAAATATAAAACTTTTACCGCAATTAAATAAATAATTACTGAAATAAGTAACACGCGAAAATAACTTGTCTCCCAGGCTTTATCAGCTTCCACCCTTAAATTTCTCTCTTTAATAAGTTCAACTTCTTTTTCTAATTTTTGAATTCTTTCTTCCATAAAAATTTATAAATGCCAATATTGATCCTGATATTTCTCTTTTTTTAAAATTAACTCAATTTCTTTTTTAATCTCTTCAATATCATTATCATTAAGTGGTTCAAAGGAATCATAAAAACCTGTATCTATTTGTGGAAAATAACAAGCATCTCCCCATTTTTGAATCTTTGCACTTTTTGCTCTTCCGTATAAATGAATATGCAAATGTGGACCTTCAGGTTGAAAAACGCCCCAGTTTCCATTATCTTGGTAGTTGATCCTTCCTATATCAATGCCTCTCTGATTAAGAGCTTTAGTCATTGCTTCACCCACAACCATTGTTAATCTCATTAATTCTATAGCAAGCTCTGGAGTAAGCTGAGTACGATCAACTACCTTTACTTTAGGAACAATTTTTATATGCCCACCATCTGTTCTAGATATGTCAGGTTTCTCTGCTGATCTAACAATAAAATTTTTTGTTTGAAATATTTCTTTATCCATTTGATTATTTTTTTAAACAATTTGCGGGCCCACGAGGATTCGAACCTCGGTCTGCTCTTTTGGAGAGAGATATTCTACCACTGAACTATAGGCCCAAATATGATTTAAATAACAAAAAACGACCCTAGGTCGTTTTAGTATAGCAGAAAAGCAAAGAAAATATAAGCAAAATCTATTTTTTGACTTCCTTATGCTTCGTCTGCTTTTTGCACCATTTGCAGTATTTTTTAAGCTCGATTTTTTTAGTAACGAGTTTTTTGTTCTTGCTGGACCAGTAATTTATCCTTTTGCAAGTCGCACAGCCAAGTTTTATAAGTC
>JBAZYS010000003.1:0-85073 GCA_041659205.1 Minisyncoccota bacterium | reverse complement strand
AAGACAGTAGGACAGGTGATGCATGGCCGTCGTCAGTTCGTGGTTTGAATTGTACCCTTAAGTGGGCTAACGAACGCAACCCTCGTTGTGTGTTACAAGTGTCACACGAGACCGCCCCCGCCTTAGTTTTTGAAAAAATAATTTTCGAAATTTAAGGCGGGGGAGGAAGGAGAGGATGACGCCAGGTCAGCATGTCCCTTTGATACCCTGGGCTACACACATAATACAATGGCTACTACAACGCGTCGCGACGAGGCAACTCTGAGCTAATCGTTTAAAAGTGGCCTCAGTTCGGATTGGAGGCTGCAACTCGCCTCCATGAAGCTGGAATTGCTAGTAATCGCAGGTCAGCTAAACTGCGGTGAATACGTTCTCAAGTCTTGTACTCACCGCCCGTCAAGTCAAGGGAGCCGGGAGTACCCGAAGTATCCACAGAAGTGGGTCCTAAGGTAAGCTCGGTGACAGGGACTAAGTCGTAACAAGGCACGGCTAGCGGAAGCTGGTCGTGGAATAATTCAATTTGAAAAACGTCCCACCTCTACAAAAGAAATTTTATAGAGGTGAGCTTCTCATCTCAAATGAGAACTGATCTCGGAGAGATTGGATATATTGAGTCGGTATTGTGTCGCTCAATTGACGACACAATGTTTAGCCATAATAAACTAAAAATAGTGGATTTTGTGTGAAATTAAAACACTCTGACGAACATGGAAAGACATGAAAATAAAAAAGTTAATATAAGAACGAAACAAAACAAACAACAGCAAAAAAACAAAAAACACCATGCATAAGCGTGGTGTTTTTTGTTTTTAATTTGAGATATAATAGATTATATGAAGGGCAAGAAAGAAAATAAGATAAAACGTGTTGGAGTATTGCGCGGTGGAGCAGGGAAGAATTATGCATCTTCTTTGCAAAAGGGTGGGGAAATTATTAATCAGATTTTTGAAAATTTATCTCACAAATATAAAGTAATTGATATTTTAATTGATACAGATGGAGTGTGGCATTTAAGTGGTGTGCCTATTAAGCCTGCAGATTTATACCATAAGGTAGATATAATTTGGAATACCTCGAATCCAAATATTTCAGTAACTTTAGATAATTTAGTTATCCCAAATGTCGGGAACAGTCCTTATGTTTCTGCGCTTCAAAATAGCAATGCAATGTTGAAGGAACACGCAGAGAAACTTGGTATGCAAATGCCTAGGTCCATAGTCTTGCCACTTTATCAAAAAGATTTCGATGGTCCACGTGAATTATATGCAATTAAAAAAGCAAAAGAAGTTTTCGAAAAGTTTTCTTCACCTTGGATAGTTAAATCTTTTACCGAAGATACTAGTATGGGTATACATCTAGCTCAAACTTTTCCCGAATTGATAGATGCGATAGAAGATGGAGTGAAACACGAGAAAAGTATATTAGTGGAAGAATTTATCGCAGGCAAAGTTGCTTCTGTGCATTCTGTGTCTGGATTTAGGATGGGTGACCTGCCTGCGCAGGCAGGAGATATTTACACTTTCCCACTGGGGAATTCTTTCGGCAATTTTTCTCAAGAGGAAAAAGAAAGATTATCTAAATTAGCGAAAGATTTACATAAAAGTATTGATGCCAAGTATTACCTAAAATCAAACTTTGTTTTAAGCCCTTTTGATAAGGTTTACCTTCTAGGTATTGGGGGAACATTGGATCCAAATGATAATTCTCATTTTTCTCAAGTTTGTGAATCTGTTGGGGCTAAAACGCATCACATAATAGACCATATTCTAGAAAAGGGACTTATGATACAATAATAGAGTATATTATTTTTATCTGTGGCGGGTGATCGTACTCACATAGGCACATATGTTGGAGGTTCGCCACCACCCGCCTCAAATGAAAGTAATTAAAAGCCCCGCCACTTAAAAGTGGCGGGGCTTTGTTTTATTGCTTTTACTCTTATTTTATTGTATACTCTATATAACAATTAATATCTATTTTAGTAGTCTGTAAATTATCTCCTCGCAATTTGCAAAATCTCATTTTTGTTTTTCATAAAACGTATTTCATTAATAGTTATTACTAATACACATGACACATTTAAATTTATTCGAAGCTCTTGGGTGGAAAAAAGGGGTAGAAGAGGAAAGTAGCGAAATGGCAAAAAGTTTGCCAGAAGTTCACAAATCAATTCCTGTTCCTAAAAATTATTCATTTTTTAGAAAATTGCTGGTATTTGCAGGACCAGGCTTTTTGGTTGCCGTCGGGTATATGGATCCAGGTAATTGGGCGACAGATTTAGCTGGTGGTTCAAAATTTGGCTACGCTCTTCTTTCAGTTATTTTACTTTCAAATTTCTTTGCAATGCTACTTCAGCACCTTGCACTTAAGCTAGGTGTAGTGACAGGCAGAGATTTAGCCCAAATGTGTCGTGAGCAATATTCTAAAAAAACTGCAATATTTTTATGGCTGATGGCGGAGATTATGATAATGGCTTGCGATTTAGCAGAAGTCCTAGGTTCGGCGATTGCACTCAATTTGCTTTTTGGAATTCCACTATTAGTTGGTGTGATAATAACTGCTCTCGATGTATTAATAATCTTACTTTTACAAAACAAAGGTTTTCGTTATATCGAAGCCGTGGTGGTGACATTGATTGGTACCATTACTTTAAGTTTTCTAGCCGAAATATTTTTATCTTCACCTGCTATCGCTCCGCTTCTTGCCGGCTTCCTTCCGACATCGCAATTAATTTTTAATCCGGAGATGCTTTACATTGCGATAGGGATCCTAGGTGCGACAGTCATGCCACACAATTTATATTTGCACTCCGCCATTGTTCAGACGAGAAATTATGAAGAAAGTGATGAGGGGAAAAAAGAGGCTATAAAATTTGCTACGATTGATTCAACTTTTGCATTAACATTAGCGCTTTTTGTTAATGCCGCAATTCTTATTGTTTCAGCAGCAACATTTTATTATAAGGGCTATCACGACATTGCGGAAATCTCTGACGCCTATAAACTTTTAGCTCCGCTTCTTGGTACAGGACTCGCTAGTATATTATTTGCTCTCGCTCTTCTTGCTTCTGGTCAGAATGCCACAATTACTGGGACTATGGCAGGCCAAATAATCATGGAAGGTTTTATTAATTTTAAAATTAAGCCTTGGTTGCGCAGACTTATTACGAGGTCAATGGCCATAATTCCCGCAGTTATATTTATAGCTTTTTATGGTACGAAGGGTGTGACGACACTTCTTATTTTAAGTCAGGTTGTTCTAAGTATTCAGCTTTCTTTTGCAGTTTTTCCTTTGATAAAATTTACTAGTAGTAAAAAAATCATGGGAAATTTTGTAAATTCAAAAATACTTACTTTAATCTCTTGGATTGTAGCTTTATTTATCGCAGCATTAAATATGTGGTTAATAATTAGTATATTAAAATAATTTTTGTTTTTTGCTAAAAGTTTACTTTGAGCGAAGTCGAAGAGTTATCCACAGTTTAGTGAAAAAAGTATTGTGTTATGTTTTGATATGCGAGATAATTAAAGTAGTTCGAAGCAATAAATATTTTGGTCGGTTTATTGCAAACTAAATTAATAATTTAACATAAAAATATTATGGCAGCAAAAAAGAAAGCAAAGAAACCAGCAAAGAAGGCAGCTAAAAAGACAACCAAGAAGCGAGCATAGTTCTTGTGTCTTCTCTAAAAAACTTCCGTCGAAAGTCGGAAGTTTTTTTATTTGTATTTTTTTATACACCCACCATAAAGCGTTTTATAATATTTGAAATTTATGCTAGAATACGATTTATGAGTTTATTTAGTAAAATATTTGGTGACGAAAGCTCTAAATTCATTGGTAATACAAAGGATATAGTAGCGCAGATTAATGCCCTTGAGGAGGGAATTTCAAAATGGGCAGACACGGACTTTCCAAAGAGGACATCAGAATTTAAAGCCCTATTAGCCAATTCTACCAACAAGGCTTTGACCCTAGATGAGATATTGCCTGAAGCTTTTGCAATAGTCAGAGAAGCAGCTAAGAGAAATTTAAAAGAAAGGCATTATGATGTTCAGCTTATTGGAGGTCTTGCTTTACATAAAGGTAAAATCGCTGAGATGAGAACTGGTGAAGGTAAGACTCTTGTTGCAGTTCTTCCTGCATACTTGAATGCATTAAGCTCTGATGGAGTACATATAGTTACTGTTAATGATTATCTTTCTCGTATTGGTGCCGTGCTCATGGGCCAAGTTTATAATTTCTTAGGACTTTCTGTTGGTGTTATTAATTCTCAAAATGTTTCTTATTTGTATGATGCATCTCATAAAGAAGAAGATCCCGAGAGAGATAAAGTTGGTGAATTTAAAATTGTCTATGATTTTTTGAAACCATGTTCTAGGAAGGAGGCATACATGGCTGACGTGACATACGGAACAAATCATGAATATGGTTTTGATTATTTGCGTGATAATTTAGTGACGGCCTTGGGAGATATGGTTCAAAGAGGTCATAACTTTGCAATTGTCGACGAAGTAGATTCTATTTTAATAGATGAAGCGCGTACTCCGCTCATCATTTCATCCGCCTCAGGCGATTCGGAAGATTTTTATACAAAATTTTATCAAATTGCGAAGCAATTAAAAAAAGATACAGACTATGAGGTTGATGAAAAATTAAAAGCGATATCTTTAACAGATGCTGGTATCACTAAAGCGGAACAGCTTCTTGGTGTTGAAAATATTTATACCGAAAAAGGTATTAAATATGTACATCACCTAGAGACAGCAGTGAAAGCGCAGGCTATTTTTGAAAGAGATAAAGATTACGTCGTAAAAGAAGGCGAAGTTATTATCGTTGACCCTTTCACTGGGCGTTTACAACCTGGTAGGCGCTGGAGCGAAGGTATCCATCAAGCGATTGAAGCGAAAGAAGGAGTAAAAATCGAAAAAGAGACCCGTTCTTCAGGCTCTATTACTTTCCAAAATTACTTTAGATTCTATAAAAAGTTAGGAGGGATGACAGGGACAGCCGCTACTTCCGCAGAAGAGTTTTTAAAAGTTTACGGGCTTGATGTCATTGTAATTCCTACCAATAGTCCGATAGTTCGTATTGACCATAGTGACCTAATTTTCCAAACAGAAAAAGGGAAGTTTCAGGCGATTGCGAAGAAAGTGAAAGAATTAAATTCTCTTGGTCAGCCTGTACTGATTGGTACTATTTCTATTGAGAAAAATGAACTCCTTTCTGTATATTTGAGACAAGAAGGAGTACAACACACAATATTGAATGCGAAGAATCACGAAAAAGAAGGAGAAATAATTGCTCAAGCAGGGCGTCGAGGTGCAGTAACGATTGCGACGAACATGGCTGGCCGCGGAATAGATATCAAGCTCGGAGGAAATCCTATCATTAAAGAAGAATATGAATTTGTAAAAGGGGCAGGTGGGCTTTTTGTTTTGGGAACAGAGCGACATGAAGCTCGCAGAATAGACAACCAGCTTCGTGGACGTTCCGGCAGACAAGGAGATCCAGGCGCAACTATTTTCTATGTATCGCTTGAAGATGATTTAATGCGTGTATTCGGTTCAGATAGAATTAAAAACATGATGGGCCGTTTCGGTATACCAGAAGATATGCCTATCGAGAACGGTTTTATCAATAGAACATTAGAAGGAGCTCAAGCAAAAATTGAAGGTTTTCATTTTGATGCCAGAAAACATACTCTTGAATACGACGACGTGATGAACCATCAGCGTAAAATAATTTACGAAAGAAGACAAAAAATGTTGCAGGCTGATAAAACAGAGATAGAAGCCTTGCTTGCTGATATTGCGACCTTGAAAGAAGGTTTTGACAAAGTCTTTGAAGAAAAAAGAAAAAAACTTGGAGATGAGGCGTTTTTTGAAACAGTTCGTAGAATTGCTTTATATACGACTGACACACTTTGGATGGAACACTTGGAAGCGATGGATTATTTGCGTTCATCTGTAAACCTCCGTGCTTATGGTCAGAGGGAGCCAATTGTTGAGTATAAAAAAGATGGGTTGATGATGTTTAAAGAGATGGAAGAAGTTTTTAAAGAGCAAGTTTTTTCTCTTATAAATAACATCAACACTGAGAACGTAAGGGTTGGAAGAGAAGATAATCTTCCTAAGCAGACTTTAATCACTAGTCAACCAGACGCAAACACTGAAGGTGCCCAAACTTCAAATTCCGATTTAGATATTGGCCGAAATGACCCTTGTCCTTGCGGGGCGATAAATCCTGCGACGGGTGAAGTATTTAAATATAAAAAATGTGGCCTCATAAATGCCCCTCAGCATAGAAAATCATTAGTTAATTAAAAATATATGGCAATAAATAAGAAAAAAGATATATATCAGCAAGTTACAAACTTTGTGTATGAAACTGCAATTCATAGTAAAACACCCCGTTCTGGTTTTTGGTTTTTGGGGAGTGGTAATCAGTCCGTTGCAGAACATTTATTTCATACAGCGATGATTGCTTATGCACTTGCACATCTTGAGCCGAAGGCTGATATAAATAAAGTGGTATTAATGGCTCTTTTCCATGACATAGGAGAAGGTAGAACCTCAGACCATAATTATGTTCACCAGCGTTACGGTAGATTGGCAGAGGCTGAAGCGGTGAAAGATATTTCAAGAAGCATTCCTTTTGGAAAAGAAATTTTAAATCTTTTTCAAGAAGAACAAGAAAGAAAAACGTTAGAGGCAAGATTAGTAAAAGACGCAGATAGTTTGGAATGGATTGCCACATTACGTGGGGAAGAAATAAAAGGAAACACTAAGACAAAAAAATGGATAGATATAGCTATAAAAAGATTAAAAACAGATAATGCAAAAAAATTAGGAAAATTCTTAATGAAGACCAATCCAGATTCTTGGTGGTTTGATTCGAAAGATGCTTGGTTTGTAGATAGAAAAGAAGTAGATAAAAAATGGGGTTCGAAGAAAAAATAAAAATTTCAAAAAAAATGAAAAAATATTTAACTTTTAATAATTTAACTCAAGTGTGCATTGTATTATTTACATTTACAGGTTTTTTACTGACTGCACTAAAATTACCTAAATGGGGTTTACTTAGTAATCTTTTGTCTCAACCTTTTTGGTTGTATAGTTCATATAAGTCATGGAAAGAAGCAGACCAGCTAGGATTATTCATCACGACAATAATGATTATACTCGTTCTCTTGTTTGGTGTTATTAATTATTGGTTTATTTAATTAATATAATCTATGAAAAGCTTAGAAATTGGAGGAGTTTATAAACATTATAAAGGGACAAAGGTGAAAGTCCTTTTCGAGGCAATTGAGAGTGAGACGAAGGAGCATTTGGTTATTTATATGCATCTAGAGGATGGAGTCATTTGGGCTAGACCGAAACATATGTTTTTAGAAAATATCGTATTAGATGGAAAAGAGATAGAAAGATTTGAAAAAATTGAGCAAGAATTCATCGTTAGACCTAAATGAAAAATCCTATCAAAAGTTTAAAACTTAAAAGGCGAGTAATCACTACGCTAGCAAGGGTGCATTTTTTTGGTAATCCATCAGCAAAGCTAAAAATTGTTGGAGTGACAGGAACAAACGGCAAGACGACGACAGCGACACTTCTCTACAGGACGGCAATTGCTCTCGGTTATAAGGCTGGGCTTATGGGGACTGTCGAAAATATGATTAATGGAGAGAGAATTCTTTCACCCGAGACTGCTCCACAGACGACACCCGATTCAATATATTTACATAAGCTTTTAAATAAAATGGTAGACAAGGGTTGCGAGTATGTGTTCATGGAAGTAAGCTCGCATGCCTTAGACCAGAGTCGAGTAGCTGGCATTAAATTCGCTGGAGGAATTTTTACGAATTTGACTCACGACCACATGGATTATCATAAGAATTTTGATAATTATTTTGGAGCAAAAAAGAAATTTTTTACTATGTTGCCTGCGAATGCTTTTGCTTTAACGAATGCTGATGATGAATATGGTCCTAAAATGCTAGAAGGTATAAAAGCCCGAAAGTTTTCTTATAGTTTTGAAATTTCCCCTATCCCAGGGATAGGGGAAGGAGAGTTATTTCGTGGGGAAATTAAAAAACTAGATTTCAATGGTTTAAAACTAGATTTTAATGGTGAAGAAATTAATTCAAAACTTCTTGGAAAATTTAATGCTGCAAATTTGCTAGCAGTGTGGAGTACTTGTAAACTTTTAAATTTTGACATGGAGAAAGTGAAAAAGATTTTAGCAAATATTGAACCTCCGCGTGGACGCTTCGATCATTTTATGTCCAAAAATGGTGTATTGGTTATTGTTGACTATGCGCATACACCAGACGCCTTAGAAAAAGTTCTTTTGACTGTGAAAGAAATAAAAAACAAAGAAGGTAAAATAATTTCTTTATTTGGCTGTGGTGGAGATAAGGATCCATTTAAGCGTAAAGTTATGGGTAAGATTGCTGCCACTTTTTCTAACATTACTATTTTTACCGCTGATAATCCTAGAAGTGAAGATCCAGCAGAAATCATTAATCAAATGAAAGAAAGTTTAACTGCTGAGGACTTGAAGAAAGTAATAGAAAACACAGATCGTCATAATGCAATATTGGAAGCGGTTAAAATAGCTCAAAAAGGGGACATAATTTTAGCTGTCGGCAAAGGACACGAGAACTATCAAGACATAAAGGGGGTTCGTAGTTATTTTGACGACATGGAAGAGTTTCAAAAAGCATATGAGCAGTTATAAAGATTTTTTTAAAAATAAAAAAATTACAGTCATGGGGCTGGGGATTTTAGGGCGGGGGCTTGGCTATACCAAATTTTTAGCTGAATGTGGGGCAGATTTGATTGTTACTGACTTGAAGACAAAAGAGCAATTACAAACATCAATGAAAGAACTAGAAAAATATATAATACCCGCCAAAGGACGGGCGGGTATTAAATTTGTTTTAGGTGAGCATAGATTAGAGGACTTTAAGAATAGAGATATGATTATAAAATCTGCTGGAGTACCACTTAATTCTATTTACATCAAAGAAGCTGAGAAAAAGAATATTCCCATTGAGATGGATGTATCACTTTTTGCAAAACATGCACCAGGGGTAACATTGGTTGGAGTTACTGGTACGAGAGGGAAATCAATGACCACGGCGCTTATTTATGAAATTTTAAAACAGAATGAAAAGTTTTTGAAGCACAAAGTTTATATAGGGGGAAACGTTCGGGGGGTGGCGACTCTTCCATTATTAAAAAAAGTTAAAAAAGGAGACATTTTAGTTTGTGAGCTTGATTCTTGGCAGTTGCAAGGTTTTGGTGATGCGAAGCTGTCTCCACACATATCTGTATTTACTTCTTTCATGCCAGACCATATGAATTATTACAAAAATTCTATGAAGAACTATTTTAATGACAAGGCAAATATTTTTAAATATCAGACAAAGGATGATATTTTAATTATTCGCCCAGATATGAAGAAATTAATTCCTAAAAATATAAAAAGCAAATTAATCGTAGTAAATGCAAAAGATGCAGATAAATATGCTTCCACTTTGCCTGGTAAATTTCAAAAAGAAAATTTAGCCTGTGCAGTGGAGGTAGCTAAGCAATTTAAAATTGGAGAAAGCAAAATCAAGCAAGCAGTCAAGAATTTTAAAGGCCTAGAAGGACGGTTGCAGTATTTGAAAACAGTTAAAGGTGTAAAAATATACAATGACAATAACGCCACCACGCCAGAGGCAACGATGGCTGGAATCGAAGCACTTTCCTTGAATTTAAAAAGTCCAAAGATTGTTTTAATTTGTGGTGGTTCAGACAAGAAGCTTCTTTTGGATAATTTTGTTAAAGTGATAAATAAGTACTGCAAGGCTGTATTCCTGATTCCTGGAACAGGGACAGATGCTTTGCTACGCAAAAAGTTGAAAGTAGAAAACTATGAGGCAAAAGACTTAATAGATGCAGTAAAAGAGGCAATGATATATGCTGAAAAAAGCCTGCCTGCCGGTAGGCAGGGAGATACGATTCTTTTCTCCCCAGCTTTTGCATCTTTTGGGATGTTTAATAATGAGTATGAAAGAAACGATTTGTTTATGAAAATAATAAAAAAATTAAAATAACCCGCCAGAGGCGGGCAAGCATGCAAGACATAGATTTATCAAAAATTAAAAAAGTATTTTTTATTGGAATCGGGGGGATAGGTATTTCGGCATTGGCGAAGATGGTAATGTCTCGCGGGATAGAAGTCCTAGGAGTAAATGATGAAGAAAGCCCTAAAACGATTGACCCACTTCGAGACGCAGGAGCGATTATTTTTTACCAAAATGAACTGAAAGAATTACCGGATGCTGATTTGTATATATTTAGTGATGCATGGATTTATCGGGGCCCCGAGCTAATTTCTCAGGCTAGAAAGAGAAACAAGCCAGTTATGAGTTATTTTGAAGCCTTGGGTCAATTTGCAAAAGAATATAAAGTGATAGCAATTGCTGGTACTCATGGTAAGACAACGACCACAGCGATGGTAGCAGATATTCTCATTGATGCGGGCTTGGATCCGACTGTCGTCGTTGGTTCTTTCGTTAAAAAATTTGATAGCAATTTTAGAGAAGGAAGTAGCGATTATTTAGTTGTAGAAGCAGATGAGTACAATAGACATTTTCTGAATTTTCATCCATTTGTTTCTGTGATTACAAATATTGAAGCAGATCATTTGGATTGTTATAAGGATTTAGCAGACATTCAAAGTGCATTTGATAAATTTACTTCTCAGAGTGAACATAAGATTTTAGATTATAGTAAGTATTTAGATAAAGTTCCAAGGCTCTTAGTTCCTGGGGTACACAACAGAATGGATGCAGCCGCAGCACTTGCTGTAGCTGATTTTCTGCATATTAAGGAAGAAGTTGTAAAGAAGTCCCTAACAGAGTTTTCTGGAACCTGGCGTCGGTTAGAGAAAAAGGGAGAGACAAAAGAGGGAACAATCATCTATGATGATTACGCTCACCACCCTACAGAGATAAAGGCTAGCCTTGAGGGTTTGAGGGAGCTTTACCCAAAGGGGGACAAAAATATCTTTGTTCTTTTCCAGCCTCATCTTTATAGTCGAACCAAGGCTTTATTTAATGATTTTGCCAAAAGTTTCAAAGGCGCAGACCAAGTGCTTCTTCTTCCTATTTATTTTGCGAGAGAAAGTAAGGACGAGAGTGTCTCAAGTGAACTCTTAGCAGAGGCAATTACCCTGGAAGGAGAGAAAGCTAAGGCATTTTCTACTTTTGAAGAGGCTGAAAGCTATGTGACTTCTTTAAGTCTAGGACCAAAAGACGTTTTTGTCACCATGGGGGCAGGGGAAGCTTACAAAGTTGCTGAGAAAGTCCTTCCAGTTGTCTAGAAGTTTATCCACAACCCTTTATTAGTCATATTTTAGCTATATTTGTCAATAGCTCTATCTCAAAATACCCTTATAATATAAGGTTTTTTTGATTTGACAGATGATAAAATCATTGTCTAACTATTGACTTTTCGGCTCAATCATGATAGTATACACAGGTAAGTCAAAGTTTGGCTGAAGTAAACAGTATAGGTGTTGGCGGAGCATATACCGCTTTAATATGAAAAATAACAATCTAATACGTTTTGTGCAGTCTCTGGCTCTTTTGCCTGTTATGACTATGTCACTCTCTATGTCTGGCATACCTAATATTGAGACTTCTCACAATGTATTGGTAAAAAAAGTTAATATTGAAGCCTCAGGGTTAGCTGCTCTTAATCAAGCTATTGACCTAAAGGTGAATCCAGTGCTAGACGCAAATGTCCTCTCAAAGCAGGAAAAGGCTGATGCTATCGATGCTTACTTTGCATCGAAGAATATGCCGCTTGAAGGTACTGGTATGAAAATGGTAGAAGAGGCCGAAAAGAATGATCTTGATTGGCGTTTACTACCAGCTATCTCTGCACGTGAATCTACTGGCGGTAGAGCTAAATGCAAGAAAGTTCCAAACAATGCTTTCGGTTGGGGTTCTTGCAAGATTGGTTTTAAATCAAATGACCAAGCTATTGAAGTAGTAGCCAAGAACTTAGGTGGAAACAATCCTAGAACAGCTATGCATTATGATAATAAAACTACTGAAGGTATTTTGAATGCATACAACCCTCCCTCTATTGTTCCCAAATATACTGAGCAAGTGATGGCCATTATGGATACAATTGGTGATGCAGAAATAGATACCTCTATAACCCTTGCAATAAAAGCGTAATATTTAATATAAATAACTTAAAAGCCCCCGACGTACGTCGGGGGCTTTTAGTCTTTGCAATTTTACTTTACTATCTATACAATTCAGTTATGTCACCTGAAGGTTTGTCGTTTAATCCGGCACCACCACAAAAACAAATAGAAAATGCAGGAGAAGTTCCAGAATTAAAGGAGAAGAAAAAATGGACATTTAAAACCCTGAAAGAGGATGTAATAGCAAAAGGCATTAAGTCCTCTTATGATTATACTGGAAAAGCGTCACGAAATAATTGGCCTAATCCTATTGTTTTTACTTCCATGCCAGGATTTCCTAAAAACCCTGATGGAACAAACAATTGGGGTGAACTCTTAGGAAGAGAAGAAAAAATTAAATGGACATATGAAAGTTTACAAAAGGATGTTCAAGAAAAACGAGTTAAATCCACTTTTGTTTACAAGAAACTATTACTACAAAACAATTGGCCTAGCCTTGCTTTCGTTACAAGAATGCAAGGATTTCCTAGAAATCTTGATGGAACAAATAACTGGGATGCATTTTTTGGAAGAGAAAATGATGAATGGAGAGAAAAAAGTAAATGGACATATGAAAGTTTACAAGGAGATGTCCAGGAGAAAAAGATTAAATCATCCGAAGAATATCAAAGACAAGCAGCACAAAACAACTGGCTTTCTTTTAAAACCCTTACTTCTATGTCAGAATTCCCTAAAAAATCTGATGGAACAAATAACTGGGATGCATTTTTAGAAAGAGACAAATTTGATCTTGAAAAATTTAGACTAAAAGTTATTGCAAAAAGAATTAAATCCTCTAAAGATTATCAAAAAAACGCATCACGATACAATTGGCCTACACCACAAACCCTTACTTCTATGCCAGGATTTCCTAAAAATCCTGATCAAACAAATAACTGGGATGAGTTTTTGGGAAGGGAAAAAAGAGTATGGAAAGAAAAAAAGGAGTGGACATTTGAGACTTTGCAAAGAGATGTGAGAGAAAAAGGGATTAAATCCTCTAAAGATTATCAAAAAAATGCAGCACGATACGGTTGGCCCACAGAACCTAAACTTACTTCTATGCCAGAGTTTCCAAAAAAATTTGACGAAAAAAGCATTTGGCCCACACCCAAAACTCCTGATTCTATGTTAGGTTTTTTAAAAAATCCTAATAAAATTAATGATTGGGACGAATTTTTTGGAAGGGAAAAGACTGGGTAAACAAAAGCCCCCGACGTACGTCGGGGGCTTTTTTGTTTCTAGTATTATTGTTCTAAATATACCAATGTCATCTTTTGATCCTTTGGTTCGAACAAGGTGATTTGGAAATTGTAATTCTTTCCAAGTTCTAGTTTGGCGCGAAGGGCAGCTTCAGAAGCAAAGGTTGAGTTATGGACAAGTCCAGCGACACCTTCCTTGATAGATACGAGTGCGCCATGTTTGTTATATTTGATAACTACACCTTTAATGATATCTCCCTTTTTCAATTTTCCTTCGAATTCCTTCCATGGGTTTTCTTTGAGCGCTTTGACAGAAAGAGATATTTTACCATCCTTGATTTCGATGACTTTCGCTTTGACTTTATCTCCAATTTTGAAGATATTGCGTGGGTCTTCTACGAGGCCCCAGTCAAGTTCAGAGATGTGAACAAGTCCTTCTAGTCCGTCTTCTAATTTCAAGAATATACCGAAATCAACTATTCCTGCTACGGTACAATCTAAATTGTCGCCTACAGTATACTTACTTAAGATTTCCTTTTTCTCTTCAGGATTGCTGTCTTTTTCAGAGAAGATTAATTTTCCTTCTTTTGGAAGAGTAGAGATAATCATGACTGAAATCTTTTCACCGATTAGTTTCTTTAATTCTTTTAGAATCTTGTCTTTGTCAGAATCTAGAACACGAGGGTAGTGGTCTGCTTTAAGTTGGGAAGCTGGCAGAAACCCTTGTATACCTTGCCATTCTAGGATTAAGCCTCCTTTGTTTGCATCTTTTACTTCTAGGCTTAAGATTATTTTCCCTTTTATTGCTTTCTCAGCTTCACTCCAAGCGAGAGCTTGTTTAGCTTCTTTTAATGAAAGCTCTGTATATCCATCCTCGTTTTCTATTTCAACGATTTTGGCTTTGATGATATCTCCGAGGCTGATTTTATTAATGACATCTTTTGCATTAATAAATTCACGTCCATAAATGATACCGGTACCAAATGGTGCCAAGTCCACATAGACGGAAGACTTTTCTATTAAAATAACTGGACCTTCTACGAGAGAGTCTACTTCTGGTCTATTTGCACTGCGTTCAGTGATAGAACTCAAGACTAAGTTTTCTTTTACTTCTTCGTTTTCCATAATAATTCGTTTTTAAAATTAAAACATCCGCATGAAAGCGGATATAAGGTTTAGGTTTTCTAGCAGATTGCTGGAAGGTTACCCTAAGTCCGTGCTTTTAATATTTATTAACTTGTATGAATATACTACTACAAAACCATAGAAAAGCAAGTGTTTTTTATTTTATTTCTGCTATAATACAAGTAATGATAATAACATATTTCGGAAAAGAGTTTTTTAAGATTCAGCAAGGGGACATGGTTCTTGCTTTTAATCCCGTTAATAAAAGTTCCAAAACAGGTATTTCTGCTCACTTTGGCGCAGATATTGCTTTAGTAACTACCAATCATCCTGATTACAATGGTGTAGAGCAGTTATCTCATGGTGAACGAGCACCTTTTGTTATAAATGGACCAGGGGATTATGAGATAAAAGATATCTTTGTTAAAGGTCTTTTGTCACATTCTTTAATCTCTGATAAAAAATACATTAATACTATTTATTCTTTGTCGGTTGATAATATTGATATTATGTTTTTAGGAGCTTTGTCTGACGGAGAACTTTCTAAAGAATCTCGTGAGGTTTTAAATAGTCCAGACATCCTTTTTATTCCTGTAGGAGGAAAAGGCAAAGACACAGGATTGTTGGATGCTAAGATGTCTGCTAAACTTGCTTCATCACTTGAGCCAAAGTTAATAATACCGATGGATTATGACGAAAGCTCACTTAAGGTTTTCCTGAAAGAAATTGGAGAAGAAAAAGCAGAAGTCGTAGACAAACTTACATTAAAGAGAAAAGATTTAGAAAATAAAGAAGGAGAAGTAGTTATATTGAAAGCAATATAACTAGTAAAAAGTTATGAAAAGGTTAATTCAAAATATTAGAAAACAGCCAGAGGAGGTCAAGAGATATATTTTGCATATTCTTATTTTCTTTTGTGCTATCGTTTTGTTTATTCTTTGGGTTTATTCTTTAGGAACCACCTTAACAGATACAGACACTCAAATAAAAATGAGTCAAGATTTAAAACCATTTTCTGCATTAAAGGATAATATCGTAGATGGCATTAATAGTATAAATGAACCTAATTCAAATACTGTAGTACAATAATAATATTTCAATAAATTCAATATAAATTTATGGCTAAAAAATCTTCATCAGAACCAATCATTCCTTCACACACAGATACCATTCTGCCAGTTGATGTCGTAGCTGAAATGAAAGAATCTTACTTGGCTTATGCCATGTCTGTTATCACTTCACGTGCTTTACCTGATGTACGCGATGGCTTAAAGCCAGTGCATCGTAGAATTTTATTTGCGATGAACGAAATGGGGCTTACTTCAAGTGCTCGTTTTCGAAAGTCAGCTGCAATTGTGGGAGATGTGCTCGGAAAATATCATCCTCATGGAGATACAGCTGTTTATGATTCAATGGTTGGAATGGCCCAAGAATTTTCATATCGTTATCCTCTTGTCTTGGGGCAAGGAAACTTTGGTTCTATTGATGGAGATAATGCTGCTGCGATGCGTTATACCGAGGCAAAAATGTCCAAAATCTCTGCGGAGCTTTTGCGAGATTTGGAAAAAGAGACAGTTGATTTTCGTCCAAACTATGACCAAACACGCAAGGAGCCAATAGTATTTCCTTCGAGTGTTCCAGCTTTGCTTCTAAATGGTACTTTAGGTATTGCCGTCGGTATGGCGACGAACATTCCTCCACACAATTTAGGAGAAGTATTGGATGCGACTAGTTTTCTAGTAGAAAATGAAGATGCGACCACTGAAGATTTAATGCAATTTATCAAGGGTCCAGATTTTCCTACGGGAGGTATTGCTTTTGGACATAAAGATATTCTTCATGCTTATGGTTCAGGGAGAGGAGGCGTAGTCTGTCGAGGTGAAGCTGAAATAGTGGAACAAAAAGATGGGAATTTTTCTATCATCATTACTTCTATTCCTTTTCGAGTAAATAAATCAAATTTGATTGTTAGTATTGCCGAATTGGTTCAAGAGAAAAAGCTCGAAGGCATTAAGGGCTTACGCGATGAATCTACTCGAGACATTCGAATTGTTATTGATTTAAAGAGCAGTGCTCATCCAGAAAAAGTTTTAAATTATATTTATAAAAATACCCAACTTGAATCAAATTTCAATTTCAATATGGTTGCCTTGGTTGACGGTGTGCCTCAGACCCTTTCCCTAAAATCAATTCTTGCTTTATTTATCGAACATCGTAAAGAAGTTGTAAAACGTAGGTCAGCTTATGATCTACGTCGTGCCGAGGAAAGAGAGCATATATTGCTTGGTTTAAAAAAGGCATTAGACAAAATTGACCGCGTCATTAGTGTCATTCGTTCTTCGAAGAATTCTCAACTTGCAAAATTTAATTTAATGAAAGAGTTTAAGTTTTCAGATTTACAGGCTACGGCTATTTTGGAAATGAAATTAGCGAAGCTTGCAGGGCTCGAGAGAAAGCTTGTCGAAGAAGAACTTGCCGAGAAACAAAAGTTTATTGCTGAAATGAAAGAATTACTTTCAAGCGTTAAAAAAATGTTGAAAATAATTTCTGCAGAATTGAAAGAAGTTCGTGAGAAATATGCTGATGAGCGTCGTACAAAAATAGTCAAAGGCGGAGTAAAAGAAATTTCGGACGAAGACTTGGTTCCCGAAAAGGAAACAATGCTCGTTCTCACTGCTGGTGGCTATGTAAAATGCACCGATCCATCTGAATATCATGCCCAGAAGCGTGGTGGAGTAGGGGTGATAGATCTTGAAACAAAAGAAGAAGACTTCGTGACCATGCTTGTTTCTGGCTCAACTCATAGCAATTTACTTTTCTTTACCAATCTGGGAAAAGTTTATCAAATGAAAATGTATGATATTCCTGAAGGCAAGAGAGCCACTCGTGGTAAATCCATTATGAACTTTTTAGCTCTTGGTGGTGAGGAAAAAGTCACTTCAATTCTTGCATTACCGAAAGATTTAGGAAAATCAGCTTCTTCATTAATGTTAGTTACAAAAAATGGTACCGCTAAAAAAATGTCTTCCGAGAGCTTTAAAGATGTTCGTAGGAGCGGAATTATTGCTATTCGTTTAGATAAGGATGATCAGCTTATTTCCGCACTTTCAACAGAAAAAGGAGACGAAGTCATGATTGCTACTGCCGACGGTCAGTCAATTAGATTTAAAGAATCTGATGTGCGTGAAATGGGCAGGACTGCAGGCGGGGTGAGTGGTATTAGATTGTCTAAAACTGATGAAGTCATAAGTGTGGATGTGGTGAAGAAGGCTGCAGGGAAAGGTGCATTCTTGACGATGAGTGCAAATGGTTTCGGCAAAAAGACAGATTTGAAAGAATATAAAGTTCAGAAACGTGGTGGCTCGGGTATAAAAACAGCGAAAGTTACCGCAAAAACTGGTAAACTAATAGTGGCGAAGGTTTTGACAGGGGAAGAGGTAGAGTTGATAGCGATGTCTAAAAAAGGACAAGTAATTCGCACCCCTCTTTCAGATATTTCATCTCTTGGTCGCCAGACTCAGGGAGTGACGGTGATGCGTCTCCGAGGAGGTGATGGTATTGCTTCTCTTGCTTGTTTGTAAAAAAGCTTGTTAGTAAAAACCTAAAAAATAAAAAAATATGTTCACTGACCCATTAAAAAATTTAAAAGCTTTTGGATTAAGGGAAGATAATATCGTAGCAGATTTGGGTGCGGGGACTGGTTTTTATACTTTGGCAGCAGGTCAGATAGTCGGAAGGGGGAAAGTCTATGCAGTAGAACTTCAGAAGGATTTCCTAGATACTATAAAAAGTAGAGTACTTGAGTTAAAGCTAAATAATGTTGAAATTATTCTAGGAGATGTGGAGAAATTGGGTGGAACGAAAATAGGGGATGGCGTAGTTGATGCGGTAATTGCTTCAAATATACTTTTTCAGGTAGAAGATAAGGGAAAATTTATCGAAGAGGTAAAAAGAATACTTAAAATAAAAGGAAGGGTACTTCTCATTGATTGGTCTGAATCATCAGTCATGGGGGGCACGAATATAATTCCGAAAGATGAAGCTCGTTTAATGTTCGAGAAAAATGGCTTTGTTTTTGATAGAGATATTGATGCAGGAGGTCATCATTATGGTATGATATTAGTTAAGGAATAAATAATCCATGAAAGGAAATTTTCAACTAATCATTTTAATTGTATTTATCGCTGCTGCTGTTTTTGGTATGTTAGTTTTTTCTGGCGCTATCCCTCTCGGTAAAAATAGTACCGGTAGTTTAGGTACGGTGGTTTTGTGGGGTACAGTTCCGGGTGCAACGATAGCTACAGCAATGAAGAGTTTCAATGATGCGAATCCCACTTTTGTTGTTTCTTACGTACAAAAATCTCCTGATACTTTTGACCAAGATTTACTTGAAGCATTGGCTGCGGGAGCAGGGCCAGACTTATTTTTTCTACCAGATAATTTGATTCTTCATTATTCTAATAAAATTTTTGCTATTCCCTATACTAGCTATCCGCTCTCTACGTTCAAAAATGTTTTTGCGGGAGCAGGGGAGGTATTTTTAGCAGGGAAGGGTGTTTACGCTTTTCCTGTTTCTATTGATCCTCTTATGATGTATTACAACAGAAGCATGCTTGATGCGAGTGGATTCGTTTATCCACCTGCCTATTGGGATGAGATGACCAAAATGGTTCCCACACTTACTAAAAAAGACAATACAAATAAAATAATAAAAAGCGGTGTAGCATTAGGTCACTCTTCTAATATAGTTCATGCTAAAGATATTCTTGCGACTCTTTTTATGCAGGCTGGTAATCCTATTACAAAAGAAAAAGATGGGATTCTAAATTCAACATTAGACGCGTCAATAGGAAATTACAATCTTCCTTCAATTTTAAAGTTTTATACAGATTTTGCGGATCCCAATAATACTTTATATTCGTGGAATAAATCTTTCCCAAATTCTAATGATGCTTTTTCTAGGGAAGATTTAGCTTTTTATTTTGGTTATGCTTCTGAGCTTCAGTCTTTGGTAAATAGAAACCCCAATCAGAATTTTTTCATCTCAGGTGTTCCACAGATTAGAAGTTCTCCTTCTAAGGTAACAGGCGCTCGAGTCACCGGCATTGCTATTTCTGCTTCGTCGAAGAATTTTACTACTGCTTTTACGGCAGCGAGTTTACTCGCGACGAGCGATTTTGCATCAAAATTTGCTACAGCTACAGGAGGAGCACCAGCTCGTCGTGATTTACTTGCAATAAAGCCCGATGATGCTTATTCTCCTATTTTTTATAATTCCGCATTGTACGCCAGAAGCTGGCTTGACCCATCGCCAAAAGATACCAATAACATTTTTAGTGGTATGATTGATTCAGTATTGTCTGGTAATTTATCAGTGAATGATGCCGTTAAAGATGCGAACTCAAAAATAAGTCTTTTATTATTTAAGTAATTATATGAAAAATACAAAAAAAATCTTAATCTCCGTTTTAGTATTTTTAATACTCATTATCCCAGCTTTGTCTTTTGCACAGGGTTCAGGTACATCTACAGGAGGAGGCTTGGTTCCTTGCAACAATACACCAGATAGTAGTGGTAAAATTGCTCAACCATGCGACTTCAACGCTCTTATGGCCCTAGTAAATAAAGTTATTAAGTTTATTCTTTTCGATATGGTTATTCCTATCGCAGCCATAATGTTTGCTTATGCTGGCTTTCTAATGGTTTCAGCAGGAGGGGAAGTAGCTCATGCTAGGACAAAAGCGAAAGCAATTTTTTCAGATGTTGTTATTGGCCTTATTATAGCGATAGCTGCTTTTCTTATTGTTAGAACAGTATTATCAATTTTAGGTTATCAGGGTAGCTGGATTGGTTTTAATCCACTTTCACCTTAATTAGATATTAAATTAGTTTATAATTAACATTATAGTATAATATAATCATGAAATTTTTTAAGAAAAACTGGGGCAAAATTACTTTAGCAGTTTATTTATTTATTATTCCTATTTTTACACTTTATGCACAAGGAAGTGGAACAGAGGCTCGTGGTGGTAAGATTGAAAATCCAATTCCAAGTATAACTTCGGTCCCAGGGCTTATTCAGAAAATCCTTGAAGGCATGTTGAAAATAGGTATACCAGTAGTGGCGCTCGCAATTATTTATTGTGGTTTTCTTTTTGTTTTTGCAAGGGGTAATTCTGAGAAGCTAAGCAAAGCAAAAGAAGCACTTATGTATACATTGATAGGGGCAGCAATATTATTAGGTTCATGGGCTATAGCAAAGATGATATCAGCTACAGTGCTAGCGTTATAAATAAAATATATGAATAAGAAATCATTAAAATCTGTTTATAAGTTTATATCAATTTTTTCTTTTATAGCTCTAATTCCAATTATTTCTTTTGCTGCTGCTTCGACGTGTGATTCTCTCACTGGCATAGGTAAATTAATATGTCAAATGAAAGAAATCCTTAACTCAATAATTCCTGTTCTTGTTTCTCTTGGAGTAGTGTATTTCGTTTGGGGTGTCGTTCAATACGTCATTGCAGACGGGGAAGAAGCGAAGAAAACAGGTAAAGATAGAATGATTTATGGCCTTATCGGTTTTGCAGTTATCGTAGGATTATGGGGGCTTGTAAATATTATAGTTAATACTTTTGGTTTAAGTGGAGTTACTGCTCCGTCGCTTGCACCTTTAACTGGAGCAAGCTCTACTTGTACGATGGGGACCAATTTCCAAGGGGTACTCAGTTATGTGACTTGTATAATAAATAATTCAATAATTCCTCTTATTTTTGCTCTTGCGACAGTTATGTTCGTTTGGGGAGCAGTTAACTTTTTTATAATCAATGCAGACGAAGAAGCGAAGAGAGCCCAAGGTAAACAGTTTATGGTTTGGGGTATTATTGCTCTTGCAGTGATGCTTTCTGTTTGGGGTCTAGTGGGTATACTTACCAGCACCTTTGGTATTAATGGAAATATCCTTCCACAAGTACGCCCTCCTGGATCGAGTTCTTCTACAGATGGAGGAGGCAATACTGGAGATGGCTTTGTTGGTCCTTGTCCATCGGGTACGCACAATGATGGTACTGCTTGTGTTCCAGATAGTACGAGCGGAGGTGGTTCTTTTACTTGTTCTGATGGAACAGTTGTTATGAATCAATTTTTGTGTCCAATAGGTGGGGGTCCAACCCTTTGTCCAGATGGTAAAACATATGTATCAAACCCTCTAATGTGTCCCTCTGGAGGAAGTGGAGGTCCTAGTTCTTGTCCTTCAGGCACTCAATATAATTTTAATACTCAAACTTGTGTTTCTTCGGGCCCTTGTCCTAATCCTATGTTTATCAGGAGAGCAGACGGAACTTGCCCAGGATAATAGCAAGGAGTATAATACAAGGATATTATTAGCATTATTAGGTCGCGTTTATTATTAGAAGTTAGGAAGAAATAATTATGAAAAAGAAATTAATTGTGTTGTCTGGTTCTGTTTTAGGTTTTTCTCCTCTTGTTGCTTTGGCACAGGTCACTACAACAGGTGGAAGTAATTGTGCGGCTAATGCAGGGCAAGGAACATTGTTTACAGTACTATGTAAAATTGGTCAAATCCTTAATGCAGTTGTGCCAGTTTTGATTGCTCTAGGCGTAGTTTACTTCGTTTGGGGAGTTATTACCTATGTTATCTCAAGTGACGAGGAAGCTAAAAAAGCAGGAAGAGACCGCATAATCTTCGGTATCATTGGTTTGGCTGTCATTATTGCTATGTGGGGTCTTGTAGGTATTTTGACCAAGACTTTTGATGTCAGTAACTCTGGTACAATTACTTTGCCGACAATAAATTAATATTTTTAGTATGGATTTATTTTCTACAAAGATAGCCTATGCTGCATCAACTTCCTTAAATGGGTTTATCGCGAATGTTGATACGATGATTATAAATCCACTTATCGGATTACTATTTGCTCTAGCTGTTGTTTATTTTCTTTATGGTATATTTGAATTTCTTTCAAATCAAGAAAATGAAGAGAAAAAGACGACAGGTAAGCAGCATATGATTTGGGGAATTGTTGGTATTACTATTATGATGGGAGTTTGGACTATCCTTGGGATTATTTTAAAAACTCTGAATATTAGTGATGTCCAAATAAATTCAACAGGGGATAATTCTGTTCATTTGTCTCCACCCTAGTATTTTATTTTGTAGGAATTTATTAGTGAAAATAAAAAAGGCGTCCCACGAGTGGGGCGCCTTTTGCTTTGCGTGACTAGCGCGATGAATAGTCTAGTCCTTCCAGACTTGGGTGATTTCCACACCCGTTGCTTTCGAGTTAGCTTGTTTGCTGGCGAAGACCACGCCTCTGTGAAGCTGTTGGTTCATAACTCCGACTTCCAGCTTTCCAGGGGTGTGACTCCACTTCACTCCATATTCGTCGACAAAGTCGACTTTCCCCCCTATGGCATTCCAGATGAGTGGTCCGCCGTAGTAGGTGAATGAAACGATTGGCCCATCGTTGAAGCTGATTAATTTCTTTTTGGGCCCTTGGGGAGGAGGAGTAGCTGTCAATGCCTGGGATACAGCTTGTGCTGCATTTTTTGCCACTTCAGCAGCGGTTGCCTCTGCCTTTTTCTTTGTTCCACTGAATTCATTCTTCACATAGAGAATGAAGAGAATTAGTGCGATGGTCAAGAAGACCCATTTAAGTAGGTTCGTGCTTTTTGGGGGTGTGGTAGTACCCGTGGGTGTGTGGCTCATTTCTTGGGTCCTTTCTTATCAGTGGAGGGAATTGAGAGCCCTCCAGCGAAGTTCGCTGATTGTAGATTTTCGAGCCCTGTGACGTTAAGGTTAAACTCCTTAACGTCGTCAAAGGCCATGAGTTTTGCTACGCGTACAGCCTCTGCTGGATTTACTCTTCCTTTAGACGTCAGTTTTTTAACTGTTGCGTCAAAGGAAGTAGCTCGAGACAACATGTCTCTTGACTTCTGTGTAGCCTCGTCGAAGTCAGAGTCTTCCAATACAACCTCTGCTACTGACCCGTGTTCCTTATCAAATTTTTCTAACTTATTACTATTAGGCCCAAAAAGTTCTTTGGTGATTTCAGCCTTATTAAGGAGCTGGGTACCGTTTTTAGTAGCATAATGATCAGATAGGGTACTACTGAAAATTGCTCTACCAGCCATCTTGATTGCGTCAGGTTCGAACGACGCAAAAAGGACTATTTTTTCCCCTGGGTTATCTCCTGACACGTCTGGCCGAATGGTGTAAACATACTTCACTACCATCAATGTGTCTTTGGCTGCGTAGGTTTCGTCCTTGAGGACTTCATTGAGCTCGACCCGAAGATCGATTTTTTGTTGGAATGTTTCCCAGGGTAATTTAAAATTCATTCCCTGGAACACTGCACGTTGTTCTTGTGTTAGGTTGTTGAGAAGGATGTGGGCTTCGAATCCTTGGACAGTATCAGTATAAACTTTCGTGGTCATCCCCATGATGAAAAACACGATGATTGCGCTGAAGAATGCTCCAAAGATCAACAAGTACAAAACGAGCCATGCTAGGATTGCTAATCCTAAGAGGCTGATTATAACTCCGTTTGGAGTTTGTGTCTTTGGCATTGTTAAACTTTTTTGGTTAGACATTGTCTTACCTTTCTTTACGCTCAAAGGCGCGTTGGGCACTATTGTGGGTGCGAGTTGTTTGGTTTCTATTCTTTTGTCAGAGAGCCTAGTCGTATATATTGTATCATACAATAACAGAAAAGTCAACCCCTTGCGGGGCTGACTTTCTTGAAAATGTCTTTATTTTATAATAGTTATTACGCGTGCTTCATAGGTGCTTCGTCGTAATTCTTTTTACCACCAAAGATTTTTCTAACTAAAATAATAAGTAGTAATACGATTATCGCAAACAATATCCATTGTATTAGGCCAGTTGGCATAAAACCATTTGTTCCAAATATTGCATTAGATGCTAGGTTGCTATAGTTTGAGTTTGCATCAGTAGTAGTCGAACTTTTTGTTTGGTTGTTGTTTGTAGAAGTACTCGTGTTACTGTTTTTGGTATTTTTTGATGCAGAAGAATTAGTGTTATTTGTATTTCCGTTTGTGTTTGCATTACCATAGTTATTGTTGCTGGTGTTCCCATTTGTATTTCCTGTATTTGTAGTTGCAGGGACAATCATATTTGTTTTGAAGAAAGCAGCATTTGAGTACCCTCCTCCTGGCAATTCATTAAAGACATTAATATAAAGTCCGTCAGGATTATATGCATCATTCCCAATTAACTGAAGTGAGAGATGAGAAGCATCAATAAAGACAGTAGGACGTACTTGTCCATTTACCCTAGCTACAGAATTTGAGATAAATCCACTTCCTGTAATTGTTATCGTATTAACGTTGTCATTTCTGTTTTTAGAATCTGGGCTTATTGAGTTAACCATTGGTGCTGGATTTTCACTTGGGGTAGGGGTAAAAGCCAGGGTAGCTGAAGCTGTCGCAGGTATAACTAATAGGCTAAATGCCAAAATAGACAACATTTTCAAGCCGAAAACTATTGAATTGTTTTTTGTTGTATTCATATAAGAGAAGTATAGCACTTATCCATACAAATGTCAAGCCCCCATAGCCTATAAGCTATGGGGGCTTTAACTCAACTATTATGTGCTGGGAGGGAGACTCGAACTCCCAAGGGTTGCCCCACTAGTTCCTAAGACTAGCGCGTATACCAATTCCGCCATCCCAGCAAATTTGCATTATATTTTAATGCTGTGCGTCCAGGAGGGATCGAACCTCCGACCTTATCCTTAAGAGGGATCTGCTCTACCAGCTGAGCTATGGACGCATTTATTTTTTATTCTACTTCGACATAACTTAATTACCTAATCTAACGACCTACCAAAACAGCCAAGGGCGCAAAATTAATTATTAAGTTGTGTGCCCGGAGGAGTCGGCTATTACATAGCCAGGTGATTTTCGATTTCGCTCCGCTCAATAACGAAAATCCTTTCGACTCCCACACATAAGCAAATAAATTTGCTTATTTCCGTGCGGTGCCCGGAGTGGGAGTCGAACCCACATCCCTTACGAGACACGATTTTAAGTCGTGCGCGTATACCAATTCCGCCATCCGGGCAATTATACTAAAACATTCTAGCATATAAAGAACAAAAAGAAATTAAAAACTTAATCTCTTGAGGCCTGGGGCGGAATCGAACCGCCGTATATTCCTTTTGCAGAGGAATGCCTTACCACTTGGCTACCAGGCCATTTAGACTTCTTCAAATAGCTCTTCTCAAAATGCACACATAATTTTCTGCTGAAAATTTGCTCTGCTCGGCTCGTCAGCCTGCGCAAGGCATTTTTCAAAGACTATTTGAAGAAGTTTAACCATTTCGGAGCAGTTCGTCAATTTTCTGACGATTTTTTTCTCCTTTATCAATCATTATGTCAACAAAAGGGATTACTTTTATCGGCATATTCTTTTTCAAAAAATCTCGAAGTTCTGCTCTTTTTCTTTTTGCGAATTCAAGTGCATCATGTTCTTTGGAATCAGGTAGGACTGTGATGAAGATAGTCGCGCGCTTCAGGTCAGGGGAGACATTGGCAGAAGTTACAGTGATGAGAGAAGTTCTATTGTTCTCGCGTCCTAGGAACTGAGCAGCGAGCTCCTTGATGGCATTAGACACTTTTTCAGTTCTTTTATTTTCTTCTCCCATATTATTTTTGAATTACGGAGAATGATTCCAATATATCTCCAGCGACGACTTCAATCTTTGATTCAATCATCATTCCGAACTCAGCACCCTCCTCGACGGTGCTTGTTTTAACTTTACTTTTTTCTAAGTTAATTATTTTTGCACGACCAATTTCAAATTCACGGCGCATAATTCTGACAGTGCTATTTAAGTTAATTTGACCCACAGTTACTTTGCCTCCGACTATCTGACGTTCTTTAGTACGGCTGAAAGCGCGAATAATTTTCGCTTGGCCAGTTGTTTCCATGGTTTCAATCTTTGGTCTTCGTATTTCCATTTGTTCTTCAAGCCATTCGGTCATTTTGTAAATAATTTCAAAAAAGGAGATTGTAATGCCTCTTTTTTCGGCGACTTCGAGTGCACTTTTGTCTGTTTTAACGTTAAAACCGATGACTATTGCATCCGCTCCTTGGGACACTCCTTTTATATCAGATTCAGTGATTGGTCCGATGCCTTTTACAACAATTTTAAATTCAGCATTATCATTTCTGATTTTAGCTATTTCTTTTTCGATAGCCTCAATAGAACCTGAAACATCCGCTTTTAATATTATCGGTATTATTTTTTTAGTATTTTCTTCATTGCTTGTTTTATTATTTTTTGTTTTTTCAGCAATTTTTCCTTCTTTCCAATCTTCTGTGTATTTAATGGCATCTGATTTTTTTTGAAAAGTTTTAAACGGTGCTCCCACTCTAGGCATCTTGTCGAAGCCTACGACACGCACAGGGGAAGAGAACGTAGCTTCATCTATACTTTTACCTAAAAAGTTTTCAATGATACGGGTAGAACACATGCTGTCTTCTACAACCACGGTCATTCCTTTTCTCATTGTGCCGTTTTTTATAACCAAACTCGCCATGATTCCGCGTCTTGAGTCTAGGTTTACTTCAATTACAAAACCCGCTGCTTCTTCATTTTTGTTTCCAGTCAGGTTTTCCATATCAGCTAAGACTAAGATGAGCGTCAACAAATCATCTACACCCGTACCATCTTTTGCAGAAATTTCTGTGAAGGGGACTGTCCCTCCATAATTTTCAAGATAGATTTCATTTTCTGCTAACTCCATTTTTGTTTTTTCAACATTCGCCCCTGGCTTATCTATTTTGTTTATAGCAACAATGTAGGGAATTTTGGATTCAGTTATAGTTTTCCAGGCTTCAATCGTTTGAGGTTTTACTCCATCTTCTGCGGAGACGACGAGGATTGCAATATCGGCTATCTCTGCACCCCGTTCCCTCATTTTAGAAAAAGCTTCATGGCCCGGTGTATCTAGAAAAGTTATTTTTCTATTTTGCCCATTTTCATCTTTATGCACGACTTCATAAGCAGAAATTCTCTGAGTTATTCCTCCAGTTTCAGTTTCAGTAATATTTGTTTTCCTGATGTAATCAAGTAAGGTTGATTTTCCATGGTCAATATGTCCCATTACAGCCACGACAGGTGGATGTACAATTATTTTGTTTTCTTTTTCATCAGTTTTCATAATTTTTTATACCTTTGCTTTTTCTAGAGCCTCTTTTTCCTCATTAGTGAGTTCGTATTCTGATTTTCCATTTTTTATTGGTTTAGCAAAGATACTCATTCTCTCACGAGAATATAAACTTGAAATTACTAGGCCGCTACCTTCTTCATTGAGCATTCCAATAGCAAAGCTCTGGTTACTGCCTTGGTCAGGGAAAGGATTGAAACGTATGGTCTCAAGTCCTCTGATACTTTTTTTAAGTTTAGAGTTTATTGTAACAATATTTTTTTCAAGTTCTTCTTTTGCCTTATTTAATTTGTTGATTTCAGTTTCCAAAATAGAAATTGTATCTTCTAAATCTTTTGCTTTTTTACCAAGAAAAAACTTTTTAAGGCGTTTTTCGGTAACAATAATCCAAATAGTACAGAAAAGAGTACCCAAAATGGCAATTCCGCTTAAAACAAAAAAAGTTATCTCGAGCTTTGTATTCATACAATTTCAATATATACTATTTTTATGGTTAAATCAAACAAAATATACCTAGATTACGCTGCTAGCGTAGAAGCAAATCCTAGCTCAATTCATTCTCTCGGGGTAGATGCAAAAAATAAACTTCAAAATGCGCGCAAAGCTGTGGCGAGTGTTTTGGGATCTAGACCTGAAGAAATAATTTTTACGAGTGGGGGTACAGAAAGTAACAATCTTGCGATACAAGGAGTTGTTTGGTCAATTTTTGAAATGCACACATATTCGCCTGTTGGCGAATTGCTCTGCTCGGCTCGTCAGCCTGCGCAAGGCATTTCAAAAACTACCAAACAACTCCTTCCGCACATTATAACCACAAACATTGAACATCCCTCAGTGCTTGAAACTTTTAAATTATTAGAAAAAAGAAAACTTGTGGAAATTTCAATTGTCCCTGTTGAGGAGAATGGAATAGTGGATCCCAAAAAAATAAAAAAAGAAATTAAGACCAATACAATACTTGTTTCGGTAATGTATGCGAATAACGAAATAGGCACAATACAGACGATTCGTGAGATCGCAAAAGAGATTAGGCATTTTAAGAAAATGAAGGAAATCAATTTTTTTTCAGGTCCTCGGAAAAAATCCCCAGACCATTCAAAGAAATTATTTCCTTCATTTTCTTTACCTTTATTTCATACTGATGCAGTGCAGGCTGTTAATTATTTAGATCTTAATGTAGAGAGACTCGGCGTGGATTTACTTTCATTATCTGGTTCGAAGATTGAAGGTGGGGGGAAAGTCGGAGTTCTTTATAAAAGAAAAATGGTTAAACTTGCAAATGTATATGGTGGGGGAGACCAAGAAATGGGATTACGTCCAGGGACAGAAAATTTAGCAGAAATTTTGAAATTTTCTAATGCATTAAAATTAGCACAAGATATTAAAGAAAAAGAAAGCAAACGCTTAACAAAACTTCGTGATTATTTTTTTAAAAAGTTATTAGCTTCGCAAAAGAATAATTTTTTCAGGTCCTCGGAAAAAATCCCCAGACCATTCAAAAATCATTCTTTTGCTCCGCATATATTTAACGGCGATCTAAAAAATAGATTACCGAACAATGTGAACGTAACATTTCCTAAAATTCAAAGTGACCTTTTAGTTATAGAACTTTCTGCGAAGGGTGTTATGGCTTCTTCAAAGAGTGCTTGTAAAAGTTCCAACGTAGAAGGCTCATACGTTATAAAAGCAATACATCCAGAGATAGATAGAGAGATAGGCGGACTTCGTTTTTCAATGGGCAGGCAGACTACAAAGAAAGATATTGACTACACAATTAAAGTTTTATCTCAAGTTTTGACAAAGCTAAAAAAATGGTATAATTGAGAAATGGATATTAAAGATTTAAATAAATCACAACTTATATTGCTCGCAGTATTGCTTTCTTTCATTACTTCTATTGCGACGGGCATTACGACTGTGACCTTGATGCAACAAGCACCCGTGTCTTTTACTGCGCCGATAAATCGTGTCGTCCAACAAACAATTGAGAAAATTCAGCAAGTGGAAGGCAAGACTACAGTGCAGACTGTCGTCGTTAAGGAAGAAGATTTGGTAGTGGATGCAATTGCTAAAAATAAATCTTCAGTATTTTCTATTACAAAAGAAACACAAGACATAGATCTGAAAACTGTTGAAGTCTCTGCTGGGAGAGGGTTTGTAGTTTCCACTGATGATACTGTCGTCGTTGATGCTTCACTCGTGCCGGACAAGGGAGTTTATTATGTTAAAAATGATAGTGGAAAATTTAAAGCTGATTTTGTTTCGACGAATAAGGAAGGGTTTTCTTTTATTAAAGTAGGAGCTGCTGTTAATGGAACTGACAAACTTAGTTATACTGTTCCAACATTTGGAGACTTAAGTAAAATGAAAATCGGACAGAAGGTTCTAGTAATAGGAAATACTACAACTTCTTTTATGTTTGAAGGCTTGAATTCAAATAAGAATATTGATATAACTGTTTCAAAATCAAACATAGGTTCTCTAGTTCTTAATTTAGATGGCGAAGTGTTAGGTATAGCACTTTCTCCTGATACTTCCTCTTTTTCTTCAATTGAAAGCATTACGAGTGCCCTAAAGGGTTCTGATGCACCAGCTCCTAAAGCTTTCTAATTTTTTTGTTTCTCATTAATTTTACAACTTTTTAACTTATATATATGCCACCATTAAATAAATTTACAACTAAAGCAAAAGATGCAATCAAGAAGGCTCATGAGCTCGCTATTGAGCGTGGAGTAAATCATGTCTCAGCACTTCATTTACTTGCAGCGCTTCTACTTCAGGAAGAGTCAATGGTAAATTCTATTTTAGATAAATTGGAAATTGATACGATGCTTCTGACTGATTCTGTTTTAGAATTAATTGAGTTACCAGAAAATCACAGTACTATTTCTCCTTCTTATCAGATTTATCTTAATCCAGATTTAGCTCAGGTAATTGAGCAATCAGTAAAATTAGCAGAATATATGAAAGATGATTTTGTTTCTACGGAACATCTTTTTATTGCTGTGCTTGATGTTACGAGTGAGGCACGAGAGACGCTTTCCAAATTTAAAATTCATAAAGACCAAGTAGTGAAAGTTTTAGAAGAACTTCGCAGTCAAAATATTACTGAGGCGACTCCCCCAAAACAATTTAAATTACTTATAAAATACACTCGCAATCTAACTAAGTTAGCGAAAGAAGATAAATTAGATCCGGTCATCGGGCGTGACAATGAAATAACACGCATTATGCAAATACTCTCTAGAAGGACCAAGAATAATCCTATATTAATAGGGGAGGCCGGTACAGGTAAAACTGCTGTCGTGGAGGGCCTTGCTCAAATGATTGCAAAAAACAGTGTTCCAGAATCTTTAAAAGATAAGGACCTTGTTTCTCTTGATTTAGGAATGCTTGTGGCGGGAACAAAATATCGTGGAGAATTTGAGGAAAGGTTAAAAGGTATAATGAAGGAAATTGAACGGTCAGACGGTAAGATAATTCTTTTTATAGATGAGATTCACACTATCGTTGGTGCGGGTGGGGCAGAAGGCACGATGGATGCTTCCAATATGTTAAAGCCAGCGCTTTCTCGTGGAGAATTGCGGGCAATAGGGGCGACAACTTTGCGAGAATATCAAAAACACATTGAAAAGGATCCTGCACTCGCTCGTCGTTTTCAGCCAGTTTATATTGATGAACCTAGTATCGAAGATGCTTTTGCTATTTTGCGTGGGCTCAAAGAAAGATATGAACTTTTCCATGGAGTTCGGATTACAGATGACGCGATAGTTGCAGCAGTGAATCTTTCTTCTCGTTATATTACGAATAGATTTTTACCAGATAAAGCAGTGGACTTAATAGATGAGGCTTCTTCGTCATTGAAGATAATGCTAGAAAATAAGCCACCTGTTTTAGAAGATGCTCATAGAAAAATAATGCGTTTTGAAATTGAAAAAGAAGCTCTCAAAAAAGAAATAAATTTTTCGAGTGGAGATAAACATCAAGATAAACAAAAAATTCAAGAAAATAAAAACAGGATAAAAGAGATTGATAAAGAAATTGGAAATTTGTCTGAGAAAACAAAAGAGCTTGAATTAAAGTGGCAAAACGAAAAAACAATTGTACTTGAAATTAGGAGCATTAAAAAAGAAATAGAGAGCATAAGGCTAGAGGCAGAAGAGGCTGAAATGAAAGCGGATCTTTCTCTGGCGGCGGAGATACGTTATGGGAAATTACCAGCATTAAAAAAAGAGCTTGAAATAAAACTTGCCCGATTAAAGAAATTACAAAAATCACGAAGAATTTTAAAAGAAGAAATAACTGCTGAAGATATCGCAGAAGTGGTTGCTCGCTGGACAGGTATTCCATTAAACAAAATGCTTGAAGAAGAAAGAGAAAAATTAGAAAAAATGGAAGATGAATTGGAGAAGAGAGTTGTTGGTCAAGATGCTGCGATAAAAAGAGTGGCAGATGTCGTTCGTCGTTCTCGTGCAGGCATTGGTGACCCCAATAGGCCCATTGGTTCGTTTATTTTCCTGGGTCCCACGGGTGTCGGGAAGACAGAGCTTACGAAGGCCTTGGGGCAATTTATGTTCAATGATGATAGTGCCATTATTCGAGTAGATATGTCTGAGTACACAGAAAGACATTCAATGTCTAAGCTTATTGGCTCTCCTCCAGGTTATGTTGGCTATGATGAAGCAGGTCAACTGACTGAAGCCGTGCGTCATCGCCCATACTCGGTGATTCTTTTTGATGAAATAGAGAAAGCTCATCCTGAAGTTTTTAATATGCTTCTGCAAGTTATCGATGAAGGAAGACTGACTGATGGAAAAGGAAGAGTAGTTAATTTTAAAAATACCGTTATTATTTTGACTTCGAACATTGGTTCACAGTTTGTGGAAAAAATGGAGTCAATTGGTTTTTCTAATAATTCTCAAAAACAAGATTATGGAAATATGAAAGAAAAAGTTATGGAAACGTTAAAGGACAATTTTCGTCCCGAATTTTTAAATCGCTTGGATGAAATTATTGTCTTTGATGTTTTGTCGCAAGAGGCTCTTAAAGAAATAGTCAATTTGCGAATTAAGGTAGTCGCTACTCGTTTAGTTAGTAAGGGGATAAAATTTGAGATTTCAGATGAGGCCCTTTCTTATCTAGCCAAGGAAGGCTATGACCCACATTTTGGGGCGAGACCACTTAATCGTTTAATTCAAAATAAAATATTAAACACGGTGGCGACTTTCATTATTTCAAATAAAGTTTCAAAAGGGGATACTATTTATGTTTCTGTAAAAAATAATGAACTTCTAATTGAAAACAAAAAAGGTAAAGTAAAAAGCTCAATTCGAGTAAAGTCTCGTTCTACTGTTTAGTTTTATTTTGTATCTATATTATTTAATTAAATATTTTTTAAAAAATAAAAGGCGGTCATTGCTGACCGCCCATTGGTGGTGAAGATGGAAACTACGGACTCACTTCTTGTCCGACAGCTTCGTTTCCTCGGATGTAGGCACCCTGGTCGTTGTAGACGTAGAAAACATCGTCCATCGGACCAGTGCGTGCTTTGTTGTGATCGTCGGCGATCTCGAACGCCTCTTCGGGCGTATCGTAGTCACCGACGTGGTAATCCTCGTGGTCGAAAAGATCGACCCCGATCACCCGGGTCTTGTCCTTGGGAGCTTTCTGTTCAGTCGACACGGCTTTTCCTCCTTTTAGAATTTCCCGATGTTTTTTCGGGTGCCGTTTGTTTGTTCAATGTGCTTGTTTTCATTTTTGAGAGTAACAACTTTTAATCAATTTGTCAAGGGTAACGAGATATAAATTAAAAAACCCAAGCAGAAGCTTAAATTTTTAATGGAAGGAATTTCTCCCTCTACGAGGGCAGTATACCTTTTGCATATACTTCCAGCATATAGGTAAAAGCTTTTCTCATCCTTCACGAAAGCAAATAAATTTGCTTTCTCCGATTAACAAAACAAAAATCCCTTTCGGGATTTGTTTTGTGCGTCGGGAAGGATTCGAACCTTCGTAGCCCGAAGGCGACAGATTTACAGTCTGTTGTAATTGACCACTCTACCACCGACGCATGTATTTACTTTTCAACGTATTAGAACTTTACATCGATACTCTAGTTTTTCCTACCACCCTATACCGACGCATATGTTTACTTTTCAACGTATAAGAACTTTATATCAATACTATAGTTTTTCCTGCACACCCTATACCGACGCGTATTTACAAAATAACATAAAATAACATTTTTTGCATCCTCTGCTGTTTAAAATGTGCTCTTCATGAAGATTTCACTTAATGGTGGTATCATAAATGTATGAAGATATTAGTCGTTGAAGACAATACAAAATTGGCGGAAAATTTGAAACAAGGCCTTATGCAAGAAGGCTATGCTGTTGATATTATAGTAGATGGGCTTGTGGCAGAACGTCGGATATTATTCAATCGTGACGAATACGACCTTGTGATTCTCGACAGAATGCTTCCTGGGAAAGATGGAATTTTAGTTTGTGATAGTTGGCGAGAAAATGGCGTTATCGTTCCAATACTGATGCTTACTGCGCTTAGTACCACAGATGATAAGGTTATTGGTCTTGATGCTGGGGCAGACGATTATTTAGCAAAGCCATTTGCTTTCAAGGAACTACTTGCTCGCGTTCATGCACTTTTGCGACGTCCAAAGCAATCTTCGCCCATTGTGCTTACTTCTGGTAATATTAATATGAACACAACGAGTAGGACAGTAACTTACAAAAACAAAATCATTTCTTTAACGCTGAAAGAATTCATGGTACTTGAATATCTGATTCGCAATTTAAATAAAGTAATAACCAGAGACGAACTTTATTCGCATGCTTGGGATTTTGCAGATTCATCATTTAGTAATACTGTCGACGTGCATATAAAAAATCTAAGAAGAAAAATTCATGATAATGGAAAAATTATACAAACAATTCGAGGAGTTGGTTACAAAATGGAAGGTTAATCGTAAGAACGATGAATTTTTTATCGCGCGACTCAGACTTACTTTATACTATTCAATTACGGCAATAGTAATTTTGGGTGGTTCTAGTATTGTCCTTTACAACACGATTCTTTCTAATTTTGCTCAATCAATTTTAGATAATATTTTTCTTGACGCTAGAACTGCTCAGTTAATCATAGATAGAGCGCAAGATATATTATTAAATCGTTTTATTACAATAGACTTGATTATTATATTTTTTGTTATTATTTTGGGATTTCTACTTACATATAAGACATTGGAACCAATTAAATTTAATATGCAAAAGCAGAAGAGATTTATTGCTGATGCTTCTCACGAACTACGTACCCCTATCGCTGTAGTTATCTCGGGACTTGAAGTTAATCTTAACAATAAGAATTTAGATTTTATTGGAGCTAAAAAAACATTAGAAAATACACTAGAAGAGATGAGAGAATTTTCAAAACTCAGTAATAATTTACTTGATTTATCAAAATATGACACACCAAGACAAACAGAATATAAGGATGTGCATATAAATGAGCTAATAAAATCTATTGTAGAAAAAAATAAAAATTTAGCCAAGATAAAAAATATAAATATCGGGGAAAAAATAGAAACATCAGTAATTATACAAGGTAGTGAAATTGAGTTAAGTCGAGTATTTTTTAATATTTTTGATAATGCCATTAAGCATACAAGAGAGAATGGAAGTATTCTAGTGTCAGATAAAATTGTTTCAGGTAAATATGTAATTATAATAAGTGACAATGGTGTCGGGATAAGAGAAGATATTTTGAATAAAATTTTCGATCCTTTTTTTAGAGGAAATGAGGCACGTAATACTGAAGGTGCAGGACTTGGGCTTACTTTGTCAAAAAAAATAATTGAAAATCATAAAGGAACAATTGCAATAAAAAGTGGAGTAAATAAGGGTACAAATGTGATAATTACTTTACCTATCTCTTCACAATAACTTCATTTAGTAAATATAGAATAAATGTACACTATAGTCGTAGTGTAGGTTCATTATTAATTAAATAACTTAATTCGAATTTATGAAATACAAAAAACAAATTGCCACAGGTGCGCTCGCAATATCATTATTAGTTTCAGGTTCTAGTGTTTTTGCTGCAGGCCCACAAGACCTTGGTATAAAAAACGTACAGCCTATTCATCAAAAAGAAGGCAAGGGTGAGAAAGGTTTAAGAATTAGAAGGACAGGAAAAGCAAATATTGTTGGAACCATCGGAGTGTTGAGTAGTACTGGTTTTACAATTGATGTAAAAAATTTAAAGACTAAACAGATTTCATCTGTTGATGTTAAAACTGATGCATCAACTACCTATAAAAAGGATGGAATTAGCGCTACGTTATCAAATCTTGCTGTGGGGCAAAAAGTAATTGTTGTTGGTACACTGGATAAAACAACAAATATTCTAACTGCCAAAACAGTAAAAATAGTTACCAAGGCCGTAGCTATGCAAAGAAACAGAAAGGGGACTAATTAAGCATATTTTTTAGCTTTAATCTTTACAAAAAAAGGCAATAAACTTGCCTTTTTTTGTTTATTTATAGTGATATTTGTGTTTTCCTTAAAACTATGTTATTATAAAATAGATTTAAAAGGGCCTTAGGGCTTTTTTGTTTCGTTAACGGAAAAATAAAATTTTAAAATATGCAAATTAGAAATATAGCAATAATAGCTCACGTGGACCACGGCAAGACGACCTTGACTGATGCTTTAATGAAGCAAAATGGTGGGCTTCAAGATGAAGGAGTATCAATGGATTCAAACGATCTTGAAAAAGAGCGTGGAATTACTATTTATTCGAAAAATACTTCGATTAATTATAAAGATACAAAGATAAACATTGTGGATACTCCTGGTCACGCTGACTTCGGCTCTGAGGTTGAGCGTGTTTTACGTGCAATTGATTCTGTTCTTTTACTCGTAGATGCAGCCGAAGGCCCAATGCCTCAGACCCGTTTCGTCCTTAAGAAATCTTTAGAATTAGGTTTGAAGCCAATAGTAGTTATAAATAAAATAGATAAACCAGCAGCGGATGCGCATAGAGTTCACGAAGAAGTTTTGGATTTATTTTTCGAACTAGGGGCTAATGAAGAGCAAGCAAATTTTGAAACAATTTACGCTATCGGACGCGAAGGAAAAGCCTTTAGACATTTAGATGATAAGTCAGAAGACCTTTCTCCATTACTTGATTTAATTTTAGAAAAAGTTGCACCAGCTTCTGTTGAAGAAGAGGGGAAAATGTCTGCCCAAGTTTTTAATTTGGGTTACGATAATTTCCTAGGCAGAATGGCTGTCGCACGTATTTACTCTGGGAAAATTGTCTCCGGAAGCCAGCTTTTTGTTAAAGGAGAAAACGGAACAAGAAAGGGCAAGATCACAAAACTTTTTGTTTTTGAAGGAATAAATAGAAAAGAAATTGAGTCTGCTACTTCAGGTGACATTGTTTTACTTGCAGGAATTCCTGATATTTATATTGGAGAGACTTTGTGTGAAGACGAGAGCATCGAACCATTACCTCATATCGCTATTGATGAGCCGACACTTTCTCTTAACTTTTTAGTGAATGATTCTCCATTTGCTGGAAAAGAAGGAAAATTTCTTACCTCTAGACAAATCAAAGAAAGATTAGAAAAAGAATTAGAAATAAACGTCGGATTGAAAGTTGATTTTTCTCCAGACCAGGGCGACAAAATGGGCCCTTCATTTTTTAAAGTATACGGACGAGGGGAACTCCATATTGCAATCTTGCTTGAAAATATGCGCCGAGAAGGTTTTGAAATGCAGGTTTCTCAACCAGAAGTTATCATTAAAGAAGAAAACGGGGTTAAAACAGAACCTTATGAAGAATTGGTAATTGATGTTCCGATGGAGTCTAGTGGAGCAGTTATTGAAAAAATCGGTAAAAGACGCGGTATTATGAAGGATATGGTTGAAAAAGAAGGAATCGCTAGAGTCATCTTCGATATACCGACACGCGGACTTTTAGGTTATCGTAGTGAATTTATTATAGACACAAAAGGAGAAGGAATAATGTCTTCTCGCGTTACAGGCTTCAGAGAGTATGCTGGAGAAATCAAAAAAAGAGAGTATGGTTCCATGTCTTCTATGGTGGCGGGTAAGGCCGTAGCTTTTTCCCTTGCAAATTTACAAGAACGTGGTATATTGTATGTAGATCACGGAACTGAAGTTTATGAAGGAATGGTTGTTGGTAATGTTTTGAAAGGTGAGGACATGTCAGTCAACCCAACAAAAGGAAAACAACTTACCAACATGCGAGCTTCTGGTACTGATGAGGCGATAACCCTTAATCCTGTTTTTACTTTGAGTATTGAACGAGGTCTTGAGGTTATGAATGGGGATGAGTACTTAGAAATCACACCAAAATCTGTTCGACTTCGTAAAAAATATCTGACAGAAATTGATAGAATTAAATCAAAGAGATAAAAAAAATATGGCAACAATATCTTTTAAACCACAAAAAATTACTAAAAAAATAACTTCTCATCTTCAGGATCGCGCCCTCGATGTGATCATGAATCGTTTTGGCTTGACACCAGATGGAAAAAAGAAAACTCTTGAGGAGATTGGTAAAAAATATAACATTACCCGTGAACGTGTTCGTCAGGTTGAGGAGGCGGCTATTAATCTTGTTAAAAAATCAGATGCCTATAAAAATGAGCAAGCTATTTTTGATGAGTTGAGGCAAATAGTACACAATTTAGGCTCAATCGTTGCCGAACATGAATTTTTGCCTTTTATTTCTAAAGATAAAAATACCCAGAATCATATTTCTTTTTTCTTAGTTTTAGCTGACGTGTTCAAGAAACATCGGGAAGATGAAAATTTTCATACGCGCTACAGTGTGGACGATACAATGTCTACCAAGGTTCATGAAACTCTTCGTAAGCTTTATTCTAGCTTAAAAGATGAAGACCTTATTCCGGAAACTGAAATGATTAAAAAGTTTTTTGATCAAATGAAAGATGTTGCTGAAGGATATAGAGATGAAGAAATGGCAAAGAGATGGCTCTCTATGTCGAAGACAATTGCTAAAAACGAACTAGGTGAATGGGGTAAAGCTTCATCACCAAATATTCGTACTCGCGGTGTTAAGGATTATGCTTTTCTGGTGATGAGACGCCATGGAACACCTTTGCACTTTAAAGAAGTAGCAGATTCTATTTCGAAAACATTTGGCAAAAAAATACACTATGCGACTTGTCACAATGAACTTATTAAAGATTCTCGTTTCGTCTTAGTGGGCCGTGGAATGTATGCTCTTGCAGAATGGGGTTATAAGACTGGTATTGCCCGTGAGGTAATCCAAGATATCTTAAAAAGAGAAGGAGCACCACTTTCAAAGGATGATGTTGTAGCTAGAGTAATGAAGGAGAGATATTTCAAAAAGAATACTATTTTAGTTAATCTTGCAAATCCAAAATATTTCAAAAAGAACGCAAAAGGTCTCTATACCTTAGCCTAATTTCTATTGCCTATTTACATATATAGCTTTGTTTATTTTGTCTTTTGTATTAAAATAAGAGCATGGCTGAGGGAAAAAAAGAAAAACCGGCTGGGCTACTTGATCGTATTGAAGAGTTGGTGTTGGAATATTGGTACTGGATACTAATTGTAATTATTGTTTACTTTATTTTTAAATTCGAGTATCAGTATACACTTATAAGAAGTTTGCTTCCTTTGGCTGGAACAATATTTTTAGGTTGGATAGCTTGGAAGATGTGGGTTCATTATGTACAGCAAGATTTTATTTCCGGTATAGATTTTGTTTTACTTGAAATAGTTCCTCCACGTGAGGTTTTAAGAAGCCCAAAAGCGATGGAACTTTTCTTTACAAATGCTCTTTATCACTGGAGTCAGAAAGGAGGCCGGGAAGAGTACTGGCAGGGTGCTGTGTGGTTTTGGTTTTCTTTAGAAATTGCATCTATAGATGGACAAGTTCATTTTTATATACGAACACCGACGCGTGTGAAGGGTCTTATAGAAACACAGATATATGCACAGTACCCACAAGCACAAGTAAAAGCAGTAGAAGATTACACTCTCGCAGTTGATAAAATTTCTCCGGAGAGTGATTGGAATGCGTGGGGCTGTGAATTTAATTTAGTAAAACCAGAAGCGTACCCGATTAAGACGTATGTAGATTTCGGTCTAGATAAAGATCCAAAAGAAGAATATAAAGTTGACCCTATTTCTCCTGTTATTGAGCTTTTTGGTTCACTGCAAAAAGGAGAACAAATGTGGATGCAGATTGTTGTTAGACCTTCGAAGAAATCTTACCATACTCACGGAACATATTTTGGGCATCATGACTGGGTTGAGGAAGCAAAAAAAGAGCAGTTTAAATTTTTAAAAGCTTTTACGGCTGTTAAGGATGAAGGGGAGCGCATAGAAATGCGTGTACCTGATATTTATAAGAAAACCGTAGAGGGAATGGTTTCAAAGATTTCAAAAATTGGTTTTGATTCTGGTATTAGAGTATGTTATGTAGCTAAAAAAGAAGTATATGATATGAGCAACAGAAGGAATCTTCGTCTTATTTTTCGTCAGTACGCTAGGCCCGACTGCAATGAACTTTCTCGCGTGAACTCAACCCAGGCAGATGCTTTTAATACTTCATTTTTCCCTCTTTCTTCTGAGAAAGTGATGATATTAGCTGATAGAATGGTTCATGAATTTCGTGAAAGAGGTTTTTTTCATTTACCAATGAGGCACAATCTTTTTAATAACCATACGATTACAGGATTTGTTTCTATAATTATTAAACAATTTTGGCTTCCGTATTTTCACCCTCCAACATTTGTTTTGAACGTTGAAGAGCTTGCTACGCTTTGGCATTTCCCAGGTCAGATATTGAAAGTTCCTACTCTTGAACGTATTGAGTCTAAAGAAGCTGCTCCGCCTACAAATTTACCTATTTAGTATGGAAAATTTACCTAAAGAATTTAAAAATCCTAACGAAGGACAATCCTTCGTTTCTACGAAAGACTGTCCTTCGTGGAAGAATAATAAAAAATATTTTTATTATTTAGTCGGCTCAGCTATATCTTTAGGTTTTGTTTATTTTTTATTTATAAGTACACCTAGAGATTTTCCAGTTGGAGCTATCCTGAGAGTAGAGAAAGGGTCAAACTTGCGGAATATTTCTGCTGAACTTAAAAATGAACATTTAATACGTTCCAGGGTGATATTTGAATCCTTTGTGATAATTTTTGGGGCAGAGCTACACATAGTTTCTGCTAACTATTTATTTGAAAAAAAATTGCCAGTTTGGGAAATAGCCTGGCGTATAGCAAGTGGTGAGCATAGAATGGCACCTGTTTCAATAACAATTCCAGAGGGTTATGATATAGGCCAAATAGGAGATACGGTTTCATTAAAGTTAATAAATTTTAATAATGCTCAGTTTTTGATACAAGCAAAAAAATATGAAGGTTATCTTTTCCCAGATACATATTTTTTTCTAGCGGATGCTGATGAAAAAGTTGTATTAAAATCAATGACAGAAAATTTTGAGAAAAAAATTAATCCTCTTCGTAAAGAAATTATTTCTTTAAATAAAAATGAGAAAGATATCATAATCATGGCTTCAATCATCGAGAGAGAGTCAAAAGGAGATATTGATCGGGGGGTAATCTCTGGAATTCTCTGGAGAAGAATAAAGATTGGTATGCCCCTTCAGGTTGACGCTGCACCCGAGACTTATCAGACAAGAGGATTACCGAAGAGCCCAATCAGTAATCCTGGCATTCTAGCAATAAAGGCATCTATCTATCCAGAAAGTTCTCCATATCTTTATTATCTCCATGACAAAGATGGAGGTATTCATTATGCAAAAACTTTTGCAGAGCATGTGCAGAATAAATTTAAATATTTAAAATAAAATGACCCATTCGATGAACTTAGGGTTATGGTGATACAATAGAACCATGAGAAAACACAATTTTGCTTTTATCGACATAGAAACGACCGGCCTTAATTTGCTCAAACATGAGATTATTGAAATTGGTTGTGTTCTTACAACTGCCGAGCTAGAAGTAATAGAAGAGTTTGAACTAAAAATAAAACCTGAACACATAGAAGATGCTGACCCTGTTGCTTTAAAAGTGAATCATTATAATCCTGACAACTGGGAATCTGCTTATGGCTTAAAAGAGGCAATGGAAATACTGTCCCTAAAAGTAAAGGATTGTATTATGGTAGGGCACAATGTTGCTTTTGATGCGGGATTTCTAGAATATACTTTCAATAAAATACAAATACAAAATACAATGCATTATCATAAATTAGATACAATTTCATTAGCCTGGGCAAAATTTCACAACGATCCAAACATCGAGCATCTTTCTCTTCGAGAACTGTGTATTCATTTTGATATAAAAAACGAGCGGGCACATAGTGCCTTGCCAGATGCACGTGCAACCTTCGAGCTTTACAAAAAGCTGATGGCTCTATAGTATCAATATATTCAATAAAATAAAACTTTTTTCGGTACGGATTTTTTGAAGCTTAAAAAATCCTGAAATTCTCGGCTCGACAGCCTCGAAACCCCTTCAAAAGTTTATTTTATTAATATTTTGATTGTATGAAAAACCTAACGAAAAAAACTGTATTTGTAGGAATATCAGGAGGTGTAGATAGTGCCGTCTCAGCTGCTTTGTTAAAAAAGCAGGGTTTTGACGTAGTGGGAGTTTTTATTAAAACTTGGCATCCAGATTTCCTTGAATGTAATGAAGAAGACGAGCGTCGTGACGCCATGCGTGTGGCTGCTTTTTTAGATATTCCATTTCTTACTTTTGACCTTGCAGATGTTTATAAAAAGGAAGTGGCTGACTATATGATAAGTGAATATAAACTGGGACGAACCCCGAATCCTGATGTGATGTGCAATAAAGAAGTGAAGTTCGGTGCATTTCTCAAAAAAGCTCTTGCGATGGGAGCTGATTTTGTGGCGACAGGACATTATGCGGAGAATGGCGATGTAAAAATTGATTTTTTGAGTGGTGACGTTGCGAAGCAGGATATTCCCGAAAAAAAACAATTTTTACATCGCCAGCAAGACAAAACAAATCATGCTTTTCTCAACCTGCCTGCTAAAGCAACGTCGGTATTCGAAAAACATAATTTGTTTTGTCTTAAAAAAGGTGTAGATCCATCGAAGGATCAAAGTTATTTTTTGTGGACACTAAAGCAAGAACAATTAAAGAAAATTTTATTTCCAATTGGTAATTTAAAGAAAACGAAAGTGAGAAAACTTGCGAAGAAATTTAATCTTCCGGTTGCCGAGAAGAAAGATAGCCAAGGAATTTGTTTTCTAGGAGCGGTAGATTTGAAAGATTTTTTAAAACACTATATAAAGTCTAAAAAAGGCAAAGTGGTAAATGAAATTGGGGAAACGATTGGCCATCATGATGGAGTTGTATTTCATACTTTGGGGGAACGACATGGTTTTACAATTACCCAAAAGACGTCCACAGATGGTGCGTATTTTGTAATCGGAAAAGATATTAAGAAAAATATTTTGATAGTATCGCAAAATAAAAACTATTCTCAAAAGAGTCCGGATATTTTTCTGTTGAAAAATTCCTCAAGACTCACGCCGTCGCGCTCCGTAGCCTCTTCTGAAAATAGTTTTTGTGTAGAAATTAATAACACAAATTGGATTTCAGGAATTCCTGAATCGAACAAAAATTACATTGCGCAGATTCGTTATCATGGAGAATTTTTACCTTGCAAGGTTAAAGTTCTTTCTGGAGGAAAAGCTGAGATAATTTTTGCAAAAAATACCTTAGTGGCCTCTGGCCAATCCATCGTTGTCTATGATGGTGATATTTGCTTGGGTGGTGGAGTTGTTATATAATTTGACTATGCAACAATTTTTTACACAAAATAGTGAGATAATTTTAAAATTAACTGTATCTCTGTCACTGGGAATGTTTATAGGAGCAGAACGTCTTTTTGTTCACAAAGTAGCTGGGATGAAAACGCATTCATTGGTGGCCATGGGAGCAACTCTTTTCATAATAATTTCTGAATTTCTATCACAAAAATATGCAGGAGTCAGTGGTTTTAATCCTGGAATGATTGCTGCTAACATCATAATGGGTGTTGGATTTTTAAGCGCTGGTTTAATAATGATGCAAGGCGAAAAATTAATGGGCCTTACAACGGCTGGAGGTCTTTGGGTCACAGCTGGGGTAGGTGTGGCAGTAGGCTTTGGACTTTATAGCTTAGCGACCATTTCTACAGTTTTGATTCTTATCATTTTCATTTTGATGAATATAATTGAAAAACCAATTAGGAGGATGGCCGATGGGAATATGAGTAAAGAAAGTTAAGATAGTTATTCTGTATGGAATCAAGTGAAATTAGATTAAAATTTCTAAAATTTTTTGAAAATAGAGGACATAAAATAATCCCTTCTGCTTCTCTTGTACCTGAGAATGATCCTTCAGTGCTTTTCAACACGGCTGGAATGCAACCCTTGGTGCCATATCTCCTTGGACAAGAGCACCCAATGGGTAAAAGAATTGTCGATATTCAGAAATGTGTTCGCACAGGAGACCTCGACGACATCGGAGACAATAGGCATCTTTCATTTTTTGAAATGATGGGAAATTGGTCTCTCGGAGATTATTTTAAAGAAGATACTATAAAATGGAGTTATGAATTTTTAACTTCTAAAACCGAAGGTCTTGGGCTTGATGCTTCACGCTTATATGTGACAGCTTTTGAAGGAGATGAAAATGCTCCAAAAGATAATGATTCAGCAGAAATTTGGAAAAGTTTAGGAATACCTGAAAATAGAATTTATTTTTTAGGTGCAGATGATAATTGGTGGAGCCCGGGAGACAATGGCCCCTGTGGTCCTTGTAGTGAGATGTTTTACGATGTATCAGGAAATGTTGGAGATTTATCAAAGGAGGCATTTTTAGAAGCAATAAAAAAAGAGGAAGTGATAGAAATCTGGAATGATGTTTTCATGGAGTATGAAAAGGAAGGTGGAAAAGTAATAGGCAAATTAAAACAAAAAAATGTAGATACTGGTGCAGGGCTCGAGAGAATCACAGCGGTAATGCAAGGCAAAAAAACAGCCTATGATACAGATATCTTTGTGAAAGTAATGGATGTTTTGCATTCATTACCAAATATTCAAAAAGATGAGAAAGCATTTAGAATTATTGCTGACCATTTTCGGGCAGCCTTGTTTATGTCTTTAGATGGTGTTTTCCCAGGGAACAAAGACGCAGGCTACGTTATGCGTCGTTTGATTCGTAGGGGTTGGAGATATTTAAAACATATTTTTCCAGACGCAAAGAATGATGATGTCGTAAATATATTAAATGCATATGTTGCCACCTATAGTTATGCGTATCCTAGTTTGAATACAAATATATTTGAACCAATAATAAAAGAAATAGGAAAATTTTCACAAACTCTCGAGCACGGATTAAAAGAATTTGAAAAGGGTATTGACCCATTTATCTTAGCGACTACTTATGGTTTCCCCATAGAGCTTACTCTTGAGCTTGCTATGGAAAAAGGGCAGACGGTTGACATAGAAGAATTTCACAAAAAGATGGCAGAACATCAGAAGCTATCTCAGACTTCGTCAGCTGGTATGTTTAAGGGTGGACTTGCAAATCACAATGAGAAGACCATTAGACTTCATACTGCACATCATCTACTTCTTGCAGGACTACAGGTTGTCGTCGATAAAAATATAAAACAGCGGGGGAGCAATATCACTGAGGAGCGTCTACGCATGGATTTTCTTTGTGACCATAAATTAACCGACGAAGAAAAACAAAAAACAGAAGACTGGGTCAATGAAAAAATTTCTGAAAGTTTAAATGTTGTCCGCAAAGAGATGCCTTTAGTTGAAGCAGAAAAACTCGGTGCGGAAATGGAATTCGGGGCTAAGTATCCAGATACCGTATCATTGTATTTTATTGAGGATAAAAATGGCAACCCTATTTCTAAGGAATTTTGTGGTGGACCTCATGTAAATAATACTAAAGAACTAGGTCATTTTAAAATTCAAAAAGAAGAGGCAGTAGCTGCCGGCATCAGACGCATTAAAGCTATATTGGATTAATCTATTTATGATATAATCAAGTATGGGTATTTTTTCTGGACATAAAAAGAATGAATTGATATTAGTTTTTAATATTGGTTCTTCTTCTGTGGGTGGAGCGCTTTTTGAAGCGCAGGATAGTGGTATTCCTAAAATAATTCTCTCTGTGCGCGAACCGATAGCGCTCGAAGAAAAGATAGATATTGACCGTTTTCTTTTGCTGACAATTAAATCATTAGATGTTGTTTCCAGTAAAATTTATCAAGCTAGGCTCGGTGCACCTAAACAAGTGTTCTGTGTTTTGTCTTCAGCTTGGCGTGCTTCTCAAACTAGAATAATTAATTTCAAGAAGAATGTTCCTTTTGTTTTCACTGAAAAATTAGCAGATGAATTGGTTAAAAAAGAAATTAAACTTTTTGAGGAAGAGCATCTCTTGAAATATAGTAATCCTGACAATATGGTACGGACGATAGAACTCAAAAATATTAAAACGATGCTAAATGGTTATGAGACATCTAAACCACTTAATAAAAAAACTAAAGAGTTGGAAATGACGATTTTTATTTCAATTAGTGGAGAACAAGTTTTAAGAAAAATTGAAGACACTATCGGTAAATATTTTCACTTTAAATTAATAAAATTTTCTTCTTTTGTTCTATCATTCTTTACTGTCGTGCGTGATATGTATGTTAAGCAAGAAAATTTTCTTTTGATAGATATCGGAGGGGAAGTGACAGATATTGCAATGATAAAAAAGAATACCCTCCGTGATTCAATGTCTTTCCCACTTGGACGCAATTTTCTTATTCGTGGAGTAGCTTTGGATTTTGGTTGTAGTTTAAATGAAGCATATTCCCTAATTTCGCTCTATGAAGATGGACATGCAGAAATAGCAGTGGCAAGAAAACTCGGATTGATTTTAAATAAATTAAGAGCAGAGTGGTTAAAGAAATTTCAAGATTCTTTAGCGAATTTATCAAAAGATATCTCAATTCCTTCCACAATTTATATTGCGATAGATAAAGATTTAGTAGATTTTTTTACAGAAACAATTAAAAGTGAGCAATTTAGTCAGTACACTTTAACGGAATCAAAGTTTGAGGTTATTTTCTTGAGTATTGAAGCACTCCATGGAACAGCTGTATTCAAGGAGGATGTAATTCGCGAACCTTTTCTTATTATTGATTCTATTTACATTAATCGCTTTTTAACTAATCCTGGAGTAGCGGGACAAGCATAATTATGGCCAAAAAATTACTACAAGACATGGTGCGAATAAAGCATGTAAAAAAATTTACTCCGAAAATAGAGTCGAAAATTGAACGCAAAATAGAGCCCAAAATTGAACCAAAAATAGAACCAAAGATGGAGTTTAAAATTGAGCCTAAAATAAAACCAAGAGAAATATTTAAAAGAGTTCAAGAAGAGGAAAAATATCCAAGTATAAACTTAGGAGAGAGAAACTCAAACCAAAGCAAGTCAAGGTTTATGCTTTGGTTTATTGCATTCATTTCTGTTGTATTTTGTTTTTTTGCTATTTCATTTTTATTTTCTAGAGCGGAAGTAACAGTAAAGCTCAAAATGAAGGATGTAGTACTGAACGAGAATTTGTCTGCGAGTCTTGATTCAAATGCTGATGTTTTACCTTTTGAGCTTGCGCACTTCTCTGGTGAAGATTCGAAAACAATAATTTTAGAGGAGCAGGACTACAAAGAAAGTGCAAAGGGTAAAATAATTGTTTACAACAAATTTAATGGCAGCCCCCAAACACTTGCCATTGATACACGACTTGAAGGTTCAAATAATAAAATTTACAAAACAAAAAAGAAAGTTGTAGTTCCTGGTATGGCAAAGGATGGCACACCGGGGCAAGTCGGAGTAGATATTTATGCAGCCGAACAGGGGTCTGCGTATAATAGTGGCCCGCTTGATTTTAAAATTGCAGGTTTTAAAGGCACGAGTAGATATGCCAAATTTGATGGTCGCTCTGTCGGAAGTATCACAGGAGGAATCGTCGGGAAATCTCGCATTTTTAGTGATACTCAAAAAACTGATATAGGGAAAGAGCTGGAGACGTCCCTGAGAGATAAACTTTATAATAAAATTGCGAGTCAGATTCCTGGATTTTTATTGTATAAGGATGCTACAGCATTAAAAGTTGATGACATTATTGCTGGTGAAGCTAAAGCAGATGGTTCAGCTGTTCTAACTTTGAAGGGTACTCTCTATGGTATTATTTTCAATGAACAAAAACTTACTCAAAAAATTGCTAAAAACAATATTGAGAAATATGATAATAGTGAAGTTTATATACCAAATATTAAAGATTTAGCTTTTACACTTTTCAACAAAGATAGTATTTCGTTTGAGAGTGTAAATAGTATTAATTTTAGTTTAACAGGTCCCGCAAAGATTGTTTGGAAGCTTGACGTAAATAAATTTACAGCTAATTTACTCAATAAATCAAAAAAGGACTTTACCCAAATCCTTGCAGAATATCCTGGCATTGATTCTGCTACCTTAAAATTAAGCCCACTTTGGATTCAAACCATTCCAAGTAAAACAAAAGATATAAAATTGACAGTCGATTTTCTTAAGTAATCCATATTACGTAGTATTTATTTGACTTAATTTATTAATTTTACTATAATATACATATATTCATGAGTGACCAGAGAAAAGAGAAAATAGTAACGGCAAGAGGCGTTGTAACAGAGGCTTTGCCTTCTACTTTATTTAGGGTCAAAATGGAAGGTTCCGGAGAAGATGAAAAAGAAATTCTGGCATATTTGGGAGGGAAGATGCGCATGCACAGAATCAAAGTTTTAATCGGGGATTCAGTTGAGATAGTACTTGATCCTTATGGCGGAAAGGGAAGAATCGTTAAAAGGTTGTAATTTTTTTAATAATAGTGTATTATACTAATTACGGTTTTTAAAAAGTTAAAGCATTGAAAAATAAGGGTTTTCTCCTTGTTTTTCTCTTATTTTGTATTGTTTAAATAAAATTTTTTATGAAAATAAAATCAGCAGTAAAAAAAATTTGTGATAATTGTAAAATGGTTAAAAGAGCCAGGCATTTAAGAATAATTTGTACTAACCCCAAGCATAAACAAAAGCAATAAACAAAAATAATAATTTATGAGAATTTTAGGAATCACCGTACCAAATGAAAAGAGACTAGAGATTGGACTAACATGCCTATATGGTATTGGTATTTCTTCTGCTCGTAAAATTTTAAAGCAAGTTAACATTGATGCTGGTAAAAAAGCTAAAGATTTAACTTTAGATGAAGAAAATAGTATTCGTGCCATTGTGGAGAAAATCTCAATCGAAGGAAATCTAAAAAGAGAAGTTGCCGCAAATATAAAAAGACTGAAAGATATCAAAAGTTACAGAGGGGTTCGCCACATGAAGAGATTACCAGTTCGTGGACAGCGCACAAAGACAAACTCCCGAACAGTTAGAGGTAATGTCAGAAAGACGATGGCCTCTGGTAAGAGAAAAGAGAGTAAAACATAATCAATAAACAAAAATTTTAAATGCCAAAAACAAAAACAACAACAGAAGAAATAAAGCTTGAAGGAGAAGAAGTAAAAAAAGCTCCGTCAAAAACTGCCAAGAAGAAAATTACTTCTGGAATTTTACATGTTGAGGCTACTTTCAATAATACTAAAGTTCTTTTTTCAGATAAGGGAGGTAATACATTATTTTGGTCAAGTGCAGGAAGTTTAGGCTTTAGAGGTGCTAAAAAAGGTACTCCTTTTGCAGCTTCTAAGGTAGGAGATATTATTGGTGGTAAAGCGGAAATCCTCGGAGTAAAGGATGCCGATGTAGTTATCCTAGGAGTTGGATCAGGACGTGAACCAGCGGTTAGAGCTTTTATGGCTCATGGGATTGAAATCACTTCTGTTCTAGATGCGACACCAGTGCCTCACAATGGACCAAAAGCTAAGAAGCCAAGAAGAGTTTAATATTAAAAAAATTTATGATATCAAAGCCAAAATTTAAAATTTGTAGAAGACTTGGTCCTGGAGTTTATGACAAATGTCAGACTGCTAAATTTTCTGCCGCAACTGCGAAAACTTTGCCAGGAGGAAAGCGTCCAAAGGCTCCAACAGAATACGGAGTTCAATTAATTGAAAAGCAGAAGATTCGTTTCTCATATGGTATTTCTGAAAAACAGCTTTCAAACTATGTGAAGAAAGTTTCAGGAGTAAAAGGTGCTGGTACTGCAGAGAAACTCTACGAAGGACTTGAATCTCGTCTCGATAACGTAATCTACAGAATGGGTCTCGGAGCCAGCCGTCGTGCTACTAGACAGATGGTATCTCATGGACACTTTGTTATAAACAATCACCGGGTCACTGTTCCTTCATATGAGGTAAAGATTGGAGATGTTATAAAGGTTCGTGAGGGAAGTAAAGTAAAGAAAATTTTTGAAAACTTGGAGGCCAGACTGAAAGATTATACTGCTCCTACTTGGGTTGCTTTTGATATAGGTAGTATGGAAGGACGCATTTTAGCTAAACCAAAAAATATCGAAACCTTTCTTGATATTAATGCCGTTCTTGAATTTTACAGTCGTTAAATTTTAAAAATATTATTAGAGTTTAATTAACTTTTCCCGCCAGGGGCGGATAAATATAAAAATTATGCCTGAATATAAAATAATTATGCCTTCAAAGCCTCGTGTTGTCTTAGAAGAAGGTAATAAGGGAGTATTTGAAATAGATGGTTTGTACCCAGGGTATGGACATACCTTAGGTAATAGCTTAAGAAGGATAATTCTTTCTTCTCTTCCAGGCGCTAGTATTACGTCTATCAAGATTGACGGTGTTAGTCATGAATTTCAGACAATGGACGGAATTAAAGAGGACGTTATCGTGATGATTTTAAACTTGAAGAAAACTCGTTTCAAAATGCTCTCTGATGAACCTCAGACAGTAACATTATCTATAAAAGGACCGAAAGAAGTTTTAGCTTCTGATATAAAAACTGGTGGACAAGTAGAAATCTTGAATCCCGAACTTCACATTGTAGAAGTTACAGGCAAGGTAAATTTAAATATTGAAATGAAAATTGAAAAAGGCTTAGGCTTTATTTCAAAAGAGGCTTTTCAGAAAGAAAAAGTTGATGTCGGGACTATTGCCGTAGATGCTATTTTTTCTCCTATTCGTAGAGTAGCCTATGAAGTTGAAAACATGCGTGTCGGCGACAAGACGAACCACAATCGCTTAAGAATCTCAATCGAGACAGATGGAACCCTTACTGCCCGTGAAGCGATGACTCGTTCTATAGAAATCATGATAAATCAATTAAAAGCGATTATTGATTTCAAGGATGTAGAGGAAGAAGTAAAAGTCGGTAAAAAAGCATCTAAAGAAGAAGAGGAAGAAGAAGGAGAAGATAAGAAAGGAGGCGATTTTGCTGACGTTCTTAAGACTCGTACAGACAGCCTCGACCTTTCAACTAGAACATTAAATGCTCTTACTTCTGCAAATATTCGAACTCTTGGAGGTCTTGCTCGAAAGAAAAGAGAAGATTTGCTTGAAATCGAAGGCATTGGAGAAAAAGGTATTACCGAGATTAAAAAAGTTTTAAACAAGTTTGGCCTTAATTTAAAAGAATAACTACGAGCTTAACGCCACTAATTATATGAGACATGGAAATAATGTAAGAAAATTCGGAAGAGATAAAACACAAAAGAAAGCGCTTTTAAATTCTTTAGCGCTCAATTTGATAGTACGTGAGAAGATTAAAACAACCGAACCTAAAGCAAAAGAATTGCGACCTTTTATAGAAAAGCTTGTGACTCGTGCCAAGGGCGGTAGCCTTGCTACTCGCAGACTTATCATTGCGAAGCTTTCAAACCGCAGCGCTGAAGTTAAAAAGCTTTTTGAAGTCATTGCCCCAAGATATGCAGACAAGAAAGGTGGTTATACCAGAGTTTTGAAATTAGGAATTAGAAAGTCAGATGGTGCACCAATGGCAGTTATAGAATTTGTTAAATAGATTTTCTTGTGTTATTGATGAAAATAACTTAGTATAAAAAATATAATGAAAAAAACAGAAACAAAAGTAAATAAGGATACAGAAATGAAGACAATAGATGCTTCAGGCAGAACCCTCGGCAGAGTTGCTAGTGAAGTAGCGATGTCATTGATGGGTAAAACGAAAGCGACTTTTGAACGCAATGTTTACTCTGGTTTCCCTGTAAAAGTTATTAATGCAAACAAACTTCGTATTACACCAAAGAAATTGGATGAGATTTATCATACTAGATATTCAGGTATTCCAGGTGGACTACGTATTTTAAAAGGTACAGAAACTGCTGAGAAAAAAGGATTGAAGGAATTAATCAAGCTTGCTACATTTCAAATGCTTCCAGGAAATAAATTACGCCGAATTATGATGAAACATTTAACAATCGTAGATTAATAATATGGATAAAGATATAAAAGAAGTAAAAGCAAAAGGAAAATACATTGAGGCGATAGGAAGAAGAAAGACTTCTACTGCAAGAGTACGCATTAATGAAGGTGCCAAAGCTCATTTTACTGTAAATGGTATTGATGCAAAGGAATATTTTAAAACAGAAGATCAACGACGTTTAATATTAGATCCGATAATTAAAGGCATACCAACAGGTGGTGCTAAGTCAGATGTTAAATGGGTTGTAGAAGTACACGTATCAGGTGGCGGAATTCATTCTCAATCAGAAGCTATTCGTCATGGACTCTCAAGAGCTCTCATTGAATCAGATATTACTTTACGTGGAGGTTTGAAGACATTAGGCTTCCTTAAGCGTGATCCTAGAGCAAAAGAGCGCAGAAAATTCGGTCTCAAGAAAGCCCGCAAGGCTCCTCAGTGGTCAAAACGTTAATTATATTTTACAAAAAATCCCCTCTAGAAAAGAGGGGATTTTTATGCTAAGATGAGTAAATATGGCAGATGAAGAAATTAAAAAAGAAGATAATCTTGAGGAAAAAAAGGATGATTCCGAGGTTCTTGAATTTGAATTCAATGAAGACGGGGAAGAGGATTTGAAGAAAACTTTAAAGAAATTTAGAGCGGATATAAAAGAGCTCAAGAAAGAAAAGGAAGAGTATTTGACTGGCTGGCAGAAGGAGCGAGCAGAATTTGCTAACTATAGAAAACAAGAAGATGAGAGAAAAGCTATTTTTTCAGAAGCGATGCGTGAGAGAATTCTTACTCGTTTTCTTTCTGTGATTGATAGTTTTAATATGGCTTTTGCAAACAAAGATGCTTGGGAAAAAGTAGAAGATAATTGGCGCAAAGGTGTGGAATATATTTATGCACAGATGAACGGAATATTCGAGGAATATGGAGTAAAGCCCGTCGGAGAAGTGGGGGAGAGTTTTGATCCTAGTATTCATCAGTCTATAGATGTTGTAGAAACAGACAGAAAAGAATTAGAACATAAGGTAGCCACTGTAACTCAGAAGGGTTATAAGCTAGGCGAACGCGTCATGCGCCCAGCCCGGGTGAATGTGTATGAATTCAAAGAAAAAGGAGAATAGAATTTGTGAACATTGTAAAAAAGACTTCATAATTACAGAAGAGGAATTTTCTTTATATCAAAAAGTTGATATTGAATTACCCATTTTGTGTTTTTTTTGCCGTGTTAAATTACATTTATCATTCTGGATGTTTGGAAAATTTCGTAAAGGGAAATCAGATTTATCAGGAGAAGGCTTAATTACAGTTTTACCAGAGAAAAATAGATATCCTATTTATACTTCTAAGGAATGGTACAGCGATAAATGGGACGCTATGGATTATGGAGTAGAATATAATGAGAATCAACTATTTTTTAAACAATTGCAAGATCTTCAAGAGCGTGTTCCTCATCCACATCAGAATGGTACTAAAAACATAAAATGTGATTGGTGTGATGATGTCTGGAATTCTAAAAATTGTTATTTATCACGTTCGTTGGAACAATGTGAAGATTTGTTTTATTCATATAGAGGTTTTTATGTAAAAAATTCTATAGATATGACAATATGTTTTAGTTGTGAAAAAAGTTTTGACTGCTCAGATTGTCATCATTCTTATAAACTTTTTTATTCAAAGCATTCTCGTGATTGTATAGAATCAAGCTTTTTATATGATTGTAGAAATTGCCAGAATTGTTTCATGAGTTGGAATCTACGTAATAAACAATATTGCATAGAAAATAAGCAATACACCAAGGAAGAATATGAAGAAAAATTAAAATCATTTAATCTTGGATCTTATGAATCTATACAATCTTTTAAAGAACGTTTTGATGAAATAATAAAAAATGAAGTTGTTCATAGGGAAAATTTTAATTTTAAAATATATAGTTCTGATGGAGATTATTTATTAGATTGTAAAAATTGCCACAATTGCAACACCATCAGCAATTCTGAAGATTGTCATAACTGCATTAGGGGCATTAACGAAAAGTCTAATATCGACGCTGATGGTTGCTGGTTTACTGAATTATCTGGAAATTGTAGTTGTTGCCTGTATGGTTATGCAGAAAAATACAGTGTTTGGTCTTCTTCAAGATATTCCGAATATTTAGACATTTGTACTGAATGTGAATATTGTTTTGGTTGTGTTGGTATAAAGAAAAAGAAATATTGTATTTTAAATAAGCAATATAGTAAAGAGGAATATGAAATTTTGAAAAATAAAATTATTTCAAATATGAAAAAAAATGGGGAATATGGAAAGTTTTTGCCATATTCAATGAGCGCTGGATCATTTAATTTTTCTACTAGTTATTTGTATTTTGGAGATACAAAAAAAGAAGATATTTTAAGGCTGGGTGGTTATTGGGAAGATGTTGATGAAAGTAATATTGAAGGAATGCAAACAAATGAATTACCTGACGATATAAAAGATGTTTCAGATTCTATTATTAATCAAGCACTTATCTGCCCAAAATCTAATTGGCGTTTTAATATTGCACAAAATGAATTGATATTCTATAAAGAAAATAGTATCCCACTTCCACGATATCATTTTGACGTACGAACAAGAAATCAATTAAAGTATTTGACGGCTCTTCAGGCGTATCCATACTCTTGTTTTTATTGTAAAAAGGACATTGAGGCATATTATTTACCGGAATGGGAATACCAAAAAATTGCTTGCGAAGAATGTTATAAACAAAATATGGCTTAATACACATATACGCCATGGCGTATATTGGAATATAAGAATATCCTAGTTTATTATAAAAGGAGTATAATACTATAAAGGTCGGGCTATTCTGTTTATCAAATATCGTACTCTAATTTTATGGTATTTATATATACAACTTGCGCGAATTCTATCGAAGCACAACTTTTAGGGAAACTAATCATAGACAAAAAGCTCGGTGTCTGTGTAGATTATTGGGCTATCGATTCTATGTATAACTGGGAAGGGGGATTAAAAGAAGTATCCCAGACGATGCTCATGGTGACCACTCTTGAATCCAAGCTCGAAGAAGTGAATGATTTAGTTTCTAAACATCATAGTTATTCCACGCCACTTATCGCTGGAGTTGATGTGCGAAGAATTAATCGCGCCTATAAAGAATGGATGACGAAAAATATTACCTAAATACATATTTACGCCATGGCGTAAATATGTAAATTTTATTTTCCCCGGTAGTGAGACTTTGCGAGGCATCCTTAGATGCATGCTTCACATATCGCAAAGCTCTACTACCGGGTTCCGAAAGTTTTAAATAAAACTTTTTTGCTCTCCTCGTCTATATTTTCAGTGACAATAATCATCATTTCTGTAGTTAGCCCTAGATCTTTTTTAATATTTGTAAATAAGTGTTCGTATGGGAAAGGGGAAATCCAGGCAGAATTTTTTAAACATATGAAGCCCGCTTTTTTTAAAAGGTAACGTAAGCTCTCTCGTTCTGCTTTTCTGTTCTCTGGGAGGTCGAGAAGAATTATCCTCCAAAAACCATCCCAAGAAGTATTTACCAAAGTGGTGTTATTATCTAGTTTTAGGCTATTCATTTTTTTTCTACCTTCTTTAGTTAGCCTGGCATATTCGTTCTGGGAGGATGGTATTTGTTCGATGAGGCCAGCATCTCGAAGACCTTTTAAAGAGCGCGTAAGGGCGTATTTAGAGCTTTGGGAGCACTCTTCGGGGCTTATTCTATCTATCAATTCAGGTAGGGAAATAGCCGATTTTTCACCTAAAACCTTAAGTATTTTCTTTGAATAGTCTACTTTTCTTGACATGACTACATACTATCATATATACTACTTTTATACAAATAATTAGTGGTCGCGAAATATAAGTTAAATTATAAAATAACCATATAAAATATGAGCAAAATAATAGGAATAGATTTAGGTACAACAAATTCGGCTGTCGCTTTCATTGAAGGAGGCGCACCAAAGATTATTGAAAATGTCGAAGGTAATCGCACGACCCCTTCTGTGGTGGCGACTGCAAAAAATGGTGACCGTATCGTCGGTTTACTTGCGAAGAGGCAAGCAGTCACAAATCCAGAAAATACGATTGCGGAAATGAAGCGCTTCATGGGGCATCGTTTTGATGATCCAGAAGTACAGAAGGATAGACAAACAGCCTCATTTAAAATTGAAGCTGGGGATGGGGGTGGAGTAAAGGTGAAAATGACAGATAAATTTTATCGTCCAGAAGAAATTTCTGCGATGATTTTGCAAAAAATTAAAACAGATGTGGAGGCAAAGCTTGGTGAAAAGATTACTGAAGCTGTCATTACCGTTCCCGCATATTTCAACGATGCTCAAAGAAAAGCTACTAAGGATGCAGGAGCTATTGCTGGCCTCGATGTGAAGCGTATTATCAATGAACCAACTGCAGCAGCGCTCGCTTATGGTTTCGATAAAAAGAAAAATGAAAAGATTGTCGTCTACGATTTCGGTGGAGGTACTTTTGACGTGTCTGTTCTAGAGATAGGTGATGATGTCATAGAAGTAAAGTCTACAGATGGAGACAGTCACATGGGCGGAGGAGACATCGATAGAAAAATTATTTCTTGGATCGCGGATGAATACAAAAAGGAGTCAGGGATTGATGTTATTAAGGATCCTCTAGCTCATCAGAGACTAAAAGAAGCAGCAGAAAAAGCGAAACACGAACTTTCTACAACCATGGAAACTGAAATAAATATTCCATTTATAACTTCTGATGCATCAGGGCCAAAGCACTTACTTTTGAAAATGACTCGGGCGATGCTCGAATCTCTTGCAAAGGAATACATTGATCGCTCAATTGAAATTACAAAGAGAGCTCTCGCCGCCTCACCATTTAAAATGAATGACATCAATGAAATCATTATGGTAGGTGGTCAGACGAGAATGCCAGCGATAGTTTCTGCGGTGCAGACTCTTTTCGGCAAGGCTCCAAATATGTCCATCAATCCTGATGAAGTTGTGGCTCTCGGTGCTGCAGTGCAGGCAGGAGTGCTCGCTGGTGATGTGCGTGATGTTCTTCTTCTTGATGTTATACCTCTATCATTAGGTATTGAGACATTAGGAGGAGTAGCAACAAAATTAATTGAAAGAAATACCACTATTCCGTCTTCAAAATCGCAAGTATTTTCTACGGCTGCGGACAATCAGACTTCTGTTGAAATTCATATAGTTCAAGGTGAACGCCCAATGGCTTCCGACAATAAATCCCTAGGACGATTTATCTTGGATGGAGTTCCACCAGCACCTCGTGGTATGCCACAGATTGAAGTCGCTTTCGACGTCGATGCGAACGGGATCTTGAATGTTACTGCAAAGGATAAAGCTTCAGGTAAAAGTCAGTCAATTAAGATTGAAGCAAGTTCTGGTCTTAAGGACGAAGAAATTAAAAAAATGCAAGCTGACGCTGAACTTCATGCAGAAGAAGATAAAAAGAAAAAGGAAGTTGTTGATATAAAAAATACAGCGGAAATGATTATCTACACTGCGGAGAAAACATTGAAAGATAATGAAGCTAAAATTCCTGCAGAATTGAAAGATGAAGTTAATGCAAAAATCACTGCTCTCCGTGGAGTAAAAGATGGTACTGACGGTGAGGCGATAAAGAAAGCTACCGAAGAACTCTCAACAGAGATGTCTAAGATTGGCGAAGCCGTATCTAAGGCCGGTGCCGGCGCAGAGGCTCCAGGAGCAAGTGCTCCAGAAGAGCAAGCTGCGGAAGTAAAAGAGAAAACTGAAGGAGAAGAAGAAGCTCCAAAAGTTTAATTACAAAAAGCCCCATTGTTTACAATGGGGCTTTTTAGTTAGTAAATATTAGGTTATAATCAATTACGTTATGAACCTTGAAGGAACTAGATCTATTGATAAAAAAGAAGAAGATCCACAAAAACAGGCCGAAAATATATTCGGTAAATCTTTGGTTTGTTTTAAGAAGATTGGTAAAGTTGGTCTTGCGGCCGGGGCTCTTTTTGTTGCAGGTGAAGCAGTAAAATCTGTAAATAAAGATATTGAATATAATAGACATATCACATCCTCTTTTAATCCAGAACAATTGAAACAAAAAGAAACAAACGAGACAGAAATTAAAAAAATTTTTGGTTATGGCGCTGTGAGTCAAATAAATGAAGGAGACCAGAATGCATATTTTCAAAACAAAGAAGAAAAAAAAGATCCTGAACTAAAAGGGTTTGAGGGAAAAAATTTTTCCGTTGAACCTAAGTATTTATTCACAGAAAAATACGGAGCTTATCCTAAAGGATGGATTTCTGGACAAATTAAACAAATAAAATTTATTTCTTCTATTAAAGAAACCTCAAGAGGGCATAGTAAACTTGGTGGTTTTCAGGGAGGCAATGTTTATTTATACACCAATCCAGAATTGAGTGGTGGCACAATACCAGTAGACAATACTACGATTGCGCACGAATTTGCCCATGCTAATGATTGGGACAGTGATATAAATTTAAATATTTTAGAAAGGCAAACTCAATTGCTAGAAGTTCATAAAAGGCTCATGGCTCCTGATGCTTTTGGTAAAGATGATATAAATTCTGATTATTTACCACATTTGAACGGAACAAGGGATGGATTATTAAGAGCAGCACATGAATACTGGGCTGAAATTTGTGCAGAGTATTTCACAAATCCTGAAAGTTTTTTGAAAGATCATCCGAACGATTTTAAGTTAGTCGATTCTTTTGTAAAGAAAAAGGATCCAGCATTTGATATTTTTAGTAAAAATAGGGGAGCTTTTGATCCACATACAGGTCAAGTAAGAGATATTTACAAAGACAAATAAGGTTTGGAAAAAACTGATTTCGAGGTATAATTTACATGTATGGAACTTCCAGAAATACCTATAAATAAAGATGTTACCTATCTGGGTCTTACTACTTTTCGTGATAAAAATCAGCTCTTCGGCATAAAACGCAAGGATAGACGCCAGCATGTTTATATTCTCGGAAAGTCAGGTACAGGTAAATCTGTGCTTATGTTCAACATGATTATTCAGAACATCCAGAATGGCGAAGGGGTCTGCGTAGTTGACCCGCACGGAGAGCTCGTTGAGGGAGTTCTGTCTTCTATTCCACCAGAGCGCATTAAGGATGTAGTTTATTTCAACCCAGCTGACACTGAACATCATATAGGTTTTAATGTTCTTGAACTTATTGACCCTCAATACAAGCATCTCGTAGCTTCGGGACTGATGGGAATTTTTACTAAAATTTGGGCGAATGCCTGGAGTGCTCGAATGGAATATATTTTAAATAATTGTATTCTAGCTTTGCTTGATACTCCGGGAACGACACTATTAGGTATTCCTAGGATGCTAGTTGATAAAGATTATCGTCAGAAAATAATTGCGAATTTAAAAGATCCAGTTATCAAGGCTTTTTGGATTCACGAATACGAAGCTTGGCAAGATAAATTTAGAAATGAGGCAATTGCTCCGATTCAAAATAAAGTTGGGCAATTTCTCTCTACATCTATCATCCGCAACGTCGTCGGTCAATCTTTAAGTACTATCAATATTTTCGACATTATGAACGATGGGAAGATTTTTCTGGTGAACGTTTCTAAGGGGCGCATTGGTGAAGACAATTCCGGCCTCTTGGGTGGAATGATTATTACCAAGATTCAGCTTGCCGCCATGGAGCGCGTGCGTATTCCTGAGGATCATCGTAAGGACTTTTACCTATATGTCGACGAATTTCAAAATTTCGTGACGGATGCTTTTGCAGGTATTTTGTCTGAGGCTAGAAAATACAGATTGAACCTTACTGTGGCCCACCAGTACACAGCCCAGCTTGTCGTGGACAAGAGTTCTGCAGTACGAGATGCTGTTTTCGGAAACGTGGGTACGATGATTGTCTTTCGTGTCGGTTCTGACGATGCAGACTTTTTGGAAAAAGAATTTGATCCAGAATTTACTCCTTCAGATATTGTAAATTTACCGAACTATAAAATTTATTTGAAATTAATGATTGATGGTGTGACGTCTAGACCATTTTCTGCGAAGACACTTCCGCCAATGGTAAAGTCTGGTGACAAGAAAATCGAAGATGCAGTTATAAACTCTTCTCGAGCTCTTTATTGTAAGCCAAGAGGAGTAGTGGAGAGAGAAATTAATGATTGGAGTGGAATGTCACTTGGAGGTTTTAATGAATCCGCTTCTTCTTCAAGTATGGAAAAATTTCCAGTTATTTGTTCACTTTGTAAACTAGAGAAGACTGTGCCGTTTAAACCAGAACCAGGTAGAGCAGTCTATTGTAAGGAATGTATTGCAAAAATAAAATCTGGAGAGGTAAAGGTAGAAAAAAAAGGACAAGACCAAATAAATTATGATGAATCTAAATTTTTTAAACCATTAGCTGATTTAGGAATAGAATTTGAGCAAAAAGGTAAAAAAGTTGAAGAAAATAATAGATATCCAGAAAGAGTAGAAAAACCTACACCGAAACCTGCTTTCGTACCGAAACCTCCTATACCAGCATTTAAGCAAGTTTCTTCAGTATCAAAGCCCTCCTTTTTGGCGGGTAAACCAGGAATAATTGGGACGATTAAAAAAGTTTTTGTTCCTACTGTAAAAGTTGTTAAGACTAAAGCTGAGATTCCTAAAAAAGTGGATAATTCAGCCTTAAGAGAAGTTTTGAATAAAACTTTGCAAAATCAGGAGGTAAGTCCAGTAATTTCACCTCCAATTCCTATTCCAGTTAAGATTCCTACACCTGAACCCGTTTCTCTCGATACGTTAAAAGATAAAATCAAGCAAGAAGAAAATAAACTTGCCAGTCCATCTGGTGGGAGTTTTATTCCTCGTAATGACCGTTCTGCAGGTGTAGACGAGATGAATAAATTAAAAGATTTGATTTCGCAAAAAACTCCAACTCCAGCCCCAATTTCAACTCCAATTTCAACACCTACTCCTACTCCTACACCAACTCCAATGCCAATACCTCAAAAACCAACAACAAAGGAGGTGCCCGAAGATGTATTAAGAAAAATTCTAGAATAACATGCGAAATGAAACGAGAAATTGTCAGAATTGCAAACAGGATTTCACCTTAGAAATGGATGATTTTTCATTTTACGAAAGAATGAAAGTACCAGTGCCGAAAGTTTGTCCTGATTGTCGTTTTAAGATGCGTGCAATGTGGAGAAACGAGACCACATTATATTCTGGGCAAAAATGTGATTTATGTCAGAAACATATTATCACAATGTATAATCCAAAATCATCATACAAAAAATATTGTTATGACTGTTTTTACTCTGAAAAATGGGACCCGAAAGATTATGCTACGGAATATGATAAAAATCGCCCTTTTTTTGACCAAATGGGGGAATTTTTAATTAAAGTTCCTAAAATAAATTTAGGCATTTCTTCTGGTGATGGACCCAATATTAATAGTGAATATACTAATATGGCTGGTGGTTGTAGAAATTGTTACTTAGTTTTTAATACCAGTCCATCAGAAGACCTCCTCTATTCAAGGGGTGTTAAAAAAGGGTTGGATTCCTCAGATATATATTTTGGAGTTAATTTTGAACGCTGTTATGAATGCATAAATGTTCAAGAATCTGCTAGCGTATTATGGAGTCAAAATGTTACGAGTTGCGTAGACTCATCTTTTATCTTGAATGGTAGTGGGCTTACAAACTGTTTTGGTTGTGTAAATTTAAGAAATAAAAGCAATTGTTATTTTAATGAACAACTAAGTGCTGATGAATATCAAAAAAGAATTCAGGAGATAAAAGGGAGTTATAAAAAAACTGAAGAAGCAAAAAAGAAGTTTATTGAATTTTCTAAAACTCTTCCAAGAAGAGAAAATAATAATCTAAAGACGGTAAATTCGATAGGAGACTATTTGACGGAGTGCAAGAACGTTTATAATTCATTCGAAGTTTCAAAAGGGGAAAATTCAAGGTATCTTTTTTCCTCTAAAAACATAAAGGATTCTCTGGGAACTATCGGCTATGGAACTCAATCAGAATTATTGCTTGAAGTGGTTGCTACTGGATACTGTAGCAACGTGATAGGTTCTTATTGGCCTGAAAATTGTAGTAATATTTTATATTCATTTGAAATAAGAAATTGTCACGATTGCATAGGATGCGATGCTTTAAGGAATGGACGTTATTCTATCTTTAATAAAGAATATTCAAAAGATGAATACGAAGAGCTAAAAAAACACATAATAGATGAATTAATAATGCTTGGAATTCATGGTTTAATGATGCCACCAAATATTGCACCTTTTGCTTATAATGAAACAATCGCTCAAGATAATTTGCCTTTAACTAAAAATGAAGCACTTATACAAGGTTTCCGATGGGAAGATGACATTCAAACAACTAAAGGCAAAGAAACACTATTATCTGAAAATATCCCAGATCATATTAAAGATATAGATGATTCAATCATACATGAAATATTAAAATGTACTTCTTGCGAAAGAAATTATAAAATTACCGAACAAGAATATATTTTTTATAAAAAGATGGTATTGCCAATTCCACGTCAATGTTTTTACTGCAGACATCATGACCGTATTCGCCGTCGGGGATCATTTAAGTTTTTTGTTCGTAAATGCTCTAATTGTGGGAAAGAAACTCACACAAATTTGACCGAGGATGTTGCTCCGATAATGTATTGTACAGAATGCTATCAAAAAGAGGTTTACTAGCGTTTTGGACGCCCTGCGTCCGAATTGAAAGTAGGGGAAAATTGTAGTAAAATAAAGGAATATATGGCAAAGCCTAATCGAGTACAAATAATAAAATATGCTCCGCCGCCACCAGAATTGCCAGTCTTCGGAAAGGTAAAGCCAGAAGACGTGTCTTTTATTGGACGAACGAACTACGTAGCTTCTCTGGAAGAAAAGAAATTTGTTTTCGGTATTAAGCGAGTAGACCGCCGAAGGCATTTATACATAATAGGCAAGTCGGGCGTCGGTAAAACAAAACTTCTTGAACTTTTCATACGCCAAGATGTGTCGTATGGTCATGGCTTGTGTTTGATTGACCCCCACGGTGACGTGATAGATGCAATGCTCGACTATATTCCGAAGGAACGCATTGAAGATGTTTGCATTATCGACCCTGCAGATATCGATTTTCCCGCATCCTTTAATCCACTTGCAAATGTTGACCCAATGTTTAAGTTTCAACTTACTCAAGGGCTCATCGAAGTTTTCCAGAAACAATTCGGAGCAAACTGGACACCTCGTCTCGAACACGTTTTTCGTTTTACTTGTCTAGCACTCCTGGATTATCCTCATGCCACAATGCGTGGGATGATTTCAATGTTAACTGATAGAAATTACAGACAGAAAGTAGTGGAGTACATTACAGATGACATGGTGAAGAGATTCTTCGCTATTGAATTCGCTGACTGGTCTGAGAAATTCGACACAGATGCCATTATTCCGCTCGTTAATAAGCTTGGTCAATTCCTCTCTGACCCACTGCTTCGAAATATTTTCGGCCAGAAACAAAATAAAATAGATATTAGTAAATTAATGAATGAAGGAAAAATAATTTTTATTAATCTTTCTAAGGGTAGGCTCGGTGAAGAAAATTCTTCTTTCCTTGGTTCTATATTTTTGACGAAAATAAAACAAGCCGGAATGGAGCGCGCAGCAATACCGGAGAAAGACCGCACCGATTTTTATCTATATGTGGATGAGTTCCAAAATGTCGTTACCCAAACCTTTGAAAATATTTTATCTGAAGCTAGAAAGTATGGATTGAATTTAACAATTGCTCATCAATATGTGGGACAGATTATACCCAAAGTTTATCAGGCTGTGCTTGGAAATGTCGGAAGTGTGATTTGTTTCCGTGTTGGAGGTGAGGATGCTGTAAAATTAAAGCCGGAATTCGCGCCTGTTTTCGACGTAAAAGATATGATAAATCTTGCAGTTGCAGAATTTTACATAAAAATGACAATTGATGGGGAATCTTATGACCCATTTTCTGCAGAGACTCTTCGAGTATTAGCACCTACCCATCCTTCGTATAGGCAAGAGATTATAGACGCATCCCGCAGAAAATATTCAATACCGAAGGACGATGCAGCGAAGCTTATTGCCGAAGAAGAAGCCACAATTATTCGAAGCGTAGAAGAAAAAGCAATAATTGAAGGAAGAAATAAAAGAAAAGAACAAGAAAAAAATGATAATGAAAATGATGAAATAAATGCTTCCCAAGAAGGGGAGCCCATGATATAGTTTTTCTTTATGAGCAAGGATTATTATGAAATTTTAGGCGTTAATAAAGGTGCGTCAAAAGACGAAATTAAAAAGGCCTTTTATAAGTTGGCGCACAAACATCACCCTGATAAAAAGGGAGGTAATGAGGTTGAGTTTAAGAAAGTGAATGAAGCTTATCAAGTCCTTTCTGATGATGCTAAGCGTTCAAAATACGACCAATATGGTTCAGGCTTTGAAAGTGCAGGAGCGGGCGGATATGGAGGAGGTGCGCAAGGCTTCGGAGGTTTTGATTTTAATGGTGGAGGGGCTTATCAGAGTGCTGATTTTGATTTCGGAAATTTGAATGACATATTCAGTGATTTTTTTGGAGGTGGTGGAGGCATGGGTGGGGGTAGGCCACAGCCAAAAAGAGGCAGAGACATATCTACTGAAATACAAATTTTACTTACTGATTCTATCTTGGGTGTAAATAAGAAGATTTTACTTACTAAACTCTCGACTTGTCTAACTTGTAAGGGCTCTGGGGCAAAAGCTGGTTCTAAAATGGAAACCTGTAAACATTGCAATGGTCAAGGTAAAATTCACGAACAAAAGAGAACAATCTTTGGAAACATTGGAAGCACAAGAGCTTGTGAAGTTTGTTTTGGTGCAGGAGAAGTGCCAAAAGAAAAATGCGAAACATGTAAAGGCAAAGGAGTACTTCGTCGTGAAGAAGAAGTCTCAATAAATATTCCTGCCGGGATAAGAGACGGAGAAACTGTTCAGATGACAGGCTATGGGGAAGCGGCCTCGAGAGGAACTACTGGAAACCTCCTCATAAGAATAAGAGTAAAAATACCTAGTAAGATTTCTAAAAAAGCCCGTGAACTCTTGGAAGAGTTGAAAAAAGAAGGGATATGAACCCGGAAGTAGATTTTTAGATAAATTATGTTCTATATTTATTGTTTAGAAAGTAAAACATATAATGAGTTATACTTTGGTTATACAAAAGATCTTAAGCGTAGGTTGAAAGAACATAATCAAGGGTTAAATTTTTCGACTAAAAGATATATACCATGGAAATTGATATATTACGAAGCTTGTTTAAACGAAAATGATGCTAAACGTCGCGAAAAGTATTTAAAAACAAGCACAGGAAGAAGAATGTTTAGAAGAAGAATTATAGAGTATATAAAAAACGAGTCGAAAATTTAACAATCTAAAAACTCACTTCCGGGAACATGAAAGCAGAAATAAAAAGTTGCCAGAATTGCAAAAAAGACTTCACGATAGAAGTCGAAGATTTTAATTTTTATGAAAAGATAAAAGTTCCACCGCCAACTTGGTGTGGAGAGTGTAGGATGATTAGGCGTTTAGCCTGTATGAACGCTTGGTCTCTTTTTTATAGAAATTGCGATAAGTGTGGAAAAAGAACACTTTCTATATATTCACCTTCACAAAAAATCACCGTTTATTGTCAGCCTTGTTGGTGGGGAGATAGTTGGGACGGAACAGAATACGCTATGGATTATGATCCCAATAGGCCATTTTTAGCTCAATTAAAAGAACTTACAGAAAAAACTCCACAAACTGCCCTTGAAACTGAATATCTTACATTAAATAATTGTGATTACAGCAACTCGCTCGCCTTTTCAAAAAATTGTATTATGACAATTTGGGCAGATTATTGTGAAAATGTTTGTAACTCTTCTTTTCTAAATACAGTAAAGGATACAGCTGATTCGCTTAGAATATTTAAATCAGAGCTTTGCTATGAGAGTATTGGACAAAATGATTGTTATCGTGTTTTTTATTCCCAAGAATGTGATGCCTGTACGGAAGTGTGGTTTTCTCGCAATTGTTACGGATGCATGAATTGTGTTGGGTGTGTGAACTTGAGTGGGTCTTCTTATAAGATATTCAATGCTCAATATTCTAAAGAGGAATATTTTAAAAAATTAAAAGAACTAAAACTAGATACACGTTCGGGTATTAAAAAAGTTAGAAAAGAAGCTGAAAAATTTTGGTTGGAACATCCTTATAGATTTTATACTGGGCATTCCTTAAATTTAAATGTTACTGGAGAGTATGTATTTAATTCTAAGAATTCAAAAGAAATTTATATTGCAAGTAAGGCAGAAAACAGTAAATGGTGTCAATTTATAACAGTGTCACCAATAGCCGATTGTATGGATTATTCTGGCTGGGGTCATGTAGCAGAACTTATTTATGAATCAACAGCCCTTGGTAACAATGTTAGTAATTCCAAATTTTCTACCTATTGTTTCCCTGATGTGGTGAACTCCGAGTATTGTTTATGGTGCATAGAATCAAAAAATAATTTTGGTTGTTCAAGTTTAAAAAGAAAAGGCTATAGTATTTTAAATAAACAATATACAAAAGAAGTATATTTAAAACTAAAGGAACAAATTATTGAAGATATGAAAAATAATCCGTATATAGATGAATTGGGTAGGTCTTGGCCTTATGGAGAATTTTTTCAACCAGGATTTAGTAAATTCGCCTATAATAATTCTAATGCTCATAAATTCTTCACCAAGACAAAGGAAGAAGCATTAAAATGCGGGTATTCTTGGAATGACGAAATAGAACAGCAGGTTGAGGCAACAATTTCTGGTAGTACTTTGCCAGAAACCATTACGGAGGTAAATGATTCTATTTTAAAGGAAGTGATTTCTTGTCTAAATTGTGATAGAAGATATAAAATTTCTGGCTTAGAATTCGATCTTCTTCGTAAGATGAACATACCACTTCCTGATAGGTGTTTGAAATGTAGAGAACAGTCTCGTTTTGAGAAACTTCAAATGCCAAAATTATATGACCGCGAATGTATGAAATGCGGTAAATCAATTAGAACCTCCTATGCCCCTGATCGACCAGAAGTAGTGTATTGTGAGAAGTGTTACCAACAAGAGGTTTATTAAATAATATGATTCCCGAAAATATAATTTACATTACGATTCTTATAAGCCTACTCGGATATTTCTTTTATTTAAAGGATATGCTTTTTGGACAGACTAGACCCAATCTAGTCTCTTGGTTTATTTGGATGCTGGCTCCTTTTATCGGAGCATTCTTTCAATTAAAAGCTGGAGCAGGACTCTCGGTGTTACCTATATTTATGGCAGGATTTGGTCCTCTTGTGGTAATAATCGTTTCCTTTTGGAAAAAAAATGCTTATTTCAAAATTACTAATTTAGATATATTTTGCGGAATATTTGCATTGTTAGCTTTAGTACTTTATACACTTACTCACAATTTAGGAATATCTATCCTTTTTGCAATTTTGAGTGATGGTTTAGCCTCAGTGCCAACAATTGTAAAATCCTGGAAATTTCCAGAGACCGAAACAGTATCAGTTTATTTACCGGGTGTTATAAATAATGTTTTAGCCTTGTTCATAATTAAGGATTGGAGTTTTACTATTTATAGTTTTAGTCTATATTTGGTTATAGTAAATGTAATTATAATTTTTATCTTATATCGTAAAATAATTGTAAATATGTTATATTTCAACAATGACCAACAAAATGAAAAATAAATTTGTTACAATTGCTGCGATTCAAACTTCCGTGTCTAAAGACATGAATTTTAATCTGCTAAAGACTGTAAAACTAGTAGAACAGGCAGCGAAAAAAGGTGCCCAGATTATTTGCCTGCAAGAGCTTTATAGAACCATATATTTTCCTCAATATAAAAATGCAAAAAAAGATGATTTTTCGGAAACAATTCCAGGTGAATCAACTAAAATGTTTTCTTTAATTGCAAAGAAATATGAAGTGGTAATCATTGTACCAATCTTTGAGAAAGATAAAATAGGGCATTTTCATAACTCAGCGGTGGTAATAAATACTGATGGAAAATTAATGCCAACTTACAGAAAGATTCACATACCTCAAGACCCTCTTTTTTATGAGAAAAATTATTTTAAAGAAAGTGATGGCGGGTACAAAATTTATAAGACTAAATACGCCATTTTCGCAGTTCTTATTTGTTATGATCAATGGTTTCCAGAAGCAGCACGTGCAGTAAAGCTTGCCGGAGCTGATATTATTTTTTATCCTACTGCAATTGGAATTATAAAAGGAGAACAACAAAAAGAAGGAGATTGGCATAATGCATGGGAGACAGTAATGCGTGGGCATGCGATAGCGAATAGTTTACATGTCGTCGCTGTAAATAGGACAGGAGTGGAGGATAAATTAAAATTTTGGGGACAGTCCTTTATTTCCGATGCTTTTGGCAAAATAATTAAAAGGGCAGGAATGTCAAAAGATGAAGTTTTAATTTCTAAAATTGATATAACTAGTAATAAAATTATAGAAAAAGAGTGGGGTTTTATGAGAAATCGTCGCAGAGATTCCTACAATTCACTTATTTAAAAAATGCCAAGTAGTAAACAAGTAGAAAATAATTTTATAATGCCGGCAGAATGGGAAAAACATTCTGCTACTTGGCTTGCCTGGCCTTATGATGAGACTACTTTTCCTAAACGTGTCGCTATTGTAGAGGAAAAATATTGTGAAATCATAAAAGTACTTACTGAAACTGAAAAAATTGAATTGTTGGTATTGGATGAAAAGACAAAAAATCGTGTTAAGGATATTTTTTCTAATCTAAGGATAGATTTAAGCCAAGTAAATTTTCATGTTTCAAATTATGCGGATGTTTGGATTCGTGACTATGGACCTGTGTTTCTATACGGTATAGATAATTCTTTAGCTTGGATAAAAGCCGAATATAACGCTTACGGTAAAGCCACAGATCCTTTTTATGCTGATTTGCTTAAAGATAATGATGTATTTAATTCAATTACACCTATTGGGGAAAAATTCAATTTAAAAATGGTTTTGGAAGGTGGATCAATTGAAGTAGATGGACAGGGAAATTTGATTACCACAGAACAATGTTTGCTTAATTCAAACCGTAATCCAAATTTAACTAAAGAACAAATTGAAAAAAATTTGAAGAAATATTTTGGTGTAAAAAAAATAATTTGGCTTAAGCGAGGATTAACTAACGACCATACTGATGGGCACGTGGATGATATTACCCGTTTTGTTGCACCTGGTAAAATTTTAACTTGTTACGAAGACGATACGCTAGATGAAAATTATGAAATCCTAAAAGAGAATTATGAAATTTTAAGCAAGCTTTCTTTTGAAATTATTAAGTTACCTATGCCCCATATGAATTATGATGATGGAACTAAGGCTCCTGTATCATATGCTAATTTTTATATTAGTAATAAAGTTGTATTGGTTCCAACCTTTAATGATGCAAATGATAAAAGAGCTTTTGAGATTATCAAATCTTGTTTCCCAGATCATAAAATTATTGGCACAGATTGTCGAGATATTATTTATGGTGGTGGAGCGTTGCACTGTATTACTCAACAACAACCTTTTTAAATTTTAGAAATCTTTTGCCCCATGTTTGTATCCTTAACTTCATAGCCAAGAGAATTTATTTTTTCTCGAAGCTCATCGGACTTTTTAAAATCTTTATCCTTGCGAGCTTGTTCGCGTTCCTCGGCTAGTTTATTTACTTCTTCAGGAATTACGTCTTCCTTTAAGTGTTCGAAGCCTAACCCTAACACTTTATCGAAGTCTAAAATTGTAGCTTTCTTGTCAGCATCAGACATATTTCCATCTTTAAAAACATCCCACAATAATGCTAACGCCCGTGGGGTATCTAGGTCATCTTCCATGTATTCTTTAAACTTATTCTGGTATTCCATGTGGACATGCCCTGACTGCGCAGGCTGGCCAACTTCATTTCCGAGGCCTAAATAAAGGGCATAAAGGCGTTTTAAGGCTGTTTCTGCGCCCTCGAGTGCTTCCCATACAAAGTTGACTTTAGTACGATAGCTGGCCATTAAAAGCCAAAAACGATAGGTTATAGGATTTATATTTTTTTCAATTAAACTATCCAATCTTAAAAAATTATTTGTAGATTTAGACATTTTCTCATTACCCGTATCAACAAATTCACTGTGCATCCAGAATTTAACAAAAGGCTTTTTACCAGTGGCGCATTCTGATTGAGCTATTTCATTTGTATGATGTGTAGGTATAAGATCAATGCCTCCTGTGTGAATATCGAATTGTTCACCAAGAAATTTTAATCCCATCGCAGAGCATTCTATGTGCCAACCAGGAAAACCAATTCCGAAAGGGGATTCGAAACCGATTTTATTATCAGTCTTCCACAATGCGAAATCTTCAGGATTTATTTTTTCAGAATTTTCTATTACTCTTGCTCCTTCTTTATTCCAATCTCTTTTCCCAGCCCAAAGTGCTCCATAGTCAGGCATTTTAGAAACATTGAAATATATCCCATCATTTGTTTTATATGTGTATCCTTTTTCTGTTAGTTTATGGATTAATTCAATATCTTCTTTAACATAGTCACTTGCAAAATATAAACCTGAAGGCATTTCAATATTAAGGGCTTGTAAATCTTTTTTAAAACTTGCTGTGTAAAATTCTGCAAGCTCGCGCATATTTTTTAGTGTTAATTCTTTTCCTTCTCTCAAAAGTCCTTTTGTCATTTTATCTTCACCAGAATCAGCATCACTAGAAAGGTGTCCTATGTCAGTAATATTCATTACTTGCTTTACTTTAAATCCACTATATTGGAGAGTGCGACGTACCAAGTCTGCAAAAAAGAAAGAACGCAAATTACCTATATGGGTATAGTTATAAACCGTTGGGCCGCAGGTATACACTCGAACTTCTTTTGGGTCGATTGGGGAGAAGATATCCTTTTCTTTAGTTAAAGTATTGTAGAATTTTAAAGCCATTTTATTTAAATTCGCTCTGGTATATTTCAGTTAGAGTATATAGCAAACTAACTGCAAGGGGACCAATTAAAATACCAACGGGTCCAAGAAGGGCGATACCACCTAGAACTGAAAAAAGAATCAAGAATGGAGGAATTTTAATTTTATTTCCAATGATATATGGAGTTAGGAAATTGTCTATTGTGCCCACCACTATTGTGGACCAGATAGTAAGACCAAAGGCTGGGACGATGTGCCCAGTCATGAAAAGGAAAATAATTGCCGGGACAGAGACCATCGCTGTCCCTACGGATGGTATGAGGGAAGTGATTGCTGCGACTACACCCCAGATAGCTGCATTTTGGACACCGAAGATTGTGAGGCCAATGCTCATCAATATGCCTTGAATGATAGCAATAAAAAGAGTTCCTTTCATCACTTCATTAATTGTCTGTGAAAGTCTGCCAATTATTTTTTCATCATCAGAGTCGGAGAGTGGACTAAATTTTAATAATGCTTTTCTCCACATTTCTCCATCTTTCAAAAAATAGAAAATAGTTAAGAGCATTAAAACAAAAGAGAACAAAACAGAAAGTGTGGCACTAAATATATTCGCCAAATTATTTGTTAAGAAGGAAATAAAGCCAGAAACTTTTTCATTTATGTCAAAATATATTCCATTTGGCAAAAAATGATTTATTTTATTTCCAATTGAGCTTATTAAGGGGAAAGTGTTGCCATTGTTTGCGATAGAATAATAAAGATCTTGAGATTGATTAAAGACAATGGTTATAACTCCAAAAAGTGGAAGACAAAGTACTAAGATGAATAGAGTTAAGGTTATAAGAGCAGCTAGCCAGCTTGGTAAATGCTTCCTACTTAACCACTGATAGACAGGATAAAGCATTATTGAGAATGAAACACCCAAAACAAGCACAATCCAAAAAGGCTGAAAAATTAGAAAAGTAAAGATAAAAGTAGCAGCTAAGAGCCCAAAGAAAAAATATTTCTCTATAATTTTTGGTTGCATATACCTAATATTGTAGCAGATGCTTGTCCCGTCTCAAAATAGCTTATGTTTATAAGTGACGGGGCTTGCGTTTTTGTGAAATATCGTATATTATGGAACTTATGGAATTCGCAGTCATTACAACAGGCGGTAAGCAATACAAAGTCTCTGAAGGGAGCCTTGTTTCTATTGAGAAAATCAAGACTACCGGAGTTGAATACAAAAAAGGGGACAAGCTTGTCTTCGATAAGGTTCTTCTTGTAGATGACGGTAAAGATACCACTATCGGAACACCCTATATCAAAGCTGCAAAAGTTGATGCTGAAATCGTGGAAATTGGCCGTTCTCGAAAGGTTATGGTTATAAAATATAAACAAAAGTCTCGTTATTTAAAGAGAAACGGTCATCGTCAGCCATTCTTTAAGGTAAAAATTACTTCTATAAAATAAAAAAATCACCACGTAAATGGTGATTTTTTTATTAATATTTACTCTTGACAGAAGTAAATTTTCTTTGTATTGTATGGGCTGAACGCTTGTATTGCCATCGGGTAATATGGGGTCGTTACTCGACAACTTAAATGAAAGGAAACAACATGTACTCGGATTATATTGCTGGACGCGTCGTTAAGTATCCTAAGACATTCCTTACTATCGTATTGGGATTTGCTCTTTTACTTGTGGTGCTTTTGATCTACATGGTACCACCGCAAAAAGATGTTGGAAATAAAGAAATCACGCGTGCCCTCCAGAGCGTCGAACAAGGCGACATCGTCCGTTTCCAGGACGGGAACTTCATGATGGTGGAGCATTGTTGTGGCAACGGTTTAATCCATTTTGTGATACCTGGGCGCAGTATTGGACCTGTGCAAATGGATATCAAGACTGCTGCTGCTCAAGCGAAAGAAGTCATCAAGTACTACCCGACTAATGTTGTCTGGAATCATGCGGCCTTCGTCCTCATGACAGGACGCAATCCATCACAAAATGGAACACCAATCGAAAAGGGTCTTCAGTAAGATTTTGCAAGGAGGTAAATCATGGAGAGAAATATACTCATTGCTGGCATGATTGTCATTTTCGGAGGAACGGGTTTTCTATTGCTAGTATATCTTGTCCGAAAATGGAGAAATAAAAAAAGCTAAACACTTTTCGTTCACCAAATGTTGTCTATCTATTAAGGTTCGGATTCGTCCGAACCTTTTTTTATTGTCTATTTTTTAGAGCGTTTTTAAGCGTGTCGTTGTCGGAGTATTCTAGCTCGGTTCCTGTGGATAGACCTTTACCGAGAGAAGAAATTTTAACGTTATTTTTTTCTGTAATATCTTTTAATTGTTCTCGAACGTATTGGTCCGTATGGTCACCTTGGGGGCTTATAGAAAATGCTAAAATTATTTCTTTAAGGTCGTTACTGGATGAAATTTTCTTTTTTAATTCTTCAATCCTAACTCTACTTTTGGTAGTCTTCTCGACGATAGGTACAAGTCCACCCAAAATAAAATATTTTCCATGATAAATACCACTTTTTCTGATACTTTCGAAATCAGAATCTTTTTCTACAATCATGAGAGTTGATGAATCTGTGTTTACACCAGAACAAATGTCACAGATTTTTTCATCTTTTTTTAAAATAAAAAATCTAAAGCATTCTTTGCATTGAGTTATTTCTTTTTTTAATTCTAAAATAAATTTAGATAAATTTTCACTATAAGCAGGATTCCGAGACATCAAGAAATAAACAAAACGTCTGGCTTGGCGTTCACCTATGCCGGGGAATTCTTTAAAAACTTCAGTTAATTTTTCTATGATGTCCATATTTTTTAGAATTCATCTAGTTCTCCACCTATTTTCGACGGAGCAAATTCGCTTAGGTTACTTTTTTCAAGGTTTAAGAATGTTGTAGTTTTTTCATCGAAGTATAGGTCCACTTTCCCAGTTGGTCCATTTCTGTGTTTTTCAATCAAGATTTCTGCAATGTTTGTTTTCTCAGATTCATCCTTACCTCTGTCTTCTCGGTGAATAAACATAACAACGTCAGCATCTTGTTCGATAGAGCCTGAGTCTCGAAGGTCTGAGAGGCGAGGCTTGCCACCACGAGACTCCACTGCACGGGAAAGCTGAGATAAGGCCAATACGGGAACATCTAATTCTTTTGCAAGTGATTTTAGAGACCTAGAAATTTCTGTAACTTGGTTTACCATCGAATCATAATTTTTCGAAGTAGTCATCAGTTGCAAGTAGTCGACGACGATAAGATCGAGACCTTTTTCAGCCTTAAGTCTGCGGGAAAGAGCTTTCATTTTAACAATTGAATTTCCAGGCTGATCATCGATGTAAATTTGAGCTTTTGCGAGCTTGTCTAGTGAATCTCGTATTTGTGAAAATTCATGATCAGAAGATAGGCGCCCAGTACGTAGATTCCAAGCGTTCACACGGGATTCAGCAGAAAGCATTCTGTCGACAAGCTGTTGAGATGACATTTCTAGCGAAAATATTAGAATAGATTTTTCATGTAGGACTCCTGACATGCGGGCGATGTCTAATGCAAGGGTAGTTTTACCCATGCTTGGCCGAGCAGCCAAAATAATCAAGTCCGACTTCTGGAGACCAGAGAGCATGGTATCTAATTCTTTAAATCCAGTAGCAAGTCCACGAAGCATACCTTTCGTTTCATGTAATTTTTCTAAACGTTCATAAGCTTCAGGTAGGGCATCTTTTAAGTTTACGTATTTTTGATTTTTGGGACTAGATACTACACTGAAAATTTTCTTTTCTGCCATGTCTAAAATATCATCCATGTGGTCATCACCTTCTTCGAAAGCGAGCTCAGAGACGTAGTCTGCAGCATCAATCAAACTCCTTAAGACATATTTTTTCTGAACTATGTCCGCATAGTGTTTTATATTTGTAGAAGAGGGAACAACGTTTACTATTTCTGCTAAATATTGATTGCCACCGACAACTTCAAGGAGTTTTTTTTCTCCAAGTTTTGTAGAGAGTGAGAGCATGTCTATTGGTTCATTTTTCAATGATAGGTCAAGCATCGCTTGAAAAATCTTTTTATGTTTTTCGACATAAAAAGAGTCTGAATTTATCATATCTTCAACTTCGTGAATTGCATCTTTACGGAGCATGATTGAACCCAAGACTGCCTGCTCAGAAGGGATGCTTTGAGGTGGAATGCGAAGGTTACTATTTTTCTTAATGCTATTTATTACTTTTACCATGAAGCCATTCTAGCACAGTAGAATAATTGTCAAAGTCGAAAAGTGGGCAAAGATGTTACTAAAATGTGGACAATTATTTATGCTGAATTTATTGAAGTATGATAATATATAAATATGTCAAAAAAGATATTATTATCAGGCGTAAAACCAACCGGCAAGGTAAGTATTGCCAATTATTTTGGCGCCATGAAACAGTTCGTAGATTTGGCCAATGAGTATGAAAGCTACATTTTTATAGCTGATTATCATGCTTTAAATTTCATCCAAAACAAAAAAGAAATGCAACAAAATATAACGGATATTTTGTTAGATTATTTGGCCATTGGCCTCGACCCAGAAAAGGTTACATTATTTAAACAGTCTGACGTTCAGGAGCACACAGAACTTGCTTGGATTTTTGACACTATCACCACTGTGCCATATTTGGAACGTGCTCATGCCTACAAAGATGCTATTGCAAAAGGTAAAGAAGTAAATGTGGGAACCTTTAACTATCCTATGTTAATGGCAGCAGATATTTTACTCTATGGTCCAGACATTATTCCAGTTGGTCAAGATCAAAAACAGCACGTTGAATACGCCAGAGATACAGCACAGAAGTTTAATAGAATATTTGGAGAAACTTTCAAATTACCAAAAGAAGTTATCATGAAAGATATGGAAAATATTCCAGGACTTGACGGACGTAAGATGTCTAAAAGTTATGGTAACACTATCTCACTCTTTGCAGAATATGAAGAAATTAAAAAATGTGTGATGAGCATAGTGACGGATTCAAGTGGAGAGCTTCCAGTAAATGTATATGCGATTCATAAACTTGTTCGTCCTGAAAATGAATTAAAGAAAATTTATGAAGAGAAAGCAGGAAAGTATAAAGAGCTAAAAGAAATTTTAATAGAAGATTTAGAAAAATTTATTGCACCACTTCGCGAAAAAAGAAAAGAATTTGAAAAAGATATTCCAAAAGCACTCGCAATCCTAAAAGCTGGTGGTGAAAAAGCAAAAAAAGTTGCTTCTGCAAAAATGGAAGAAGTCCGAGTAAAGATTGGAGTAAGTATTTACTAAAATTTGCACCATTAAAAGCATATGATATAATGCATCTGTGAACAAAAATACCATACAGTCAAATAGTTATTTCTTCAGCCCTCAAATTAGAAGGCTGATATTTGCGCTGTAAAAACTCTTAAAAAAACTACAACTCAAAAACCAGCCCTCTAGGGACTGGTTTTTGTTTTTTGACAATTGAAAAGGAGAACGAGCCTGCCTACACAAGTGGCTCTTTGCAATACTTTTTTAGGGAGAAGAAATGGAATTCATCGTGAAATGTTGTGAGGGAAAGGACGATGGACAAGGATCCTGCCTGAGAGATCGGTGTCCGCAATATAAAAAAGCTAAGTCGGAGATAGAAAAATCATGGCCTACTTATGTAGGGACTGGTTTTGGGAATCTGCATGGCAATCCTTCTCACTGGCATTTTTTAGAGAAAGTGAAAGATAATATACCGTTTGCTCGGTTTCGAGACTGGCTTAGTGGTATGGTAACCGTGGGCCGGAATGGTAAGACAGTAACTGTTCCTCATCATTTTCTTGATTTACCGTGTGGTTGTAGTAGAACTTACATTAAAGATAAATATTTCAGTTCAGCGGGGCTTTGGCCTGTCACACAGGAATTCTATTTGAAACAAAGTGCTTTACATCGTGACACTTTCAAATGTCTTTTATGTGGAAATGAAATTTCCACTAATAAAAAGTAATGCAATATCTTGGTGGACGCCCTATAAAGCGTCCACTTTTTATTTTTTAAAGGCTTGTTTTTTCTTGAATATATGACATAATACTACATTCTTAATGGATTGATCAGTAACTTGAAAAATGAAGAAAAGCTGATCCGGCAGACCCCGGAATAAAAAATGGAGAATGGTGATGAGTCTACAGCCTTGGCAAACTTGTAAGGTTCTGATAGTACCATCTGGAGTGGCTATGTTCGATCTTCCTTTGTGGATCATTGAACCTTTTGGTCATGAAGAACTCTATGACAAAGGCCCTCCTATCTTTATTAAAAGAAGTTGTGACGGATTGTGGCACTACTGTCCGCCAAATAATTCCATTTAATAAAAGCTGATCCGGCAGCCACCGGAAAAACACATAAGGATTAAAGAATGAGTCAAGGAACGGTAGTTCTTAACAACGAAGATTTAGAGGCAGTTAGGAGTGATCCTCACTGGTACAAAATTCCCGTGTCAAAAACATATTGCTGTTCAATATGGGTAAACCGCATCGGAAGAAGGGCAACTTGCCACAATTGCGGTAAGACCATTTCCGCGCTCAGCGATTCCTGAGCAAAAACCTGAGCATTAACATAGGTTAGAACCTACTTCAAAACTTCTCTTTAATTTTTTTTGGGAGTTTTACCATGGGTATGGGGAAGAGAGTATTCAGGTGTGGGTCACACGAAAAAGTACTCCGTGTTAAGGATGAAAAAGGCCACATACACTTCGAGTGTACAAAGTGCGGGATGTTTGCCATAAAAGAGGCAAACAAGCTTTCCCGTATTAGGTGTCCCTTAAATCCTCCAAGGGGCAGGAAATCAGTTCGCTTGGTCAAGTAGTGAGTGTGAAATATCAAGTTAGCGGGCACCTTGGGTGCCCGCTTTTTTTTGTCTTTTTTTATAATTAATTTCGTGTTAATATTCTTTTATACCTGTCCTGTTAGAAAATCACCGGACGTGTATGAAAAAAATGAGTTTATTATTTTAATTTTCTAATAGGATGAAGAATCGTATTTATATTAAGGATTTAAAGGACAATGTTGGCAAGGAGATCATCATCGCTGGATGGGTGGACGTCAGGCGTGATCAAGGTAAAATGGTATTTTTTGATATGCGCGACATGACGGGTAAGGTTCAATGTGTAGTATTACCTAGTCATGCAGAAGCTATTGAAAAAGCAAAAGAAGTAAGGCTCGAATGGGTTCTTAAAATGACAGGAATAGTAAATAAACGTCCAGAGAAAAATATTAAACAAGGCGTATTAAATGGCGACATTGAACTCGAAGTTTTAAATATAGAAATTCTAGGAGAAGCTGCATCACTTCCTTTCGATATGTCTCTGGACGGATATAATCTAGATTTAGTCACAGAGCTAGATAATCGCGCGCTCGTTTTACGTCACCCAAAGGTTCAGGCAGTCTTCAAGGTGCAAGAAACGATTATAGATTCTTTTAGAGAGTTTATGAAACAAAATTTGTTTTTTGAATTTCAAGCTCCCTCCATCACACCCGCAGTAGCAGAAGGTGGAAGTGAAGTTTTCCAAATTGATTATTTTGATAAAAAAGCGTATCTTACTCAATCTCCTCAGCTTTATAAACAAATCGTGATGACGGCATTCGAGAGAGTTTTTTCTGTAAATAAAATTTTCCGCGCTGAACCAAGTGCCACCACGAGACATCTGACAGAAGTTGTATCTCTCGATGCTGAAATGGCATTTATCGATGGATGGGAAGATGTTCGAGATATGGCAGAAGGAACTGTGAGGTTTATTTTAGAAAAAGTAAAAGAGAAAAATGCTGACCATTTAAAACTCTTAAAAGCAGAGCTTCCAGTGATGATAGAAAAGACACCGACGCTTTCATTAGTTGAGGCACAGCAGAAAATATTCGAGAACTTTAATCGTGACGTAAGGGGAGAAAAAGACTTAAATGCACAAGATGAAAGAGAAATCTGTGAAATTATAAAAAAAGAAACAGGTTCTGACTTTGTTTTCGTCTATGGTTATCCTACGTTAAAAAAACCTTTTTATGTTTATCCAAACCCAGAAAATCCGGAATTCAACGAAGGAGTGGACTTGCTCTGTCGCGGACTTGAATGGCTCTCTGGTGGACGCAGAATAAATAAATACGATCAGCTGATGGAACATGTGAAATTGTGGAAGATGGATCCAAATAAAATTAAAATGTTTTTGGAAGCATTCAAATACGGTGTTCCACCTGAAGGTGGTTTTGCTTTTGGATCTGAGCGTATTACTATGCAGCTTTTAGGACTTAAAAACGTTCGTGAAGCCTCGATGTTCCCAAGAGACATGGAGAGAATTGACGAAAGATTTTCTATCTAAATGAATTATATAATTAAAGGTATCGTTGTACATGGGGATGGATATGGAAAAAAGCTTGGCTTTCCAACGACGAATTTAGAAGTTAAAAATCAAGTAGTTCCTAAGAATGGAGTATATGCTGGTCTTGCAATCTTAGAAGAAAAAAAATATCGAGCTGGGATTGTAATCGGGCCAGGAGATAAAGTCGAAGCGCATTTGATAGGGTGTAGTGGAGATGCGTATGGAAAAATAGTAACTCTAGAAATTAATAAATTTATTAGAGAATATCAAAATTTTGAAACAGAAGAAGAGTTAATTTTACAAATTAAAAAAGATATTGATTTATGCTAAAAAATTATACTGGTCCAATGTTTATAATCATCGCGGCATTGCTTTGGGCTTTTGACGGACTTATTCGTCAACGTTTATATATACTCCCACCAATTACCATAATTTTCTTTGAGCATTTGATTGGTTTGATAATTTTGTCTCCTTTTGTTTTTCAATATATTTTGAAAACAAAACTTACAAAAAGGGAATGGTGGCTTGCTATATTGATTGCTGGCTTGAGCGGACTTCTGGGGACATTGTGGTTTACGACAGCTCTCGGCAAAGTTCATTTTATTTCTATTTCGGTAGTATTTCTTCTACAGAAACTTCAGCCAATATTTGCCATTGGAACTGCTAGAATTTTTCTTAAAGAAAAATTAGATAAAAGGTACATTAAGTGGGCACTATTTGCACTTATTTCAGCATATTTTGTTACTTTCCCAAATGGTATTGTTAATTTACAAACTGGAGAGGGGACAGTAATAGCTGCTCTTTATGCTCTCGGCGCTGCTTTTGCTTGGGGATCTTCTACTACATTTTCGAAAATGCTTTTAGGGAATATTGATTTTAAAGTTAGTACATTTTACAGATTTCTATTTACGATAATTATGGCTCTACCTTTTATGTTATTTTTTGGGAAAAATGGTAGCTCTTTAGCTATCCCTACTTCGTCTCAATTTAGTTTGCTTTTACTTATTGCTATCTCTACTGGAATGGTTGCACTTCTTATTTATTACAAAGGTCTTGCGAAAACACCTGTGCATATTTCTACTATCTTAGAGCTCACATTTCCTTTTGTAGCAATTTTATTGGATTTCGTTGTAAATCATACAGTGTTATCATTTTCTCAATGGATAGCTGCTTTAGTTCTCGTATTTAGTATTTATAAAATTGCACAGTTACGAGAGAACATGAATTAAAAAGATTTATTTTTTAGAAATTTCTCAATAATCTTCTTATCTCTTTTTAACCATGCAACATTACTCTCTAGGCGTTCTATAATTTGTTCAATTGCGCGCTTGGCACCTGGAGCTTCATGGTTGGCGAAGAATTTCTTGAAATTTTTTAAATGTTTTTCCTCACTACTGCCAGAAATTGCTTTTACGGCTCTGCCCAATGTGAGCCCTCCTTCACCATATCGTGATACAAGAGTCTTCCAATTCTTTTGAATAAAATTCCACCATATATCGCGGCCATGTGGGTTAGCTCCGACACCTGAAAGAATGCCCACAGTGTCTTGAATGCGTACATTTTTAGACAATGCAAACTCACAAGCCATTTTTAGAATCTTTGAATTAGAAAAATCTCCTAAAGCATTACCGATACGATTTTTCTCTTCATGAAGTGTTTCGTTCTTATATTGTTTTATTAATATATTGTATTCTTTTATTCCACCATGGGTGGCTACTATCGAATATACAGCACCACGGATATCTGGTGATACTTGGTGGCCTTTTTGTATTTGTGAAAATTTCTTTCTAGCTTCAGAAATTATTTTCTTGTCTCCAGAGACACCAGCACGAGAAATTGCAAGAGATCGGAGAAGTGTGTCTGCATGAAGTTCGTCATCCCCGCCATGGTGGGCAAGTTTTTTATTCCAGCCAAGTCTTAAAGCGACAGGGGAGAATAATTCCAACACGAGTTTATCTAATTTTTCTTTTGTGGGAGTTTTCGCTATAAGCTGTCCTAGTCTAGAAAGGCCTGTAGCTATTTCAACCCAGACTGTATAGTTATCCTCGTTGTTGAAGGCTACTAAGAATTCTAATGCATCCGTTGTAGGTATTGTGCCTGCTTCCGCTAGAGCAAAAAGGTCTCGAACGATACCGAGCCTATCTCGAGGAGAGAGTAAATTTTTAGATACTGGCTCTATGAGTTTTTCTAAAAGTTCCTTAGAATATGCCGTGCGGTAAAAACCTGTTTCACCAAAATTTATTTTTAAGAAGGTTTTCCTTGAAACGACTTCTTTCGCCGTCGCGTATTTTTCTGCTGAAAAATCGCTCATTCTCGGCTCGACAGCCTGCGAAAGACGGCTCAAAAAGTGTTTCTGCGTAAAGCCTTTGTTATTTACCGATATTGGTACCTGCCAAATAGTTTTATCTTTTGCTAAAGCTTTAGACTTCGGACTTGCAAAAAACCTCTCTTGAGTTAAAGATAATTTATTTTTTACAATACTTGCCTTAATAACAGGATAGCCTGGTTTAGATGTCCAGTTGTGCATCATTTTTGCAACTGGTTTTTTAGAAACTTTTTCAAATGCTCCCCAAAGGTCTGATGTTTCTGTATTTTTATAACTATGTTTCTTTAAATAATGACGTAATCCATCACGAAAATCTTTTTCTCCCAAATAATCTGCGAGCATGCGAATTATTGAAGCTCCTTTAGAATAAGATACTTCATCGAATATTTCTCCGATTTCATCTGGATGATGAACTTTCACCTCTATCGGGTGAGTACTTTTGAGTGCGTCGAGTCTAAGCGCCACTCCTAAGTCGCTCGTAGAAAATTGTGTCCAAATATCCCATTTTGGGAAAAGTTTATCTACCGCTAAGTATTCAATATACGAAGCGAAGCCCTCATTGAGCCATAAATGTGTCCACCATTCCATTGTTACTAAGTTGCCGAACCATTGATGAGCGAGTTCATGGGCGACGACGAGAGCTACCCATTGTTTATTTGAAGCAGAAGAATGATTCTCATCTACCAATAGGGCACTCTCTCTATATGTAACTGCTCCCCAGTTTTCCATTGCACCTGAGGCAAAGTCCGGGATAGCTATCATGTCCAGTCCTGGTAATGGATAGGCTATATCAAAATATTTTTCATAGAATTCTAAAGTTCTGACAGCACAGTCAAGAGCAAATTTTGCCTGATGTTTCTTGCCAGGAGTAGTAAAGACACGAACCTGCACACCTTTTTTTGTTTTAGATTCTAAATATTCAAAGTCCCCAATAATAAAAGCGAGAAGATAAGTAGACATTATTGGTGTTGGAGAAAACTTAATAATTTCATATCCAGCTTCGTGTTCCAACGTTGATATAGGTAGTGTATTTGAAATAGCAGTTTTTCCTTTTGGAACAATTAATGATACATGAAAAACTGCTTTGTGTGCAGGCTCGTCGAAGCAGGGGAATGCTCGTCTGGCATCTGTCGCTTCAAATTGGGTTGTAGCCATGTGGTATTCTTTTCCGTTTACATTATAACGACTGCGATAAAAACCACGCATTTTATCATTGAGTATTCCCCGAAATGTTAAGGTTAATTTTAGCTTTCCTTTTTTGATTACTTTTGAAAATGAAAAAGTGGCTGTTTCCTGTTTTTTATTATAAGTAATTTTTGCAAAAATTTTCTTTCCATTTACCAATATATCGGCAGTGTCTATCTCTATTTCTTTTGAGTGAAGTGTTATTGTTTTTGTATTTTTTGAAATGGATAGATCTATCACTTCAACTCCGCTAAAAGTAAAATTATCCAAATCTGGTCTAAGCTCCATATCATATTTTATTGGAATAACATTTTTTGAAAGGCGAACTTCTTTTATTTTCATTTTAATTAATTAAAATTTATTAAACTGCTTCTACGGGTTCGATATCTATGTGCTCTTTTGGTTTTATATGTTTGTAGGTGTTAAAAATAAAACTAAAAGTAATAAATAAAATTGTTCCTGCCAACAGGAATGGCAAGTTTGGTTTGATTACATATATAGCACCACCTATCAAGGGGCCCAATATCATTGAAAGAGACATGAGGGATGCTAGAATTCCCATCATTTCACCTTGTTCTTTTTTCTCAGAAAATCCGATTATTTGACTTGTCATAACAACTCTTAATAGTGATTGGCAAAAAGCAGTCATTATAAGCCCAATTAAAAATGCGAACTTGAATGGTATTGCCATTATAAAATAACCTAAAGCGAAAGGGATTAATGCCCAGATCATCAGGGAAGATTCTTTAAAATAACGAAGCCATACACTGCGAATTAAGAAAGCTTGATTGAATGAAAGAATTACGCCCGTTATGGTAATTAAAATTCCAGATGCCACAACCGTCCAAGAAAATACTCTCGTAATATATAAGGCAAAGATTGATTGATTAAGTGATATTGCAACGCCAAAAAATAGCCAAGCTAGATAAAGTGGCAGAATATTCTTATTCTTATAAGCTTTAATAATTGGAGAAAAAGGATTCAAAGAAATTTTATTTGGATTTCTGTCGTGATGTGTCTCAGGTAAAAAGAAATAGGCTAGAATAGTATTTATGGTAGCCATGATGCCGACCACTATAAATGGTAATTTGATATTAATATTAGAGAGTATTCCTCCCATAAGCGGGCCAATAATGAAAGCGATGCCAAATATTGCACCTATTAATCCTAAATTTTTAGTTCTTTCTTTTTGATCTTTTGAAATATCAATAAGATAGTTTTGTGCTGTTGAAATATTGCCAGCAGCAGATCCATCAATAATTCTTCCTAAGAAAAGTCCGAAAAGAGTTTTTGAAAAAGCAAAAATTAACCAACCGATAGCTGACGATGCTAAACTTATTAGTAACACTGGCCTTCTTCCTTTTCTATCTGAAATCATCCCTAATATTGGGGCACTAAAAAATGCGAAAAGAGAAAAAACAGCAAAAAGCATTGTCACTACAATATCTGGGACATTAAATGATTCTACATAAAAGGGAAGAATGGGGACTATTAATCCTATTCCGAGTACATCTAGAAAAACAGTAGAGAGTATTATTATTTTGGGTGAGAATTTAAACTTATTTTGAATTTTTTCCTGCATCTATTCAATCTATCATAAAATATCAAAAAGGTATATAATCCAATGATGGAAAGAGATATTTTCCAAATAAAAACTGCTAGTTTCGAGGGGCCCTTCGGGCTACTTCTTAGTTTAGTGGAAAAAAGAAAGCTTTTTATCAATGATGTATCTCTCGCTCAGGTTACAGAGGATTATTTAGCATACATAAATAAATTAGGCGGGCTACCTCCAGCTGAAATTTCTAGCTTTATCCTAGTAGCCTCTACATTGCTTCTCATTAAATCGA
>JBAZYS010000002.1:0-163105 GCA_041659205.1 Minisyncoccota bacterium | reverse complement strand
GTTTTGCAAGGAGAACGTGTTCACGTGTCTGAGGCATAGCACCATCAGTCGCTGCAACCACAAGAATAGCACCGTCCATTTGAGCGGCACCAGTAATCATGTTTTTAATGTAGTCAGCGTGTCCTGGAGCATCGATGTGCGCATAGTGACGTGCATCTGTAGCGTACTCGTTGTGGGAAATGTTAATAGTAATTCCTCTTGCTTTTTCTTCAGGAGCGTTGTCGATTTGATCAACACCACGAAGACGAACTGTCTTACCAGCTAAGTTAAGAACGTTCAAAATTGCCGCTGTTAAAGTGGTCTTTCCATGGTCAACGTGACCGATTGTGCCCACGTTTACGTGTGGCTTATCTCTCTTAAATTCTTCTGCCATAATATTTTTGGGCTACTAATTAAAACTTAACGTACGAGAACCAGTCGCTAAGGCCTAATTACTAACCTCTAATTAACTAATAATTTTAAAAGCAAAACAAAAACTGCAGAAAGTGCAGTTATTTAGATAATAGCAGATTATAAAACATTGTCAAACCCATATCTTTGATGTTTTTATTCAAGTAATAAAAAAAACGTCCTCCGAATGGGTAACCCGGAGGACGGCTTCTTGATTAAAGCTAACTAGCCTTCTTTATATTGGAACACCAGCGAACTCCCAGTGATCACACCAATCACAGGTGCGGCGATAAACACGCACACCCCGCTCGCCATGTTTCCAGCGACCAAATGCAATACAGCACCATTCTCCTTCTTCATTTCTCCAGTGAGTGCCATTGGAATGCTCGTCCGCAAAATGCGGATCTTCCTCATTGATGGCGGCAAGTGAATACGGATCGACTGGCTTGAGACCAAGCGATACATATTCCTTTGCAAGTTCATCATCACTGAGCTCACGGCCAGGCTTAAAAAAGAAAACCAGGGGGTGTCGTCCTTCTCCTCTCGGCATAGCAGCAGCGACGCTGACTTCTACGTACTGCTTCTTTCGAGTGGCGTCGAGTGCTTCTTTCCAAGTACGAATGCGCTTTACGGGCACTCGACAAACAGAACAAATCATCTCCACGCGCTTGCGAAGATCCGAAAGAAAGTTCTCAACCAGAGCTTTTCCTTGATGCTCAAGAACAAGCTGAGTCGACTCACGAGGAAGACGGCTCTTGCCAAGAGCAGCATCCAAGATGCCGATGAACTTCGCTTTTTGTCCTGCGGTTAAGGATGGGGTCATGATTCTATTCATGGCGTCATCTCACCTTAAAAAATAAAATATGGTTGTTTTACTGTTGGGCTAGTCACGCTGATTTTGCCACAGTTTTTAATTTACAAAAAATTAGCTTTTATACCTTAAAAACTGTGGCAAATAAAACAAAGAACTGTATACCCTTATAATATAAGGGTAAAATACATTTTTGTCAAGAATTAAAAAACACCCATTGGGTGTTTTTTAATTTAGATATTTAATTCACCTCCGCCAGCATCTGTGCTTTAGTCATCTTACCAATGAGCCCATCAGCGACTAAACCGTGATCAGCTTGCCACATCTTGATTACAGCAATTGTTTTAGGACCTAGTTTCCCATCTAATACTAAACCAAGATTTAATTTATCATTTAAATATCTTTGTAATTCTCTAACTGCTTCCCCTCTGCTTCCGTTACGGAGTGTTTTATCACCGAAGTCGTAAGTCGAAGATCCTGAACTTTGTGAAGGAAAGTTTGCTGGAGACTGATTGTCATTGCCTACATTGTTTACGCAGGGTAAACCTGTTTGGGTGTTGAAGATATTTCCACCGGAACAACCAAGGACTGGTGGAGTGGTGGGAGGAGTTGGGGGAGGGGTAACAACAGGGTTGGGAGTTGGATTAGGTGTTGGCGTAGGAGTAATTACGGGCGGAGGTGTAGGCGTAGATGAACCTTCTATCACCGTAAAAGAAAGTGTGTTTGAAACTTTCCCGGTATCAGTTTGTTTTACTTGAATAGTGTGAGCTCCTTTACTTATGTCTCCTGGAAGCATAAAAGCAAAAGCTGAATCACTTAAACCATACCCCGCAGTTAATCTAGGAATTGCTGTACCCGTTGGACCATCAATAAGTACAGCAGAATATTGATCAAAACCAACTCCAGTCACAACTACCTTTCCTCCAGCATAAATGTTTCCATATAACGAAATAGCAACTGGATCGTCTGTTATTGTAAATGAAATTGTCCCGCTTGTAAGTCCTGAATCTTTTTGTTTTATATACATTGAATGTGTGCCTGCGGCTACTCCACTTGGTATATAAAAACAGGTACCTGGGCCCTTACTAATGCGGCACTGTCCAAGAGATAGTTCAGTTACATTATCAATTATTACTCGTGAATCTGAATCAATATTATCTCCATGGAAAAATGACTCTGTTATACCCGCCCTCACAGGAGTCGGGCTTATTGAATTAAGGATTGGAGCAATTGGGAGGATTGTGAGCTGTGTCGTATTACTTGTAAGTCCTGAATAAATATGTTTGACCTGTAAAGTTCTTAAACCTTTAACTCCAAAAGGAACGACAAAGGATAAAGTTGTGGGAGTAAATGTTTTAAGATTTGCCCAATAACCAGTAAGCCCTCCGACATAATTATCAGTAAATTGAACGTTCGTGTGTGTATCAAAGCCTGTTCCAGTTAAATTTACGACATCACCTACATGTACTGTCGTTGGAGTAATATTTGTAATTGTTGGGGCAGTATCAAGCAGATTTATATCAAAACGATTACTCAGAAGTCCTTGATTATTTGGAATGTCTCCTTCCCCAGCTAAAGGCGGACGAGCTACATAGAGAGACCCCGCACCATTTATGGCACCGAGCGGTACTTGAAATGTTATTTGAGTGGCGGTGAGAGAAACAGCCTGCATTGTGAAAGGAGTTCCTCCTCCATCATAAAGCACAATTCGAGAGCCTGAAACAAAATCAGTCCCAGTAATTGTAACAGTCTCCCCCACATGAGCAGGGTTAGGACTAATAGAAGAAACAACAGGTTGTGCCGCAAGAGCAACAGAGTGTCCTACTCCAAACAAAACTACTAAGACAAGAAAAAAGATTTTTATACTGTTAAATATTTTTATATTCATAAAATTATATTAATTAAAAAAACTTATTGCTAAGAAACTAATTATACCATAATCAAAAAAACACCATAAATGGTGTTTTTTTGATATTTAAGAATTTTATTTTCTTGCTGCAATAATAGTTTCTGCGACGTTGTTTGGCACTATGTCATAACGGAAGAATTCCATTGTGAAAGATGCGCGGCCTTCAGTCATAGAACGCAACCCTGTCATGTAACCGAACATTTCTGAAAGAGGAACGATAGCTTTTATAACTTTGTTCATTCCACGATCTTCCATGCCTTCGATAAGTCCACGCTTTGAAGAAAGATTTCCGGTAACGTCTCCCATGAATTTATCTGGAGTAACTACTTCCACTTTCATCATTGGTTCTAGGATAACTGGATTTGCACGTCGGCAGGCATCTTGAATAGCCATCGAAGCTGCGATTTTGAAAGCCATTTCGTTTGAGTCCACTTCGTGGAAAGATCCATCCCAAAGTTCAACTGAAACGTTAACCATTTTAAATCCAGCAAGAATACCACGGTCGAGTCCTTCCTTGAATCCTTTTTCACAAGGAGCGATGTATTCTTGTGGAATAGCACCTCCTTTAATTGTATTGATAAACTCGAAGCCAGGTGCTCTCTTTGTGTTTTTAGGTAAGTCTTCAACTTCTTCTTTCGTGAGCATTACCATTGGTTTAACTTTAATCTTCACGTGTCCGTAGTTTCCACGTCCACCTGATTGCTTGATGTATTTTCCTTCCGCTTCGGAATTACCATTAATTGTTTCTCGGTAAGCTACTTGTGGTTTACCGACATTGGCATCCACAGTAAACTCTCTCTTCATACGGTCAACAATAATTTCAAGGTGAAGTTCTCCCATTCCTGCAATAATAGTCTCTCCTGTTTCTTGATCAGTAGTGACTTTAAATGTTGGATCTTCTTGGGCGAGACGGTTAAGTGCCATACCCATTTTCTCTTGGTCCGCTTTCGTCTTTGGTTCAATGCGTAATGAAATAACTGGTTCAGGGAAAACAATTCTGTTTAATTCGATAGGGTTAGCTTCATCACAAATAGTATCTGAAGTGATAGTGTCCTTGAGTCCAACGGCAGCTGCAATTTCTCCAGCGAAAACTTGTTTCACTTCTTCACGATCATTTGCATGCATTCGAAGAATTCGGCCAATGCGTTCTTTGTTTCGAGTACGAGGATTATAAATATAACTTCCAGCCATTAAGCTTCCTGAATAAACACGGAAGAAAATAATTTGTCCGACGAATGGGTCAGTTGCAACCTTGAAAGCAAGAGCAGCGAAAGGCTCTTTATCATCTGCATGACGAACCATAGGCTCTTCAGTATCTGGGTTAATTCCAGGGATTGGAGGAATGTCTGTTGGCGCTGGCAAATAATCAACAACAGCATCAAGCACTAGCTGAACGCCTTTGTTTTTCAAAGCAGAACCAGCAAACACAGGGAAAATTTCGTTATTGATTACGGCTTTACGCAAAGTCTTCTTCAGTATTTCAATACTTGGAATCATGCCTTCTAAATATTCAGTCATCATCACTTCATCGGTCTCAACTATTTTTTCAATAAGCTCAGCATGAAATTTTTCTGCATCAGCTTTCATATCCTCAGGGATTTCTTTTTCAATAACTTTATTACCCATTTCACCTTCAAAGTAATAAGCCTTCATGCGGAGTAAATCAACAACTCCTTCGTGTTTTTCTTCGAGGCCGATAGGAATCTGCATGCGGACAGCTTTCTTACTAAGTCTGTCTAAAATAGTTGCAAATGAATGTTCAAAAGAAGCACCAGTTCTATCTAGTTTGTTTATAAAACAAACACGAGGAACTTTCGCTTCGTCAGCATAACGCCAGTTTGTTTCTGATTGAGGTTCTACTCCAGCGACTCCGTCGAAGACGACGACTGCACCGTCAAGCACGCGAAGAGAACGCTTCACCTCCACGGTGAAATCAATGTGTCCAGGTGTATCAATAATATTGAAACGATGCTTTTTAGTTTTATCAGTTAATGCATAAGTCGGAGTCCAGAAACAAGTAACCGCCGCAGAAGTAATGGTGATACCTCTTTCTCGCTCTTGTTCCATCCAGTCAGTAGTGGTTTCTCCATCATGAACTTCACCGATTTTGTGAGATACTCCAGTATAAAAAAGCACACGCTCTGTAGTTGTGGTCTTTCCGGCATCGATGTGCGCAATAATTCCGATATTTCTAACTTTTTCTAAGGGATAATCTCTTTCCATGTGTGATTTTAAGTGAGCGTAGTGAACATTATAATCCACACCCTGTTAAATAAGATTTGAGCCTATTTCGTAAAAACAACTTGCCGTGATAAGTTTTCAAATACTTTTCACGATGCATAGCGTCCTTTTTACTCAAACAAGCTTCGGAGTATATAAGAGTGAGTTTACCTCTTTCTCTTGTAGACTTAACAAACTTGTTATCGTGTCGCTCAAATCTTGATTTTAAATCTGCAGTGTAACCAGTATAGAAGTTCTTATCTTGGTCAGACAATAACACATATACATAATAGAACTGTTTCATTGATTTAAAATCATTTAACAGGGTTATGAAAATAAAGTCGCCTTAGCTCGTTATTTTCTATAATAAAAAAGCGCCAAATGCGCTTCAAACACTATATAACATATAACCACTTTTTGCAAATTAAAAATCCCCCGCCAGAGGCGGACAAGCCTTTGCGGGGGATTTTTAGAAATTATTTTTAGATTACTTGTAGTGAGCGTAGTCGAACTACCAAGCGAAGTGAGCGAATGCTTTGTTGGCCTCTGCCATTTTGTGAGTATCTTCTTTCTTTTTAATCGCTGCACCTTCGTTCTTTGAAGCGGCAATTAATTCATCAGCAAGCTTGATGTGCATTGGGGAGCCTTTCTTGGTTCGAGCAGCATCACGAATCCATCGCATAGCAAGAGCAAGTCTCCTTTCAGGGCGGACTTCACGAGGAACTTGGTAGTTCGCACCCCCGATACGCTTTGAGCGGACTTCTGTAAGAGGACCAGCGTTCTTCATTGCGAGGTCGAAAATTTCTAGAGGGTTTGGATTGCCTGTCTTTTCTTTAATGATATCAAAAGCCTTGTACATGATTTTTCGAGAAGTCTCCTTCTTTCCAGACCACATGACGTAGTTAATAAACTTCTCTAATTTTTGAGAATTATAAACAAAGTCAGGCTCTACGATATTTCTATTTTTTACTTTTCTTCGCATAATATTTTAAAATTATTTCTTAGCTTCTTTCTTAGGTCTCTTGTTTCCATATAGGGAACGAGACTGTCTTCTCTTCTCTACACCTTGTGTATCGAGAACTCCACGAACGATGTGGTATCGTACTCCAATCAAGTCTTTCACACGTCCACCTCGGAGCATGACAACTGAGTGTTCTTGAAGATTGTGTCCTTCTCCTGGAATATAAGCAGTAACTTCCATGCCGTTTGTTAAGCGAACTCTCGCGATCTTTCGGAGGGCGGAGTTAGGCTTTTTAGGAGTAGTAGTAGAAACCTTAGTGCAAACTCCTCTTTTAAAAGGTGAAGGAAAAAATACTGGTCTGTTTTTAAGAACGTTGAAACCACGAGCAAGAGCCACAGTCTTGTGCTTGGCGTGCATTTTAGTTCTATTTTTCTTTATTAATTGGTTAATTGTTGGCATATATATAAAACAAAAGAGCCTCAAGGGACTCAGCCCAAAATATACTATATAAGTAGAAAAAATGCAAATATTGCTTCTCTCTTGGTGCCGATTAAAGTACCAGACCTGTAAACAAATGGAAAAGAAAAGCGAGGATTGGATACAAATATTCAGAAAAGAAGATTATAAAGATAAGTAGTAAAACTAGAGAGTATCGTTCAAAAGCATCAATAAATGAAAAAGCAGATGCTGGCAAAAATGAAAACAGTATTTTAGAACCATCGAGCGGTGGAATAGGGATGAGATTGAATACTGCCAATGCTAAATTCAATAAAACTATAATTGAAGTAATTTTATAAAATGAAATTTGTATATATGGATCAAAAGTAGAAATACCTAAAAGAGGTGCAAGGTGAATGAGAACTCCAAAAATAATTGCAATCGTTAAATTTGCTAAAATTCCTGCCGCAGCTACCCAGATAGTCCCCCATTTTTTGTTACTTAAATTATTTGGATTATAGGGTACAGGCTTCGCCCAGCCAAAAAGAAAACCGGCTCCAGAGATTATTAAAACCGCAGGCAAAAGTATCGAACCAAATAAATCGAGATGCTTAATTGGATTCAAGGTAAGCCGTCCAGCATTTCGAGCTGTATCATCACCGAAATATTCCGCCATAAAACCATGCGAAACTTCGTGAATCACCACTGACATAATAAGTACTACTATATAAAAAATTGCATCTGTCCCTTGCATAATGATGTTTCTAATGATAACATACAAAAGTTATGAAAAAAACTTGTGCAATAACTAAAAAGGGCTCAATCGTCGGCGGCGGATACTCCAACAGAACTCGTGCTACCAAATTCAACCCAACAGGCAAAAAGAGAAAGTACCCAAATCTTCAAAAGAAGAGGATTTTTGTTCCTGAACTCAATAAAACAGTAAACGTAGAAATATCAGCCCGAGGAATGCGAACCATCACCAAAAACGGCACCTACAAGACTCTCCTCAAAGCCGGACTCATCAAAGCAAAAAAATAAAATTTAAAAAACCTCACGAAAGTGAGGTTTTTTTGTGGAAGAAAACATTTTATAAATATTAAAGGCCAGCCGACGATTGCCGGCTGGCCTGATTTTCCGACTAACGCGCGGAATGCGTACTACTTGACGAGATCTCGCAGCTGAGTCAACAACTCTTCTGCCTTCTGAATCTTTTCGAGCTTCTCCCGAAGCCCAAGGACTGCATTTTCGTGGGAGGCAATCTCCTCCTCCACCTGAGACCTCTCTGCCACCAGAAGTTCGGCCCGCGTAAACGGATCAGTGGTGGGTTCATTAGCGGGAATTGGAATACAGCTCCACCCATCCACAAGCTGTCGAAGCTTGTTGGTGGCCCGATATTTACCCACGTGTTTGGATCCTTCAGACACGAAGGACTCGAGAAAGCCTAAAACAACGAGGTCCGAGTTTCTGTTCATGTCGAGCCCTGCCTCACGGAAGAGCTTCCCAACGGTCTTTTTGCCGACAAGGCCGTCTTTATTTTTGTCGGCCTCAGCTTTGAACGATTGCGCGAACTTGATGATTGGTTGAACTTCCACAATGACCTCCATTTCAGGGCCTTGATCCAACAAGGCTGTTAAGGTTTTTTCCATTACTGGAATTGTGAGCGTAGCGAGCTTGGGTGTTTCCACTTCTTTGCTCGGTACAACTGTCTTGACGATAAGTGGCTTTGCCACCGGATGCAGTAAATCAGCACAAGCATTCAATAACCTTTTTATTTCACCATTGGTAAGCACTCCTGAGTATACTTCTGTGTGAACAGAAATCCTCTGAAGGGCTTTATGAGAAATAAATTTGTTACTAACTACTAATCCGACACTGCTTCCTAGATTCGAGGGTGCTTCGTGACAAAACACCACCCGTCCTTCTTTGCTGATTTTCTTCGTGCCATTGTCGTGATTGGAATCACGCCAGCCTAACACAACCAGCTTCTTTCCTTCTTCCAAAGCATTACGTATGCGATGAAGAAGTGCTCGGAAATGTACTTCGCTGAGTTTCAAGGTGCCTCCTTTTCTACCAATAATATTAACACACATTACGCAAAAGTCAATTAGATGAAATAAAAAACCTCACATACAGTGAGGTTTTTTAAATTATTTATTACTGTGGCACGAAGGTTAGGGCATTCCCCTTTTTGCCTGCACGGCCAGTTCGGCCAATACGGTGCACGTAGGTATCATATGTTTGAGGTACATCGTAATTGATAACATGAGTGACGTCAGGAATGTCTAATCCACGAGCTGCGACATCTGTCGCAATCAAAATGTTGATTTGATCTTTTTTAAACATATCTAGAGTTCGAATACGTTCACGGCTTCTTTTGTCACCATGAATACATCCAACCTTAAATCCCATGTGGGCGAGCTCTTTCGTCAGAGTGTCCACACTGTGTTTCATTTCACGGAAAATAAGAACTTTGTCGGAACCGTCTTTTTTCAGTACTTCGTGAAGCTTTTCTAATTGCTCATCTTTGCCTTTATATCGAATAACATCTTGATCAATATTTTTTGCTGTCTCGCCTGAGATAACGGAAATGAAAACAGGGTTTACTAAATAAAGTTCTGTTAATTTCTTGATATCAGGAGATAGCGTTGCAGAGAAGAAAAGTGTCTGACGGCCTTCTTTTGGAGTTTTGCTGATTATATAAACCATATCGTCCCTGAATCCCATGTCGAGCATTCTATCTGCTTCATCAAGTACGACAGAGTGACAAGTAGAAAGGTCTAAAACTTTTTTATCCATCAAGTCTCGAATTCTACCCGGAGTACCGATAACAAATGAAACTCCCATTTTAATTTCTCTAATTTGTTTCATGATTGGTAAACCTCCCACACAAGCAACAGAAAACATTCCAAAACCAAATGCGAGATTTTTAAAATCACTTTCTATTTGGAGTGCGAGCTCACGAGTTGGTGCCATAATTAAAACTGTTTCTCTTTTATTCATTCCTTTAGTTTTTGCAATCTTTTCAATTAAAGGTAGTAAAAAAGCAGCGGTCTTACCGGTACCAGTATTGGCCATACCGAAAACATCCATGCCCTTCATCACTGAAGGAATAGCTTGGTCTTGAATAGGTCTTGGGCTAGTGTAGCCAGTTCTTTCAATATTTTTATGAAGTTGAGGATTAAATGGAAAATCTGCAAAAGTATGTTTTGAAACATAAGGCTTTTCTTCCACATGAGTAGCCTTCTTTATAAATCTTGAAGCGTCAATGCGGTCGCCTCTTCCTCTTTTACTAGAACCTCCCCTACTTGCCCCGCCTTGGCGGTGGCCACCACTTCTAAAAGAGCTAGGTCGAGAGCCGCCACTAAAACTACCGGAGCGTGAAGGTGTGTACGAAGGTCTGCCCCCCGAAGAACGGTGGACAGGTCGGGCACCACCAAAACCAGAACCACCTGTTTTAAAAGCTGGTCTACTAGAACTTGGTCTTATAAACTTCGCGCCAGGGCGAGAAGTACTGTGTGTGGAAGCCGAAGCTCCACGCACGAAACTGCGTTTGTTAATCATATATTTCTTTATGTCATGGCAACCAACTTCACGACACAAAGTCATAATTGATTTCCATCACTTGCCCGCCCTAGCTTTTGCGTTGGCGGGAGCTCAGTCTCGTTATATTAAGCTCGTCCGCCTATGGCGTGAGGTGAGAATGATGTTTAAAGAGTAGCATTTATGCACCTATTTGTCAATGTTTTCTCTTCCCCTACACCAGGGATAGGGGAATTCCCCTATCCCTGGTGTAGGGGTAAATGATATACTGCAAATATGCCCAACAAAAGTCTTGATGAACTTAAACATTACGAAACTCAAATAAAGGGTGGCGGTATCGTCATCGTCCTTGATACTGGCTCAGCCATCGGACCAGAGTCCTCTGCGATGCTTCAAGCGCTCCACTCGAGGTCTACAGGAGGACTAAAAAGTCATTTAAAAATGCTTTCAGAAAAAGGCTCGGATAATTTTATGAAAAATTTCTATGTCGGCTATGGACACAAGTCTATCGGTGACTGTGGGAGCACTTCTGTTTTTGTTGAAGGCATCTCGATGTTGGCGGCAAAAGCAATTCAAGATTGGCCTCTTTATTCTGGACAAGAATCATCCACTCGTTATGTTGATTTCAAAACTCAACCATTCAAGAATCCACTAGAAACAAAAGAAGGAGAAGAAATATTAGAATCTTGGAGAAGTTTTTATATTGAAATGTTGGAAATAATGAAAGTAAATTTAAAGAAACGATTTCCAATAAATGAAGGTGAAATTTTAAGTATTTATGACAAAGCAATCAATGCGAGAGCCTTCGATATATTAAGAGGATTTCTTCCTGCTGGATCGACTACAAATATTGCTTGGCATACAAATCTCAGACAAGCAGCTGATAAATTAATGCTCCTTCGACATCACCCCCTTCTGGAGGTACGAAATATTGCAGAAGCAATCCACCAGACATTGGTTGCATCTTTCCCAAATTCTTTTGGGCATAAATTTTACGATGAGACAGAAAATTATAATGACTTCTGGATGAAAAATGATTATTACTATCATGACAAAAATTGCCCAGACTTTAAAGTTGTAAATAATTCTATAAATACAAAACTTTTACCAAAAGAAGTCTTAGAAAAAAGACCACCAAAAACAGAAGTACCTAAACACATTGCGGAAGCTGGAACTTTGCAATTAGAATTTATTCTTGATTTTGGTTCTTTCCGTGACTTACAGAGACATCGCGCAGTGACTCAAAGAATGCCACTAATTACAACTGAGATAGGGTTCGAAAAATGGTATATAAATGAACTGCCCGAAGAACACAGAGCAAGAGCAAAATCTTTTATTAAAGAACAAGAAGAAAAAATAAATAAATTAAATATTTCAAAGGAAGAGAAACAGTACTATTTAGCAATGGGATATAATACCTCAAATAGACTAACGGGGAACATTCCGGCCTTAGTTTACTTGGCAGAATTACGAGCTACTCGTTTCGTGCACCCAACATTACGCAGAAAGGCAAAGATGCTAGCTGAAACTCTTTCAGACCTTTTCAGTAAATTCGGCTTAGTGATGCACTTAGACAGCGAAATAGATAGATTTGATATCAAACGCGGAGAGCATGATATTGTGATGAAATAAATTAAGGATCCTCATCTGTCTTCACTCTTGTAAAGACATCTTTCCCTTCTGGGGATTTAGATTTTTTATAAACTCTTTTTTTATTTATCTCAATTTTTCGAAGTAATTCTTTTTCCAAATCGAAACCCATATTTTCACACATCCCTAAAATAAATATCATTACATCTGCAAATTCCTCTGCTACCCCAGATTGATTTCTATTATATTTAGAAAAAGCCTCAGATAGCTCCTCATGAGCACGGCAAAATTCTAGCGCAGTGTCGCTTACATTGAAACCCTTCTCTATCTTATTTCTCATCACCTCTTTTTGTAATTCCTTAAGGTCAATCATAAAATTATTGCTTAGAATATTTTTGCACTTCTTTATTTATAATTTCTAATTTTAGTCCGGCTTTTTTAAAAATTTCTTTACTTCTCTTGGATGCATGATAATCTCTCTCGGCTACTACTCTTTTTATCCCTGCAGTGATTATACTTTTTGCACAAGAATAACAAGGTGTCATACGACAATATAAAATACTTCCGTCTACAGCAATTCCAAATCTAGCTGCTTGAGAAATAGCATTTTGTTCTGCGTGCGCAGTTCTAATGCAGTGTTGCGACTTTGACCCATCTTCATTTACGACAGTATGCATTTCGTGGCCTACATCGTCACAATGAGGTAACCCAGGAGGTGAACCGACGTAACCAGTAGAAATGACTCTTTTGTCTTTAACGATTATGCAGCCACTCTTCCCTCTATCACAAGTCCCCCTAGTCCCCACATAGTCCGCCATTCCAATAAAATACTCGTCCCAGCTGGGTCTTTTGTGTTTAATATTTTTATCTTTAAATTTTTTCACCTCTTAAATATACTCCCTGAAAACGAAAAAAGCCAACGGTCGGACCGTTGGCTTTTTAGTGTAAAAATTAATTTATATTACTAATTTATATTACTTCTACCCACACATATTTTTCTACTGAAAAATTGTCTGGGCACGCCTCGCCCCGTCGGGCTCCGGCCGGTATAAGTAATTTATATTACTTCTACCCCCATGCTTCGAGCGGAGCCGGCGACGATGTTGATCGCACCTTGGTCGTCCTTGGCATTCAAGTCTGCGCGTTTCTTGTTAGCAATTTCTAGAGCCTGAGCTTTAGTTATTTTACCAACTTTTGTAGAAGCGTTTTTACCTGAACCTTTCTCTATACCAGCTGCTTTAAGGATAAGTCCTGTAACGGGAGGAGTCTTAATAACGAAATCATAACTTCGGTCTTCGTAAACAGTGATAGAAACTCCAACTTTGTCTCCAGCCATCTTAGCTGTTGCAGCGTTAAACTTAGTAACGAAATCACCAATGTTAATACCAGCTTGACCGAGTGCGGGCCCTAAAGGGGGCGCAGGGGTTGCCTTTGCGGCCTGGATTTGTAATTTAATTTTTTTAGTTATTTTCTTTGCCATACTTTTTTTAGATTACTATAGAATACTTATAATTGCAATTTTCTTCGCCGACGAGTCAGCATACAGAAATTTATAGTCGCTCTGCTCCTTAAATTTTCTTAATTTGCAAGAAATCGAGTTCAACTGGAGTTTCACGACCGAACATTGAAACTAGAACTTTTACCTTACCACGATCCTGATCTACTGAACTTACTTTACCTTCTAAGTCTTTAAATGGACCATCATTGATCCGAACTGTCTCTCCGACGGTCATATCAATATTATGTTTAAGGGTTCCAGAGTCCATCTTCTTGAAGAGGAAGTCTACTTCTTCTTTTTTAAGTGGAACAGGATTTACTCCAGCACCAACGAATCCAGTCACACGTGGAGTATTACGGACAACATACCAGGAATCGTCTGTCACAATCATATCTACCAATACATAACCTGGATAAATCTTTTCTTCTACTTCTGCTCTTTTTCCAGCTTTAATTTTTATTTTCTTTTCAACAGGAACAATAACATTAAAAATCTTATCGTTCATTCCAAGAGAGTCTATGCGCTGTTTCAAATTACGAAGAACAACGTTCTCATATCCTGCATAAGTGTGTATCGCATACCAATTTCTTACCCCTTGTGTTTCTTGTTTTGACATAAATTTTAAAACTTTAGATATGAATTATTTTCTGTAAGACCAAAGAAAAAATAAAATCAAAAATACCTAAATAATATGATATTACAATAGATAAAAGAATAACTATTGCCGTATAGTACAAAGTCTGGCTCCTTGATGGCCAAATAACATGCTTCAATTCCGTCTTTGTTTCTTCGAAATATTGGGTAATTTTTGACATAATTTTTTATTTTGCGAAAGACATCGCACAACCCTTCACTAAAATGCGACACTTTTTATTAAACCTTTTAAAAAAGCCCCCTTTCAAGGGCTCTTTTAATAGTACTCTTTTTTTCTAAAAAGTCAATTTACCTTATTTCGTAGGTTATTGTGACATTTGAAGTGATTTTGTTTTCTCCAGTAGGAAGTTCTGGTGTAGGAGAAGGAGCACTTGATACACTGTCCGCCATCATCCCCTTTGCATACATAGGCATTGGATAATTTCCATTTTCAGAGAAATTTACAATTCTAACTAAATGCACACCGAGATCTTTAGAAAGGGCTTCCGCTTTTGCTTTTGCCTCATCTATGGCTATCTTACGGGCCTGATTCTTTAAATCATCTTCTTTTTCAATTGAAAAAGAAGGACCACTCATTTCAGTAATTCCAACAGCAGTAATTCCCTTCACTACTTCCCCAGCTTTAGTAAGGTCATGAATTTTTACAGAAATATATTCTGAAACTTCGTAACCAATTATTTTTGGTTCTGCTTGTGGGCAAGGCATTCCATACCCTCCATAACAAGGTCTTCCGTAATCATATTTTGGATAAGTGTTATAGCTTTCTGTTTTTATGTCTTTCTTTGCAATCCCAGATTTATCTAGAAAAGCTAATACGACAGACTCCTTTGCGGTTACTTTATCTTGAGCATCTTTTACTTCTTTAGTATTTTCACGAATTGTAAAACTTACAGTCGCGAGGTCAGGGGCTGCACTTACTTCACCCTTTCCTTCAAAAGAAATGGTGTTTAAAGCAATAGAACCACCTGGCATATTGTTATAATTTTTAACTTCAGAAAATGTCTTTACTAGAAAGTATAAAGACACTATAACCAAAAACCCGAAGATCAATTTCACTAACTTAGATTTTTCATTTGTTGATATTTCAATCATAATATTGCTTGTCCTGTAGTGAGCTTCGCTCTACTACTGGGATTATTTAATTCCTAATAATTGAACCTCAAATATTAATGTCGCATTAGGAGGGATAACTCCACCAGCTCCAGCTGCTCCATAACCATCAGCTGGTAATATTGTAAGAGTTTTCTTTTCCCCGACTTTCATCCCCACGATTCCTTTATCCCAGCCAGCAATTACTTGACCAGCTCCCAAATTAAAGACGAAAGGTTCTACGTGTTTGAATTTAGGATCTACGTTTGAATCAAAAACCGTGCCATTTTCTAATCGCCCAGTGTAATTCATCGCAACAGTATCTCCCACCTTAGCAACTTTTGCTGAAGGGGCAACAACATTGTTGTCACTTGGTGCTACGTTTTCTCCTCCTACTGTATCACTAGGAACATTGTTTACTACATTATTTGAAGCCATATTTGCTTTATTCTTTATGCTAATAAAAACTAAAACTCCCACCAGTGCTAAGACTATTACAACTGCTAAAACTATATTCATACTTTTTTTATTTTCCATAATTTGATTTTACAAAATCACGCCGTGCGACCGTCCGTTGTGGCGCGGTGCTTGGTTATTTAATACTTATAATAAACTCATTATAGCAATAAAAAGCTCTAAATCAAATTCACTTCAGTTTCTAGTTTTATTCCATAACGATCGAAATAGCTTTTTTTAACTGTTTCTGCAAAATCTACTACTTCCTCCCCTGTAGCTTTACCATTGGTTACAATTATTAATGCGTGCTTGTCGTGTATCCCCACGTTTCCTATCCATTTTCCGAGCCATCCCAACTCTTGCAAAAGCCTCCCCGTAGCAACTTTTACAAAATCTTCTTTTTGCAACTCAGGGCTGCTTAGATTTTCATAGTGTAAATGGTCAACAGGATAACACTGCAATTCTGTTACTTCTCTTTTTAATTCTTCATATTTTTCTTTACTCACAACTGAATTTAAGAAAAAACTACCGACGGTAGGCATCTTTGCTGGGTCTGGAAGTTTTCTTTTTCGAATATTTACTACTGCTTGATACACGTCTTTAATAGTAAAAGGTGGTGTTGCTATTTTTTGTAATTCTTCTTTTATAGAATCACGAACTATACCAATCTGATAATAAGAAGTTTCAATTTGAGGATTTTTTGAAAGTCGAATTACAACTTTTAATATTATATATTTACCCTTCAATTCCTTTTTAAAAATACTATCCCGATAACCAAAATTACATTCTATTTTATTAAATTTTTCAATCTTCCCTGTTTCAATATTAAATGCCTCAAGATATTCAAAAACATCTGAAAAATTTTCTCCATAAGCGGCAATGTTCTGTACGGGGGCTGCTCCCATGGTCCCAGGGATAAAAGCAAGATTTTCTATACCGCCCCAGTTGTTGTCGACAGCATAGGTGACTAAATCATGCCAGTTCTCTCCTGCGCAAACCTCAAGCAAAACACTTTTTTCATTTTCTTCTAAAACTTTCTTCCCACGCATTGAAATTTTAACAACAATCCCATCAAAATCTTTAACGAATAGAATGTTACTTCCACCTCCTAAGAAAAATTTCTTATTTTCTACAAACACAGAATTAGTAAAAAGTTCTTTTAATTCCTCTTCGGAATTTATCTCTGCAAAAAATTTAGAAACTGCATTTATGCCGAAAGTATTTAATTTAGCTAAATTGTAATTTTCTTGTATCTGCATTTTATAAAAAGATAGAGATAAGTGCCCCAATACTAACAAGTGAAATCAAAACGAAAGTTATCCACCCAAAAATATTACCCGTTTTCTTGTTTTTAAAATTACCCATAACACTTTCATCTCCACTTAAATGAACAATGAAAAAAATCATAAATGGAGAGATAATACCGTTCAAAACAGCTGAATAAATAAGTGCTTTGATTGGGTCTAGACCGACAAAATTTAATATTATTCCGAGGGCCATTGCAATGATTATAATCCCATAAAAGCTCGTAGCCTGTTTTAGTTTTCGATAAAGCCCCGTCTTCCAACCGAAAGATTCTGAGATCGCATATGATGCCGAACCAGCGAGTACAGGTATAGCGAGCAGTCCAGTACCCAAAATACCTAAAGCGAAAAGAACAAAAGCAAAATTCCCAGCAAAAGGACGAAGGGCCAGGGCGGCATCAGAAGCAGTCGCAATGTTCGTAATTCCATTTGAAAACAGCGTCGCAGCACAAGCTGCGATAATAAAAAACATTATCATATTCGAAACAAACATCCCTGACCAGACATCAATTCGCATATTTTTTATATCTACCCCGGTAGTACTCGCCCGACGAATAGCCTCCGTTTTTTCTCCATGTAAAATTTGCTCCTCGACTTCTTGGGAAGATTGCCAGAAAAATAAATATGGACTGATGGTAGTCCCGAGGGCCGCAGTGATAAGTATGATTATGTCCTTAGAAAAATGAAAACTAGGAATGACGGTGTTTTGAAAAACTTCCCCCCAATTTATTTTCACTGAAAAAGCAGAAATAACATAAGCAAAAAGAACAAAAGTAAGATACTTTAAATATTTGGCATATTTCTTATAAGAAATAAAAATCTGGAGAAATAAAGAAACTATTGCAAAAATAAAAATTAGAAAAATAAAATTTAAGGCCGGAAATATGAGTTGAGTTCCTTTCGCCATCGCACCCAAGTCTGCTCCAATGTTGAAAACATTTGCGAAAAGCAAAAGTGCTGTACATAAATAAAGAAGTTTTTTGGAATAATATTTTCTAATGTTTGCAGCGAGTCCGACTCCAGTAGCGAGTCCGATGCGAGCACACATTTCCTGAATCGTCGCCATGAGAGGAAAAGAAAAAAGTGACAACCAAATAAGTCCGAAACCTTGAGATGCACCCATTTGAGAATAAGTAGCAATCCCAGAAGGATCATCATCTGCCGCCCCTGTGATTAGCCCTGGGCCCAATTTCTTCCAATAGTCTATAGCAGCTTTTACTGGTTTTTCATTTGCGATACCTGTTTCTATCCCGCGCCCGACTTCTACACTCTTTTCTAGTATTTCTGCAGGAGCGCTAAAAAGTTTTTCTAAAATCCCTTTTTTCATCCTTTTAGTATGACACAAGAAGGAGGAGTATAAAAGTTTTAATATAAAAAGAAAAAACCGCCTCCTCAGGGTGGTTTTTTCCTTGAGAAAACGGTTTTTGATGAAACGACCTAGAGACTAGGTCGTGATCTTGTAGGAAATCCAAACCAACAGGCAATCCTGCGGCGTGAACAACCTTGGGGCCTTCAGTGAATACTTCTCTTTGACGACCAGGTTTTGTTCATTCCGATACAGAACGACGACGAACTCTTCTTCCCCCTCCTTCATGGGGAAGAGGTTCTTCGACCTCAGCTCATCCGGAAACTTCCGGCAGAACATGATGATCTGTTCGTCCACCAGAGTGCCCTTCTCGAATACCTCCTTTTGGAAGGAGAAAACTTCCGGAAGGGTCCCCGACCCGGCGGCAATCCGGTGGCCGATAATCAGGACTTCGGGAGTTTCTTTCCCTTCGCTCTCTTCCAGGAACTCCACCGAGACCGGAAATTCCTCCGGCCACACTTGCGACGGGTTGAGGCAAATCTGCCCGCCTTCAACGAGGGTGTGAAACTTCTCAACACCCTTTGTCGCTGGAAGAAGCTTGACCTTGCTTCTGTCCACGATAACGAGAAGATCTTCGATCTCCTCGATCACTTCGAGTTCTTCCGGCTTAGTATTTTCGGACACGAGGTCTCCTTTTGGGCCTTTTGGCCACATTGATGACGGCGAGTGCCGTCAAAGATTTGAGGAACTTAGTATTTATACCTTCTGTATTATACACCTAGCAAGCATTATTGTCAATAGTCTATATCCTCAAAATAGCCTCGGAGCCATCTCTATATAATTTAACTAACCTTGAAGCCTTGCCTGTGATAATCCCCCCATCTACATATAAATCAACCTTATCTCCGAAATAGTCTTTTGCTTCAAAAATATCCTTGGCTGGAGGTAATCCTTCTGGATTTGCTGAAGGCGCTAAGAGTGGGCCAACATTTAATAGGAATTCTCTAAATGGTTTAAACGTAGGGACTCGAAAAGCGAGTGTCCTTGTTCCCCGGTGAAGATAAGCAAATGAATCATTGGGGCAATCTAAGACGATAGACACAGGCTCTGTCTTATCTTGAGTAAAATTAAAAGACCAATATTTTTCTATAATTTTTCTTTGCTCTCTGTTAAGAGTAATGGAAAATTTTTCAAGCTCACTTATATCACCAATTAATATTATACAAGGCTTAAGAGATGTTCTTTTTTTAAGATCATAAATACGATTAACAACTGAGGCCTCTTGTGCCCTACCCACTATTCCATACAAAGTATCTGTAGGCATCACCACGACCCCATTTTCTTCCAAAACTCTAATCAAGTTTAGATCATTCCTTATCATGGAAATTATTGTACTCTTAGTGTATTATTACGACAAGTATAATAAAATAAAAAAATGCAAAATATTCTAAAATTTTTTGATAGATTAGAAAGAAAAATAAGAGGGAAATTAAGCCACTACCCCATTCTTTATGCATTCATAGGGGGTATTGGTGTTGTTCTATTTTGGCGTGGAGTTTGGCATACAGCAGATGAAATGAATATGGGTTCAACCATCTCAGTAATCATCGGAGTAGTAATACTTATAATCACAGGTGTATTTGTATCTTCTTTCATCGGAAACCAACTTATTATCTCTGGACTTGTCGGGGAGAAAAAAATAGCAGAAAAAGAAGAGGAGGAACTCCAGACAGAAGAAATGCAGCTCAAGAGCTTACAGAGTACCCTAAACAGACTAGAGAAAAAACTAGAACACATAGATAAAGAGGTAGAAGAAAACCACCCAAACACAAATCTCCAATAAATATTTTAGGAGTTTATTTTATCTTTAAGCTTCATATTAAAGTCCACAAACTGTGCGGAAGTCATTTTTTTATTTATCCAACCATTAAGATTTATCTGATCATTATTATCCCGAGGTAAGAGATGAAAATGCGCATGAAAAATATATTGCCCTGCCGCCCTACCGTTATTCAGAAGTACATTGTATCCCCCATGGTCTCGTTCTAAAACTCCTCCAATTTTTTGGAGTGATAAGAAAAGCTCATTTAAAATTTTTGACGGTATTTCATGGAAAAATACATATCTCTTCTTGGGAATAATAAGAATATGGCCATCTTCTTTAGAAGGAATACTTACTGACATGAAAGCGAGGGTATTGGGAGTTTCGTGCAATTTTATAAAAGGAAAACCATTAAAATGTTTTCTTGTTTGTAAACCTTTAGCAAAATCAGAAAAAAGGTACACTCGTTCGTTAATTCCATCCACAAGTTTTGGTATACTGTCATGTATATATTTTACAGTTTCATCTATTTTACGTTCAACTCCTTTTCGATTAGTTTCATAATTTTTTACTGTATCAGTATCTAAAATTGAACTTCTTTCATCTTTTACAAGCTCATTAAATAAAACTGTGTGGTTATAATTAAATTTATTTTTAATAAAATCGACTTGGTCTTGCGCTACCGCAATAACCAAATCAAAATCCTTTAACATTTTTTTATTTAATTTATGTTGTTTGTGTCTTAAATCTTTCACCCCGAAACTTTTAAGATCAGCGATGACTTCTTTATCAACTGCCTCTTTTTTTGCTATCACCCCCGCCGAAAAAACTTCCCATCCTTTTATTTTATGTTTACTAAGATAGTGTTTTAACAAAGTCTCTGCTGAAAAACTTCTAAAAATATTTCCGTTACATACAAAAAGTACTTTGCGAGTGTCGTATTTAGGAACTTTTTCTTTTTTGACCTTTTTCATGGGGTGCCTACAGGGATTCGAACCCTGACTAAGAGCTCCACAAGCTCTAGTGCTAACCATTACACCATAGGCACCATGTATGAATAGTTATAACAAAAAAAGCATAAAAATGCTAATCATTTGGGTCGCAAATATTTTTCTGCTGAAAAATTTCGCGGCCCGCTCCTCGCGCCGTCGCGCTGCGGACTCACAAAAGCTTCGCTTTTGTGCCCAGGGGGGGACTCGAACCCCCATGCCTTTCGGCGCTACCACCTCAAGGTAGTAAGTCTACCAGTTTCTCCACCTGGGCAAAAACAACACCAAACAAACTCTAACAAAAAAATCCACTTTTGTGAAATGGATTTTTTTGTTTGTTTATTTTTATTCTGCTGCCTTTTCTACTACTTCTGCAACATCCGGCTCTCCTTCTATTTGGTTTGCGACAGAACGCATCTTGCGGCGGACATCTTTTACAGCTTTTGTACGGATATAGTAGAGTTTACTTCTGCGGGCACGAGCTCTTTTGGTTATTTTAATTTCTCCTATCATTGGAGAATATAAAGGGAAGATTCTTTCAACTCCAACACCGGAAGCGATTTTCCTAACGGTAAAAGTAGCTCCTGCCTCTCCTCCATGCTTGCGAGCAAGGACAATACCTTCGAAAACCTGAAAACGAGACTTGCCCTTTTCATCAATAATCTTTGATGATACAGAAACTGTGTCTCCAGCCTTGAAATCAAGCTTTTTTCGCTCTTCAATATCTACTGGACTAAATTTTATTTTATTAATTTTATTTCCTGCCATAGTAAAGGCACTTTAACACAAAAGATTTTTAAAGGCAATCAATAAACAAAAAATACTAAGCTATTACTTTTCTAAACATTAAAGGCAAAGGTGATTCCACTTTTATGGTCTTTCCTTTCAAATCTTTAAATTCAATAGATTTAGCATGGAGGGCCATGCGTTTTATCTCTTTGGGACAAGGGGCGCCAGGGTTATAGAGCTCATCACAAACAACTGGATGATTTAAGTATTTCATATGAACTCGAATCTGGTGCGTCCGACCAGTCTTAGGATAGACTTCTAAATATGTAAACTTGGTTGGGGCCTCGAATCTCTTTAAGACTTTATACTGAGTAACGGCTTCTCTTGTTTCCCCACGAACTCCCCGGCCAGAGAGATATCGACGAAAATCTGCAGGACTTCGGCCAATTGGCTTATTTATTACTCCCCTATCGTCTTTTATAAAACCAGAAACAATTGTGACATAGGTTTTTTTAATTTCTCTATTTTGAAATTGACTCTTCAGAAATTCATAAGCTTTCTTGTTTTTTGCCAAAAGCAGAACACCAGAAGTATCTCGGTCTAGTCTATGAACAATGCCCGGCCTTTTTATTTCAAGTCTTTCGCCTTTGTTGTCAAAAAACATTGGCTCGCCAACATTTTTCATTTTTGGGTAATTTTTTAGTACCCAATCAGCAATTGTTTTATCTTTACTCCTACCATCCCCGTGCACAGAAATACCCGCTGGCTTATCAATAGCTAGAATATTAGAATCTTCAAATAAAATTTTTATTTTAGTTGTCATAAATTTTAGGTCGCAAGTAAAGCAGTTTACTTGCTTTACGCATTTTGTGCCCTTGGTAGGGTAATCTTTCCTTACAGGAACAGTATACCTTTTCCATTTTTTTAAAAAAAATAAGGAAAAGCTTTTCGATTTCTACACACAAGCAAATAAATTTGCTTGTTCTCGGGCCCGAAATACACTTCGTTTATTTTGTGCCCTTGGTAGGAATCGAACCTACATCAAAGCCTTAGAAGAGCTTCGTTCTATCCATTGAACTACAAGGGCAATGGAAGACTGGTGCGCGGTGCAGGACTCGAACCTGCGACCTTCCCGGTGTAAACGGGTTGCTCTACCAACTGAGCTAACCGCGCAAAATATATAACGTAGAACATATTCAAATTAGCATTTTTAAAGAGAAGGGTCAACGATGGCAAATGGAGCAATTAAAATTTCTGCTGATTTTTGTTCTTTCTCTGTAAAGTAAAAAAGTGCGTTATGCATACGACTTTCCTTTACCATTGGAATCTGTCCATTGATACTCGCAATTGGCAAAACAGATTCTCCCTCTATTTGACTAAAAAGACGATAAGCAAAAAAGAAAATGAGAGCCATGCATAAAAATGTAAAAATAACAGCTATTTTCCAATAAAAATTGGGGTTGAGATTAAAATCTTTTTTCTTAAAATTATTTTCTTTTTTAAAGAATTCTATTTTCATATTATGGTATGTAGCTTATTAGTTGTATTTTAAAAATTGCCTCCCACTTTGAAACCTCGGGAATTTTACCAACAACGACTGAAGATGAAGTCCTATGTATGTCTGTTAATAAAAAATCAATTTCATAAGGAGAATTTTCTAAAAGGATTAAAAATTTATAGACTGTTTCAAATACACCTGAAGCTCTTAGCTCCACTGTTAATTCCTGGTTATTTGTTTTTGAATTAACAGAATCAATTTGCGCCGAGACGCCAGCATCTTGTGCTAATTTTTCAATCATGTTTAAAAATGGAACAACATCGGAACTTTTTATAAAGTGACTTTCCAGCAAGGCTCTGTCGTCAACAATCTTCTGTAATGATCTGTTGAGAGACAACATGTCTTCACGCCTACGTGCTTCCGTTTGTAAATTTATAGTATCCTGCTCAATTTTTTGATTATTGTCATTTATTTTATTAAATAAAAAAATGAAAGCAAAAGAACAAACTAATAAAAGCATTGCGGAGATAGCCAGTAATATTTTTTGAAAGTTATTTTTCATACTAGGAAGGAATTAAGGTTAAATAAAAACTAATATTACTTCCTTTCACAAAATTTGAAACGGGTAAATCAATATTTTTAAAATTTGGGCTATCTTCTAGGGCCTGGCGAAATAAAAGCAAAACTTCACGAGAAGGAGCTGAGCCAGTAATGCTAATTTTTTTACCTTTTGCCTCACTGTTTTCATATAAAATTTGAGTAATTTTAATATCAGACCTTTTCTTTAAAAGTATTGAGTTAATAACTTTACCAGAGACAAGAAATCTATTCTTTTCAAATTTTTCAATTAGATCAAGCTTAGAATTTATATCTTTAACAAGAGCAAGGGATTGTTCACCAAGTGGTGGCAATGGTTCAAGTTTTTGGGCTTCGAGCTTTTCACCAATAAGAGAATATTTCACTGAGGAAATAAAATATGATGGAAGAAAAGAAAAGAATGCAACTAAAATACAGAAATCTACCATAAAAAAGAACAATATACCGAGTTTAAAATAAAAACCCATGGTCATCTTTTTCTTCTCTTCTTTTGGTATTAAATTTATCATATTATCTATTATTTAAATCCCCTAAAGCTAAGCCCACGGCTGTCGCGAATGCAAGTGATTTTCGGAAAGTCATATCTGGAACAGAATCCTCTCTATTTAATATATTAGTCCAAACATTCCCCATCTCCACCGTACTTTTCATGCTAACTGAAATATAATCAGCAAGTCCTATTAAGTTTGAATCCCCTCCGCAAAGAATTATCTTTTTTATCGGAGGATTATTTTTACCATCTTCATCTTTATGTGTTTGCCAAAACATAAAATGTTTAACAATCTCGTCGCGCAATACTGAAACACTATTTAAAAGCACAGCAAAGATTTCTTTATTGTCAGTATTTCTTTCTAGCCCATACTCTTCTTTCATTTTTTCTGCTTCCTCAAAAGTTGTATTGAAGTTTTTTTGAATCATTTTGGTCAACATTATTCCCCCCAAATCTAGAGTGAAGGTGAAAACAACAATCCCTTTTGAAACAATAAAAATACCAGTCCTTTTTTTACCAAAATCCACAACCATATAAGTATCCATATCTCCTTTTTCTATAACAGCTCGAGAAACTGCTTGTGCTTCCAGCTCAAAAGCTTTAACAGTTATTTCAGAATGTTGAAAAATCAATAAATAATTCTCAATTATATTTTTGGGGATAGCGGTGACTTGCACCTCCAAATTTTGAGTACTTTCGCTGACTAACTCATAGTCAAAAATAGTATCTTGGGCTGCTATTGGGATATGGTCCTCGAGAGCAAGCTCAATCCCTTCACGAATATTTTTCAAACCTAATTTTTCTAATTTTAAAGCAAAAAGATAAACTTGCTCTTCCGGCAAAGAAACACGCACAAACTTCACTCCTTCTTCTTTTTTCAACTTCAGTAAAATTTCCTCCATCTTCTTTGAATCTTTAATTTTTCCAGACTCAATAACCCCTGGTGGAATACTTCGTTCTCCATATCGTCCAGTCTTAATGCCGTCCTTCGTCGTAATAAGTTCTACATATTTCAATGATTCGTCAGAAATATCCAAACCAAAAAAAGGTTCTGATAAAAATTTAGGTGTAGGAAAAAGTTTGAGAAAAAGTTTATTAAATGAATTACCAAACATATAACAATATTATACGATATTCATCTTTTTATCGCCATTATTTTGCAGTGGCCCCTACGGGAATTTCGTCATTGGGTGAGAGTAAAGAGAATTTTCCATCTTCGGTAGAGACTGCCAATATCATTCCGTTACTTTCAATACCTCGGATCATCCTTGGCTCTAAATTAGCGACAAACATACATTTTTTCCCCACTAGCACTGAGCAGTCTGGGAAATAAAGTGAAATGCCAGAAACAATTTGTCTGGGAATCACCTCTCCTAAATCAACAGAGAGTTTCAATAATTTGTCCGTCTCAGGAACTTTTTCTGCAGACAGTATCTGCCCAACGACGATATTAACTTTTTTAAAATCTTCTATGTTAATCCCATTAGATTTTTTGATACTAACCTCTTCTTTATTTTTATCTTCTTCTTGCATAATTATTTTTATTAAAAATTAGTAAAAAATCTAACGGGACAAGTCATTTTTATTTATTTTGTCTAAATATCTTTGCAAAATAAGTGCGGCGGCTGATGCGTCTACTCGGCCAGATTTTATCTGTTTTACTTTACTGTGCGACTGACCTTGGTTGAAATCTTTTTTACTACTTCCCATCTTGCGGGCTTCGACTGAAGTTAGAAATTCTTTTTGTTTATGGACTGGCAATTTAAACTTCTCTTTCAATTCTAGAATAAAGACTTCAATCCTGCCAGAGAGGACGTTTAACTTACCTGAAAAATCTACTGACTCTCCGACTATGATTTCTTTTATATTTTCTTTTTTAAGAAGATCACCAATCCTTTTGAAGGTACTTGCATCGTTTAAAACAATCTCTTTAGGGAAAGCAAGGGTGCCATTCTCGTCTGAAATAGCTATCCCAATCCTTTTCGTCCCATAATCTATACCTAAAAATCTCATATATAGAATACTAGCATAGAAATTTATCTATAGTATAATATAAGTATGAACCAATTTAATCCATTGTTTATGAGTAGTAGCTGGGGTTTGACTTTTTTATTAATAGCAATATGGTCTTTGTTTTGGAAAGGTTGTGCATTGTGGATAGCGTCAAAAAATGACAAAAAAGGATGGTTCTTAGCACTCCTTGTGCTTAACACCGCTGGAATCTTAGAGCTTGTATATATTTTCTATGTAGCAAAAAAGAAATGGGCTGATATAGAGGAAATTCTAAAAAGAGAAAAGCAACCAGAACTACCAGTTAAATAAAAATCTAAAATACCCCGAAAGGGGTATTTTAATATTCAAAAGATAATCTGACTTGAGAAAAGCCTTAAAATAAAGTAAGGTTACAAATAGGTTCGTCAGTAATTAAATATTGGAGGCGTCGCATAGAGGCTTAGTGCACCTGTCTTGAAAACAGGAGTGGGGCAACCCACCGTGAGTTCGAATCTCACCGCCTCCGCTTGATTGTTTTATCTCGTTTGATAAAATTAGACCATGGAACAAGAAACTATAAAAGTTGATTCAATTAGCAATAAAAAGTGTGGAAATAAAAACATGGGCGGGCCGTCTAGTGCCGCATATGGTTTAGGTTTAATCGGTGCACTTATTTATTTTATACAACACGCAGATACTTTCTGGATGGGAGTGCTTGGTGTTCTTAAAGCTTTCGTCTGGCCAGCATTTTTAGTATACAAACTCCTTGAGTTTCTAAAATTCTAAACAAAATATTTGCCTGTTTTTTAAATTTTCGCTATTATGAAAACAAGCGAGATTATTTTATCTCTCTAAGAACTATAAAGAGCAGATCTGTTCACCTAGTTGAGTAGTATCTGTCCGGTAGCAATACCGAACTTTTTTTTCGTGTATAAATTACTAGTTTAAATAAAAAATTATGATTTTAGAAAATATTAAAAAAAACTTGAAGTCTGGCCTTACAGTTTCCCTTATTTCAATACCCTTATCAGTCTCCCTAGCTGTAGCTTCTGGGGCGACTCCAGTCATCGGCATTATCACGGCCATTTGGGCGGGACTCATCGCTGCCATATTCGGTGGAAGTAATTTTAATATTGTCGGACCCACAGGAGCACTCTCTGGAATAGTCGCTACTTATGTTTTACTACATGGACTAAGTGGCCTACCAATGCTCACTTTTATCGCTGGAATTTTTATCCTCATTGCTTATGTTCTAAAACTTGAAAGGTACCTCGTCCTCATCCCCTCTAGCGTCATTCACGGCTTTACCCTGGGAGTGGCTTTCATCATTGGACTTGGTCAAATGAACTTTGCACTCGGTTTACAAAACATTCCCCAGCATGAAAATCTCTTTTCCAACACACTAGAGTCCATCAAACACTTCTCCAGTATTTCTTGGATTACTTTTGCTGTTTTTATAATTTTTCTCCTAGGACTTATTTTATTTAGAAAAATTACACAAAAAATACCTGGTGCGATTGCACTTGCTCCCCTAGGTATATTGCTTGGTTATTTAAGTGAAACGCATACTATCCCCTTTACACTTCAGACGCTCGGTAGCAAGTTTGGAGATATAAGTTTCCAATTTTTTAGAATGCCCCATTTAGAATTTTCTTCATTCATGCTGGAGACAGCTATGGTCGTCGCCCTCGTCGCCATTTTAGAAACAATGCTTTCAGCAAAAATAGCAGACGGAATGACTCACACAAAACACAACGGAAGAAAAGAAATGTTCGGCCTTGGGCTAGCAAATATTTTTTCTGGCCTGGTTGGGGGCATGCCAGCGACAGCTGCCCTAGCGAGGACTTCTCTAAATATTAAAACTGGTGCCACAAGTAGATATTCTGCAATCATCAGTGTCCTTAGTGTGGCCCTCATTTCACTTCTCCTTTTGGGATATTTTAAATACATTCCTCTCGCAGTCATTGCTGCTATTTTAGTCTTTGTAGCTATTCAAATGGTAGAAAAAGAACATTATGAAAAATTGTGGTCTTACCAAAAATCTGGATTTTTTGTTTCTTTATTTGTCGCTCTTGTGACAATCGTAAAGGACCCAATCGTAGGCATCCTTCTCGGTGTCTCTATATCTCTTCTTATTTTCGTCGATAGGATTTCTCATGGACATTTTAACTTAAAAGTAAATAAATTTGACGAAGGATTAATTCATTCTGTTTCAGATACAAAATTAAATGACATAAAAGAAGGCGACGTTTTGCTTTATTCTTTTAAGGGTGAATTATGTTATATAAATAGCCGCGCTCATGTGGAACGCTTTGAAACAAATACAAAAAAATACAAGTACATTATACTGAGGCTTCGCAGGGTTCATTTTATTGATACCGATGGAGTTGAAGCCCTCGATGAAATCATCGATATCATAGAAAAAGGAGGACAACAGGCAATTTTAACAGGAATAAATCCAAGCAATCTTCCCTTAATAGAAGAATTGTCTCATAAGTATAAAAACTTGAAACAAAAAGGTTTAATTTTTAAAAAATCAGAAGATGCACTGAGATTTCTAGGTGTTCCTATCCATGGAAAAAACTAAAAACGTGATATAATAAAATCATGGAAATAATAGAAAGATCAAATGAAAGACTAGTTTGGTCCGCTTTGGAATATGAAGAAAAAGACAGAAGCCAAGATTGGTTCTGGGCCCTCGGCATAATTGTCGTGACGAGCTCCATCGCTTCAATCATTTTTGAAAATTATTTTTTCGCGGCTCTGCTTTTGCTCTCTGGAGTGCTCCTCGGATTTTTCGCAATGAAAAAGCCAGAGATGGTCACCTATGAATTAAATGAAACTGGGTTTAAAATCCATGACCGGGTGTATCCTTATGAAAATATTAAATCTTTTTACGTTCAGTTGGATAATACCAATGAAGTAAACAATCCAGCTTATCTAAAACCATTATTTTTTATCCATACGGAAAGAGCTTTCATGCCAATAATCTCCATTCCAATAAATGAAACACTTGCAGGGGATATTCATTCAGTGATGACTTCAAAAAATATTAAAGAAGAAGAGATGAAAGAACACGCTTCCGAAAAAATCATGGAAGTCCTAGGATTTTAGTTTGTGCCCTCAGTAGGAAATCTTTCTCTACGAGAACAGTATACCTTTTACATTTTTTATAAAAAAATAGGTAAAAGCTTTTCGCTTCCTACGTAAAGCCAAGCAGTTGGCTTCTTTCGTGCTAGTGCCCTCAGTAGGAATCGAACCTACATCGCAAACTCCGCAAGCTCGCATTCTATCCATTAAACTATGAGGGCCTCATATGTTTCTTTTACTATTTTAGAGTAACAGTTTTTCTCTGAAAATTCAAATTAAATAAAAAATATAAAAATAACTTCAAAAAGTTAGCACCTCACTCCCTTTATAATGTATTTGACATTTTCACACCGGTATGATACAATGCTAGGTGAAATAAGTTTATGAGGACGCTCCCCATAAACGGGGGTTTCCCCAAAAAATCCGTTCATTTTATCACACATAGGAGCAGTCATGAAAAGTATTCTGTCAGGAGTGGCCACGATTACCGTGGCAATGTTTCTCGTCGCTGGTGCCTCAATCGCCAACGCGCAGACACCGACGCATGCGACGCAGGTACAGTCAGGGGCGAGGTACTTCAGGCTCAATACGCACCCGCAAAATGCGGGCAAGCCGATTGACCTGTCTCCCCGCAAGCCCAACTGGCGGAGAGAAATCGGGATCGTCTTGGAACACGACTCCCCGATCATCACCCTCAGGGGTGAAAACAACACTGAATCGTCGGGCATTCTTCCCGCTGGTGTTCTCGTCATGGTGGACGAGGAAACCAAAGTCGCCCTCTGGATTGCCGTCTGCGGCAACGAAGTTGTCACCACCGGGTGGCAACCGAAGGGAAAAATCGTCTCCTACCCGGAGGCGTACGAAAAGAGCTGCAACGAAATGCAGCTGGTATTAGCCAAGCTAGACTCCATGGACAGCAAGTTGGACGTCCTCGTTGGGAGACAACAGCTGACCAAAGAAGATCTAGACGCCGCGTTCGCGGCTTACGTCAAGAAGAACCCCCCGCCGAAGGAAAATACCGTTGTCCCCCCGAAGGGCAACTGGTACACCCACTGCTGGAGGGATCATCCCTGGAAGACGTTCTTCGTGCATCTCGCGGCAGCGTACATCGGGGGACGTGCATTCGGTGGAGGAGACAGTGCTCCTTCCGGCCAAATCGGTGGAGGAACCACCGGCAACGGGCACTGAACATCGTGTCCACACAATCGGAGGAGGTTCGCGTATTTTTTTTACGCTTACCTCCTCTACTTTCCAAAGTTATGAATATAGATTAATATCTTAGATTCATGATTCCGGAAAGTAAGAAGTCGTTTTTACTTTTAATTATTAATAAACCTCGAGAGAGGTATAAAAAATTATGAATAACAAAATAAAATTATTGTCGGTCGGATTAATGTTGAGTGTGGTAACACTCTTCGGGTCTTTTGCATTTGCGACTCCCGCATCTGCACTCACTTGTAATAGTGCTTATTTCACTGGTGACATCACAAGCGGCACTCCGCCATTCGATGTCCATTTCGAATACGACACTACTTATAATAATGTCGAACAAGGATTAGGAATACATACAGCCGTACAACATTTTAATTCTCTATCTCATGTTGAACAGCTTGTTACTGGACTATCCGAAAACACTGTTTACTATTTCAGAATGGTAATTGTAAATGCTTACGGAACCAATCCATTAAATATCAGAAGCATTATGACTCCTACGTGTCAGGCTACTACCTACGCAGTCACTTCAAACGCAGGCAACAACGGAACTATCTCTCCCCTAGGAACTCAGAACGTTAATGCAGGAAGTACTACAAGCTTCACAGTAACTCCAAACTACGGATACACTGGTTCAGTTTCTGGATGTAATGGTATTGCATTAAATAATATTACAGCTCCTACGACATACACTACTGGTGCAATAAATGCTGTCTGTACTGTAAATGCTAGTTTTACACCTAACGCCCCTTCTACCTACACCGTTACCTCCACAGGATCAGGCGTAGGTGGAAACATTACTCCCCCAAATCAGCAAGTCGTTTCAGGAAACACCACAAACTTCACAGTAACTCCAAATTCTGGATACACTGGGTCAGTTTATGGTTGTAATGGTAGTCAGTTGAACAACATTACTACTGCTACTACATACAATACTGGCGCGATATATTCTGCTTGTACTGTATATGCTAGTTTTGTACAAAATCCTCCTAACCCAGCAACTGGAAATTTAACTATTTCCCCTTCAAGCTGTATCATCGCTTCCGGTGCAAGCACTTGTACTGTTACCGGCGCTACTTGGACGACAGCAAATACTACAAATCCAATGTTGATAGATGGAAACACAGGTGCGACTCTTTCTACTGCTGCAAATAACACATACCCTCTTTTAGTATATGTTGGATACCCATATACAATATATAATCTTAGAAATGGATCTACGGTTCTAGATACAAAATCAGCTACTTCGTCATGTGCAAATGGTTCTTCTTGGAACGGTTCAATCTGTGCGCCAAACGCCCCTACTACTTTCACCGTCTCCACAAATGCTGGAACAGGTGGATCAATCGCTCCTACTTCTCAGCAAATTAATTCTGGAAATACTGCAACCTTTTACATAACTGCAAATCAAGGATACTCAATAAATAATGTTTCTGGTTGTAATGGATATTTAAATGGAAACACATTTACCACAGGTGCAATTACTTCAAATTGTACGGTTAATGCTAGTTTCAATTACAATCCTCAAGCTCCAACAGTTCAACTAACTGCTAATCCAACAAATATTCAGCAAGGTAGTAACTCTACTCTTACTTGGACTTCCCAAAATGCAACCTCATGTAATGCTTACTGGACTACAAATACAAACACTACTGGATCAGGAGTGGTAGTACCACAAGGTACAACTACTTATGTTATTAACTGTGTAAACAGTGCTGGCCAGCAAGGAAGTGCTAATGCAACTGTTTACGTAAACCAAACTCAAGCTCCAACAGTACAACTAACTGCCAACCCAGCAAGCATTCAGCAAGGTAGTAACTCTACTCTTACTTGGACTTCCCAAAATGCAACCTCATGTAATGCTTATTGGACAGGAAGTAACTCAATTAGTGGATCAGGAGTGGTAGTACCACAAGGTACAACTACATATGTTATTAATTGCGTAAACAACACTGGTCAATCAGCAAGTGCCAATGCCACTGTTTATGTAAATAATCAAAATCAAAACCCAACTGTTACCATGTACGCAAGTCCAGCTTCTATTTCTTATAATGGAACTTCTTTAGTTACTTGGAATTCTACAAACGCAAGTTACTGTACTGGTACAAATGGATTAAACGGATGGGCAGGAAGTAAAAGTACTTCCGGTAGTTTCTATACTGGAAACTTAACCTATACAACAAACTTTGATATCGTTTGTACAAATAGTAGTGGTCAGCAAGCAAATGCTTCTACTTCAGTATATGTAAACAACCAAACTCAATACCCAACTGTTACCATGTATGCAAATCCAGTTTCTGTCCCTTACAATGGAACTTCATTAATAATTTGGAATTCTACAAATGCGACATCATGTTCCGCCAATAATGGTACTAACGGATGGTCTGGAAACAGAAGTACTTCTGGAAGTTTCTACACAGGTAACTTAACCAATGCAACAAACTTCGGTATTACTTGTACAAACAGTAGTGGCCAGCAAGCAAATGCTACTACAACTGTTAATGTAGATAATCAACAAATCATAAGTAATCAGCCAACTGTAGTAGTTTATTCAGATCAAACAAATCTAGCTTACAATGGTTCTGCAACTGTTCGCTGGATTACCACAAATGCAACCTCATGTAATGCGTCAGGCGGATCTGTCGGCTGGGCCGGAGTAAAAAGTATTGGTCCAGGCTCCTTCTATACTGGAAGTTTAACTTCAAGTAAGACTTACGAAATAACTTGTAGTAATGCTTTCGGTTCTGCAAGTGATACTGAGACAATAACTGTCGGTGGTCAAACAAATAGAACTCCTATTATCCCATCTTCCCTCGTCTTAATCACCTCTTCTGTTGACCGCAACCAACCAATCGTTCCTACGATTGATAACACCATGCCAAAACCGGGTGATGAAATAAATTACACAGTGAGTTATCAAAACATCGGGAATGCTTCAATCACGAACCTTACTCTTCAAATGAATCTTCCTCTTGAAGTAGATTATCTATTCTCAAACCCAAGCAATCCCTCAATCTCTGGTAATACCCTATACTTCAACCTCGGAACTCTTCGAGCAAATGGTAAAGGAGTAGTCACTGTAAGAGTACGAGTACGTGATAACATAAAAGCTGGAACAAATTTGAACTTCCCTGCAACTTTGAGTTATATTGATCCTTCTGGTCAGCCTCAATCAGTAAGTGCAAATGTCTCAGCCCAAGTTTGGAATGATGGAACAAATCTTAACTTCCTTGGCGCAAATGTCTTCGGAGCTGGTTTCTTCCCTACAAACTTATTCGGATGGCTCCTTCTTCTCCTTCTTGTACTTATACTTGTATATTTAACTAAGTACACCTATGATCAATCTTTCCGTAAAAAAACTACGACTGTCATTGATCAACCATCTGGCAAAAAAACTACGACTACTACATTACAATAAAAAGTAATAAAAAATAAGAACATTACAAAAACAGCACACAAAAATGTGCTGTTTTTGTGTTATATTTACAATATGTTATCTGATGAAACTGACGAAGAACTCATTGTTTTATACAAAAATGATAATGAAGAAGCGTTTAAAACTCTAATAAATCGTTACATAACGCCACTTTATAATTTTTCTGCACGCCTAGCTAGTAAAAACAGTGCCCCGGATATCGTTCAAGAGATTTTTATAAAAGCCTGGAAAAATATAAAAAAATATGACCCCAGTAAGGCAAGTTTTAAAACTTGGATTTTTATTATTGCAAAAAATACAATAACAGACTTTTTGAGAAAAAAGAAAAGTATTTTGTTTTCTGATATTCAGAAAGAAAATGATGAAGATGTAGATTCTTTTGCGGAAAATATCCCAGATGAAAATTTGTTACCTGAAGAAATCGTGCAAAAATTAGAAGACAGTGAACTATTAAATAAGAAATTAAAGGAACTTAGGTCGGGCTATGCAGAAGTTTTAATTCTTCATTATCAAGAAGAAATGACTTTTGAAGAAATAGGGAAAATTTTAGATAAACCACTAAACACAATAAAAAGTAATCATCGGAGAGCTATCCTCGAACTACGAAAAATACTTAGCTAATTTTTGCACCCAAATGACTTTCTGTTACGTATACACTTTATATGCAAAATAAATTAGCAAATGTATTTAAAAAAGCTAAGTACGATGGTAGCTCCATTTTGGCTGAAAATATTTGGCAAACAATTACTATCCGCGAAAATCATAAAAATAACATTAAATTATGGTCTTCTGCTTTTTTGGGAATAATTTCTATCGCAGGGTTAATACCTGCTTTTAAAATATTATTGGGAGACTTAGCACAATCAGGTTTTTATGAATATTTTTCTTTAGTATTTTCTGATGGCACAACAGTCCTGTCTTACTGGAAAGAATTCATTTTTTCTATTACTGAATCACTGCCCACAATGAGCATAATTTTATCTCTTTCTCTTATTTTTACTTTATTTTTATCAATTAAATATGTAGCTAGACAGCTTACTAAAGGTCAATTAGTAAGTTTAAGAACCTTATCATTTTAAATAATTAAAAAATCAATGAAAAAAATATATGAGGACGTAAAAAAGGTTTTTGAGTCAAAAACTGCCTCAAGAGTTTTGTACACAATTGGGATAGCAATAATCGCATTATTAATATTTTCTGCAGGAGTAAAAGTAGGTTTTCATAAAGCCTCTTTTGGACGAGCTTGGGGTGACAATTATGAGCGCAATTTTGGAATGAAACCAAATCGAATGATGTTTGGTAATGATAATTTCCCAAATGCAGGTGGTGCAATAGGTAAAATAATAAAAATAGAATTACCGACAATAATCGTTCAAGATAAAGACAATACTGAAAAAGTAATTTTAATAAAAGATGACACAAGAATACAAGAAATGATGTCTCTTGTTAAAACTAGCGACCTTTCAGTCAATGATTTTGTTGTAATAATTGGATCCCCCAACGCACAAGGACAGATAGAAGCAAAATTTATCAGAATAATGCCACTCGGCATGCCTGTTCCTCCTCCTTTTGAACAAGCACCAACACCAATACAATAAAATGAAAGAACATTTAACAAAAATTAAAACCTACATCATCGCACACAAGATTATTAGTATAATTACACTCGCAATAATGCTACTTCTTGGAAATTTTGTTTACGGAAAAATTACCAGTACTGCTGGTGACACTCGCTACCTAACAGCCAAGGTAGGAAAAGGCACAATCGTGGCTTCTATCTCTGGAAGTGGTCAAGTGTCAGCCTCAAACCAAGTCGACTTAAAAGCTCGAGCCACAGGAGAAGTTACTTATATTGGAGTAAAGCCTGGAGACATAGTAAAAAAAGGTAAAACACTTTTTGGCTTAAATGCAAAAAATGCAAAGAAGGCTGTCCGAGATGCCGAGACAAATTTAGAAACAGTGAAACTCGCTTTAGAAAAATTCCAGCGTGTGCCAGACGATGTGGCAGTATTGGAAATAAAAAAAGCGATAGCCGATGCAGAAACATCAAAACTCGACGCAGAAAAAGCAATTAAAGATAGTTATCGTGTTTTATTAAATACTTCTATTTCAGCATCATCTATTAATATATCCGAAGCCCAAACTCCACCTACAATTACTGGAACCTATATAAAAGACCAAGAAGTTGTTATTTCTATAAAAATATATGCAACAGGAAGCGGATCATATTTTAGTGCCGATAGTGTACCGGCTGGAATAGTAAATGGGGCTGGGACTGTTTCTACTGTTCTCCCTCAGCCTATCGGTGACTCTGGACTATATATAAAATTTGCAACTACTTCTTCAAGCCAGCCTACTTGGACTATTACCCTGCCTAATAAATCTGCTACTACTTACAATGCAAACAATACTGCTTATCAAAACTCAATTGATGATCAGAAAAAAATAAATGATACTGCGAACCTTACGATTGCCCAAAACAATAAAAAGCTTCGCGATTTATATCAACCAGACGAATTTGATTTACGAGCAAAACAACTTGCCGTAAAACAAGCGCAGGATAATCTACTAAATGCTCAATCTGATTTATCTGATTATTATATTTTTGCTCCTTTTGATGGCGTCATCGCAACTGTCGATGCAAAACTAGGAGAGACATCTTCTGCCGCCCTCGGTTCTATTGTCACAAAACAACAGCTCGCTGAAATCTCTCTCAACGAAGTTGATGTAGCAAAAATAAAACTTGGCCAAAAAACAACTCTGACTTTCGACGCTATTCCTAATTTAAGTATTTCAGGAATCGTAGCTGACATCGATACCATTGGTGCGGTTTCACAAGGAGTCGTGACCTATATTGTAAAAATAAGTTTCGATACACAAGATGAAAGAGTAAAACCAGGAATGAGCGTTGGTGCGGCAATCATTACAGACATCAAACAAGATGTTTTAACAGTTCCCAATGGCGCAATAAAATCACAGTCAGGAACGAGTTATGTTGAAATTTTTACTACTCCACCAATTGCACCAACTGATGGGCTGCTAGGCTCCATTTCCAAAATTCCTCCAAATAAAATCCCCATAGAAGTTGGTCTCTCGAACGATTCGCAAACTGAAATTATTTCTGGTATTAAGGAAGGTGATGAAATTGTAACGAGAACAATCTTACCATCAGCCACCAAAACCGCTGCTGCTGCACCGAGCCTATTTGGTTCTCCTTCAACTGGAACTAGAGGAGGTGGTGGAGGAGGGTTGGGAAGATAGTTTTCCATATTTTATGATTGAAATTAAAAATATTACAAAAACATACAAGACTGGTGATGTAGAATTTCAAGCATTAAATGATGTTTCTTTTACAATTACTGACGGAGAATTCGTCGCTATCATGGGACCTTCAGGAAGTGGGAAATCTACCTTAATGCATATCTTGGGTGCTCTCGATAGTCCAACAAATGGAACATATTTCCTCGACGATAAAGACGTTTCTTCTTTATCTGATGACCAGTTGGCAGATATCCGTAGAGATAAAATCGGTTTCGTTTTCCAAGCATTTAATCTCCTACCAAGAACTACTGTCTTGCGTAATGTAATGTTACCTTTAGTTTACGCAGGTATACACGGTGCTGAGAGAGAAGAAAGAGCAAAAGCAGCCCTGCTCTCTGCAGGTCTAGATGAAGGTCACTTCTTACACCGCTCCAATCAAATCTCTGGTGGTCAAATTCAGCGCGTGGCAATTGCTCGCGCGCTCGTGAACAATCCATCTCTTATCTTAGCGGATGAACCTACGGGAAACCTGGATTCAAAAACTGGAGAAATCGTGATGGGAACTTTTCAAAAATTAAATAAAGAATTAGGGCGCACAATAATCGTCATTACTCATGAACAAGAAATAGCAGAACATGCAGATAGAATTCTTTTTATCAAAGACGGAAAACTGATCTTGGACCAAAACACCCACACCAAAAGAATTATAAATCTATGAAAATAAAAGATATCTTAAATGAAACATATAGTTCCCTCACTGCAAACAAAGCACGCTCTCTTTTAACGATGCTCGGTATCGTCATCGGTATTGCTTCTGTTATTGCAATGGTTTCCATTGGTAATGGAGCAAAACAATCTATTCAATCCAGCATTGAAGGTCTCGGTTCAAATCTTCTGACCATTATCCCAGGAATCGTTCAGCCAGGCCGAGGAATAGTTTCCTCAGGTCGTGGAGCAGCTCAAACATTAAAGAATGAGGACATCGCTGTTATAAAAGCTATTGATGGTGTCACTGCTGTTTCTCCAGAAGTTTCAAGTAGATTTCAAGTTGTCGCAACTGGAAACAATACTAATACCACCATCACGGGAGTAGTTTCTGATTACTTAAATGTGCACAACCTTTCCCTTGCAAACGGAAGCTTTATTTCTGATGCGAACGATAGAAGTATAGGTAGACAAGCAGTCCTCGGAGCAACTGTCGCTACTGACTTATTCCAAGATGCTGACCCCGTCGGTAAAACTATTCGTATTAATAAGGTTAACTTTAACGTTGTTGGGGTACTCGTCTCGAAGGGTGGAGTTGGTTTTTCTGGACCTGATAATATGATTTTTGTTCCCCTTTCTACAATGCAAAAAATTCTCTCTGGAATGGATTATCTTTCAATGATGGCTGTATCTGTCGCTGATAAAAACGATATGACCTTGGTCAAAGAATTAGCTACCAATACCCTCCTAGATAAACATCACATTGCGGAAGCAGATTTTTCAATAATTTCCCAAGAAGACATTTTAGGAACACTTACTACGGTGATAGACACTTTCACTCTTTTCCTCGCGGCTATTGCTTCCATCTCACTCTTAGTTGGAGGAATAGGCATTATGAATATGATGCTCACTACTGTAACAGAACGCACAAAAGAAATCGGACTTCGAAAAGCAATCGGTGCAAAGAGGGGGGATATAAATATTCAATTTCTTTCTGAAGCAATCATGCTAACATTTATCGGTGGGTTTTTTGGAATTGTTTTGGGCTGGCTCATCTCCTTTATCGTGACTTCGACAGGAATACTCGCTACTTCAGTGACGCTCTCTTCTGTTTTACTTGCTTTCGGTGTATCCGCGGGTATTGGAATTATTTTTGGATACTATCCCGCACGTCGAGCAGGAATGCTTAATCCGATCGATGCCTTAAGGTACGAATAATTATTATTAAAATAGCTAAACGTAGCTGGTAGCGAAAATGTGCAGTCTGTACAGATTAGACCTCAAACTACTATTAAATAAAATTAGTAAATCGTAACCCAGGAATAAGTATCTGCAGCACCTTTGCGACAAATTTCAGCCGTATCGGCTACTCCTGCTCCACCCTGCGCTGTCCATAGTGTGCCACGCACTGTCACATCACAAGTAGGCTTAGCAGTAACTGTATTCAAACGAACTCCACCATTCACTTCAAGTTTTTGTGAGGGTGCAGTAACTCCAACTCCGACATTCCCTGCAAAATAGTTATAGGAATTTGCGTCCGAAGAATATAGGGAAAATGGATAATTCGTTTGCGTGCCAATAGAAACGTCACCAATATATATTCCATATGTATTTGTAAAAGTACCAGCATTTGATACAATATCACGAATTCTCAATCCATAAATATTCGTAATAGTACTACCTACCTTAGTATTATAAACACGTGCAACTATAGAAGATTGCTCTGCAATGGATAAAGATCCTTCATTTACTGCTTCGGCATTAATACCCCTAAGACTAGTTACCGAACCAGTGCCGGATTGATAGGCAGCAAAATCACCCCCCTCCATCGATACTGTTATATTCCCGCTTCCATTGCTAATTACATTATTATTATTTCCTATTACTTGTGAAATATTTTTATTGTTTGTAATAGGTATAGTAACATTAGAATCAGTACCAAAATAATCCAAACCATTTATTGTTGGATCGTAAATCGTATAAATAGCTATCGCCGCACCGTTAGATGATATAGAAAGAGTATCTTCTATGTCCAACATATTTGGATATATTCCACCAGAATCCACAAGCGCTGTCGGCCCAATCGCCATGTGTCCTGTAAAATTTGAAGTTCCTGAAACAGTTAGTTTGTTTGTTGGAGTAATTCCAATACCAACATTTCCACTTCCTGTAATAATATTGCCCCCATTTGTTGTTTGTAATGACAAAGCATTCCCAGAACCCACATCAATTGTAGAAGCTGTTGTACCTGTGATAGCAGCCGAACTGAAAGTTAAAGATGCAAGAGCTTTTGTGCTAAAGGCTAAAGTTAAAACTAGAACGATTACAATATAAAATTTTTGTTTTAGCATATAATAAGATGATTAATTTATAATTCTTCTAATGATACTCTCCCCCACATACGCTTAGCAAGTGTGGTAAACTAATATTTATGAAGGAAACAACAAAAAACCTATACCCCATGCGGATAAACAAATATCTGGCCCTTAAAAAAATCTCTACCAGACGAGGGGCGGATGAGCTCGTGGCTAACAAAAAGGTATTCATCAATAAAAAATTAGCCGTCCTCGGTAGCAAAGTAAATGAAAAAGATGTCGTTGAAGTAAAGGGTGCAAAAGCAAAAGAATATATATATTTCGCTTACAATAAACCTATAGATGTCATCACCCACTCACCCCAAGGAGATGAGACAGACATTAAGGAAGAAATAAAAAACAAAAATATTCCCAAGGATGTATTCCCTATCGGCAGACTGGATAAAAATTCTCATGGACTACTTATCCTAACAAACGATGGACGTATCACTGACCCACTTTTAAATCCAAAATATTTTCATGAGAAGGAATACGTAGTGCGGACAAAAGAAAAACTACGCTCAAACTTTAAAGAAAAAATGGAAGCAGGAGTAAATATTGAGGGATATAAAACCAAACCTTGTAAGGTTAAAATCTTGGGTCCCTCTACTTTTAAAATAATCTTAACCGAAGGTAAAAAACATCAAATCCGCCGAATGTGTTCAGCCCTCTTTCAAGAAGTTGCAGACCTTAAACGTGAGAGATTTATGAATATAACATTGGGTAATCTAAAGCCTAATACTTTTCGCCCTATTATAGGCAAAGAATTATCTACTTTTCTAGATCCAATACTTCGTCAATCCTAATTTGTTTTATAAATTCAGGTACGTGAGAAACGATAACCATCGCTCCCGCGTATTTGTGAAGTGCCTCTGCAATAACTGGTATATGGCGGAAATTTATGTGGTTTGTAGGTTCATCTAATATAAGCAGGCCGGGTTTCTGAAGGACTAACCTAGCGAAAGCTACGAGTCCCTTCTGTCCCTCAGACAGGTCTCCAATTTTTGTCCGAATAAACTCCCCAGTAATTTGAAAACCAGACGCGATAGAACGCATACGCTCTTCATCCAATCTTTCTCCTCCTTCACGCATAGCATCTGCTAAGGAATTATAAACAGTGTCATTAAAATCTAGTGTAGAAAAATCTTGTCTATAATACCCAATACGTATGCCCTCTTTTACTTTTTCTCCGTCTGCATGACCACTCGCGAGCCTCTCGAGGAGGGTTGTCTTGCCAATACCATTGGGCCCTTGCAAAAGTAAATGTTTATTTTTATTTAAAGAAACATGCGCTTTATGTTTTATTATTTTTCCATTTTTCATCGTCGTGAAAGAAGAAATATTTAAAATCTCGCCGATGAGGTCCGGTTGAGAAGGAATGATGAAAGGCCTGATAGCTTTATCTTCTTTTCGGACATCCACTATCTCTTCTTCGAGTTCTTCTGCTTTTTCTCGCATTCTTTTAGCAACCAAGCGAAGTCGTCCCCCTTTATATGCGAAGACATTTGCTTGCTCCTTCTTTGCTTGAATCTCTTTTTGCAACTGAGCATTCTTCATATTTTCTTTTTCTACTCTCGCAGCAATGTCTTTCACTACATCAAAATAGTTTCCTGTATATTGCTCAATTTTTTTTGTGTAAACATCTAAATAAAGCACTCCGTGGGTAAAAGCATTTAAAAATTCAGCATCATGGGAAATAACTAAAACTGTTTTTGGATAATTAACTAGAAATTTTGTTAAGTGCTCAATTCCAGCTCTATCTAAATTATTTGTCGGTTCATCAAGTAAAAGTAAATCCGCATTTTGAATAATCCCCGAAGCGAGGAGTAAACGTGCTTGCTGTCCCCCAGAAAAAGTGCGAATAATTCTATCGTGCACTTTTGTATGACCTTTTAGATTTACAACTTCTAAAACATCATCAATCTTAGGATCAATATCATAAACTTTATCCTTAAAACACTTTTCAAAAAATTCTCGAACAGTTAAATCAAGTTGGTCACGCGGAATCACCTGTAGAGCAGAAGCGATACTCACTCCTTTCACAATATTAACAATCCCAGACTCTGGACGACAGGTGCCAGAGATAAGTCCAAAAATAGTGCTTTTCCCAGCGCCATTTTGCCCCATTAAAGCAAGTTTCGCTCCTCGCCTAATGGTAAAACTTACCTCATCTAAAATAGGCTTATTGACCCCCCACTCAAATGAGACATTATCAAATCTACCTATAGTTTCTCCTGTTTTTACTGTTTCTTTCACTTCTTTAGACATTTATACAGACTAGCCTATTTAAGCCAAAATAGAAAGGTTTTTCCGATATATTCACCCAGGGGGTTGACAAAATGACTTTATTCGTATATACTCTATGTACAAAGTAGGTGCGAAAAGAGTCGATTTCTAAAGTAATCTTGCTGCGACAAGTGAGGAGCGTATAAAAACAAATTGTATTTATAATGTCCGAACGATGTTGCATTAAAGGATTTATCCTTTATTTGTAATTTAATAATTTAAACAAAAAAATCAATGACTGGTACAATAAAAAGACTCACTGATAAAGGTTTCGGCTTTATAACAGCAGAAGGACTACAGAAGGATTTATTCTTCCACAGTAACTCTCTTGTTGGCGTAACTTTTGACGAGTTAAAGGAAGGTGATACTGTTTCTTTCGAAACTGAAGAATCACCAAAAGGATTGAATGCTACAAACGTACAACGCGCGTAATATTCACTCAAATAAAAAAGCCCCTTCTGGGGGCTTTTTTATTTTGTATATTTATTTTTTTCTGAGCAATACCGAAGGCATTATTTTCCCTGCGCCCAAGCTTTTAGATTTTCGTAACTATCTCCTCCACAAATCCATTTAGTTGTTTTTGTATTATAGAAAAAAGGTACTCCCCCACAAAGGTCCTTGTCTAATTCAAGTAAACGCTTTTCATTTTCTTTATTATGCCAAACTTCTATCGCTTCAACTTTAATTCCTTCTTCTTTTTCTAACTTCTCCACGAGTTGATGCATATCCACGCAATGTGGGCACTCAGTTCCATAAAATTCAAGTAAATGATTCATAAATTTATAAAAATAAAGAATATTATTTTGAAGGGGTTTTGCGAGCGACGGCGAGCAAACTTCAAGATTTTTTAAGCTTCAAAAAATCTGTACCAAAAAAATATTATTCTTTATTTGACCAACTTTGATAAACGAGATTTCTTACGAGCAGCGTTATTTTTCTTAATAACACCTTTTTGTGCAGATTTATCTATAGCTTGGAAAGCAGAAGAAAGCATTTTTGCAGCTTCAGCCTTGTCGGTTTTAGCAATTTTCTCAATCTTTTTGATTACCTCCTTCATTATTTTCTTACGTCCATCATTAAAGGCCTTCTTGCGAAGGGAACTTCGGATTGCTTTTTTAGCTGATTGTGTTATTGGCATATATGTAATATAGCAAAAAACCCAAAAAAATGCAATTATGCTATGCTTAATGGATGATCGGAAGCATAAAAGGAAAAATTATATTAAAAACAGATAAATTCTTAATAGTGGAGACGGGCGGAGTTGGTTATAAAATAAGTGCCTCTCCAGACACTTTATCTAAAGTAAAAAAAGTCGGTGATGAAATAATGCTCTCCATTCATACCCGAGTGCGGGAAGATGCACTCGACCTATACGGCTTTCTAGACCGAGAAGAATTAGAATTCTTTGAAATGCTCATAAATGTATCTGGCATTGGGCCACGCTCGGCTCTCGCAATCCTTGGAATTGCTTCAATCGAAACACTCAAAAAAGCTATTGGGACTGGAGACGTCTCATACCTTACAAAAATATCTGGTATAGGTAAAAAAACGGCAGAAAAAATTGTGATAGAGTTGCGAGACAAGATAGGAGAAGATAAAGGAGAAAGTTCCCTTAAAGAAGAATTGGATGCACTCGAGGCTTTAAAATCACTAGGTTATTCTCAAAACGAAGCACGGGAGGCATTAAAGAAGTGCTCCCCTGACGCAACCATGAACACCAGAATCCGTGAGGCACTAAAAATATTAAGTACAAAATAAATAAAAAGGTTTTTAAGGGGTTTCGAGGCTGACGAGCCGAGAATTTCAGAATTTTTTAAGCTTCAAAAAATTCGTACCGGCAAAAATCTTTTTATTTATTTTGTGCTAACTTTTTTGGGGAAAAAATAATTTTTTATTCCTGTTGAGGTAAGACTTGCCATGTTTTTATAAGCGGAAAGACGCGCAGCCTTTGTTCTAAATTTCTTTTCATAAACATATCCATATTCTATTAGAACAGAGCGCACGGAAGCATTCAATGTATTATTCGCACCAATAGCAATGAGCTTTTGGTCTGGTACAAGTCCTCCTGCTTCTGGTTTCCAGTCACTGGATGCATATTTTTTATGCAACTGGGTAAAAATATTAGCGGCGAGCTGTCCACTTTCCCTAGAATTTACAAATTGCCCATCTGGCATATAGATGGCAAATCCTTTGTACTTGCCAATTTTTTGGCTATTGGAACGCGGATAATCATTAAAATGAAAATGAACTACTGCATCTATTTTATTTTCATTCGCCCATTTATTAAAACCATACAAACGTAAGGCAATGTCTTCACTCACGGTGTGATGTGGTGCGTTCTCTTTCTGAACAAAATTACCACTAGAAATATTACTATTCATTATTTTTTTAGCATTTTGTTCAAAAGCTAAAATTTTATCTCTTTGTGCAGGGAAATAATCTGCAAAATCTTTTGTATAACCATTATTGTCACGAGTAACATAGACATCAAATCTTTTATCTTTCTTTAAGAGATTATAAATCTGGGTAGCTACTGCCAAATTCATATCTGCCTCTTTTACATTCCTATATTTTGCTCCCCAAACTTCATCATCATGCCCTGGAACTAATAAAATTTTAATAGGCGCGGCAACACTAGCTTGGCTCTTTGAAAGAGGCACCAGGAAAAATATTGAAAAAATAAATAATATAAATCGTAATCTTTTCATTAACATTGAATGATTATAACACGTGTCCCGTTAAAAAATCTGCAAACTCGTGCTAAGATAATGTTATTATTTTTAATTTATTAACAGAATGCCAGAATTACCAGAAGTAGAAACAACAAAACGAGGCCTGGAAAAGACAATTTTAGGTCTAAAAATAACAAATGTTTGGACAGATTTGTCCACTAAAGACAAACGCCAAAAGGAATCAATTGCTAATCCTAAGTTTTTTACTGTATTCAGGAAAGAAATTATAGGGAAAAAAGTTTTGTCTATAGAAAGACGAGCAAAAAATATTTTGATAAATCTTTCTGGGGGCCCACGCCATATCGGGGCAAGTAAAACGATACTCGTACATTTAAAAATGACAGGGTACCTTTTTTATGGGAAGGATCCCAAAATTAAATTTGCCCATGTTGTTTTTTCCCTTTCTAATAAAAAATATTTAGTATTTTCTGATTTAAGAAAATTTGGAAAGATTACTCTTCTTGATACAAAAACTGCACATAACACAAGACATCTAAATAATATCGGTCCAGAGCCCCTAGAAAAAAATTTCACTTTAGAAAAACTAAATGAGCAATTAAATAAAAAACCAAACGGAAAGATAAAAACAGTTCTGATAAATCAGAGTATCATCGCTGGTATTGGAAATATTTATTCCGACGAAATACTCTGGCGAGCTAGTGTGCACCCAGAACGAAAAGTTTCAAAAATCAACAAAAAGGAGCTAGAACTAATATTCAAAGCAATAAAAGAAACACTGAAAAAAGGTATAGATTTCGGGGGAGACTCAATGTCAGATTATAAAAATATTTATGGCCTGCCAGGTAAATTCCAAATGCACCACGAAGCCTACAGACGCACAGGAGAAAAATGTAGAAAAATAGGCTGTAGGGGCATCATAAAAAGAATAGTAGTAAACGGCCGTAGTGCCCACTTTTGCTCAGTGCATCAGAAGTAAAGATAAAAAATAAAATTTTTGTCGGTACGGATTTTTTGAAGCTTAAAAAATCCTGAAATTCTCAGCTCGTCAGCTTTGAAACCCCTTAAAAACTTTATTCTTTATCTTATCCAATAATTTAGAATATGAAATTTATAATAGCTACGGAGGCCGACGGGCCGAGTCTTGAGCAAAAATTCAGCAAAATTTTATGCGGACATTATAAGTTACATATTCTAAATAAAGCGATCCCCAGCGCCACAGATACATTTAAGGATTCTTTTTTCCCACGCATTGGTATTTCAGCAATAACATCGCACTTTTTTAGATTTTCTTTAGAAATTCCAGCCACCTCTTCACCCACCAAGAATGCATTCTTTTGTTTAATTTTTACCTTTTTATAATCAATAGACTTTTTGTCTTGCTCTATGCCAATAATTAAAAAATTTTCCTTCTTTAATTTAGTAAGTAGTGCAGAAATACTTTTCTTTTGTTCCCAGGGCACAAATTCTTCAGCACCGAGTGCTGACTTTGCCAAGTCTCCTCTTTTCCTACCGAAACGATCAAGCGGTGCTGGGGTGTAACCAGTCAAATAAATTTTATTTATTCCGGCTGCGTCTGCCGTACGAAACATCGCACCGACGTTGGAGACGCTTCGTATATTATGTAAGATTAAAACGTTTTCTTTTTTCATTATTTTAAAAAGTTTCTGTTACGCATATTTTTATGATAAGCAATAGCAAACCTGTGCGCTTCACTATTTGCAAGTAAAATCTCTCTCTCATATTTTAAACCAAAATTCTTCTCTCCCATAATAGCTTTTGGTTTATGTCGTTCATCTTTTAAGACTGATACTATGGGAATATTTATTTTCAAATTAGCCAATACCTTTTTTGTGGCATTTATTTGAGCTATCCCACCATCCACAACGATTAAACTAGGATAAGGCCATTCTGTATGTGTTAGACGCCTTTCTAACACTTCTTTTAACGCACCTGTATCATTTGCATCACTTTGGGTTCTTATCTTAAATTTTTTGTATTCACTTTTTGCCACTTCCCCATCTTCCACCACAGTCATAACCCCAACCATGTTTTTACCACCCATGTGGGCTATGTCATAAGCTTCAATTCGGAAGACCCCACTTCTTGTAATTTTTTCAAGCGAGGAATTCTGCTTGGCAGTACGTAGTGAGAAAGAATTATGAGAAGCGGGGCTGTTTTTTATTAAAGCTACGTCATTAATATGTTTAAGTGCAAAAATTTGTCTTTTTACTTCTCCTGCCTTTTCAAATTCATGCAATTTAGAATATGCATTCATTTCTTTCTGTAAATTTTTTAAAACTTTTTTCTTTTTACCTTCAAAAAACAATTTAATGTTTTGAATATTTTGCAAATACAATTTTTTATCATCCAAATCTGGTACTAAATTTATTTGTTTGTAAAATTCAAGATAATTTTTACTCTTGTCGTCCAAGAACGGGAAAATTCTTCTTACTATTTTTAAAGCTTCTCGAAGTTGAGAACTATTAGGGTATGGACCAAAGACTTTGCCAAACAAAGATTTTTGAATGGTCTGGGGATTTTTTCCGAGGACCTGAGAAAATTTTTGTTTGGTAAAGTTTTTTATCTCTTTCCCTCTCTTAATGATTACTTTAGGTAATTTTTCCTTCGTTATGCAAACATAATTAAAACTTTTATCTGATTTTTCTTTTGTATTGTATTTAGGCTGATATTTTTTAATTAAATTTGCCTCAAGTATCAATGCTTCAAGTACGCTGTCAGTCTCCTGCCAATCAATTTTATCCGCCTTGAAAACCATATCCACAAGAATTGGACCTCTTGTTTCTATTAGATCTTTACCAAGATAACTTTTTACTCTATCTTTGAGTGATGTTGCTTTACCAATATATAAAATTTCTCCATTTTTTAAGAAAAAGTACACACCGGGCTTGTCAGGAAGTTTTAAATTTCCGCCTCTACGGCGGATCGCCGATGAGGCGATTTTATATGATTGTATATTTAATGGATTTGACATATTTCTATTTGCGTAAAACCTTTTTGAGATATTTTCCAGTATAACTTTTAGCATTATTAGCCACCTCTTCTGGTGTCCCCTTAGCTACTATATTACCACCATTTACTCCTCCCTCAGGACCAATATCTATTATATAATCTGAGCTTTTCACAATGTCCAAATTGTGTTCAATGAGTACAACGGTATTCCCTTTAGAAACTAATTTATTTAAGACTTCTAAAAGTTTATGAACATCATCATAATGTAAACCAACCGTCGGTTCATCCAAAAGGTAAATGGTTTTCTCTAAGTGTGGACGATAAAGTTCACTAGATATTTTTACTCTCTGAGCTTCTCCCCCTGAAAGCGTGGTTGCGGATTGTCCAAGCTCAAGATAACCAAGGCCTACATCCATAAGTGTTTGAAGTCTGTCTGAAATAGAAGGAATATCTTTAAAAAAGATTAATCCATTTTCTACGGTCATGCGAAGCACTTCATAAATATTTTTCTTTTTATATTTTACAGTGAGGGTATCTTTATTAAAACGTTTACCATCACAAACATCACAAGTAACATAAACGGTCGGCAAGAAATGCATCTCTACCGCTATTTCTCCATTTCCTTCGCAAGCTTCACAACGTCCACCTTTTACGTTAAAAGAAAAACGATTTGCTTTCCATCCACGGAGTCTTGCTTCCTCGGTCGTAGCAAAGATATCTCGAATATGGGTAAACGCGCCAGTATAAGTAGCCACGTTGGAACGAGGAGTCCGGCCGATCGGTGATTGATCAATTAAAATAGCGCGAGATAAATATTCGGTTCCAGAAAATGAAGAACAATTAAAAACTTTGGCAGTGCGGTATTTTCTTTCATAACGAGCTTGAAGATTTTTATAAAGAATTTCATACATAAAAGAACTTTTCCCAGAACCGGATACTCCGGTGATAGATGTCATCACCCCAAGAGGTATTTCTACATTTAAATTATTTATGTTAAAAATATTTCCACCAGCAATCCGTAGAACTCCTTTTGCCTCTCGTCGCTTTTTAGGAATTTCAATTTTCGCTTCTTCTCTTAAATAGGCAAGCGTTCGAGAATTATTTGTATTCTTTTTTGCCGTTAATAAATCTTCAAGGTAGCCAGAAACAATAACTTCTCCGCCGTGTACTCCGGCTTTGTGTCCAATATCTACAATATAATCTGAGGCATAAATCGTGTCTTCGTCATGCTCCACAATTAATATTGTATTCCCTAAATCACGAAGGTTTTGTAAGGTTTTTATGAGTCTATCATTGTCTCGCTGATGAAGCCCTATCGTCGGCTCATCAAGCACGTAAAGTGCTCCCACAAGCCTTGAGCCGAGCTGGGAGGCGAGGCGAATACGCTGCGCTTCTCCTCCAGAGAGAGTGTTGGCTTTGCGTGAAAGTTGCAAATAATCAAGTCCAACATCTAACATAAATTGTAACCGAGCTTCAATCTCTCGCACCACGGGAACAGATATTTCTTTTTCTTGATCTGTAAGTTTTAAATTCTTGAAGAAATCATGTGCGTCTTTTATTGAAAGTGAAGCAAGGTCTAAAATATTTACTTTACTCTTTTTGACTTTGCCCTTCTCCCCCACGACATCTGCCTCCAGAAAAACATTTAAAGCTTCAGGACGCAAGCGTGCTCCATGACAAGTATCGCAAGGCTCATCACCCATAAAATATTTTGACCCGAGCCCATTACAAGTCGGACATGCTCCATAAGGAGAGTTGAAAGAAAAAAGTCTAGGCTCAACTTCTGGAAAAGAAAATCCATCATTCTTACAAGCAAACTTTGCGGACATAATAAATTCATCATCTGCAATTTTAATCGTCACCAAACCATCGGACTCAATTAAAGCATGCTCTAAGGCTTCGGAAAGTCTCATCCGACTTACTTCAGGACTATCCTTAAATTCATGTACCGCAAAAGTATCCACCATTATATCTATATTATGTTTTTTGTTTTTAGAAAGGGTAATTTGCTCGCGAAGTTTCTTTATCACTCCATCGAGACGGATTTCCGCAAAACCTTTTCCAAGTAAATCATAAAGTAATTGATAATATTCCCCTTTCCGCCCACGAACAATAGGAGAAAAAATACTAATTTGGGTTTCATCAAACTCCACCCCCATAATTTTTCTTTTACCATTCTTAAGACCTTGAGAAGAGGAATTCTGCAGATCGTCGTAGGGCAAAAAATTCTTCTTCTCTAAATTCTTTATTTTTTCTAAAACAAAATTTAAAATTTCTTCATTTGAAAGTTTTTTAATTTCTTCTCCACACTCGGGGCAATGCGGATGCCCGATACGGGCATACATCACTCGGAGGTAATCATAAATCTCTGTAATCGTTGCTACTGTTGAACGAGGATTATTGGAACGTGATTTTTGGTCAATAGAAATTGCTGGCGAAAGCCCCGTAATCTCATCCACGTCTGGTTTCGGCATTTGGTTTAAAAATTGTCGCGCATAAGAAGAGAGAGACTCTATATACCTGCGCTGTCCCTCCGCAAAAATAGTATCGAAAGCAAGGGATGACTTTCCAGATCCCGAAACACCAGTAATAACTACCATTTTATTCCTTGGCATTTCGACGTTTATATTCTTTAGGTTATGAGTCCGTGCCCCTTTTACTGTTATTTTTTCTATATTTTTCTCTGTTTTCATAAAAATTAAGCTATATAACACAACTACACCCCGCCGTGTTCATAGGGGGTGTGTATCTATATTCAACTACCAACACTATACCACAAAAACTCTAAAAAGTCTTGTATTATTCTTTAATTTCCAATCTTGTTTTAAGTACTACTATCTCGTCACGGAGAATTGCAGCAGTTTCAAAATCTAACTCTTTTACCGCTTTGTTCATTTCTTTTTCCTTGATGGTTATTATTTTTTTATAAACAACGAGGTTGCGTTCCTCATCTGACAATAATAAATTCTTTATTGAGTCTGATTCATTTTTTCCTTTATTACTTTTATCTTTAGCAAATGCTTTTTTAAACAATTCGACGTCTAATGCAAGCTCTGCATTCACAACTTTTCCATGTTCGCTCTCCAGCTCTTCTGTAATGTCTTTAATTTTTTTGATAATTGTTTTCGGAGTGATTCCATTTTTTTTATTATAAGCAATTTGTATGTTTCTGCGACGTGCCGTCTCACTTAAAGCATATTCCATTGCATCGGTCATGATGTCTGCATAAAGAATCACTTTGCCTTCGCTGTTGCGGGCTGCTCTTCCTATGGTCTGAATTAATGACGTTTCTGAACGCAAAAATCCTGCCTTATCAGCATCGAGGATCCCTATCAATGCCACCTCTGGCAAATCGAGTCCTTCACGAAGTAAATTTACCCCTACTAAAACATCAAAGTCCCCTTTTCGAAACTGAGTAAGAATTTTAATCCGGTCCATCGTTTTAATATCACTGTGTAGATACTCTGCTTTTATTTTTTTATCTTTTAGATACACAGAAAGGTCTTCGGCCATTTTTTTTGTCAATGTCGTGGCAAGGACTCGAAAACCTTTTTTGATAGTTAGTTCTGTTTCTTTAATAAAATCTTGAATTTGACCAGGATAAGACAAGGGGGCAGACTTTTGTGAATGGTGACGTTGCAAAGCAGGATCCTGAGCAAAAGATTGATCACTTGCCTTATCAGCACTCACTGGTCGAACTATCGTCTCTGGATCAATGAGTCCGGTAGGACGAATTATTTGCTCCACAATTTGTTCACTCTGACTGCGTTCTTGCTCGCTCGGAGTCGCACTTGTATAGATTATAGGACCAATAACTTTGCTAAATTCTTCGTATTTTAAAGGTCTATTATCTTTTGCTGAAGGTAAACGAAAACCATATTCCACAAGAGTATTTTTACGAGAAGCATCGCCTGCATACATACCCTGAAGTTGAGGCAAGGTTACGTGTGACTCATCAACGATAGTTAAAAAATCTGCTTTTCCTTCTTTCGTATGAGGAAAATAAGAAAATAATGTTTCTGGTGGTTCACCTTCTTTTTTGCCAGACAAATGACGAGAATAATTTTCGATACCGTTGCAATACCCCACCTCTTTTATCATTGCGAGGTCATAGTTTGTACGCCTTTTTATTCTCTCAGCTTCTAAAAGTTTTCCTTCTTTTTCAAATTTTTTTAATTGCTTTGTTAATTCTTTTTTTATTTCCACCAAAGCTTTTTTCTTCTTTCCTTCTTCGGTAATAAAATGTTTTGCAGGGAAAATAAAAACATTTTCTTCCTGTTTAATTATTTGTGAAGAAATCGGGTCAATTTTTGTTATTTGAGAAATTTTTGTTCCCGAAAATTCCACTTGATACATAATAATTTCTGAAACCGGCATAAATTCTACCCTTGAACCGATAGATCTAAACTGCCCAGGATTCAAATCTGCATTTGTACGTTCAAAATGAATTCCAATTAACTTTTTCATTAAGGTTAGTCTATCGAGCTTCATTCCAAGCTCTAATTTAAGATTTACTTTTTCATATTCTGCAGGACTTCCCAAACCATAAATACAAGAAACAGATGCGACGATTATAACGTCTCTTCTGGTTAAGAGTGCTTGGGTTGTAGCATGTCGAAGTCTATCTATCTCTTTGTTTATCGAAGCATCTTTTTCAATATAAGTATCTGATGCAGGCATGTAGGCTTCTGGCTGGTAATAATCATAATATGAAACAAAATAATGCACTGCGGATTCGGGAAAAAATTCACGGAACTCTTGAGCAAGCTGAGCTGCAAGTGTTTTATTGTGCGCTATCACTAGAGTCGGTTTGTTATATTGGGTAATCACATTTGCCATGGTAAAAGTCTTCCCTGTGCCTGTGGCACCGAGCAATGTCTGCTTTTTCATTCCCTTTTTAAGTCCCTCCACAAGCCCTAAAATAGCTGCGGGTTGATCTCCTGCGGGTTGAAAGGGGTTGTGTAATTTAAATATATTCTCATGTTTTCCTTGATTTTTGAGCATATTTCTTATACTATCATAAGACATGTGTTTTTGAAGCGTCTGTTGCTGTTTTGGTAAGTCGTTAGATTATATGCGCCCATAGCTCAGCTGTAGCAGATTCAACTGACTACAAAAGAATGTTCTTAATTTAATTAAATAATATGCGCCCGTAGCTCAGCTGGTAGAGCAGATCCCTTTTAAGGATAAGGTCCTCGGTTCGATCCCGAGCGGGCGCACAATTCTACTTCCCCAACCTCCTTTGCCTTAAAGAAAACTCTTCGAGGATTTTCTTAAATTCTTCATTTTTAAAATCTGGCCAATAGGTCTTTATAAAAAAAAGTTCACTATAAACAGACTGCCACGGTAAAAAATTAGACAAACGCATCTCCCCGCTTGTACGAAGAACTAAGTCAGGATCTGGAATCCTAAGTTTATTTGTCCATAAATATTTTGAAAATCCTTCTTCAGTAAGATCTTCAATCTCTTCCTTATTTTTAACTTTCGAAATTTCTTTTAATGCATTAAGGATTTCTCTTCTTCCTCCATAGGAAAAAGCCACAACAAGGTGCAATTTTTGAAACCGCACAGTCTCATTTTCTGTTTTTTTAATTAATTTTTTTATATCCTCTGGGACCAAAGACAGGTCACCAATAAAGCTTACTTTTATACCTTTTTCTTGAAGCAGAGAGAATTCTTTACTAATTAATTGTTTTATTAAATTCATTAAATAAGAAACCTCTTCCTCTGTACGTTGCCAGTTTTCAATTGAAAAAGCATACAAAATTAAGTTTGGTATTTCTTCTTTTATACACCAATCTGCCACTTCTTTCATTTTATTATAGCCGATACGATGCCCTTCAAAAGTCGGAAGGTTTTTTTCTTTCGCCCAGCGACGATTACCGTCCATTATCATCGCCATACACTCAATTTTTTTAATCATTACTTTTAATATATTATTTTAAAATTTAAAAAACTTTCTGTTGGCTCACTAAACCTTACTTCCACATTAGTGACTTTTAATTTTATTCTAGTAAGAAGTGGCCCTTTTTTAAGAAAGCTTAGTAATTTTTGTAAGTTTTCCTCTTCCCCTATTGCGACAACTTCTACGGAACCATCTGTCTTATTTTTTACGGTGCCGACAATGTTCAAACCTTCTGCTTTTCTTTGAACAAAATCTCGAAACATAACCCCTTGAACGCTACCTCTAATTATGCAAAATAATTCTTTTTTCATATATTAAAAAGCGTCAAGTAAAAATTTTTCAAAAACTGCCTCTGCATCAAGACCTTTTTTACGAGCCTCGGGCAAAAGGTAAGAAATATTAGTAGCAAAGCCTTTTAATTGTTCTTCGCTGAATTTGCTAAAATTATGCTTTAAAAGCATATCTTTAATTTTCCAGAAAAGAACACCCACAAGCTCTTCCATGCCTACCCCAAGGTCTACTGCCTGACGAAAATAAATCCAAGTATTTAACTTATTTTTATCTGCGAAAGCGTTCGCCAGTAAAAAATTATCAAATTTTTCTTTTTTTTCTTTTGGTATTTCAAAAACATTTAGCTCTGCACGTGCTTTTTTAAAAGCATCTAATATAGGTTTATTTAATTTACTTTCTAGAAAAATAAAAGAATTTTGAGATTCACCCATTTGATTTAATCTATCTAAAACAAAATCTCTTGTTTCTTCATAATCAAGAATATTTTGAAAAACTATTGTAGATAAAATAGAAAAAAGGCTTGCCCCAGAATAAAAACTCTCAATTTGCATTGGATTAAAATCGTTTCGATTTACAAAAAAAATCTCTGCCTCGGCAGGCATACCTGCCTGCGCAGACAGGGATTTCATAAATTTTTCATAATTTAAAATTTTGTTTTTAGAATCGTCTCCAGAAAAAAGATACAACATAAATAATCACTAAAATTTAACCGTTTTTTTATACTCGAGATAAGGTGCACCATATTTAGAAGCTAACATTTTTTCTTGTTTTTTTAAAAATATAAGCTTTGAAACAATGAATGATATGAATGCAGATAAAACTACAAAAAAAGCATTAATAATTAAACCAAAACCTAATACTAAAAACAAAAGCCCAAAATTAGTAGGGGTTCTCGTATAGCAATAAGGCCCTTTACAAAAAGTCTCTTTACTTATGTTTTCTTTTTTAATATTTCGGGAAGTTTTCTGTGCCCAAAAAACCAAAAATGTGCCTAAAATTAAAAAGAAAATACCAAATGGTGTTACTAGTGTGCTGCTAAAAAATTGAAAATTAAAAATCAAATCGAGAACTACCCCGATCAAAAATAAAATAAAATGTACAGTATAAGAATCAGCTAAAACTTTATGTATAGCATGCTTTGGGATACTGTTTTTGTCACTACTTTCCATCCCTATATTGTAGCACAAATATCTCACTTAACTTCCATAAAATTGTCCCCGGAACCAGAGTGGATTTCAAGCGGAATATCCGTTTTGTAGTGTAAAAAAGACCTCTCTAGAACTCCGTTCATCGCATTTTTTATTATCTTTTCAGCTTTTTTTAATTCTTTTTCTTCAATTTCATACACAAGCTCATCATGAATTTGAAGCACTAAATGAGTCTTTTCCAGAAGTCCGGCATTTTTTAAATCCTCTTCCCCATACCTTATAGCTAACTTGATTATATCTGCTGTTGCCGTACCTTGAACGGGTGCATTTGTGGCAGTACGTTCCGCCATATTTTTCAAAAAAGGAATTCTAGAATTTATATTAGGAAAATATCTCTTTCGGCCAAAAAGTGTTTCTGTAAAATGATGCTGCATCGCATATTTTTTAACATTTTCTAAATAATCCCGAACACCTGAAAATTGATTAAAATAATTATCATAAAACTTTTGGGCTTCTTCACGTGCTCCCCCTAGATTTTTCCGCAAAGCAGAAACTCCCATACCATAAATAATTCCAAAATTTATTACTTTTGCTTTCCGACGCATTTCATAATCAACCTGTTCAAGAGGAACATTAAAAACGAAAGAGGCTACTCCAGCATGAATGTCTTTTCCCTCGCGAAATATTTGGGTCATCTTTTTGTCTCCGGAGAGCATTGCGGCCACTCGCAACTCAATCTGACTATAATCAAAAGCAGCAAGCTTGTAACCCTTTTGAGCGATAAATCCGCCTCGAATTCTTTTACCAAGCTCTGTTTTAATTGGTAAATTCTGTAAATTGGGATCTTGGGAAGAAAATCTACCTGTTGTTGTCCCGTTTTGCAAAAATTTAGCATGGAGGCGACCATCATCTCCCACCATCTTTGGTATAACATCTATATAGGTGGAAAGTAATTTTTGTAATTCTCGATAAGCTAATATTTCTTTTATAATTGGATTATCTTCTTCAAGATCTTCTAAAACAGAAACTTTCGTAGAAAATCCCCCACTCGCATTTTTTTTTGTTTTACTTTTTCCAGGAGGAAGTATCCCCATTTTACCAAAAATAACTTCACCCAACTGCTTAGGAGAATTAATATTAAACTCTGTGCCCGCCTCCTTGTATATTCTTTTAGTTAAAATATCTAACTCGGTATGATATTCTTTTGACAGTTTTTCAAAATACTTTTTATCTATCAAAATCCCATAGTCTTCCATCTCTCTCACTATAGGAATGATGGGTTTTTCAATTTCTTCATATACTTTTTCTAAATTGTTTTCTTTTAATTTTTTAAAAATATAATCATAAGCTACTTCAAAAGAATCTGTATTTGCAAACATCAACACATCTTCCAATTTTGGATTTGAAATATCCGAATTTATTAACCACAAAGCAATACTCGCTTCTTGTAACTTTTTAGGGGAAATCTGAGAAGAAAGATTCTGCAACCCGTCATGAGGTCCCATAAAAACTTGAGAAGAAGAATTTTGCAGCCCGTCGTAGGGCAAAGAATCTTTCTTCTCAAGTTTTTCTGTATTATTTCCAAAGAAATTTTTAAGACGTCCGAACAAACTCCTAAATTCAAAAGTGGTGAAAACTTGTTCTATTTTTTTTAAGTCCGCACTCTCCCAAAAAGTCTTTGTGGGTATTTCAAAGCCAATTGGGGCATCAGTTCGAATCGTCGCTAGGGTTTTTGAAAACATAGCCTCTTCTTCATTGTTTTTAAGCAACTCAATCATTCGAGGACTAATGCCTGCTTTTTTGAAAGCCTCCTCATCTTTTTTGATTTTTTTGTAAATTTCTTCTATTGTTCCAAAATTTGTGATTAGTATTTCAGCCGTCTTTTCCCCTATTCCCTTAATGCCGATAATATTGTCCGATGGATCGCCACGAAGGCCCTTATAGTCTGGTAAAAATTTAGGTTTAAAATGAAAACGGTTTACCACCGCATCTTCGTCATATAAAATGGTATCGTTAATTCCTTTTTTCAAAGTATAAACTTGAACTTTTTTATCGTCGACTAATTGCATCGTGTCCATATCTCCTGAGGCAATAATAATATTTAAATATTTATCTTTTTTATATTTTTCTACAATTGTTCCCAAAACATCATCTGCCTCGAAACCAATAGCATCATACATTGGAATACCAAAACCCTCGAAAATCTGGCGAGAATTTTTTAGCTGTAGAATTAGGGCATCCTCAGTTTTTGCACGTCCAGCCTTGTACCCCTCATAAGCATCATGCCTAAAAGTTTTGTGGGGTAAATCATAACAAGCAACAATATAATCGGGCTTCAACTCAGTAATTATTTTCATCAGCATACTAGAAAGTCCATAAAGTGCGCCAGTCGGTTCACCCTTACTAGACATAAATTCAGGGAGAGCATGATAAGCACGATGAATGATTGCATGGGCATCCAGTAATACCAATGTTTTTTTGTTCTCTTTTTTTACTTCAAGCATTGTATAAATTATACCATTTAAGATATACTTTAATATAATGCCTTTATTTGATGAAGAAAAACAAAATAGACAACTCGAAGATTTGCATAAACAAGAAGAGGAGCAGCTGGTAGCCACCCTGGCAGAATCAAAATATGGTCTCCCTTATATTGATCTCTATCGTTTAGGGATAGACAATGAGGCTCTTCGTGCAATTTCAGAAAAGGACTGCAGAGAATTAAATGCTGCCCCTTTTAAACTTTTCGGAAAAAATATTTTTATTGCCTTGCGTTCCCCTTCTGACGATTTGATAAAAAGACTAAAAGATGACATGGAAAGGCTCAGCCTCGTACCAACTTTTTATATGGCATCTTCCGCTAGTATAAACAAGGTCTGGGAAAGATATAAAGAAATTTCAATGGCAGAAAGTTCAACCATTGGAGGATTAGATATTTCTGGAGAAGTTTTAAGAGAAACAGCTCAGAAGATTCACAAAATGAAAGACATTGAAATAATGATTACGGAAGCCTTGAAAGAAAATAAAATTCATAAAATTTCAAAGATGTTAGAAATAATTCTTGCTGGGGCTATCGCTATTAAAGCTTCTGATATTCATATTGAACCTGAGGAAGATAGAGGCAGGCTCAGACTTCGTTTGGACGGAATTTTGATTGATGTTTTATTTTTCGGTTCAGATGTTTATCATTTGTTAAATTCAAGAATAAAACTTCTTTCAGGAATGAAATTAACATCCAAAATAGCACAGGATGGACGTTTTAGTATCACAGAAGGAAAAGACGAAATAAGTATTCGTAGTTCACTTATTCCTGGATCTTATGGTGAATCAATCGTCATGAGAATCTTGGACCCAAAATCAATCCAAGTGCCACTTGAAGAAATAGGAATTGAACCTTTTCTTTTTTCGGTTATCCAACAAGAAATATCAAAACCAAATGGATTAATTCTCGTCACTGGTCCGACTGGATCAGGAAAAACCACTACTCTTTATGCCTTTTTGAAAAAAATATATTCCCCAGAAATAAAAATTATAACGATTGAGGACCCTGTTGAATATCATTTAGTAGGTATCACTCAAACCCAAACTGACATGAAGAAAGGATACACTTTCGTCGAGGGCTTGCGTTCAGCTCTTCGTCAGGACCCAGATGTGGTAATGGTCGGAGAAATCCGCGACAAAGAAACAGCCGAGATTGCGGTGCAATCAGCACTTACGGGTCACATAGTTTTCTCTACCCTCCATACAAACAATGCAGCCGGAGTTATTCCCCGCCTGATTGACCTTGGTGTAAATCCTAAAATTTTAGTCTCCGCATTGTCACTTTCTATTGCTCAACGTTTGGTCCGTAAGCTTTGCCAATTTTGTAAAAAAGAAAAAATTCCAAGTAAAGAAGAAGAAGCAACCATGAGAGGTGTTTTAGCTAGTATTAAAGCTGAAGGAAAAAGTCTTTCAAATTATAATATAAATCCAGATGTGCCCTTTAAGCTTTTTTCAGCAGTTGGTTGTGAAAAATGTAACATGACAGGCTTTAAAGGCAGAATTGGTATCTTTGAAGCAATAAAAACTGACGAGTCTATAGAAAAAATAATGCCAGAAAATCCAAGCGAAAGAGAAATCAAAAAAGTAGCGAGTGCTCAAGGCATACTTTCAATGCGCCAAGATGGCCTCGTAAAAATGCTAAATGGGATTACTTCTTTCGAAGAAGTACAAAGTGTCGTTGATTTAAATGAAGAGTAAAAAAACCAAGAAAAAGTTTTTAAGGGGTTTCGAAGCTGACGAGCTGAGAATTTCAGGATTTTTTAAGCTTCAAAAAATCCGTACCGACAAAAACTTTATTCTTGGTTTAATTTTACAAATAAAAAAAGCATTAATCTCTAAACAATCCTTTCGGAGCTGGGCCCCAAAAGTAACAAAGTATTATAGGATGGTTCCAGTGAACTAATAAAAGTAACCAAAACGTCCTATGCAAATTCGTATAACCTGTGGCTGATTGCTTAGAGATTAATGCCTTCTGCTTAATCTCTTAAAACTATTATACTATATAAGGCGAACAACAAATGCTATAATGTTGATAGCTATGTTGATACCCTGTTGATAAGTGAACAACTTTTACAATATAGCATATAATGAAACCAATGTCAAGTAAAAAAGCTAAAGAAATAGTCAATTCAAGCATCGAACAAAAAGGGGGTATTGATGACTCTTTTCTTGATCAAACTCTCCGCCCTACCCACTGGGACGAATATATCGGTCAAAAACACATAAAAGATAACCTAAATGTCTTACTGCGAGCGGCCGAAGAGCGCGGACACATCCCGGAACATATTCTTTTCTATGGACCACCAGGATTAGGGAAAACAACTCTCGCGCATTTGATTGCAAAAGAAACTGGCAGACAAATGAAAATTACTTCTGGCCCAGCGATAGAAAAAGTTGGTGACCTCGCTTCTATTCTCACAAACTTGGCTGCTGGAGATATTCTTTTTATAGATGAAATTCATCGACTTAATAAAATGGTTGAGGAAATTCTCTACCCTGCGATGGAGTCTGGCGTTTTAGATATTATTATCGGCAAGGGCCCATCCGCACGAACCATTCAACTCGACTTACCTCCCTTCACATTAATTGCAGCCACCACTCGTGTCGCGATGGTTTCCTCCCCTCTTCGTTCTCGTTTTTCGGGAGGAGTTTTCCGTTTAGAATTTTATTCCAATGAAGAAATTGCAAAAATTATCGAAAGGTCCAGTAAACTTTTAAAAATAAAACTGGAAGAAGAAGCATTAAAAGAAATTGCGGAACGAAGTCGCTTCACTCCACGTACTGCAAACTACTTTTTGAAACGTTGTCGAGACTTTGCCCAAGTACACAAAAAAGATTTAGATAAAAAAACAGTAAAAGAAGCCTTAAATATGCTCGCAATTGATGATATTGGGTTAAACTCTTCCGATAGAAAATTCTTAGAAATATTAATTGAAAAATTCAAGGGTGGCCCCGTAGGGCTAAAAACTATTGGTGCTGCAATGTCCGAAGAAGAAGCTACCGTAGAAGAAGTAATAGAGCCATATTTAATACAGCTTGGTCTCCTTGAGCGTACAGCGCGTGGAAGAGTAGCAACAAGCAAAGCATATGAACATCTAGATTTCGACTTACCAGAAAATTTGCAAAATAAATTAATATAAAAAATATGTCAGGACATAATAAATGGGCACAAATAAAACACAAGAAAGCAATTACTGACTCGAAGAAAAGCAAAATCTTTTCTAAGCTTGTACGCTATATTTCTGTCGAAGCGAAACTCTCGGGTGGCAAGGAATCTCCTGGACTTCGTGCTGCAATAGAAAAAGCAAAAAAGGTAAATATGTCTGGGGATGTTATAGAAAGAGCTGTTAAAAAAGCTAGCGAACCATCTGCCCATATGGATGCCATTACTTATGAAGCACATGGCCCGGGTGGAGCAGGAATTATTATTGAAACTCTAACGGATAGTAAAAACAGAACAGCTCAAGATATAAAACATATCCTTACAAAAAATGGTTTTACTTTAGGAGCTATCGGTTCTGCGTCTTGGGCATTTACTAAACAAAAAAGCCCAGAAGGACTTATTTGGGTTCCAAATAGTTCCATTCCTCTTTCTGATGAAGACTTAGAACTTTTAGATAAACTCATAGAAGACATTGAGGAGAATGATGATGTGCAGGATGTTTATACTAATGCTGAATAAAAAGACAAATTAAAAAAGCCACCAGTGTTTTTTTAAAATAAAAAATCTTAATGACTTTTGATAGTCGGGGGAGGCCTCGTGAGAGGCCTCCCCTTTCTTCAACAACCCGTTCCTTCGGAGGCGTTTGAGTTTTTGGGAAAGCACCAACGTGATGCTTTCCCTAATTCAAGTGCCGTTACGGGTGACGGGGTGGCCGATGGAGATCGTGCCGACGGCGCCGCTTTGGCCGTGGGCGTTGGGCTGGAGCTCGAAGGTCAGCGTCATGACCGGGGTCAGGAACGAGCTGATCGGGATGAGCGCGGTGAATTTCTTCATGAATCCTCCTGCTTAGGGCTTTTAGGCCCTGGTTGTGGTGGATCTCCAGAATCTTTGAAAGGAACACCCTCTCAAAGAAAAACATCCAGAGAGGAAATTACGTTTAATATATCACTAATATTTCTAAAGTCAATTAAAATATCCACATATTATGTTAAACTTTAGTTATGATAATTTTAGGAATAGATCCAGGATATGAACGCCTCGGTGTCGCGGTCTTAGAGAAAAAACAAGGTGATAAAAAAGAAGCTGTAATTTTTTCAGAATGCTTTAAAACTTCTGCCAAATTAGAATTTAATGAACGATTACTTTTAATCGGTGAAGAAGTAAAAAAAATAATAAAAAAATACAAACCTGATGTTCTTTCGATAGAAACTTTATTTTTAACTACTAATCATAAAACAGTCATGCACGTCGCCGAAGCACGCGGGGTAGTAATTTATGAAGCCACAAATGCTGGATTAAAAATATTTGAAGCCTCCCCCCCTCAAATAAAAATAGCTACCACGGGTTATGGAAAAGCAAATAAAGAACAAATAATAAAAATGGTAAAAATATTAGTGGATATAGATAATTCTAAAAAGTCAGACGATGAATTGGATGCTATTGCCATCGCTATTACAGCTTTTGCACATTTAAAAGGGCAAAACTATAAAAATATAGTCTTTTAAAAACCGCACATAATTTTCTGCTGAAAATTTGCTATACTCGCTCGGTAGCTGGTCGCAATGCTTTTTAAAAGACTATATTTCTATAGTTAGGTTATCCACATTTGCTATTGCCAATCCTTTTGGATTTTGTTACAAAAGAATAAATTAGATAGCGTTTGTTTTTGGTCGCTTATTAAAAATTTAAATTAAAAAAAATATGCACGACGAGGATGAAGACATAGAGGAAGGGAGTTTTAAGATGGATCTCGACGACGAGCTCGATCTTCCTCCTGAAGGAATCACTGATTTTGGTCTCGATGAAGAAGATCCAGACAAAGACAGCTAATAAAAAAACCCACCATATCGGTGGGTTTTTTTATTTATTTTATTTTTATGAATTTATGTTTTCCAATTTTATAAACGTGCCCTTTAATAACCACATCTGTTCCTGATATTTTTTTATTACCTGTCATGTCTTTAATTGCCCCAGCTTCAAACAAACGACGTACTTCTCCCTTTGACTCAAAAAGTTTAACATCCAAAAGGATTGTGGTAAGTAGCCCTTCCCCTTTTATTTCTTCCACCACTTCTGGGATTTCTTTTTTTTGAAAAGTATTCACAAAATTTTCTTGTGCTTCTTTCGCTTTTTTCTCTCCGTGGTAAATTTTTACAATTTCAAAAGCAAGTTTCATTTTTATGTCTTTAGGATTAGCCCCATTTTGTATTTGTTTTTCAAAATCTTTTATTTCGCTAAGCTCTATATAGGTACAAAGCTCAAAGCCTTTAAATATTAAAGGGTCTGCCCAGCTCATTACTTTCCCGAACATCTCGTCTGGTTTATCTTCAAAAGAAACCATATTACCTTCTGTTTTACCCATTTTTTTTCCTGTATTGTCCTCAAGCAGTTTCATTGCTAAAACAGACTTATCTTTCTTTAAAATTTGAGAAACTAAATCTCTTCCCATTAACATATTAAAGGTTTGATCGTTTCCACCAACTTCTACGTCGACATCCATCGCAACGCTGTCATAACCCTGCATAAGGGGGTACATAAATTCATGAATAAAAATAGGTTTTCCCTCTATATTTCTACGAGCAAACATATCACGCTTTAGCATTTGATCCACTGTGACATTTGAAGCTAAATTCAAAACCTCTCCGAAGCTCATTTTTGAAAGCCATTTAGAATTAAATTTAAATTGTGCTTTATTCACACCAGTAAAATTCAAAAAAACTGAGGCTTGTCTTTTATATTTTTTTAAATTATCCAAAACTTCTTTTCGAGTAAGTTGTTTTCTCGCAGCCATTTTATCTGTTGGGTCTCCAATCATAGCAGTAAAATCTCCCATCAAAAGAATCACTTCGTGCCCTAATTCTTGAAATTGTTTTAATTTTAAAAGAGGAATGGCATGCCCCATGTGTAAAGTTGGACCAGTGGGATCTATGCCTAAATAAACTTTAAGTTTTTTGCCAGAAAAAAGCTTTTTTTCTAGGCTCTCTTTAACAAATATATTTTCAACTCCTCTCTCAAGTAAGTTTTTAATTTTATTTTTATCCATAACAACTTGCTTTTTCATCCTCGAATAATAACACATATTCTGTTATAATTCGAGACATGAGAAACACCTTTAAAAAACTAAAACATATTTCAAAAAATAAGAAAATGATGAAAAACATACTACTACTAAGTAGTGGTATTTTTATTTTTGCACTTGGAATTACTATAGTTCTTTTATTTTCTTTAAAAATTCCTGACTTTCACTCTTTTGGAGACAGAAAAGTTGTGAACTCTACCCAAATTTATGACCGCACGGGAAAAATTCTACTTTATGATATACACCAAGACACAAAAAGAACGGACGTTACTTTTGAACAAATGAGTTTTAATATAAAAAACGCCACTGTCGCAATTGAAGATTCTGAATTTTATACTCATGGTGGAATAAGAATAACTTCTATTGTCCGCGCCCTCCTTTCAAATATATTTGGTTTTGGAATTGGTGGTGGGGGATCAACAATTACTCAACAATTAGTAAAAAATACGCTTTTAACTCAAAGCAGTGGTTTGGCTAAATATATCAGAAAAATAAAAGAATGGGTTCTTGCAATAAAAATTGACAGAGCAATGTCAAAGGAAAAAATTTTAGAAGCTTATTTAAATGAAGTTCCTTATGGGGGAAACGTTTATGGAATAGAAGCAGCTAGTAAAACTTACTTTAACAAAGATGCACTGGACCTAAGTTTAGCAGAGTCAGCCTATTTAGCGGCCATCCCCCAGTCCCCTACAATGCTTTCTCCGTATGGAAAAAATAAAGATAAACTAGAAAACAGAAAAAATTTAGTCCTTTCAAGAATGTTGGAACTTAAGTTCATCACCCAAGAAGAACACGACAAAGCAAAAAAGGAAATAGTCATTTTCACTCCCCAAGCAACGATGGGAATAAAAGCTGCACACTTTGTTTTTTTTATAAAAGATTATTTGGAACAAAAATATGGTACAGGAATGGTGGACAATGGTGGACTTAAGGTTATCACAACTATCGATGCAGATTTACAGGCAAAAGGAGAACAGATTGTAAAAGAAGGAGCACTGAAAAACGAAAAAGATTGGAATGGAAAAAATGCAGGATTGATTGCAATAGACCCTAAAACTGGGCAAATATTAACAATGGTTGGATCAAGAGATTATTTTGATAAAACAATTGATGGTAATTTCAATATAACCACTGCCGCAAGACAACCAGGCTCCTCTTTTAAGCCTTTTATTTACGCTACGGCCTTCAATAAGGGGTTTACTCCTGAGACTGTACTCTTTGACCTACCGACTGAATTTCAGAGCACCTGCGACGCTTATGGTAAGGCATATCCTGGACACAATCAAAAGGACTGCTACATGCCTGACAACTTTGATGGAAAGTTTCGTGGTCCAATGAATCTAAGGGATGCACTCGCTCAATCAATAAATATTCCAGCTGTAAAACTTTTCTATTTAGCTGGCCTTCCTGCTTCTTTAAAAACAGCAGAAGATATGGGAATAACCACCTTAAAAAATATCGGGCAATATGGTTTGACTCTTGTTATTGGAGGTGGAGAAGTATCTCTCTTGGATATGACTTCCGCTTATGGGGTCTTTGCAAATAGTGGTGCGAGAAATCCATATACTGGAATTTTAAAAATTGAAGATTTAAGCGGAAAAGTTTTAGAAGAATTTCAACCAAGGACTGAAGAAGTTTTGCCAAAAAATTCTGCCCTAACTATTTCAGATATTTTGTCAGACAATAGTGCGCGAATCCCTACCTTCGGAGCAAACTCAGTTCTTCATATAGCTGGAAGAAATGTTGCAGTAAAAACAGGAACGACAAACAACAGTAAGGATGCTTGGACTATTGGGTACACACCTTCTATTGTTGTCGGTGTTTGGGCAGGAAATAATGAAAATACTCCAATGAAGAAAGGTGGTGCTGCTGTTGCAGGTCCAATTTGGAATAAATTTATTAGTGAGGCACTAAATACTCTACCAAATGAAAGTTTTGAAAAGCCTGACACTGAAACTGATATAACAAAAATAAAACCATCCCTTCGCGGACAGTGGTTGGGAAGTGAAAATTTTTTCATAGATAAAATATCGGGGAAACTAGCAACAGAATTTACTCCTAGAGAAACCTTGCAAGAAAAAATAATAACAAATGTCCACTCAATATTATATTGGGTAAATAAAAATGATATTTCAGGACCTACACCAACTAATCCAGAAAATGATTCTCAATTTAACCACTGGGAAATACCTGTCCAAAATTGGTGGGCACAGAACAAAGGAAAATACCCAGTAACAACCTGGAGCGAAAAGCCTGTTTTAATGGATGATGTTCATACTAGTGCGAATCAACCAAAGGTCACAATTATTGAACCAAATAGTACAACAAATTATTTCCTTGATCAGAAAATAAATTTAAAAATTTCTAATTCTGGAATTTATCCTTTACAAAAAATAGACATATTTATAAATGATATATATTTAGAAACAAAAGAAGCACCTTTTAATTTCTCTTTCACGGGAAGAGAAATAGAAAATTTACAAAACATTAATGAATTAAAAATAATTTCTTATGACACAGTTTTTAACCGAGGTGAAACAAAAACAAACTTTACAATAAATCAACAATAAAATTATCGAATATCTTTTGGGCTTTTTTCACCAAAGGTTTCTTTCAATTTTAGAAAAATTTGCTCCTGTTTTATGAAGACTTCATTCTTATAAATAGGTTTAATATTTAAATATATTATATTATTTTTTATTTTTATATCCTTCGACGATATTTCTACCCCAATAACACTTGAAATGGCCATTCGAATGGTTTCCCTTTTGTTTTCCTCGGGTAATAAAAGATTAGTAAACCTAGAAAGTAAATCTTTTATTTCTATCATATTATCTATTCATTGGCATTATGAGATAAGTAAAGGATGAATCAGAAACAGGAGAGATAACTATTGGACGAGAAGCCCCGGACAACTTTATGTTAACACTGTCTGTATTGATTGACTGAAAACAATCTAAAAAATACTTATAATTAAACCCAAGTTCTACTTCCTCCCCTCTCAACACAGCATCTAAATATGTTTTATTTTCACCAATATCATTATTTGATGAAGAGAGCTCAAAAACTTTTTCTTTGGGGTTAATTTTAAGATTAACTTGGTTAAACTTATCTGAAAAAATATTTGAAAGTTTTAAAGCATTCAATAAATCTTGCTTGAGCACCACCACATCGGTTGAGGATTCTTTTGGAATAATTTGTCTGTAATCTGGAAATATTCCGTCTATTATTCGGGATGTAAGGTAGGTATTTTCAGAAGAAAAAGAAATTTGGTTTTTATTAAAACACACTTTAATTACACCTTTAACTTCTCCAAAAACTTTCAATATTTCTCCTATGTTTTTATATGGAATAAGAATTCCTAAAATCTCCTCAAACCCTTTTACTTTGACCTTCTTTTCTGCAAGCCTAAACGAATCAGTGGAAACAAAAACAAGATTCTCGTCATTTGTATAAAGAAAAACACTTGATATTTCAGGTTTAATATCTGAAACAGAAGAACTATAATAAACTGATTTTATCCCATCTATTAACTTACTTGATTCTATTTCAAAACTATTTCCTGTAACCATTGGTATTGTGGGAAAATCTTCACAAGGCTGACTTTTAAGCTTTATTTGGCTTTTTTTTGTTTTAATCAAAAGATTTCCATCTTTTTCTTCTAGAAATACATTTTCATTTTGGGAAACGTTTGAAAAAACTGCGTTTAAAACAGAACCAGATATTGCAAGATTCCCTTCTTTCTCAATTTTTGCCGGGATTTCAATCTCTATACCAAGACTTAAATTTGTAGATCTAAATTTTAAAGAATTACCGGAAGCAATTAATAAGATGGAATTTAGAATTGGAAGGGTTAAATTTTTACCAGTAATTCTTTCCACTTGAGAAATCACATTTTTTATTTTTTCTGTCGAGCATTCTATTTTCATGTATTTGTTTATATCTTCTATATATAATTTATTAATAATATTAGTTCTGTTAATAAGTGGATAAACATTTAAAGTCTTATTTTATAATGTTTTTTTATGTTTTAATTTTTTTTAAAAAACTAATAACTTATTTTAAATATTTTAATAATTATTTTTTTAATTTAAAACCATTTTTTATCATTTTTAATTAACAATCTTTTCACTACTTATTGTATTGTTTTAAACTCTTTATCAACAACTATTTAAACATAATTCTTATTTGCTCTAACTCTTGGATTAACTGAGAATCATTTTTTAAGTCTGCTTTTATTTTTACACATGAATGCATGACTGTGGTATGGTCTTTTCCTCCCAATTTCTGACCAATTAAAGGGTAAGAAACACTAAAATCTTCTCGTAGTAGATACATAATAACTTGTCTAGCTTTCACAATTTCTTTTTTTCTAGTTTTTTCATAAACAGAAGCTTCTTCTAGTTTATAATATTCAGCTACTATTTTTACAACATCTTTTATTGCCATGTTTTTCTTTGGCTTCATGTTGTTTTTAAGTAAATTTTTTACTTCTACAAGGGTTGGAGCCTTATTTTTCAAGCGATATTGGCAAACTATAAGGTTTAAGCTCCCCTCCAACTCTCGGATATTTCCCTGCATTGCACCTGCAACGTATTCTATTAAATCTTCGTCTAATACAATATTTAATTCTCGCAGTTTTACTTTTATGATTGCGAGACGAGATTCATATTCTGGTTCAGAGATATCTACTATCATTCCTGCCGCAAAACGTGACTTTAAACGGTCCGCGAGCTCAGGAATATAGTTTGGATGTTTATCAGAAGAAAAAATGATTTGTTTATTGTTTTCATAGAAAGTATTAAATGTATGGAAAAGTTCTTCTTGAATTTTTTCCATTTTTCCTATGAATTGGATATCATCGATGATCAATAAATCATATTTACGATACTTTTCTTTGAAAGAGTTTGCTTTATTGCTCTGAAGGGAGTTGATAAAATCAGTTGCAAATTTTTCTAAGGTCATATAATGCACTTTTTTGTCAGGATACTTGTCTTTTATTGAGTTACCTACTGCTTGGATTAAGTGAGTTTTTCCAAGACCAGTCCCTCCGTAAATAAAAAATGGATTATATTTAGTTCCAGGTGAGTCTATTATCGCTTGAGACGCTGCATAAGCGAGCTCGTTGAAGGCGCCAACAATAAAAGAGTTGAAACGGTAACGGGGATTTAGATTGTCTCCTGGGTTTATATATAAATCTCTCAAAGGAAGCTCTTTTTCTGCACTTTCCGTGATCGTTATTACTTCTTGGGCCGGAGTTTCTATTTTAGTAATTGTGTATTCTACTGCTCGCATACTCTCATAAGCTTCAGCAATAGTTTTAGTGATGAGTTTGTGATATTTATTCATTAACCAATCGCGGACAAACTCATTTGGAACTCCGATGTAAATAATTCCAGTTTCCTCTTTAATAATTGATGTATTTTTAAACCAAGTACTGAAGTTTGCTTTAGACATTCCAGACTCAATTTTCATCAAACAATTTTTCCACAACTGTTTCGTATTCATAGTTTCATATTATACTATTTCGTAAATAGAATACACTTTAAAAGCTTACTAACTCTGTTGATAAGCTGTGGATAACTGAAAAGCTATTAAAGAACGGGTTCTGTTTTTTATTATAGATTAAATTTTTATATTTGATTTATTCCCTATAATATTATAGACTCTACTATATGTCACAAACATACCAACCTAAAAAGAGAAAAAGAGCCCGAGCCCATGGGTTTTTGGTTAGATCAAGAATAAAGACTGGCAAAAAGGTCTTAAAAAGAAGACGCCAAAAAGGTAGAAAGAAATTATCTGTATAGTTCTCTCTTTGTTCACAAAATGCTTCCTAAAAAAAATAGGGCCGATAAAAAGGCAGTAGAAAAAATCTTTAAAGAAGGTAAGTTTATTAATTCTCTCAATTTAACTTTTAAATATATAATACATGGGGCTAAAGAGTTTTTTATGAGCAACACAGAAGCCAGCTGCTCATCGCAAAACTCTTTATCCCCACGTATTTCTGTTATCGTCCCTAAAAGTATTGCTAAACTCGCAGTAAAAAGGAATTCCCTAAGGAGACTTCTATATTCTATACTTATTAAGTATGTAGAAAGTTTGCCGGCGCCCCTTAGCGGTGTTTTTATTTTTAAAAAAGTCGAAACAGATGTGTCTATTTTAGAAAATGAAGTTAAAACAATATTCAGTAAAATTCGTTAATTTTTACCAGAAATATATATCAATTTTTTTAAAACCAAGTTGCGTTTTTTATCCTACTTGCTCAGAATACACGAAACAAGCTATAGAAAAATATGGCCCTTTTAAAGGAATATATTTAGGTTTTTTGCGTATTTTACGATGTCATCCGTGGCAGAAAAACCACATAGATCCTGTTAAGTAGTTTGTAATTGTTTAGGTTTTCATATAGAATAGGCTAATGCTTTCAAATATTTGGAATACGATTTTATATCAGCCACTTCTCAATGCTTTAGCCTTTTTAGTATCTATTATCCCTGGTGGAGACGTTGGTCTTGCTGTTATTGTGCTCACTATCCTTGTTAAAATTATTCTTTTCCCATTATCTCAGAAATCCATAGAAAGTCAGGCGGAAATGAATATTTTAACCCCAGAGATTAATAAAATCAAAACAAGTGGCGCTTCTAAAGAAGAACAAGCTCGTCTCACTTTTGAGCTATATAAAAAACACAATACTAATCCATTTTCTGGGTGCTTGCTCGTCTTAATTCAAATTCCTGTCATTTTTGCTTTATATTACGTCTTTTTAAAGGGCATAAAGTTCGATGGGGGGTTACTTTATTCTTTTGTTCACGTTCCTGCCCATGTGAATATGCTTTTCTTGGGCTTCCTTGATATCACTCAAAAAAGTCTAGTTCTAGCAATATTAGCTGGAGTATCTCAATATCTCCAAGCGCACTTTATGCCGAAAGCTCCTACCCCTACCCCGGGAGCCACTTCTTCTTTTGCAGACAGTTTTTCTAAGAGTATGAGTATGCAGATGAAGTATATTTTTCCATTTGTTATAGCTTTTATTGCTTATAGTATTTCAGGTGCAGTTGCTCTTTATTGGATCACCAGTAATTTATTTATGGTTGGGCAACAGATTTATGTTAAAAGAGAAAAGAATTTTAAGATAGTGATTAAGTAAAAAAATATGAAGCAAGAAGAAATTCAAAATTTAATAAAAGAGTTGATTGAAAAAACAACTGTAAAGTTAAATGGAATTTCTGTTGTAGAAGACGGTCCTAAAAATATTTGGGTTTCAGTGGAAGTAAGTGAACCGCATTTCTTTATTTCAAGAGAGGGAGAGGGATTGCAAGCTTTAAGCCACCTTGTTCATAGAATTATTGAGTCAAAATCTTCCCCTATCCCAGGGATAGGGGAAAAAGATCATTCAGGCTTAGGTATCATTATTGATATAAATGGTTTTCAAAAGAAACATGTGGAAAGTGTTCGAGCGGTTGCCCATATGATGTCAGAGCGAGCAAGATATTTTAAATCAAATATAGAAGTTGACCCAATGTCAGCTTTTGAACGTAGGATTGTGCATGAATTTTTATCTGAAGCAAATGACCTCAAAACCGAATCTATTGGCATGGGTCGTGACCGCCGAGTAGTAATTAAATACACTGGCTCTGTTTAAAAGAAAATAAAAGAAATACTTTAAAAGGGGGTTTTGAGTGTGGCGACACGAAAACTTCAGGATTTTTTAAGCTTCAAAAAATCTGTACCCTTTTAAAGTATTTCTTTTATGAATTAATTTATTTATTTAAGCCCAAGTTCCCAGAGGTAGGAATCTTTTTTGTTCACAAAGAATAAGTAATTTTCTCCGTCATCTAATGCAAGTTTTATGCTGTCTGTGTCTTCTCCCCCCTGTACAGCTACTGGATCTGCGATGATTGTTGCATTTCCTGTTTTGATATCTATTTTCCAGATTTGGTCAGAGAAAGAAACTTCTCCCTGGTACCAGCTGTCTGGATATCCACCACTTGCAATATATTTAGGGACTCCGCAATAAGCAGTGTCACTTGTTTTATTCCAGACACATTTTTCTGGTAGAGTTTTCACCCCGAGTGGGTCTGTTGTTTTAGTGTCTGTGTGATAAACATTGAGAAATAAATTATTATCACTAAAAAGAACCAAGTTTCCACTGGGACTAGCGAGTGTCGTGAGTCCATTTATGCCGCCGAGAGTTTTAGTAAAATTTTTAGTACCAGTATTTAATGTATACATATATCCAAGGACTTCCGAAGAAGGTTTAGTAGTTAAAGTAATCGTTTTGGTATTTGAAAAAACTGATAACCATTCGTTGAAAGATGAGTCAAAAATTTGGGCCTTTTTATTTGTGACGAAGTTGAGAGTAGTGCCTATTGTATTGTCTCCGACATTAAATAAGTAAAAAGCGCTAGATCCGTCAGGAAGCAGACTTATGTCTTTTATGTTATCAGGCAAAAATGTTCCCTTTACTTCATTACTGACCGTTGTGTCTGCGCCCAATATTTCCTTTGGAAGAGTTCCGATAAAAGTGGCAACTGTTTTAACATCACCCTTTAAATATCTCATAATTACAGAGCTTCCATTGTTGCCGAAGAAAGCCTCATATATTTTAGGAATTATTGTGACAGAAAACTTTTGTTCAAGAACCCTGTCGGCAAAAGTTTGATAAATGTTTCCATCAGCTCGAGCTACATATCTCAAAGCAGGCATGAATTCTGTAAGTGGTGGTGTAGGCTTAGTTATTTTTGTATTTGTCTTTGCTGGTGTCTTCGGGGCAGAAATTACTGCAGGGGCGTCTGCGGATGCGGGAGTATCTGTTAGTGGAGTTACTGCCGGGGCAACTACATCTTTTAATCTTTCTTTGGAAAATACCGTAAAACCAGCTATGGGCATACTAGAAATTTTTCTTAATTTTACTAATGCATCTGGAGTCGAAGGAGCTGGTTCATATCCAGAAACATCTACAGGAGGAGGTGGAGTGGGTGGTTTATTTGTGTCACTCGTTCCAAAGGGATTAAATTTTGAACCAAAGTTTGTGCCAGTACTATCCCCTCCCGGGCTAGTTGGTTGCTGAAGGTACAGAAAACCCAACACCCCAAGAGTGAGGATGACTAAGACGATTATTAAAAGTATAAAGTTTCTTTTTGACATAAAATATTATTATTAATTTCCATCAATTGACCAATGCCAAGGTTCCGAAGGCAGGTTCTTTAACGTGGGTCCTGCATGGGCCGAGAGCCACAAAAAACAAACATTGTCTCTTGTTTCAATTAAGCGTCCGCTACTCTGAAAATCAATAGCGAGGCCTTGTTGATGTCTGGAGTTTCCTGGAAGTGCAGTTGGAGGATTGCATGCAGGGTTTGGATTTTTGTTTGTTGTGTCACCGTGACAATTTTTCTGTCTTAGTTCTACTTGTCTCGCGAGTGATCTGTATCCGCCTCCTGTTAATACACAAGAAGGATTGGCATTTTTGGCAGCAGTAATCATATCATTAACTTTTGCAACAATACTATTACATACAGATATACCCCCCGCAGTTCTTCCTATTCCTTCTGGACAACCAGGAGTAGGTCCAGAAGGGGCGCCCTCATCAGTCAAAACGGCTGTCTGAGGTGATTCAAGTTCTGGCTCTAGTGTTACTATTATTCCTTGGTTTGGTAGTGGTATATCAGTTATTAGAATATTTGGATTTATTGTGTTAAGTAGAGTGTATGCACCAAGAGCTAAAAGAAGTCCAAGTAAAGCATTTCTTATTCTCTCCCTTCCTGCTTCTTTGCCTGAGACTAATTCAGTCATCATGTATTCAATGCCTCCCATAACAATCATTATTACCGCCAAGACTGCACAGATACCGATGAATATCTTTATCATTAGGTTTAAATAGGCACCTAATTTATTATCACCAATAGGGTCGAAAGATTTAAGTTTTCCATCAACGCAACCGCTCTCAGGGGTTCCAGTACAAGGCAGAGGAGACAAAAAATAATATTTTGTGTCTTCAGCAAGATTTGGTCTCCAAGAGCCACCACTAAGGTCACAAGCAGCCTTCGTCCAATCGTGTTCAGTTCTAGAACCTATTATACAGGTTCCTCTTGGTGCGGCTTCGGGTAACCATTGTTTAAAATTGGGCTGTTGCCTACAAGCTGCCTCTGTCCATGAACCGCTTAAAGTAGCTCCTTCTACAATACAAGTCCCTCGGGGGCCATCTGGCGTTGGTGGTACGGTCGCCCATATTCCATTTATTTCATCACAAGCAGATTTTGTGGATATCCCTTCCTTTTGTACCCCGTTAACAAAACAACGCTCTGCGGATGCTGGCGGTGGGTCAACACAAATGTTGCTAGTAGTGCTTAATACTTTAGGGGGTGGACATGTTTGGGTCGTTTCACTCCACTCTCCTCCCCGGGCGGTACAGTTTGGGTGTGTGTCAGGGAAAATTCTTACTTCACCAAATATAGTAGTTTTACAAGAACCCATTGGGTCTGCTGCTTCTGCGCGAACAGGCAGATTAAACAGTCCGATTAGTCCAATGAGTATTAAAATGTATGATAAAATTTTTTTCATTTATTTTAAAATTCTACACCAAGTTCCTTACTAATGGCTCCCGTAATTTTATAAATATTTTCAATGCTTAATTTTATTGTAGACCTTCCAGACACCCCTGGCTGTACTTGTACTGGAAACACGTTCTTTTTGGGGCCAGTTATGTCTATTTGAAAATCATTTATAGACCAAGTCCAATTAAGCAAAGGAACCCTAATATCACCCGGAGATATAAAGTATGGAGAAGCCTCTATTATTCCGTCGCCATATATTTTATAACCATTGTAGAGAGCATTTTCCCAAAGTGTGCCCATATTGTAATTATTTTTATAAAATAAAATTTTTGGTTGGTATGTTGCTATATCTATATTAGCCTGGGAAGAGTATTTTTCGTCGGTGGTGGAAGCAACTACACTAATATTATTGGAACTATCTAGATAATCATTTACAAAAGTAAAAGAATTTTTCCCGTAGCCCGAGCCTTCTACATTATTTGTATAATCTTGTTTCCAGTAGTAGGTCATGTGTTTTGGATTTACTAAAAGAGATCCAGACTTTGCTTCTGGCATAGCGACTATTTTTACCGAGCTTTCTGCAGAAGGCATTGCTTTCCCTTTATAAAATGGAGGCACATATGAATCTTCAGCCTGCCAGAGTAATACCATTGAGGAAGGTCTAATTAATATATTTTTTTCTATTATTCCATCTGGGAGAGATATTTTAACAACCACTCTCGTTTCTAATCCAGATCCAGGCGCATCTAAAGAAAGAGACTTTTTTCCGACTCCAGATAAAGTATTTTGTCCATCTACAGACCACAATATCAAAACACTATCTAAATTAGCGGCGTAGCTACTTAATGTGATGGTTACATTTTCTTTCGGAGCTGGATTTTCTGGGGAGATATTAACTAAAATACTACTAGGAGAAACAGCTTCTACTTGAGTTGGTAAAGTTGTTCCAAATATTGTGACTATTATAGCTAAATATAGTAATAAAAATTTGAACCTCATGCTTTTATTATATCATTTTCAAGCACTCTAAGCCTAGTACCTAAAGCCTTATTTCCTATTTCCCTGCCGTTGCGGCTTCTGCCAAGTCCTCTTTTGCTTTTTTATTTGAAAGTATTTGAGATGGGTCAGAGGTAATGATTTGGTCTTCGGTGTAAGAAGAAATAATTTTTATTGCGACATGCTTCAAACCAGCAAAGAAGATACCTTCCCCTAAGCCGGACTCTAAGAGTAAATATTTCTCTTCGTCAGTAAGGTTGAATGTTTTTTGTAAAAGATCAATGGTAGTTGGAGATTGTTTCAAGAGAAGCTGAATTGAGGAGTTCGTGATTATGGGCACTCCGTATGGGGATTTCATAAAATCGCCAGCGTCTTGCGTAATAGTGGAAAGGCCGAGGTAGTATTTTCTTCCTCTTTTCGCAATTGAGTATAAGAAAGACGCAGTATCTTCTGACTTCATCATCCACCAAGCTTCATCCACTATAAGTAAGCGTTTTTTAAGGTTTTTTCGAATTGCATTCCAGATGTAATGCATGATGATATACATTGCAACGGGTTTTAGTTCATCTTCCATGTCACGCACAGAGAAAACAACGAACTTTTTATTTATATCTACATTTGATGGTCTGTTTAAGAATGTTGCCCAAGATCCCCTAGTATATTTCGCTAATCTGGCAACAACAGAGTCACTTCCTTCCATTCCCGAGAGGACCATTTCCATATCTGAAAGAAGTGGTGGTTCAATATTAGAGAAATCTGATTCCGGAGTAATATCTTTTATGGCATAAGTTTCTGAGATTGCTCGGTCTACCATTGAATCTTCTTCTGGAGTGAGTCCACCAAGCATGAGTCTAAAGAGTCCGACGAGATTAATGATGTTTGAACGGAGCACATCTTCTGCGGTTTCGTCTTCACGAGGAATAGGTAAATCAAAAGGATTCAAATGGTGGTCCGAGGAAAGAGAAATATTAAAATATCTTCCACCGACAGCTTCAGCTAAAAATTCATATTCCCTCTCAGGGTCTATCACAATGACATCTGTATCAAACATGAGAGACCTTAGAATTTCTAATTTTGTGGCATAAGATTTTCCAGAACCAGACTTAGCAAAAGTTACAGAGTTGTAATTTTCTAAGGAGAATCTGTCGAAAATAACTAGGCTGGAATTGTGTCTATTTATACCATAGAGTATTCCTTTGTCAGAAGTAAGGTCAGAAGAGATAAACGGAAAGACACTTGAGAGAGGTTCTGAATTTAATTTTTGATGGATATTTAACAGGTCTGTTTCTATTGGAATGACACTTTTGAAACCTTCTTCTTGTTGGAAAAGAGCTGGTTTAATATAGATGAGCTTCGATTCAAGCATTGATTTGATTTCATTTTCAACCTTGAAAAGTTCGAGTTCGTTGTCAGCATAGATAGTGATATAAATACCCACATCAAACATCTTTTCTTGTGCTTGAATTAGGTTGTCGCGGAGGCCTTCCAGGTCCTGATAAGCAGTATCGAGCATAGGGTCCCTCACCATACCTTTAGCCTCTCGAACACTTATCTGGCTTTGTACCTCGGCTACTTTCTTTTGAAATTGTCTCAACGCTAGAGAAGTATCTACAGGGTGAACAAAGATGGAAATATCAAAAATTTTATCCAAGTTAATTATTGGAGAAAACCAATTGTCCGTTAAAAATCTAGGGTAAGAGATTATGAAAAATGTACGAGCTATTTTATCACCCAAATTTATAGACTTAGGGTCAATCTTTAGGGCGGATGGAGCGATGACGTCTTGGAGCTCCAAGTTTGCAGATTCGTAAATCTTTTCAGGAAGGATTGCTAAAACAGAAGCACCAGGTTCATTTTCCTTGGCCTCATTTTTCCCACCAAATAATTTTTTTATATCATCTAAAATACTCATTTTATTTTTCTAGGCTCTAGGCTCTAGGCGTTAGGCTTTAGCATTGATTTCGCTAGAGCCTAGTGCCTAAGGCCTATTTGCCTATTCTAACTTAACTTTTCCTTCTATCTCTCCCGGGTTGAACACTTTATAAAATACTTCCACAACTTCTTCAGTGCCGAGCTGGGCTGAATTTATACCACAACGGCTAAGTCCTTGCTGAATTACGGCTACCCTTTCCTCTAATTGGGACCTCTTTTCTTCGAAAGCTATTTTCTTTGCAGCTTTTATCTCTTCTTTGTTTTTTCTTGAAAATATTTTATCAAGAATTCCCGAGTCTGATTTTAATGTTGTGTGAGTATAGGGCACTACCACGAAGAAGCTCTTGGTCATTATTGCGACGGTGTCTGTGAAGTTTTTAATAAATTCTATATATTCTCTAGTTTGTAGTTTTAAAAGAGGTTCATTTTGTACCTTGATTCTGTTTTCTAAAAGAAGTAAGTATGGTCGGATGTCTAGCCTCCTTGACTGAATAGATATTTGGATAGAAAAATCCAGAGTGTTTAAGAAAGTTTGGAATTGCATTATTGTGGCTTTTTGCTCATCGGCAGATTTAAGAGAAAGGTTCACAGAGTTTGCAAGCACGATAGCTCGTAACTCGTCGTTTTTCAACACGACTATTCCGTCGCGGACCTCCTTGATTGGTATAAATTCTTGTGTTGCTTTTGCGTTTAAGGCCATATATGTTTCTAGGCTCTAGGCTCTAGGCGTTAGGCTTTAGCATTGATTTCGCTAGAGCCTAGTGCCTAAGGCCTAGTTCCCTGTATTTTTCTGCTTACTCAAATCTAACACATCCAGACTCCAAGCTAAATCTCGTAATTTACTCCCATTTAATTCTAAGCCACCTTCTTTCATCATTCTGATTTTGTTAATATCACTCGATACTGCCTCGCCTCCCCCCTGCTTTATTTTTGTTAGATTTTTTTTCCAAATATAAAGTTTATTTTGGGTAAAATATTTGAAACCAGATTCGATCATATATATAAAAGGCTTGTTATTTGGTCGGTAGAAAGTAAGCAATAAAGAGAACCCTGCAATGAGTAAAATGGGAATGATGCTTACTAGAAGTCCAAGCAGTTTATAAAGAGTAAAACACAAACCGGCCCCACCAGCCAAATAAACAAACTCCCTGAAGGTAAAAGGGCCGAAAATCTTGTCTTCTATTTCTAAAAACTGTGGAACTTTAAACTGCATACGAATAAATTATAACATTTAGTCCGGTGGTAAACGATATGGGTCACCTTTTGGAGGATAAGACGTAGGAGCTGCCTTGGGTGTTTCGGGGATTATGGCTTCGCTTGCTTTTGATAAATTATTAAGAGAATGATCCGTCGCTACTACAGGTGCCTGAACTGAGCTTGTGAGCTTTTGAGCTAAGATTGGGGGCATTTCCCCACCCTTTAACTCTAATTTTCCCGCCTGCATCAGCTGTGCTCCTGGCACTGCGGGCAGGTCATGGAGTATTTCTATCCCAGCGTTATTTAACACTTGCTTGTTAACTTTTTTCTCTTCTTCTGTGTCATGCGATATTGGTTTTGTCGGCATACTCACGGTAGATACTTTTTCTAGTGGAATTGCTGTAGTAATAACCTTTTTTCTATCAAGGATTTTTATCAAGTTTTCTTTTATTTTTGTGAAAACTTTTGTATTCATTTCTTTTACTAATTCATTTACTTCAGTTCTAGGTAAATGCATTCTTACTTCCAATTCCTTTGAATAGTTTTCAGGACTTACAAGCCCACAAAGGAGCAAGTCCGTCTCTGTCTCTAAGTCCCCTAATTGTTCGAAGCTGTAGCCTTTTGTTTCCCTGATTCCTAGGATAACCGCTTTCCAATCAACTGCATTTATGGCTTCCAGCGTATCTTCTGACAATAACGCCTTTGCCTTCTCAATTTTTATTTTTAATAAATCTTTTGTATTTTCCATATTATTTTTGTTCATTAATAAAAAACACAGGGATGACCGTTTCCAGTGTTTCTTCTTCATTTGCTTCTACTTTTTTTTCGATAAAAACGGAATAATCTCCTCCCGAGAGAATAAAATTAAGGGTTTGTTCTGCTGTTGAATTCTCTACTACTCCACTTTTTTTGATGTTTTCTTCTAGCGCACTACCGAGCGGTTTAAAAATTTTTTGAAAAGCTTCATCGGCAATTTTTTGCGCTTCACTTTTGCTTATGACAACATTATCTTCAATATTTTTTGCATAATCATTGATGTCCTCAACACCTACTAAAACCAGAAGCGTCTCTATCTCAAAATCATTTATTTCCTTTTCTCTTAATAGATATTTTTTACCGATTTCTTCTGATATTGGTTCCCAACCAAAAGCATTAATCACTTCTTGATTTCCTTTTGGCAACTTTCCAATTTCTTCTTTAATTGTTTGTTTTAATTTATCGGTCATAAATCTATATTTTAATGTGCTTTTTCTTCTACCTTTGCGTTCATTCTTATTTTGTGTGCAGTTGCTCTATTTGTATTACCCCAAAATGATTTTTTCTCTAGTCTGTCAGCCGCCGCCCATTGTCTTTGCCTGTTTTCTGTTTTTAATGCCTTAGTATCGATTTTCTTTTGGTCTTCGAGATCTTTTATTGATGGCCCCCCAGCTGTCCCTGTTGTTGTACGTGTTCTGTAGTCTGTACCCGTTGGAGTAATTATAATACCTGCAGCTCCTGAAACTTGAACATTTGCAATCTTTCCTTCCCTAAGAGCTGTTTTTTCAGCTTTTGCATTTTCTAATGCATCATTTGCTTTGTATAATTCATCTCGCGCATCATCTTCCCCAGCAGTGCCCTTAGCTGCAGTAAGTCTGCTATTTGCTGTTGCTACTTTTTCTTTATTCTTTTCAATTGTTTTATCGAGAGTTTCAAGCTCTTCTTCGCTAGCTCCTATGAGGCTTTGTAGGTTTGCCTCAGTTTTATTAAGTGCCTGTTTCAAAGGCTCACCTTCTTTTACTTCAAGTTCTTTTGCTCTCTTTAGTTCTTTTTCTTCTTTATCTTTTCTCCTCTTTTCATATCCACCCTCTTTGATTCCTAGTCCAATTCCTTTTCCAGTTTCCATATTTATTCCAGTTGCCTTAGATAGTCCCGCCATGCCTGGAAGCTTTCTTAGGTCAAAAGAAGCCTTTGTTCCATAGTTTGCAGTTTTAAGAGCCATTCTGGCGGCCATTCCTCCAAATCCCGTATCCTTTTGTTTATCATTTAGGAATTTGCTACTTGCTGCTTTGGCTGCCAAACTTCCAATTGCTCCAGTGGCCAACATTGCAGTTCCGCCCGTAGCCGCAGCTAACGCAAGTCCACCCGCCATTTTCATTCCTTTCATCGCAATTTCTCCTAGTTGCCCTGAACCCTCCTTTGCAAATTTCGTTGCTTTCATTAAAAGAATCAAAAGCACTAAAGCTGAAATACTTACAAGAATTATTTTTTCTATTGAACCGACGTCTGCATCACTACCCGCAGGTGAGAGGTTTCCGAATAAATCAGCCTTTACTAACATGAATATCAGGTACATAAAGAACATAAAAATCGGAGCCATAAAAGACATTTTTATCAAGCGTTTTGACCACTCTTCCCATCCGATATATGGCACTTTATTTAAAATAGGTACGGAGAAAGATACAAAAGCAAAAGGAGAAAAAATAATCAGTACCCAAAGCTCAATTAGGCGGCTAACAAAAGCAAGTGCAGCCCACAGGAATGCATAAGCTGCAAAGCTCATAATTAATCCCGAGATTAATATAATTCCAAGGATCATCGAAGTGGGAACTTCTTTTTGGGGGTTCCAATTTCCATATAGAGCAGCTACTCCATATACTGCAGGAGAAGCTAGTAGGTATACTGGTGGTAAGCCGGACGTTTTTTGTTTAGCTCTTTCAAAAAAGCTTTCCGTTAAAAATTGAGAAGGATTAAATGCTTTTGCAATTCCTCCAGAGATATCCCTTTCCCCTTTTGTAACAGGAATATAATATCTTTCTGAGCCGTCAGGATTCTTTGTTTGAACATCCATTTTATTATAAAAAATCAAGGCCAATACATTTGAAGAATCAATGACGACCTGAGTGAAAAACATAGAAAAGTTTATGAGAAAAGCAGTGATTATCACTTTTGCAATCATTTTTTTTGCTTCAGAACCACCGAGTCCTAAAATCATTTTAATTGCAATATAAAGTAAGACAAGAATGAAGAAAAGATTCGAAAGATCTCGAACTACAGCCCATCCCGAAGGGACAAAAGTGGAAGCAGTGAAAAGTTTACTAGAGAGAGTGATTGAAGCCATCGCATTGAAAAGTTTTGCAGTGACAGTCAATATAAAAGAAGGAACAGTAAAGAAAACAAAGAAAGATACTACAATTAGACATCCTTCTGGGCCGCCTCCTCCTAAACTTGTACAACTTTTTTCGCCTACAAGTTTTTCAAGCGCAGTTTTTTCTGTGTTTTTAGATTCCGCTGTTGCTGGTAAACTTGCATCTATTGCTCCAGGAGAAAAATCTCCATGTATTCCAACACAATGCCCTGCTGTGTCTGTTGCTTTAGAAACAGTAGAAACGCCAGTTTGTACATTAAGATTTGTAACTATGCAGGTTCCTTGTGTGTTTGGGGGAATACAATTTGCTGGGACATTCGGGTTTGTGCTTGTACAAAGAACTATTGCAGCCTGGGCGTTTGCTTTACCCACTGGACTCAAAAATCCAGCAAATGCAACGAATATTATTATGTATAAGATTAATTTTTTCATTTCTGATTTTTTCTGTGCAAAAAACTATTCGTCATTATTTATGGGGAAAGATTTCCAGCCTGGGTATAGTCTGTTGGGAATGCTTTAAAGATAGTTTGGCAATCTAGGTTTACGCTTACTCTATTGTCGCTCGGTGCATTTTTTACATCGTTTATGCCTGGGAAAAGTTCCACTTTTCCGATGCTTCCAAAATCAATTTTTCCTATGTCGGGCCAAGAGCAGACTCCCGTACAAGATAAACCTCCATACACCCACTGTGCATTTACTAAAGGTATGTCCGTATATCCTGGATCACCTAAATCATTTCTTGGGTTTCTAAATGTAAATTTATAACCACTTGGGTCTGGTGTTCCTGCGGGGGTTCCAGCACGACCTATTCTCCAATCATAGCCTTTAATTATTTCTCCATGAGAAAATCCACTACTTATTGGTTTATTACAGAACAGATCAGCTTCACTTGCATTATTTTCTTTACTATTTTTACTATTTCCATTTCCTGTTGGGTCAGGATCAGCCCATCCTTCTTTTAATCTTTCATCGGTACATAGTTTAATTAAACCAGGATTTTTCGGATCGGTGCTTGTTAGTTTTTTTAGCTGATCTTTCAAAGAGTTTAATTCATCTCTCGTGTTTTCTATGCTGAGAGTCGAAGAAATAGAGGTTTTTATTGCTTCGTATTGTTTTTTTATTGCGATGAGTATTTTTTCTTCAGGAGAGCCTGGCTCTGGCTGAGTATTAAATGCGTCTAATGATTTTGAAATTGATTTTAACCTTGCGAGGGTCATAGATTTCGCTCTTTTTGCATCTGCTACTTCTTTTGATTGTTGGGTTACCCCACTTATTTGTTTTACTGCATCTATATAAAGAATAGATCCCTGCATTGACGAACTTATCATTTTAGTGCTTACGAAATCATTAAATAAATCTACCGCAAAGTTTAATTCTTTTATGATTAAATTCATCGCTTTCGTTGCCAGTTCATCATCAGGACCAATAAGGCTTTGAAGTTTTGAAGAAACTCTTTCCTTCTCGCCTTTTAATCTATCTTCCCAGCCAATATCTGGTCCAGGGATACACTGGTCAAGGATTTCTGTCTTTAATGGAACTATTTTTAATAGTTGAATGATGCCTACATTTTCTGGATTATTTTCATCAGCATAATCCATTAAATTAATTTCTTCTTGTGTGTTGTCTATGTCCCCAGGGATTTTATCTTTTTTCCAAGTTCCTTTTGCAATATCACACCCTGCTTGAGAAATATTTAGTTTATCAGGTAACGCACTACCGCTAGGGCTTGTTAAGCTACTACATGTTCCAAGCGGTGTCCAGATAGGTGTATTCGCCGTCAGAGTGCCTGTTTTTTTCCAAGTTCCCCTTAGATTGTCGCACCTAGATTTAGTAATATCTACCTGGTCTACAGAAGCAGAGCCAGTTGAGTCTGTTATTGAGGTACATATTCCAATGTCTACAGCAACAATCTTTTGTGCATCACATTGCGCTTTTGAAACCTCGTCTTGGTCGGGCAAAACAACACCATTAAAGTCTTTTATGTTAGTACAGGTTCCTACTGTTTTTCCATTTACTTGATCTTTGAAGGTACTTAAAATAATTGGCTGGTCTGGTCCAGAGTCCCAAGAATTTCCACTTCCTGAGCTATCGAGAGTTTCACCACCATAGCTCCAATTGTCTGCTGGAGGAGGAGGATTGACTTTACTTGCGAGACTATTTAATCCATCCCCAATAAATTTATTTATTAAAGTATCAAGAATAGCGGAAATACCATTTCCCATAGCAGCAGCGAGCTCTTTTTGGTGGATACCAGATCCCAAATTGATTTTTATTTGGTCTGCTACCACAGAGCCAGGAGTGGTGTTCTCGTAGCCAGAGGATCCATTAGCTTTCGGTGGACAGGTGTTTTTCTTTGCCCATTCAGCTTTAGCTTTTTCTAAACCCGCTTTATATTTGTCTCCGTCTTCTGTGGTACATACAGTTGCTGTATCTGGACAAGCAGGGTGCTTTTTTTCATAAGCGGCTACATCAAAACTTGGTCTCTGAAATTCATTTAAACCATTATTGTAATCAGGATTTGTTGAACATTTTTGTGGAGACAGGAAACCTTGACCTTGTTGAAGAAGGCCTTGGATTTTTTGGGCAGGAGCTTGAGTTACCCCCTCGAGATTTATGGCAAGCTGTTGGTTTGCCATCATTTGAAAACCTAGATAATTATTTTGTGGGTATTGGGTGTTAAGAAGAAAACCATTCCATCCTCCGACATTGAAGTTGTTTCTATAATTAGCTGCTTGAGTAGCATTCATCACTTTATTTAAACTATAAGTCGCATTATTTGCGAGGGTGCTTTTATAGGATTGTATTGTATTTAAAATGAAATTTCGGCCGAAGGGATATTTTAAGCTGTCAAAACCATATATATTAGCCATATCTTTTACTTGGGATTTTGTGATATCAGTAAAGAAAGAGCTTGGGTTTTCTAAGAAAAGTGGAGATCCATGGAAACCAGAGTTAATCCAATTTATGGTACTTTTAGTAACTTCTTGTATCAATCTTCTGGCTATCGCCATTAAGGTTTGTTCGTAAATAGCCTTAGCAAAATTTTTAATTTGAAGACCTGCAGATGTTGCCCCAGATGCGGCTCCTGCTCCAGTAGTTCCTGTGGTTGCGGTAGCGGCAGATGACGTTGTAACTGCTGCTGGCGCTCTTACTGGTTCTGTGGCATTTAAGTCGCCTATTCCCATCCAAGCTTCAGTTTTCTTAGGTTCGGAAAATAAAACAGCAGGCATTATTATCAAAATAATTAAAAAAGCAGAGACGATTTTTATTATTTTGTTTTTAGCTGTTGTTTTGCGCATTTTCTTATTTTTAGTATTTATATTATACGATTTTTTGTCTAATTGTTCAATTTCAGCTTAATGGCAACCATAAGTTTACTAAAGGCAGATTCTGAAAGTGCAATATTTTGTTCATACTGGCTTATGGCACTTAATGCGAGGATGGGGTCGATGTCAAAAAGTTTCATATCAGTTAGATTTTCTATTATTCTTTCTCCAGCATTTAGAAGGTCAAGGTGTGCAGACGAAAGAGATTGAGGTACATTCATTTTTAATACTTCGTTTGCTCCGTTTTGCATTTGTTCAATGATTGGATCAAGCTCTACAAGGATGCTTGTGTCAACATTATTTGCATCTATCATGAATCTTTGCAAAATGTCTATGACGCTTCCCTTGTCCGGATATTTTTTTTGTATTGTATTTGATGTGTTGAAGTAGTTTTTTATTGCTTTGGGGCTGCTATCGTTGATGATTTTAATATCAGCAAGGGTATATATTTTTCTCGGAACAGAATTTTGAATATGTTCAGCCAAGGAGCTACTTATTTTATCTATTGTTGCTTGATCTATCTCTCCACCTTGGCTTAGGGTGGTCACAGTTGAGAAAAGTTCTCTCGAGAATTTATCTGTCTCTGTTAAGTTTTCCTCACTTTGTGAATTTAAACCATTTGCTTCTAGGGTCCCGCTTTGGTCCATCTTTAATTTATCCATTGCGGTGCTATCTGGTACTCCTTCCGTTGTTTCTTTTTTTGTTGGGTCCAAGCCATACAAGCTCTCTTCCCAATCAGAGACCTTGTCTCCATCAGTATCCTTATAAACAAATTCCCCTACAGTTATATTATTATAGGCCAATCCGTTTTCTGTTTTATTTAAAACAGCGTTTAGGGATTTTTCAAAAAATGAAATATTTTTTATCAAAAAAAGTGCAACAAGAAATAACACCGCAGAAGCGATTTGAATTATCCTCTTTTTATGTTTTAACCAAATTTCTTTAATTATCTTTTAATTATAAACTATTTAGTCAATGCAAGCCAGTCTAAAAGTGTTAAATCCTCTGCTCTTTTGTTGCCAAGATTTTTGGCAGGAATATTTTCTCCAGAGTGACTGTTTTTTAGCAGATTTTTAAGATTTGAGGAGAGTTTTTTCCTTTTGTGAGCGAAGCCTGTTTTTACTATTTCCCAGAATTCTTCTTCTTTTATATTGTTTTCTTTGAAAAACTTACGAGAAATGTTTTTTATGGCAATTATGGCTGAGTCTACCTTGGGTGCAGGGGAAAAATAGCGGGCAGCTACCTTCATTATTAGTTTAGGCTCTCCATATGCCTTTACAGATATGGATAAAATGCTTTCTTTTTTATCCCGAGCGACTATTCTCTTCGCTACTTCGTGTTGGACCATTAGGACCATGCATTCTGGTTGATGTTTTTCTGTAAGAAATTTTTTCAAAATTGCGCCAGTGATGTTGTAGGGGATGTTTGCGATGATTTTATAGTGAAGTGTTTCCAAATTTTTTGAATGGTGACGTTGCGAAGCAGGATATCCTGAGAAAAATTTTGGAAACGTTTCGCTAACGTTAAATTCTAGGATGTCTTCATTTAATAAAGCTAAAGCACCAGATTTAATTTCTTGAGCAAATTTTTCTTTTAAAAAACTAAATAATTCTCGATCTTTTTCTACAGCAATCACGAGCCCTGCACTCCCCAATAGTTTTTCTGTGAGAGCACCTTTCCCGGGTCCTATTTCTAAAACTACGTCAGTTCTTTTAATTTCCCCTGCCTCAACAATCTGCCTAAGTGCTATTTCGGATTTAAGAAAATTTTGCCCTAGAGATTTTTTTGCTTTTATCATTTAAGAAAAATAGTACTTATTATAAAGATAAGATATGTAATATATATTGCAAAAACTTTCCATTCTTTGTAATTTACATCAGTAATAAAATACCACAGAAGAAGACTAGTTATGATGGATGGAACGATAAGAAATGAAGAGTGAAGATACCATGGAATTATAAGAAACAAAAGTGAATTTGTTCCAGCAATTAATTTTTTTGATTTTTCAAGTCCAAGGATTACTGGCAATGTTTTAATTCCGTCAGCCCTATCTCCTTCTATGTCTTTTATGTCTTTAAAATTTGAAATTGTTGAAAATAAAATTATCACAATTAAAACGAGACTAAATGGGAAGTTTGTGATAGTTTTGTTGGGGGTTATTAAAAAAAATCCAGCCATTATCACTACTAAACAAGCCAAGCTAATGAGGAATGAATTTAATATTACAAATCGCTTCAAGCGTAATGGAGGATTTGAATAAATGTAATAAATAAAAATAAAAAAAGATACAAAAAATAATGTATAATATCCCACTGCGTAGGCTGAGAGAAAAGCAAATCCCAAAAATATTTTAGAAGCTATTTCCATGTCATTTTTTGATAAATCTTTTGTTATGAGAGGACGAGTAGTATTAGAAACAGAATCGATCTTTTCGTCTTGGATATCGTTTTGACAAATACTAAACATTCCAGCACAGATGAAGGCTACTATTGTTAATAGATAACTTTGAATATCAATCCAATTGGTGGACCAGGTAGTACTAGCAAGATACATACCAAATATTCCTAATAAAAAGAAAAAAAATATTCTTTCAGGTCGACTATTTTTTATTATGGCTATAAGTTTTTTTTGTGTATGAATAAAAAATAATGAAAAAGTAGCAAACATGGCTATGATAATATTTGAACCAAGCATTATTTTATTAAAAGCAAGGTCAATTAACCCTAGATTAGTTGCCGAGAAAGATGGATGAACATTATTAATAATAACCTGCGAGGAAATTATCGAAGATACTATTGAATTTAGTACTCCGTTTTCTTGGGGTAAAAATAATGCTATTAATGAAGGAAGTGAACCAAGAAGAAACATAAAACTATAAAATGCAATAACTGCCCCGATTGATTTTATGATATTTTTTGTAATGGTATATACATACATATATCCAAAAATAGCTAAAAACATTCCCTCAATTTTAATGCCGAGAGTTACTCCAGAATTTATATCACCACTAGAAAAATAAGTAATGTATTGAAAAAATAATTCTTTGCCAGAAGCAAAAAGATAACTCATAATATGCCCCCCAACTCCACCCGTTGCTAAATCAACTAAAGGTGCAATCCAAAGAGCTAATAAACCAAAAAGAGCTATTACGGATACTTCCTTTAGAGTTGTTTTAGCAAAGTACATTAAGACAATCATTAGCGTTACGATGGAGGCTAGATAAAAAACACTGTAATGAATAATTGTCGGCATTTCAATTATTGGAAAACGCCCTAGAAGAAAACTTGAAAATTGCTCAAAAAATATTCTTACTAATACAATACCAGCAAAAGAAAGGATCCATGATTCGAAAGTTATTGGGACAGACTGTGCGTATAAACGTATTTTTTCCATATAAAAATTATAACATACTATATTTTTCTATTTACAATATAATCTACAACACCCGTAAAAAAATTCTTAGCGTTATTGTCTTTAAAATTAATTTTTACAAGATTTTTCTTGGCTTCATTTGCGAAACTTTTAGCTAAATCTTCAGAATATTTAAGGGATCCGGTTTTTATAATGATATTTCTAAATTCTTCCAATTCTTTTTTTGAAATATTTTTATTATTTAAGCATTTAATGATATGCAATTTTTCTTTTTTATTTCCCTTTTCTAAAGCTTTCATAACTAAAAGTGTTTTTTTACCTTCAATAATATCTGACCCCACTGTTTTGCCGATTTCTTTTTCATTTCCAAAAACACCCATAATATCATCTTTTATTTGGAATGCTTTTCCTAATGGCAAAGCGTATTTAGAAAATAAATTAATATATGATTTATCAGCCCCAGCTAAAATGCAACCCAAATGAGCCGGCCCCTCAAAGGTATAATGAGCCGTTTTTCTTTCATGCATCTCGAGAATTTGTTTTTCTGTAGTTTTGTTTTGGTAACTTAGCGTGACATCAAGCATCTGCCCAGAACATGTTAAAAATATAATTTTTTCAAGCTTGTTAAGAAATTTTAATTTCACTTCATTTGGGAAACTGGTATTAAAAATTATATCATGTGCCATGGAGTTGGTGATGTCGCCAGATATTATTGCCATTGAATTCCCGAAATGGTTTTTCTCTTTTGCAGAATTGTATTTAGTGGCAATTTTTTTGTATTTTTCGTGTATGGTGGCTACACCATGTCGGCTGGCATCTTTATCAATGATATCATCGTGAATTAAGCCAAAAGAATGAAGAAGTTCAATCGACATTGAAATTTTAAAAATTTCATTACTATTTTCCCCTCCGGCGGCAAGATAGCTGTAGTATAAAAAAGCCGGCCTGATTCTTTTTCCTCCCGACATTGTATAGTCCATAATCAGATTTATGGCTTCTTTTGTTATTGAATCAATTTTATTAGCCTGGTATATTTTTTCAATAAAATATTTTTTAAGAAAAGGCTCAAATTTCCTTTTGAAATTTTTTAAAAGTTGAGCTGCACTTGCGTTCCTCATATAAGAATAAGCTTAGCTCATTCACGATATAATGCAAAGTTTATAGGTAAATTGTCTTTATTCCGCTAGCTTCTCCCTCTTTTTCTAAAAGGTCAGCTGGTATGTCGGAAATAAATTCTGATGGAGCATTTATGTTTCTCGAGCCGAAGATTGTACGGAAATTTGCAAATGATAAAAAGAGCTTTTCTTTTGCGCGAGTGAGAGCCACATAGAAGAGTCTGCGTTCTTCTTCGCTATCTTCCCCAGACTGTCTTTCATTTTGTCTCTGGTGGGGGAAAAGTCCATCTTCTAGCCCAGTAACAAAAACATATTTAAACTCGAGGCCCTTCGAAGCATGAACAGTCATCAGTTTTACGGCATTTATTGCTTCTTTTTTCTCTCCTCTTTCAATTAATGAATCTTGGTCTGACGCAAGTGAAGCATCTTCTAAAAGCTTTTCTACACCTGCTGGATAAGGAATTTCATCGTATTTTAAGGCAAGCGTAGCAAGCTCTTTTATGTTCTCGAGTCTTTCCATGTCCTCCTCTGTGCCACTACTAAGTTCTTGTTCTATTCCAGACTTTTTCACCACAAACTTAATTATTTCTGAAGTTTTTGAGTTTTCAATTTTTTCTTTTATTTGGGAGAGTAGGTCATAGAAATTTTCTACTTTTAATAAAGTTTTTATAGGTAACTTTTCTTTTTCTCCGGCAAAAATTTTTACTAAAGTGGCTTTACCGATGCCCCGAGTTGGGAAATTTATGATTCTTTTTATGTCAGACAGGCTTTCAGGATTCAAAGCGGCTCGTAAATATGCGAGCGTGTCTTTTATTTCTTTTCTCTCGAAAAACTTCACTCCTAAAACTTGATAAGGGATATTATAGCGGAGCATTGCTTCTTCAAGTGCGCGAGATTGGAAGTTCGCGCGGTAAAGAACGGCTACTTCACCAAAAGAAGCTTTTCTCAGGGTATCCTGCTCCGCAACGTCACCATTCGAAAAGCTTCTTTCGTTTTCGTTTAAGGCGGAGCCTTCTTCAGTTTTTTGGAGCGAGGAATTCTGCTTGGCAGTACGTAGCGATAAAAAATCTGAAGAAGCGAAGCCTCTCAGGATGTCCTGCTCCGCAACGTCACCATTCGAAAAAGTATTTCCAGCTCCATCTATGATCTCTAGGATTTTTGTCGCGACAAACTCAGCTTCATCTGTTTCGTCTAGGGCTTCATAGAGGCCAATCTTCTCCCCCACCACATTGTCCGTAAATAAATTTTTATCTGGTCGGTATTTGTTTTTTTTAATTATTTCATTTGCAGCTTCTAGAATATTTTTTGTTGAACGATAATTTTGCTCGAGTAAAACTATTTTTGCATTAGGGTAATCTTTCTCAAAACTTAAGATATTTTTCAAATTTGCTCCCCGCCAAGAATAAATATTCTGGTCCGCATCTCCCACGACACAAATATTTTTATTGTTTTCTGAAAGTAATTTAGACATCAAGTATTGCACTTCATTTGTGTCTTGGTATTCATCTACATGGATATATTCCCATTTTTCTTGGTAAATTTTTCTTATTTCCTCGTTCTCTTTTAAGAGCTTCGTCGCTTTCAAAAGTAAGTCATCAAAATCAAGAGAATTCTCTTTTGTTTTTTGCTTTTCGTATAAATTCCAGACTTGAGAAACTATTTTACCAAGGGAGCTTGCACCGTTTCCTTCCCTCTCTTCATAATCTGCTAGATGGGTGAACTTTCCTTTTTCACGGGAAATTATATTCTTTATTTTTCTAGGATCATACATTTTCGGATCTATGCCGATATCTTTCAATATATTTTTTATGATTGTTGTTGTGTCCCCATCGTCTAAAATTGTAAAATATCGAGTCAAGCCGAGCAATCTAGCGTTTTCTTTTATAATATAAACTCCGAGAGAATGGAAAGTGGAAACAAAAGGCACGGAATCGGGAATGCTTTTTCGGACGGTCTGGGGATTTTTTCCGAGGACCTCCGAAAAAGCATTCCCGACGAAGCTGTCTTTTATTGCAAGATTTATTCTTTCTCGCATTTCCTTCGCAGCCTTATTTGTGAAAGTCACTGCTAATATTTTATCTGGAGAGACGCCATTTTTAATTAAGTTTACAATTCTGTGTGTAATCGTCTTTGTTTTTCCTGCTCCTGCGCCTGCCACAATCAAAAGAGGCCCTTCCATATGAAGTGCCGCCTCTTTTTGTTCAGTATTTAAGCCTGCAAGATGTTGCTCGTCATTCATTACTGTCAATATAGCACGAATTTATTCTCTTATGGCTGATCCTATTTCTTTTAGTTTTCCGATTGATGCTGCTTTTTGTAAAGCCCGCGCTATGTAGTGTTCTATTTTTTCAGTTCTCCTTCCAAAGAAGCCTTTTGGTTCTAAATTTGTGGTTTTTTGAAGAGTATTAAGATAATTTTTTAAATTTATAGAGGCGGCATTTTCGTTTTCCTTGCTTGTGTCTTTTAGAAAGGTGCCAACTCTCATATTTTTAAATTTATCCCACAAGTGTGATGGGTCTTTTTTGAAAATATAATATTTATTATTTTCACCAACTTCATAGGTTTCTATTAACTTCTCATCAGTTAAATGAAAATGATTATCACCAAATTCTGGATGAGCTTGTAGAATTTGATTTTCTCTCATGGAAAGACCTGGAAATTCTTGATTATGATTCCCGTAATTATAAATGACAGGTTCATTTTCAACCCCTCCAGTAAATGCTAGTCTGCCAGTTCTAGCAAAAGCATCAACGCGTGCTGTCGTAGTTCCTGTTTCAACTCTTGTCCCTACACTATGTTCACCAGGTTTTAGTTTCATTTGTTCTTTTATTGTCGAGCTGAGTTCTTCGGCGGTTTGTTTGTGGGCAGGAAGATGTTCAGAGGCAGCCGACGGAGAAGGTGCGTGCGTTTCTAAAACATAAGGTTCATTTAACGTTGCACTATTTATTGAATCGTTTAAATCTATATTAGTATCATCTATGTTTGGTATTTGAGGTATTTTAGTATCTACTAAAATCTTTCCACTTAAATCCATTTTTCCACTTCCATCTGAATCAAACATTCCACCATGATATTTTTCTAGAACCGGAATATTTCCAGAAGCATCTGGTTCTCCAAATAAAAGATTTCCGTGTTCATCAAATTTTAAAATTGAACCAGCTTTTATCAAAGCACTTTCATTTGGATTACTAGGGTCATAAAATCCTAATTTTATTGCTTCTTTTGTCGCGTCTGTGTCCATAAATTCTTGAACACTTGCTGGAGCTTTAGAATAATCCCCATTATACTCAGCAATAATTTGTTTCTTCAAATCCAGAATTCCTTGTATTCCACCTTTTCCATGCTCGAATTTTATTCCTTCATTTGTGAAATTATTTATTGCTTGAGAAGCACCTGGTGCGGATGGAGACACTGTTTCTGTTGCTGTCGCTCCATGCATAGCTTGCGTGGAAGCAGGAGTGTCATGTGGTGAAACAGGTGTAATTTCATCGTGTGGTGCAGAAGTTTTAGGCATTATGTTTTCTGCCCCATGACCCCCCCACCAGCCCAAATGTTCACCAAGGGCACGTACTCCATAACCAGCTGCTGCTAATCCTGCTCCAAGTACTGCGCCTTGCAACATTTGTTTTTTGATAAATTCCTTTTGTGCTTTAGTTGTTTTTCCCGACATCTCTTCACTCACCACCTTCAGCATTTGATCAATTTTCTTTTTGATTTCCTTATCAGTGTTTTCAGACAATGTTTCTTTTATTATCAATGCATTATTTAAACTGCTTGTTAAATTATATTGATTTATAAGTGCTGTTTTTGAATCTCCAAAGTTTATTTGTCCTTTTTCTAATTTTCCTTGCGTATGTTCTACTCTAGTGGCCAACATCGCAAGTTTTTTATTTTTTTCTTTTGGGTCGCTAGCGTTTTCTATTTCTCTTATTAGGATTTCTAGGCGTGAAGATAAATGAGCAGCATCAGCCATAACAACTTTTTCTTTGCTTGTGTCTTTTTTTCCATGCCTGGCCTCTTTTTGTCTTTCTTCAAGAGTTTCTTTTCCTCTTATTCTTCCTCTTATTCCTCCCACTACTCCACCGACGATTGGTGCAGCGATGGCGGTCATTGTGCCGGCTGTTGTTCCCGCTAATACACCGACACTCTTGATTCCCCATCTTGTTAAGGCACCACCTGCTATCAATGCTCTGTTTGTCCAATTTCTACCAGAAAGCTGGTTTAGTAAATTTTTACCAGTTTGAATTATTTCTTTTCCGTTCGCACCTTTTTCAAAACTATCTAATGCTTGCTCGAATTCCGGGTGGGTATTTAGAAGTTGTTCCATCTTAACAACATTATCTATTTCTAGCATTTCTAACATAGCTTGACCTTTATCTGTCTCTTTTTCTTTACTAGATTTTGTTTTTAAAACTTCTTCTCTTGCTTTATCGTATTCAGCTTTAGCTTTATCATATTCTTTTCTATGTTTACCACTTTTTTCTTGGCCCCATTCATAAGGAATTTTTGTAAACGAATCAGCTTTCGCGTTGAAATTATCTGTAGCATTTTTTTCCGCCACAGACCTTACACCTTCCTCTGTCTTTAAATAATTTACAATTGGTTCACCCATATATAGGTAAATCTCTTGATTTTGTGCTTTCTTTGTAAGTATTTCCAAGTCTTGCTTTATAATGCTATTTCTTCCCTCTTCAGTAGAAGTGCTTTCAAAAATCTTTTTCTCAAGGTTTTTTAAATCTTTTTCTTTTGTCACTAAGCCCCATAATTTTTTTACCCGCCCTTTTTGTTTTAAGTCTTCGGAATATTGAGTTTGGGCATCAGACTTTACCATGTCCACAATTCTACGCTTGAGATCTTGAATTACTTTTACTTGTTGTTCATCTTTTAGATTTTTAAATTCTTCAGGGACAAGTAAACCTAAATTTTTAACAAAATCCTTTACTTCATTTATTCTTACTATATCTGGCTCATCCGTATCTTCTTCAGTGGGTGAAGGCAGTGGTGGTGGGGTTGGTTCCATTTTTGGAAGAGGTGGGGGTATGCGTTCCCCATTTTCACCGTAATGTACCTCACTTCCATCAGAAAATATTTTTGTAACAAGTTTCCCATTTTCATAAATTTCTGTTAATCCACTTTTATAAATGCGTAAAGTGAGTTCACCATTTGTGCGATGTTCAACTGTTCCGTCTGGGAGTATTTCTGAAGTTTTTAATTCTTTAGGTTTGGTTGGTGATGATTTTACATCAGCAGAAGATACAGGTGTAGGTAAAACAGGCTTAGCTGGTGTTGGTGGTGTAGATTGAGCAGTAGAAGCGGCTTTTTTTGCTAGCAACTTGTCAGCAGCCGCCTGGGCAGCTGCCATTCTCGCAGTTGCTTCTTTTATAATTCTTTGTTGCTCTTCAATTTGTGCTGTTTTGTTTTTGTCTTCCATTTTTTTATATATTAATAATAAAAATTAATTTTTTAATTTATTTTAACAAATGATTTAGGATCAAATTCTACAGCTTTTCCTTTTTGAATATAAATTTTACCACTTTTTTCATCTCCGTTGTTGTCCCATCTTTTATACGGTGGTTTTATTTGTGATAGTTCCGGAAATACTTTGGATTGGGGTTTTTCGAATTCTTCTGGGTTTTTTAATATTTTTCTTTTCATTATCTCACTAAATATTTCTCTTATTGCTGCTGGGTCACTATCAAGAAGTTTTTCAATTTCTTTGGCATCGGATTCTGGGAGAATGATTTCCATAAATAAATGTTGTCCTCCTCGTCCAACGTTATCTAGCCAATCTTTTTTATTCGTAATTCTATATTCTATTATCGTTGTTGGTTCTTGATCTTTGCTCTTTGAAGTTTCGTGAGGTTTTATAAAAATATATTCGTTAGCTTTTTCTTCCCAGTTTCCTATATTACGTACCAGATCTCTATTAGGATTGTCTCCGAGACTTATAAATCCATCATTACCTATAGACATATTAATTCTTGTTTTCCCTTTTTCAAGAACTAATTCAATAGCTTTTTCTCTTAACTTTGTGCGTTCGGTACTATTGTTGTCTGAATTATTTTCTTTTTCGAGTTCTTTTAATCTTTCTATTGCAGTTTCAATTATTTTTTTATTTTCTTTTATGGTGATTAAAAGTTGAGCTAAAACTGCTTCGTCTTCATTTGTCCATGCTTCTGTGTGGGGTGTGGGTGTTGTGTCTGGGTTTAATGTTTGTGTTGAAGTTGGCTCAGGGGTAACAAAAGTAACTTTTAATTCTCCTTTTATAATTTCTATTTTACTAATTTTTCTATGTTCTTTTTCAATTTCAGATATTATTAAGCCTGGAATTTTATTTATTTCTGGAGTTAGTATGCTTCTGATTTTCGGAATGTCTTGTTTCTTAAAGTTGTGATTTTTAAAAGAGAAACCTACAACTAAAGAACCGTTATTGCTTTTTAAGCTTAGGCTTATTGTAATAGAATTTTCTCCTGTTATTAATAACTGCAGATAATTTTTTGTATTTTTTCTATCAACATTTGTGACTTTACCTAAAATATTTCTAACTTCTTTAGAATTAAAAATTAATTCAGTTATTTTTTCTACTAAAACGGAAGGAAAAATTTTTGTTTCTGGCCCTGTTTGAATTTGTTGTTTAGGTTCTACTGTTACAGGATTTCCTTTTTTTTGTATATTTGGATCAACAGTATTTAGAAATTGTTCCTCAGTTAAATTTTCTTTGTTTTTCCCGAAAACCATTACACCCCTTACGTCTATTGCAGAACCTGGTGCAGCTTTGTTTAATTCTTCAACAACACTACTTAAGTTTGGATTAGTTGAATTTATAAAGAATTCCTTCTTTTTTTCATTCCAACATACATAGGTGTCAAAGCCTAATGCTTTTGTTCCGATAAAACCTAAATAATTAGGGATTAAGTTAAATTTTTGACCTCCTTTGGCTGTCTTTATCCTTGGAAAATTATGGTATACCACGCTTCCAAGTGACGTGCTATTTAAATTTAATTTTTGTTCTTTTGCATATTTAATTGCATTTTTGATACCCAATATGGTTGCTTCTACTGTTTTAGCCTGTTCGGTACATGCTTTTGCAATACTGATATTATCTTTTGTTTTTATTGCCCCAATTTCTCCTTTTAATTGTTCTTCAGTCAGAGGCGCTGACAGGTCTTCTATTTTTCCTGATTTATATAACTCTAACAAAACATCAGGCTGCATTTTCCCAGCAAGAGCGTAAAAAGTGTAGGGCCATTTTTCTTCAAAATACTTTTGATTAAAAATCTTTTTTCCTTCTTTGTCCTTTTTTTCTAGATAAGTTAAATTATCAACTTCATTTACAAAATTAACAAATCTACTTAGCCATTCTGGATTTTCTTTCAACAGGTCTGCTTTCCCCATTATTTCATACATCATTTTAGTTGCTGAGGTTGGTTCTCTTTTTCCAGTTCCATGGTGGTCAATGTGAATCGTTGTTGTTTCGTTATCTTTTTCAATACTCAACCAGTTACCACCAACGTCTATAAAAATTTTAAGCCCTTTCTTTTTTTCTGTTAAATTCTTTTCAGAACCTCCTTTAGGAACTAGAGAAGTTACAGCATCTTTTTCATATGTTTCTTCTAGCGATTTTTTATTGTATTCATTTAATAAAAACAATGCAGTTCTCGCATCTAAATCTGAATCAAATGTCAGAACTTCATTTTTTATCCTATCCTGTTCTATTATTTTTTTCTGGCCATGGATGACAACTTGGTTAATGCGATTATTTTTTAGCAATTCTGCAATTTCATTAATGACTTGTTCCTGGGTCCCAATATTTGCTGCAGGAGATTTTAAAATACTACCCTCTGCGAGTCTTTTTTGTTCTTCTAGTTCTAAGCTATAATCTTCTAATTGTCCTTCGAGCTTATCAAGTTTTTGTTCTTTTTCATTAGTTGGTAAAGTATAATCTTCTTCGATTTCTCTACGTTGTTCTTTTAATAGTTTTATACTTTTTTCTAGTTTCGCTATTGTATGAGCGACGCCTTCTCTGGGTTCAAGTTTCTTGGGGGGGCTGGATAAATCTATTTTTTGTGTTTTTTTTGATGCGTTTGTTTTAGCAGGAGACTTCCCTTTTCTTTCTTCTTTCCATTTTGCCATCATCACTTCTAAATTATCATCTCCAGAAGAAGGTTGCCCAAAAATCTCTGTTGCTATTTTATGTCTGTCTTTTTTAGGAGAATCAGGTTTTTTAGGAGAATTAAGCTTTGTAATTCGTTGGGTAGATTTTAGCATTATAGGGATTGGTTCTGTGGGATTATCAGAAATATCTATTGGGGCTGGTTCTGTAGGTGTATTGGAACCTTCTGGCTGTGTTGGTTCTGTCGGAGCAATAGATCCATCATCCTCATCTTCTAGGTAATCCTCGAGTTTTCCTCCTTTTATTGGTTTTCGTCTAGGTGGAGCTGGTGGTCCTTTTATTTTCTCGTTCATGGTATTTATATTATATAGTTTTTAGTTTTTAAACCTAATTTTTTATTGAAAGATACTATAATTATACTACTTTTAAACTATTTTGTCAATTTTGTAATGAATGGAAGTTATCCACAGGAGGGGGTGGTCAGATTGACTTTTGGCCCTTTTTGAGCTATCTTGAAGGGGTAGTTCCTGAAGAGAGGTACAGAGCAAGTCGACTGAAATCTAGAGGTGACAGTAACCATCGTGAGAAAATCCAGTTTGCAGTACTATGGTCGTCCTGTAATTCTACCCTTATTTTATAAGGCTAGAAAAGGAAATCTCGCGACATTTAGTTTGTTTTATAAAACCTCAAAATAAAAATGTTAGTAAAATATTGAGATCTTTTCTAGCCTTTACGTTGTTGTTTGGGACTCTTCTTGTGCCTACCCGAAAAGTGCAGGCAGATTTCTTCTCTTCCTTCTCTTCTCTCTTTGTCGGGGACCAGGCTTATGCCGAAACAAGTCCAAATACAGTAAGTCTTCCTAAAATAGGTAGCAACTCTCAAAATATAGCCCTTTTGCAGGCTAATGTTTCTTCCGCTTCAATAGTTGAAGATAGAAAGAGCAATACTGATACAAATTCCAATTCCAATATTGTTTCCAACAATTCCCTTGTCCCTGCAACTGGTCCGCTGGGTGTATCTGATGGAAAGGATATTCCAGATGTTTCTCCAGAAGACACAAGTGTCTATGTAGTCAGAAAAGGTGATACTGTTGCTTCAATTGCTAAGTTATTTGAAGTTTCAGTCAGTACTGTTTTGTCAGCGAATGATTTAAAGAAAGGCACAAAACTCGTAGAGGGTGATGTGCTATTTATTTTGCCTATATCTGGAACAGAGCATACAGTCAAAAAAGGACAGACATTGAAAGGGATTGCCGCTCTTTATAAAGTAGATGCATCAGATATCATTCAGTTTAACGGTTTTGATGAAGATACCAAGCTTGCTATTGGAGATAAGATTATGATTCCTGGGGGCGAAATGATTGATGAAGGAGGCGACAAGCCTGCCGCAAACCTCGGTTCAGCTGTTGCGAAAGATAAAAATTATTATGCTACACATCCAATCCAAAGCGTTTCCGGGTACTTTATAGACCCTTTGCCTACCGGTCCTAGAATTAGGAAAACTCAAGGTCTCCATGGTCCAGGACACCGTGGAATAGATATTGGAGCACCGATAGGTACACCGATTTATGCTTCTGCTTCAGGAGTAGTACTTATTGCAAAAACAGGCTGGAGTGGAGGATATGGGAATATGGTAATCGTTCAACACCCAAATGGTACTAAAACTCTCTACGCTCACATGAGTAAAGTAATTACCCACACTGGTGCAGAGGTCACTCAGGGAGAAGTTATCGGCCTCGTGGGCTCTACGGGGCATTCAACTGGACCCCACATCCACTTTGAAGTTTTCAATGCTAAAAATCCAGGCACAGACTGGTCTTGGGCAAATTAAAATAAATTTATATAAAATAAAACAGCCCCGTCACTCGTGAGTGACGGGGCTGTTTTTCTAATTGGAATTTTCTGTTTCGTCCTTTAGGACTCATCAGTCGAGATACACATCTCGAAACAGCTGGGGGCCACATTGCGACCCCCGAACGATATCACTAATTATTTCCGAATTCCTCGTCGAAAAGTCTCCTCCAATCTTTTCTTTTCAGGAGGTGACAAGGTTGCTTTCGGCCAGATGGTGAATGGCGGTATGTGTCTAGGATGGAGGTTTCCTCCCCGGAACTCCAGCAAGACATATTCTGAAACAACGTTCCCAGCATATGTCTGAACCCACTTGAATTCCTCCGTGACCTTGGGTAGATCACGTAGATCACTTTGGCTGTAATATCCTGAGAGAACGGTGATGGGATTGAGAATGGCAAAGCCGCCGATCCTCCCCGACCAGTTCCATAAAGCTACCTTCAGGAGAGCCAAATCCTCTTCCCGTAGTCCTGCGCTCGGGTCAGGCAATGAGCCGACCCCGCCGGTCCCAATGTAAAGGACGGGAGCCAAAGCAGCTTCTTCAGGCGTGAACGTGACTTCTCTGTTTACAACCCAGAGACGACGCGTGGTGGCCCCTGACACTGACCAGTTTTCGATGATATTGACTTCGACAACTCTGTCGCCGAAGCCCTCTGCTTTGCCGAGAGAAGTGTGTTCCAAGCCGGGGATGAACAGGTCTGCCCCAGGGAAAAAGTCCCTGGACCCTGTCCAGAGCTTGCCCGGCTGTCCTATTCCGCGTTTGATTGTAACTTTCATGTTTCCCTCCTGGGAAAAATCTCATACTACTTCACGTAGCGAGATGCCATTTCGGCAAATGATGCACGATGATATTTTTTATAAAACGTCCTGCACCCTTTGCCGAAATGGTCAAAAATAAATTTTAAAGAACTATATTTGTAGGTACAAAATATAGCATGCTAAATTTGAAATGTCAAATAGATATTAAAAAATAACTATATAAATAAGGAGATTTTATCTTAGTATGATTGTTAAACTTTATTCAAGTAAGGTTAAAGCAAGCATAGCTAGAATTCCAATGACGACTGCGAGGATTTGTAGGAGAGAATATTTAGCTTCTTTTGTCTTTTGAAGTTCTGGGATTAGATCAGCGACTGCAATATAAATAAATCCACCAGCAGCAATTGGGAGAGTCCACAAAGAGAAAGCAGCAGCTACGTTGCCAAAGATTAGAGCAACTATAAGTCCCAAAATAGCAGCGAGGGCAGAAATAAAATTAAGCCAGATTGCTTTTTTGACTGAATAACCAGAATGAACAAGGACAGCAAAGTCGCCTATCTCTTGAGGAATTTCATGTAAAATTACAGCTATTGTGGTGGCGATGCCGACAGGAACACTGACTAGGAAACTTACACCGATGATCACACCATCTAAGAAATTATGAAAACTATCTGTGAAGAGTAATAACTTCCCTACTGGGTGAATATGAGCTTCTTCTTTATCTTCTCCGTGATGGTGCCAGTGAAAAAACTTTTCAATTATAAAGAATAAAAGAATTCCTGCGATGATTAATAGGCTTGGAAGATTAGAGTTTGGAGAACTTTTAAATGCTACTGGCACTATGTGAATAAATGCATCTCCGAGAAGTGCCCCAACGGCAAGGCTGATAAATAAACTAATATATTTTCTCAAAGTTTCCTCTTTAAGAGATAGCGAAATAACTCCAACTAAAGAGATAAGACTAACTATTATAACGCTCGCAAATGCATATAAATAAGTGAAAATCATGTGCGGGATGGGAGAATCGAACTCCCAACCTCAGTTTGGAAAACTGACGTTTTACCATTAAACTAATCCCGCTTATTTACTCACCTGGTCGGGCTGCTGGGAATTGAACCCAGTCTAAATGCTCCCAAAGCACTTGTACTACCGGTATACTACAGCCCGCTCTTAAAGCTTTTCGAGTATATCATAAAATAATATCACTGACTACTTTTATTTTTGCTTTTTTGTTTTTTGTATCAAGAAACACTACCAATAAATCTACTTGCCATTCCTTTTCATCTGAGACTTTTTCTGACAGAAGGTATGTTTGGATTGTCCGTGACAAGCGTTTAAGTTTCCAGGGGTGCATATTATCTTCTGGCCTATAACTATTCAATGTCTCATTGCTCAGCGTTTCACGAGAAACGCTTTTAACTTCAATGAAATATAGTCTGCAGGCTTTTTCGGCGACTATATCAATTTCACCCCATTTTTTTGTATAGTTTCTATCTAGAATTGAAAAACCATGTTTCATGAGAAACTTTGCAGCTATATTTTCTCCAATTTCTCCAGTTTTTTGTGTGTTAGATGTAAAAACTTTAGGCATTTTAATGGGTTTCACATGGAACATCGTCTATTTTCGTTTCACGTGAAACATTTTGATGAATTTTTGTGTCTTTTACTAAAATGTCCATATTTTATAAGCATATTTTAACAAAATTAGTGCTTAAAGACAACTTCTAGACGTGTCCTTTATAAACATTACTCACATAGTTATCCACATTTTGGTATATATTTCACTAAAATCCTTGTATAACAAAGCTTTAAGTAAAGGACAGATTTTATATTATTAATTTGCAAATATTGTGCACCCGGAGGGATTCGAACCCCCAACGACAGTTCCGAAGACTGTTGTGATATCCATTTCACTACGGGTGCATATTGCTTTTGATTATACATCATATTTTAAAATTATCAAAACCCCCTTATTTTATAAGCATATATCCTAAAATTGCAATAAGTTAAATTTAATACTATAATTGATAAGTTAAAAATGATTTACTTTAAATATGACTCTGTTGTTATATTTGGGTCGTTTTTATTAGAAATAACTAGCGGTTATGGTTTAGTGGTAGAACACGTCCTTGCCAAGGATGAGACGGGAGTTCGATTCTCCCTAGCCGCACTAAATAGGTGGACTTAACAATTAAAAATTTAATAGCGAAAATTCCTAAGGAAGTTTCACATGTAACAGTTACATTAGAGAAAGCTGGTTTTGAGGTGTACCTTGTCGGTGGATGTGTCCGAGATCTTTTGATGGACAAGGAACCAAAGGATTGGGACATTACAACTAACGCCAAGCCAGAGCAGATAATTAGCCTTTTTGAAAAGACGGTCTATGAGAATACCTTCGGGACAGTAGGGGTGTGCCTGCCTGCGCAGGCAGGTGTTCCATGCGAAACACTTTCCAATAACGTTTCTCGTGAAACACCATTGGATGATGTTTCACATGGAACATCAGAATATAAGATAATTGAGGTTACACCATATAGAACTGAGACAAAATATAGTGATTTTAGGCATCCTGACGAGGTAAAATTCAGTGATAAGCTGGAAGATGACCTAAAAAGAAGGGATTTCACTGTTAATGCCTTAGCCTTAAATCCCTCCAATTCGGCGGGCAAGTCTAAAGGACAGTTAATTGACCTGTTTGATGGCCTAAAGGACATTAAGGACAAGAGTTTAAAAGCAGTAGGAAACCCAGATGACCGTTTTACAGAAGATGCTCTTCGAATGCTGAGGGCTGTCCGTTTCTCTTGCCAATTAAATTTTTCTGTAGAACATGAGACGATGGAAAGTATTTTAAAAAATTCTGAATTGTTAAAAAAAATATCGGAAGAAAGAATTCGTGATGAGTTTGTAAAAATAATTATGTCACCAAATTCTGCAAGTGGAATTGTAATGTTGCAGAAATTTAATTTATTAAAAAATATTATTCCAGAGCTGGAAGAGGGAATCGGATGTGAACAATCCGGTGAGCATATCTATGATGTTTGGAATCATTTACTGCATGCTTTGCAGCATGCTACAGACAAAAATTGGCCTTTAGAAATAAGGCTTTCTGCTCTTTTCCATGATATTGGAAAACCTAGATCCAGAAGGCTTGCAGAGGCGGGTTCTGGAAAAAAGAAATATACTTTTTATGGTCATGAAGTTATTGGCGCAAGGATGGGAAAAAAAATAATGGAGAGATTAAAATTCCCTAAAAAAGAAATTGATCTTGTGGAAAAACTTGTGCGTATGCATATGTTTTTTTCGGACACTGAATTAATTACGCTTTCTGCGGTGCGAAGAATTGTTGTGAAAGTTGGTAAAGAAAATATTTGGACATTGATGAATGTCCGTGAGTGCGATAGGGTAGGAATGAATAAAAAAGAAGCACCTTATCGGCTAAGAAAATACTTCGCGATGATAGAAGAAGCTCTTCGTGACCCTATTTCTGTGGGACAACTGAAGATTAATGGAGAATATATGATTAAAGAGCTGGGAATTACTCCTGGACCTAGAATGGGCTGGATTTTAAACGCTCTTTTAGAGGAAGTTTTGGATGCGCCAGAGAAAAATACGGTAAGTCATTTATCTGGATTAGTAAAATCATTAAATATGCTTGGTGATGCTGAGCTCAAAGTCCTCGGCCTACGTGGAAAAGAGAAAAAAGAAGAGCTTGAAGAAGAAGAAGTCGCAAAGCTTCACGAGAAGCATGGGGTGAGATCGGGCAAGGGACCCGATCGCAAGGCCGGAGCCTGACGAGGCGAGGAGGGCTCGCGAGATTTTTCAGTAGAAAAATACTTGTGAGATGAAGTAAAAATTCCCCAAAACAACTTTTCTATGGTACGGATTTCTTGAAGCTTAAGAAATCCTGAAATTCTCGAGCCGTCGCTCTCGAAACCCCTACAAAAAGTATTTTGGGGAATTTTTAATCTGCGAAGTGGCCTTTTTTGTCTTCACCGAAAAACATATGGTGAAGAGTCTTTAGAATATTTTCAAAAAGTTTCGTGCTATAAGAAGAAAGGTTGAAGATTACAGCGAGGGTAAATAAAAATAAAGAAAGTTTTATGCTTAAAAAAGAAAGCGGCATAGCGATTAATGCAAAGACAACTGGGATTAGGGTGCGGATAGTACTGCCTCGGATTTCTCTTTTTGTTATTTCAGGGTTTTTTATATGTTCAGAGAAAAGTACATATCTTCTCATCCAATACAAAGTAAGGCCGATTAGGGTAATATGTATGCCGAAAAGTATTATAGAAAGTTCGTTGCTACTGAAGCTACCGAGGACACTAGCGGAGAAGGGCACTAGGCTTATAAGCATAAAAAATAAAGCATTTATGTTTGTGAGCCTTGAGTCTACATTTTTTGCGTAAATAGAGACAAAGAAATGGTGCGCTCTCCAATATGTGAAGAGTAAAGAAAAGCCCAAAACGTAACTAAGTAAAAGAGGGAATAGTTTTTTGATTTCGAACCAAAGACCCATATTGTCTATCGGGCCCCAGATGGCAGGTAGTCTAATTTGAAAAACTAACACGGTCATTACTATTGCGAAAATTCCGTCGGATAATTGTTCTAATCTTGCGTGGCTCATGTATAAAATATACCATAAATCTACAAAATGAAAAAGTTGCATTTTGAAAGCAATCTATCTGGCGAAGCTTCGCCAGCGAACTGCTCGTCGCTCAAGAAAATAATAAATGGATTACCATTTTTATTTTCTAAGCTCTTGCGCAAGGCTTTAAAAATGTAACTTTTTCATTTTGCAGATTATGTTATTATAAAAATATGAAGATAGGAATTTTTGATTCAGGTTTAGGAGGGCTTATGATTGCGAAATCAATAGTAAAAGTAATGCCAGAATACGATTATGTGTATTTAGGTGATACCAAAAGGGTGCCTTATGGAAACCGTTCGCATGAAGCTGTGTATGAATTTACGCGAGAATGTGTGGACTATCTTTTCCGTAAAGAAAATTGCGCTATTGTTATTGTTGCCTGTAATACATCTTCAGCTCGGGCTTTGCGAAAAATACAACAGGAATATTTACCTAAGAATTTCCCTGGGAGAAAAGTATTGGGAGTTTTGATCCCGGCTGCAGAAGAAGCTGCTAAATTTAAGAGAGTAGGGGTCTTAGGGACAAAGGGAACTGTTGACTCCAATACTTTTCCGCAAGAAATTAAAAAAATAAACAAAAAAGTAATAATTTTCCAAAATGCTGCGCCACTCCTGGTGGCTCTCGCAGAAGAAGGAGAAATAAAAAATGCTCTGCCATTTATCAAAAAATATTTGCAACCTTTTTTAAATAAAAAATTAGATGCTTTAATTCTTGGTTGCACGCACTATCCTATATTTAAAGGACAAATAAGAAAATTTTTACCTAAAAATATTAAAATAATTTCTCAGGACGAAATAATACCCAAAAAACTCAAGGAATATCTTAAAAAACATGAAGAAATATTTCAAAAGCTTTCAAAAAAGGGAAGTGTTAAAATTCTCGTTACAGACAAGACAAAAACCGTAGAAATACTTACTTCTAAATGGTTTGGAGCAAAGATTAAACCAGGATTAATTGAAATATAAAACTCTTTTTTGGTATAGTTTTTATTCACCACGCATATTTTTTTACTAAAAAATTGCTCTGCTCGGCTACCCGCCTGCGCAAGGGTTCATAAAAACTACACCTGCAACGAGTTTTAATTAAGTTGTATCCAAATAGGGCAGTGGTCTGAGCCGTAATAGTCTGATAACATTCCAGCATTTTTTATTTTTGGAACGATTTTTGCATCTGCAAAAAAATAGTCTAGACGCCATCCGACATTTCTGTCTCGGGCTCGTGTTTTTATATCCCAATAAGTATAGGCGCCGACTTTTCCAGGATAGAATTTTCTATAAATATCTAAAAAGTTATTTTCAATTACTTTACTAATCCAGGCACGCTCTATTGGCAAGAATCCTGTATTTTCTTCATTTGCTTTAGGGCGAGCGAGGTCGATGGCTTCATGGGCGGTATTTACGTCCCCACAAAAAATGACATTTTCACCATTTTTGCGAAGTTTTAATATAAATTTTAAAAAGGCATCGTAAAATTCTAATTTGTATTTCAGTCTATGGGGTCCCTGCCCCCCGTTAGGGAAATACCCAGTTATCACTGTATAATTTTTTAATTTTACACCGAGAAGCCTGCCTTCATCATCCAATTTTTTTATGCCCATTCCATAGAAAACTTCTTTTGGTTTTTCTTTAGTATAAATAGCTACTCCACTGTAGCCTTTTTTAATTTTGGGATGTGAAAAATATGAATAATAACCTTTTACATTGCGGACATCTTCTGGAAGCTGATCTGGTTCAGCTTTTGTTTCTTGAAGGCATAAAATATTAGGTTTTTCATCTTTGAAAAGGGGAACAAAAAAGCCTTGTTTTGCTGTTGCCCGTAGTCCATTTGTGTTCCAGCTTATGATTTTCATTTTAATAATTGTAGCACAAAGTAAATTGTGAAACTCTTAGAACATAAACTTTTTTCGGTACGAATTTTTTGAAGCTTAAAAAATTCTGAAGTTTTCGCTCCGCCGAGCTCAAAACCCCTGCAAAAGTTATGTTCTAAAGGTTTTATTGTTTGTTATGAAATTTTTTGTGAATATCACGCAAATGCTTGTCAGTAACGTGTGTATAAATTTGGGTTGTCGCAATATTGGAATGGCCGAGCATGGCCTGCACCGAGCGGATGTCTGCTCCATTGGAAAGCAAGTCTGTGGCGAAAACATGACGAATGACATGTGGTGTAACCTTTTTTGATATGCCTGCGATTGTGGCATATCTTTTTACAATTCTTTCTATGGAGCGACGAGTGAGGCCATCATTTTCTGTAGAGTTTTTTCCTTTCTTTTTATTTAAATTTGTTCCTGCTGATGTTTCTTCATTAACTTTTACAAAAAGGGCATCAGACATATCTTTGCGATTTGCTAAATAATTTTTTACGGCAGCCTTTGCTTCATCAGATAAAAAAACGACACGCACCTTACCCCCTTTCCCACGAATAGAAAATTCATCTAGCTGAAGGTCGAGATCATTTTTTAGTGAGCAAAGTTCTGAAACACGCAGGCCAGTCGAGAAAAGCATTTCCATGATTGCTTTGTCTCGATATTTTTTTTCTAAATTTTTTTCATTGTCTGGTGCGCGCAAGAGTCTGCGCAATTCTTCTTGGGATATAACATCGATTTGTCTTTCACCGACTTTTGCTAGCTCTATGTGGTCTGAGGGAAGGGATGTGATATTTCTCCTTGTTAGAAATTTAAGAAAAGTACGGAGGGCTATTAAATAATAATTTTGTGTTTTCTTTTTTACTGTCCCGCCAGTAGCTCTGTTGTTGCCTGTTGTTTGCCGGTTGAGCCAGATACGAAAATCTCGGACTTTTTCATCTGTTATATCTTTCGGGTCAGTGATTTTTGTTTGGTTTAAAAAAACAGTTAAATAATGATCGTAGTTTTCAACTGTTCTTATCGCTCGGCCTTTTTCTATCTCTATATATTCCAGAAATTGATTTTTAAGTTCATGTACGGATGCCATAGATATATTTTAGCATGTCGCACAATATTTTCTAAGGGAACTTGCAATTTATAGGGTTTATGCTAATATAATAAACATGTTAGCAACAAAGAAAAAACAAGCAGTTATAAAGAAAAATCAAATTCATGAGACAGATACTGGCTCTCCGGAAGTTCAGGTTGCCGTTTTGTCTACTCAGATTGACGCTCTTGCAAAACACCTTAAAAAGCATAAAAAAGATAATCATTCTCGTCGTGGGCTTATCAAAATGGTAGCCGACCGCCGAACTCATTTGAAGTATTTGGAACGAAAAAGTAAGCCTCGTTATGCTGCTTTGATGAAGAAAATGGATCTTGCGTAAATTTGTAATTCTAGCAAAAAATATTTTTAAAAACGCACACATAAAATTCTGTTGAATTTTTGCTCAGGACTCAGCTCGTCAGCTTCCGTAGTCGTTTTTATAAGTATTCTTTGCTATAATTAATGTATGACAGTTATAAAACATAAAGAACAAAGAGTTGGGGTTTTTATCGATACCCAAAATTTATATCATTCAGCTCGCAACTTGTACCAAGCGCGAGTTAATTTCGGTGCCGTTTTGAAAGATGCAGTTGCGGGACGTAAACTCGTAAGAGCTGTAGCTTATGTTATCACCACTGAAGCGGGTGATGAAAAGAATTTCTTTGAAGCATTAGAGAAGCTCGGGATTGAAACAAAGACAAAAGATTTACAAATATTTGCTGGGGGTGCAAAGAAAGCTGATTGGGATGTCGGGTTGGCTGTCGATGCGATTAAAATGTCACCACGTTTGGACTCCGTAGTAATAATCTCTGGTGATGGTGACTTTATTCCTCTTGTAGAATATTTGCAGAGTATTGGTGTCCAAGTCGAAGTTGTATCATTTGGTAAATCAACTTCTGGGAAACTACGTGAAGCTGTAGATGATTTTGTGGACTTGTCTGAAAATCCAAGGAAGTATCTCATGGGAGCAAAATAGTTTTTGCTTTTTGATGTAAAAGTGCTAATATAATCATAGTTTATTAGATATTAGTAGTTAATCAGTTCGCGTTCGGACATATAGTAGTGTTCTCTATCTATGAAGAACAATACTGCAGTTCGAACACGAACTCAATGCTCGCCACAGGTGGGTAAAATAATTATGCAAAAGAAAGAATATAGCGTAGAAATTGGAGGGAAAACATTGACCGCCATTTTTACTGATTTAGCAGATCAAGCACATGGAAGTGTGATGTTGAAGTATGGAGAGACAATAGTTCTAGCCACAGCTTGTATGTCTCACGACAAACAGGCAGGCTTGGGATTTTTTAATTTAACAGTCGATTATGCGGAAAAGTTTTATGCTGCAGGGAAAATTTTAGGTTCTCAGTATGTCAGGAGAGAAGGGAAAGCATCGACGGAAGCAGTTTTAGCAAGTCGAGTCATTGACCGAACAATTCGTCCACTCTTTGACCAGCACTTAAGGCACGCCGTACAAGTCATTGTGACCGTTATCGCTTGTGACGACAATGATCCCGCTATGCTTGCAGTAAATGCAGCCTCTCTCGCTATTCTTGTTTCCAACATACCCTGGAGAGGACCAATCGGTTGTGTCCGCATTGGAAAGTATGATGGCGAAACTTTAAAAATAAATGCATCTACAGTTCTGAGAGCGGAAGAATATCCATACAAATTTGATCTAACTGTCTGCGGAAGAGAAGGGCATGTGAACATGATTGAGGCTGCTGCCAGGCAAGTAAAAGAAGAAGAGCTTGTAGAAGCCCTAGAAGTAGCAAGTAAAGAAATTTCGAAACTTGAAGAATTCCAGAAGAATATTGCGAAGGAAATTGGTAAAGAAAAAAGAATTATACCTGAAGAGGTTATAAATCCGGAGGCAGTGGCTTTGTTTAAAGAAAATATTTTGCCCAAAATGGAAGAAGCTATTTTTACCGAAGTTGGTAAAAAACATATAGATGAATTGCATACAACTTGGAATAATTTAGTGAAAGAAAAATTTCCAGATAATAAAAATTATGAACTGGAAGATGATTTATTTGATAACACAGAAAATGAAATGTTGCATGAGAAAGCAATCAAAGAAGGAAGGCGTGCAGATGGACGAGCGATGGATGAAGTGCGTGATCTCTATGCGCAAGCTGGAGGATTATCAAAAATTTTGCATGGGTCAGGAATTTTCTATCGTGGGGGAACGCACGTATTCTCTGCTTTGACCTTAGGTGGACCTGGAGACAAGCAAGCGGTGAATGGAATGGATGTGACGTCCGAGAGGAGATTTATGCATCACTATAATTTTCCACCTTATTCTGCGGGAGAAGCTGGGCGTTTTGGTTTTACAAATCGCCGAGAAGTAGGACACGGAGCACTTGCTGAAAAAGCATTAGCGATGGTATTACCATCACCTCTAGAGTTCCCTTATACTATTCGTATTGTTTCTGAATCTATGGCATCCAATGGTTCAACTTCTCAAGCTTCAATCTGTGCTTCGACTTTAGCCTTGATGGATGGTGGAGTCCCAATAAAAAATCCTGTTGCTGGTATTGCGATGGGTCTGATGTTTGAAAACGAAGATAAATATAAAATCCTTACCGACATCCAAGGACCTGAAGATCATCATGGCGATATGGATTTCAAAGTTGCGGGAACAAGAGAGGGAGTCACCGCTATTCAGCTCGATGTGAAGGTGGATGGAGTGCCAATAAAAATATTGGCAGAAGCGATGAAACAGTCTAGAAAAGCACACTTCCATATTTTGGACGCAATGGAAAAAGAAATTGCTAAACCACGAGAAAATATATCTGCTAATGCACCAAAGATTTTAATAATTAAAATCAACCCAGATAAAATCGGTATGGTTATTGGTGGCGGGGGAAAAACAATTAAAGATATTAAAGAGAGGTCTGGGGCGGAAATAACTATTGAGGACGATGGAACAGTATATTTGACTGGTAAAGATGGATCAGCTGAAAAAGCTAAACAGATTGTCGAAGAAATGACCCATGAGTTTAAAGTTGGTGAAATATTGAAAGGAGAAGTGGTAAAGCTTGCTGATTTTGGAGTGTTTGTGGCTCTTAATCCTTTTACCGACGGCATGGTACATATTTCTGAAATGGCGCCATTTCGCGTAGACAAAGTATCAGATATAATAAAGGAAGGTACTATTGTGCCTGTGAAGGTCATAAAGATTGATAGTGAGAGAGGAAAGATAAGTCTATCCATCAAGGAAGCGGATAAAGATTTCTTTGCACCAAAGTCATAAAATATGGAGACAGATAAAAAAATACCCGTTCCTTCACCTGTCGGTTCTGGGAAAGGAGTGGAACATAAAATTGTTCAGACTTATGCCGAAGACATGGCAAGTGTTCTTGAGAATGACAAAGAGGGGCTAATAAAGAAAATAATCCATGGAGAAGAAGAGCACGAGGCAGAAAAGAAAAATCTATCTCCAGAATCACAAAAAAACAAGATTTTCATGCTCGTTAGTATTTTGCTAATATTTCTTGCTTTGGTGACTTTATTTTTTTTCTTTTTTAAAAAAGATATCAATACTATTTCAGTAGCCCCACAATTTGTGCCTATCATTTTTAATGAGCAGAGTACTTTTTTGGAAGTTGCTGGACTCAAGAAAGAAGAAATAGCTCAGACTGTTTTAGGTGAAATTAATAATTCAAAAGTAAAAGTAGGAGGAGTGGAAGGGGTTTATCTCACAGAAAATAAACAAATTATAGGGCTTAGAAGATTTATTTCTTTAATTAAGAGTGATTTCGTTCCAGTAAATAATAGACTTTTTGTTAATGATAATTTTTTGCTGGGGTCAGTTCTAACTGGGCTTAAATCTACTTCACCAACTGCTGGGGACTTTTTTATGATAATTAAAGTTCGTTCTACGGCTGATATTTTTGATTCTTTGCGCAACTGGGAAAATAAAATGCTTTATGATTTACATGGATTTTTTGGGATTAGTCTTACAAATGAGACAAATTATCTTTTCACTAAAAATTTCGAGGATGGTATCGTAGATAATAAAAATGCTCGAGTACTTTATGATAAAGATAGAAAGACGGTTATGGCATATATCTTCGCAGATGATAATTATGTAATCTTTACAGATTCACAGCCTGCTGCACATGAAATAATGCTTCGTTTGGCTTCTGCTCAAAAGAAAAAGTGAAAGTAAAAACCGTAATATAATATTTTTTAGGTACAGATTTTTTGAAGCTTAAAAAATCCTGAAGTTTTCGCACCGTCGTGCTCAAAACCCCTAAAAAACATTATATTACCGTTTTTATGTTGTTGGTAATTCTACAAAGAAAGTAGAACCTTTGTCCGCACCTTCAGACTCTGCCCAGACGCGGCCTTTATGGGCTTCTACGATTAATTTTACTGTATAGAGTCCATAGCCTGTACTGTCCACATTTATTTTTACAGAGTCTTTGCCTCGTCCACCTTCAGTAAATAAATGTTCTTTATCTTCTTTAGTGATGCCAAATCCTGTGTCTTTGACACTTAACAATATTTTGTTTTCTTTCTTTTCGAGTGAGACTGTTATCAATCCTTCTTTTGTATATTTAATAGAATTTTCAAGCAAATTGTTTATTACTTCTTTGAGCCAGAAAGTGTCACCTTTAATGTTATAAGTGTCATTATTAATTTTTGTTTCTATTTTTAATCCTTTTGCTTCAGCCCCAACCCTTTTTTCATCTACTGTTTCAAGAGTCATCTCTTTAAAATCAAAATTTTGCATATCATATTTAATGACTCCATTTTGCAAATTGGCGACATTTAAAACCAAGTCAACCGTGCGGATTCCACCATTATCAAATTCAAGACCCTGCTCTGCTCTTTTTTTAATTTCAGGAGTTATTGGTCCAAAGGTGCCATCTAGTATTCCAGCAAAAAGAAATTTCGTGCGAGTAAATGAACCTTTAACCTTGTGAGTAACGAGGTGGACAAGGCTTTCCCTTTGTTTAATTGAAAGCTGAAGATCTATATTTAGTCTAGCTAATTTTTCTTTTTGCTCTATTTCTTTTTTAACAGATTTAATCAAATATTGTCCCAAAATTATAGAGGTAAGAAATCCAAATCCATTAAGGACAAAGTTTACAGTTGCTTTAATAAAGAAGAATTGTGAACCTACTAATGCTGCAAGTCCCCATACCAATGCCTGGGTGGCAAGAAGTTTTACGTTAAAAGCTTTAAAGCGGACCATGAGAACGCTTATATATATCATAAATATTACCATTCCGAACATCCCATATAGCTCGAGCTGGGAATCTGGGAAGATACCAATTCTTGCAAGGTAAGTTGCGATGAATTCCATTCCAAAAAAAGAGAAGAGAAATAATTCAATACCTGTTCCCATGAGAGCAATTTGTTTTTTAAAATCAGGCTTTGCTACACGATATGCCTTAATGAGAAGAACGAGAATCCATATAATTGCTAGTACTCCGAGTGACGTACCATAGAGTTTGAATGGGAGCCATTCGAAATCAAAAGCGTCACAATTTGTTAGGTTGAAACCACTAAGGTTTAAAGTAGTAGGTGCGAGGATAAGGAGAGGTGCAAGTAGCGTAATAAAAATTACCTTGAGACGTACTGAAATATCGTTTTTCCATAAAAATACATAAATAAAATAAATGCAGAAGATGGAAATGAGGCCTAATATTAAACTGAAAAAAGACCAAGTAAATATTATAAAGTCACTGTGAATATTAGTCCAAGCTATTAAGGTTGAAAGTGTCCAAAGTGAAAAAAATATAGAGATTAAAAAAAGAAGTCTATTGAGTAAAAGTTTTCTACCTTTCCAAAATACATAGAAGCTTAGAAGGAGTGCAATCACTGTGGCAGGTATTTGTGCGTAGTAAAGTAATGCTGGCACAGCTGAGGAGAAAAAAAAGTATGTAGGTTCAGGAAATAAATTACATATCATATATTAGTATCGTTTAGATTATTATTTTGCGAGTTTGCTTCAGAACAGTTGTTTCCATCAACCCCAGTTTCACAATAGGTTATAGAACATTTATGATCACCTGGAATGCAAGCACTGGCTGCTCTACAGTCTGTAATATCCTTCCCACATTCTTTATACAAATCAGGTGCGTATTTTTCTACTCTAGAATAATAGTGACCCTTCGTGCAATCATCATCTTCGCAACTTATAAAACAACTTTTACTATTTGGATCACAAATTCCTTCATAGACAACCATATAATCTTGTTTGACCATGAACCGATAATAAGAAGCAGTTCCAGTCATAATGACGAGTGGTAAGAGTATATAGAGTAGAATATGGTCTCGAAAATGCGAATGTTTAGTTTCCATGGTGTTGTTAGAAGTATAGCAGAAATTGAACAATGAGTGAAATACGAGTCTTCTTTATGAAGAAAAAAGTAAATATGTTCCTATTCCAGTTAAGCAAATGGCAATAATTTTATGCCAAATATGTTTTGCTTGTATTTTTTCGGTTGATATGTGAGGGAAAAAAATTGTAAGAAAAATTCCAATAGCTAAAACAAAGATAGGCTGGAATGATTCTGCAAGTAGTACGAGTCCTACGGGGGCGAGCAAGTATGCTATAGAATACGCGATGTTTCCAAACATAAACAAGGATTCATTTGCAACATTAAGTACGAGAATTGTCTTGGAATTATTTTTGATTGCGAACAGAAAGTTTTCACGATAAGAACGCATAAACACGAAGATAAAAAGACCTACAAGCACAAGCATGAGGTGTTCCCAAAAAATTGTTCTCCAGAGGTTCTCTTCTAGTGCAACAGCCTTAAACAAAACTGATCCAAGTGCCCAAAAAAAGGAGGCCGCAGTCATTGGGAGGATGGTCTTTCTTCGGAGTTTAAATTTATTTTCTGCGTCTATCTCGAAGGAGATAATCGTCGTGCCAAGGATGACTGTAGCCATAGCGATGAGTTGTAGCTGTGTTAGCACTTCGCCAAGAACAAGATAGCCTAATATTACCCCAAATACTGGTACAAGCTGGTAAAATACAACTGCGACTGATGCTTCTTCAGTCTTGAGAGCTAATAACCAACACCAAAGCACTAGTACATTCAGTATCCCAACTACAGCAAGCACAAGAATACTCATACCATTAATATCAAATAATGTTTTGTTTGCGAGAAAAATAAATGGCAATGCCATTGCAGAAAGAAGAGAAGAAAATAGAATGAGTGTACCAACACCTCCTTCCTTGAAATATTTTTCTAAGAGTACTTTATCTATATGGTTCGTTAATGCATATAGGAACGGGCCAATGAGTGCTATAAAAAACCATATCATATTATATAAATTATACGCTTTATTTATTGTAAGTCAAAGAAACCTTATATTTTAAAAGAAAATTAACCGGGTTATAACTCATTTTTGACTTTCTTAAATTTTCAAGACCTAGGTCTTGTTCCCAATTCCACAATGTAACATTTTGGGTTGCTAGATATTGTGCTACTTTATTATTTAGAAAATCATATACACCATTAAATGAATTATCTGCTTTGAAAAAATGTGAAGTTGCATATTGAAAGGGTAAGATTTCATCAATGCTAAAACCAATCATTGTATCACCCAAAAAGACACACGAAGTAATAAGTTTGTGATCTTTAGCTGTGTGGAGTAATCGGTCAATTGCTAATTCTTCATTTTTAAAATCAAATGGTTTATTGTCTAAACTTTTTTTGTTTTTCCAACGACGAAGCACTGAGAGGATTTGCTCACGCACAGCTAGGCTACTTAACTCTTTGAGTTCAAAAGTTGCATTGGGATGTTCACGCAAGAATTTATTTACTGAATTTCTTTTTTCTTTAAATTTTATGCCTTGCAGTTCAGCTAATTTCGGAACAGAAAATATATAATCAAAGTTGTCTTTATCTTCTTCTACAAGAAGATTGGAGTTTTTTAAGCCAGCTACTGATTCTTCTGGAATAAAGCGTAGGATAGGAGATATGCCGAATTTTTCAGCAAAATTTATAAGTTCGCGTGCAGTACGTTCAGGTTCATTGGTTCCGAGAAAGGAAAAAGAAGGTTCATTTGTTTCATAGTCGGTTAAGCGTACGATCAGATTATCGTTGAGTTTAGAGATCATTCGTTTATCTTTTGTATCCCATGCCCATAGGCTCGTGAAATTGAAATCTGAATAGGGTAGGTATCGATGAGTAAATGACTCAATACTTTTTTTGTCCTCGAGGCCAATTTTTTTGAAATTAGGAAATATGGGAATCATACAGTTTATGACAGATAGAGATTATAGCATGATTTTATCTTATTGGTTTATATCCACCTGGTACGCCAGAGGGGGATAGTACTACTTGCCAGAGTTGGATGTCTCTTGCTCTAAAGGCTCCTGCACAGGCAAGTAAATAATAACGGAACATTTTATAAAATCTCTCATCATATTTTTGCTTTATATTAGGCCAGGATTTATCAAAATTTTTATACCAAGACATTAAGGTGGGGTCATAGTATTGTCCAAAGTTGTGCCAGTCTTCCATGATAAATAGGCCTTCGTAAGCATTTGCTAATTGTTTTACCGCGGGGAGAATGCTATTAGGGAATATATATTTTTCTATCCAGGGGTCAACTGCGGCAGTTGATTTGTTTTTGCCAATCGTATGCAAGAGGAATAGGCCGTTTTTATTTAGATGTTTTTTAACTATTTCCATAATTTTTCGGTAATTTTTATAACCGACATGTTCTATCATTCCACAGATTAAAACTTTATCATATTGGCCGACAATGTCTCGGTAGTCCATTTTCAATATTTCTACAGGTAAATCTTTAGTAAATTCTTTTGCGTATTTTATTTGTTCATCTGAAATACTGATACCTGTGACATGACAGCCATAATGTTCGGAAGCATATTTTGCAAATCCTCCCCAGCCACAGCCGATGTCGAGCACTCTGTCTGTGGATTTTAGTTGTAATTTTTTGCAAATTAGCTCGAGTTTATTTTCTTGTGCAGTATTTAAGTTGTCCGTATCTTTAAAGTAACCACAAGTGTATTGATTGTATGGGTCTAGGAAAGACATATATAAATCATTGCCTAAGTCATAATGTCTTATGGCAACTGTTTTTGCTCTTGTTTTAGTTTGCAGATTAAAAAATTTGGATTTTAAGAAATGGAGAATATTTGTGAGGTTTTTGTATATGATAGTGTTGTCACTAAATTTAAGTATTCTATATATTAGCTCGTCTATTTGTTCACAATCCCACCAACCATCCATATAAGATTCACCGAGGCCCATGGTGCCTTTCGTTAAGACGCGGTCATAAAATCTCTCGTCATGAACTTTTATATCCCAGGCTCTATTTCCATTAATTTTTACATCAGCTGAGTTAAGTATTTTTTCTATAATTTCACGTGATTTCATATTTATGATGTTAATTATAGCATTAATTTTTATTTTATTTTCTCAATTTTTTCCCAAGGAAGGTTGGCTTTACCGAAGTGGCCATAAGCGGCGGTCTCTCGGAAGATTGGATTGCGGAGACCGAGGTGTTCGATTATAGCTAGTGGTTTAAAATCAAAATTCTTGCGAACTATTTCTGCTAAGTTTTCTCCTTTTTCATTAATCGCTTCTATCATGAGAGGTTCTGCCATGCCGATAGCATAAGCGACAGATACGAGCACTTCTTTACCGTAACCACCAGCGACGAGACTCTTTGCAACATAGCGAGCCATGTATGCACCCGAGCGATCTACTTTGGTGGAATCTTTACCAGAAAAACATCCACCTCCGTGCGGGATAAGTCCGCCATAAGTGTCTACCATTATTTTGCGTCCAGTTAATCCTGTGTCTCCTTCAAAACCGCCTTGGACAAATTTGCCTGTTGGGTTTACTAATATTTTTACGGTGTTTTGCTCTTCAGGAGAGAGGAGAGGATTTATAATTTTCTCAGTAATTTCTTTTTTAATTTCTTCAAGTGTTACGTCTGGAGAATGTTGCGTACTTACTAGAACTGTATTTAATTTTCCTTCAGTATAAGTGACCTGTGTTTTACCATCAGGCCCGAGCCATTTTATTTCATCAGCTTTTCTTTTTTCTTCTAGACTTCTCGCGAGCTTGTGTGCGAGGACGACACCCTTGGGTAAAAATTCAGGAGTTTCGTCTGTCGCAAAGCCGTACATTATTCCTTGGTCTCCGGCTCCACCTGTGTCCACACCCATCGCGATGTCGGGGGATTGTGTGACGATGTGTGCAGAGATTTCTAGTTCATCGTTGTAACCGATTTCTTTATAAACTTCGCGGGCAATTTTTACATAATCAACTTTTCCCGTGGAGGTGACTTCTCCGCCGATTACAAGTTTGCCATGACCACCGAAAGTTTCCACCGCGACGCGACTCATTGGGTCTAGCGTTAGATATGCATCTAAGATAGCATCTGATATTTGGTCGCAGATTTTATCTGGATGACCAGAGGTAACGCTCTCAACTGTGTAATTATTATTGTGTTTATAAAACATAAAAATATTATACTACAAAAAATTAATAATCTTTAAATAAATCTTTAACTTGCGCTAATCGTTCTTCTGGTGAACCAACTATTTTAATAAATGGAACCTTATGCTTTTCTAGAATATTTCTTATCTCTTGATCTATCGCTTGTTGAAAATTAATATCAGTTATTCGTACACCATCATCCTCAATCTCAAATTCTCCACTAGGTAAATACAGAACCAAATCATAAGTACTAAATCTTGGCACTAATGTTTTCTCGGCAAATTCAATCAAAGCATTTTCTTCAGAAAACAAATGGTTGATATATGCGAGTAAATCTATACAAGATCGGTCAGCTACCCACTTGCTGTCATTTGTACTTTCTAATTCAATTTGCTTTGCAATCAGCCAATGCTCTGTTTCTATCGTCGCAGTTTCGTCGAGTTTATATCCTGCTTCAATAGCTAGTCGTGCTGCTTCAGGGATGATTTTGTAATCAGGATTGTCTTGATTAATTTGCTCAGTTAAGGTAGTTTTACCTACGCCTTGTGCTCCTATGATTACAATTTTCATAAAATTATTTTGTGCCCTCATGCCAGCCAGACATATATGCAATTTGTTTTTTGGTTAAAGTATCTATTTTTACTCCGAGACTTTTTAATTTCAAGATTGCAATATTTTTATCTAAAGCTTCAGGTAGAACATGGACATCATTTGAAAGTTTTCCTTTGTTCTTTAAAATAAATTCTGCAGCGAGAGCTTGGTTCGCAAAACTCATGTCCATGACGGAAGCAGGATGTCCTTCAGCACTTCCGAGGTTTACAAGTCTTCCACCAGCGAGGACAAAAATAGTTTTACCACTCTTTAGTGTATATGCTTCGACGAAATCTCGGAGTGTTTTTCTGTTCTTGGTTATCTTATTTAGATTAACGAGATCAATTTCAACGTCGAAATGACCAGAATTGGAAATTATGCAACCATCCTTGATAGTATTGAAGGTTTCGTTGTTAATCACACTGGTATTACCCGTGACCGTGCAAATAAAATCAGCAACAGCGCCAGCTTCATTCATCGGCATCACTCGGAAGCCATCCATCAGTGCCTCGAGAGCTTTCACTGCATCTATCTCCGTGACGATGACATTGGCACCCATACCGCGAGCACGCATGGCGAGTCCCTTACCGCACCAACCATAACCAGCGACTACAAAAACAGAACCAGCAATTAATTTATTTGTTGCTCGGATGATGCCATCTAATGTGGACTGACCTGTTCCATATCGATTATCAAAAAAGTGTTTCGTCATGGAATCATTCACTGCAATGACTGGGAAAAGTAATGCCCCTTCTTTGGCCATAGATTTTAAACGAGAGACTCCAGTGGTGGTTTCTTCTGTTCCACCGATTATATTTTTTATATTTGTTTTTCTTTCTGAATGCAAAACAGAAACTAAATCAGCTCCGTCATCCATAGTGATATTTGGTTTCGTGTCGAGGACACTATTTAAGTGTGAGAAATATTCTTTTTTATTTTCACCTTTTTTTGCATAGACAGGAATTTTGAAATTTTTCACGAGAGCTGCAGCAACGTCGTTTTGGGTGGAGAGGGGATTCGAAGCACAAAGGGTGACATTTGCTCCGCCTTCTTTTAAGGCAATCATCAGATTTGCAGTTTCGGCAGTGACATGTAAGCAAGCCCCGATGATAATATTTTTAAATGGTTTTCTCTTTTTTAAGTCTGCTGCTATTCCAGAGAGTACGGGCATATCTTTATTCGCCCACTCGATTCTAATCATTCCCTTAGCTGCTAAATTGATGTCTTTTATGTCGTATTTCATGTTGGTATTTTACCACAAAAAAAGAATAAAACTGATATAATTGGTTCATGGGAAAAGATAAAAAATTTGTTGTTCGAACTAGAGGCATCATTATACACGAGGGTAAACTTTTGGGTGTTAAACATCCACACGATACTAGTTTTTGTGCTTTACCAGGTGGTCATTTGGAATGGGAAGAAAACATAAAAGAATGTTTAAGTAGAGAGATGATTGAAGAGCTTGGAGTTACTCCTGAGATAGGTAGGTTACTTTATGTAAATAATTTTATGGACGGAGACATTCGACAGTCTGTAGAATTTTTCTTTGAAATTACAAATGCACAAGATTATTTAAATATTGAACATCTTGAAAAAACACATGCACATGAGATAGCAGAAGTTTGTTGGATAGATCCTTCTGGTACAGTACCTCTCAAGCCAAATAGATTATGGGAAGATTTTAAAAAAGGAGTAATTCTTTCTGATGAAGTTAGGTATATAGATATGAGTTTGTAGAAATTTTAATAAAAAAAAATAATTATGGAAAAAAGGCCATTGGTTGGAATAGGAGTGATGATTTTAAAAGATGGAAAAATTTTATTGGGTAAACGTAATGGCAGTTTTGGTGCAGGAGAATATGCATTTCCCGGTGGGCATCTTGAATATATGGAATCTTTTTTTGAATGTGCTCGAAGGGAGACAAAAGAGGAGACAGGGATTGAGATTTGTAATATTAAATTTCAATATTTAGCAAATTTAAAAGATTATTCTCCAAAACATTTTATACAAGTTGCTGTAATTGCAGATTGGAAAAGTGGAGAACCTGAAGTAATGGAGTCAAATAAATGTGATGGCTGGGGTTGGTATGATTTGGGCAATTTGCCCGCTCCTTTGTTTCTGGCTACAAAATTAGGAATTGATTCATACAAAGAAGGGTTTATTTTTAGAGATTTAGAATAAAAAAAATAGGTAATTTGTTCGGGCTTGCTACAAAAAATTAACATGCTATTATTTGTCTATGTTAGATAAGAAAAAAATTAAAGAAAAATTAGAAAAAGAAAGGGACCAATTATTAGGGCAGATGAAGGATATGGGTAAGTTTGATAAAGAGACAGGTGAATGGGAGACAACTCCAGAAGAATTAGAGTTCCCAGAGGCTGATGAGAATGATAAAGCTGATAGGTTTGAAGATTTTGAAGCAAGAACCTCCACGATGAGAACTTTAGAGCCAAGACTTAATAATATTTTAAAGGCCTTGAAAGGAATAAATCGAGAATCTTTCGGTAAGTGCGAAGTCTGTAAAAAAGATATTGAAATGACTCGCTTGGACGCAAATCCAGCTGCTCGAACTTGCAAAAAGCATTTAGAAAGCAAATAAAGTTACAAAAATTAAAATAATTTATGGCTTTTGCAAAAGTCTATTCAGCACAAGTTAATTTACTGAAGGGTACTATCGTGACAATTGAAGTGGACCTCTCTCGAGGTCTGCATTCTTTTAGCTTGGTTGGTTTGCCTGATAAAGCGGTAGATGAATCCAAAGACAGAGTAAGTGGAGCAATCAAGAATTCTGGTTTTAAGTCTCCGAAAGCAAAAAATCAAAAAATAATAGTTTCCCTTTCCCCGGCTGATTTAAAAAAAGAAGGCCCTTTTTTTGATTTAGGTATTGCTCTTTCTTATATGCTCGCAGCTGGGGATGTGAAGTTTGATTCTGAGAAAAAGATTTTCCTAGGAGAGCTTGGGCTCGACGGAACCCTCCGCAGAATCAGGGGAGCGCTACCGCTCGCTCAAGAAGCGAAGAGGCTTGGTTTCGAAGAAGTATATTTGCCGAAGGAAAATGCAGCCGAGGCGGCACTCGTGGAAGGGATTACAATTTTTGGTGCGGAGAGTTTAAAAGAAGTGGTGGAACATCTTGGTTTCCGTGAGCCTAGTAAAATTTCTTCGGGTCCTCGGATCTCCGGGGCCCCACACCCCGGCCAGACCACTCAGAAATTTTCTAGGCTCACGGAAACTGGGAAACAAATCATTGCTCAGCCACAAACAAAGATAAATTATAAAAAAGAAGTTTCGCGCACTGACTTCTCAGATATTCGTGGACAGGAGGGGGCGAAGCGAGGCTTGGAGATAGCAGCAGCCGGTGGGCACAATATCGCGATGTACGGTCCGCCAGGCACAGGCAAGACAATGCTCGCTCGAGCGTTCTCCCAACTTTTGCCAGATTTAAATATTGAAGAAGTTCTCGAGATTACAGGTATTCATTCTGTCGCAGGTAGTACGATGGGGGAGCTCGTTTGCTTTGCCCCATTTCGTGCGCCACATCATACCTCATCATATGTCTCTATTATTGGTGGAGGAACGTATCCGAAACCTGGAGAAGTTACGCTCGCGCATCGTGGAGTTTTATTTTTAGATGAATTTCCAGAATTTGAAAAAAGAGTAATTGAGTCCTTGCGTCAGCCACTCGAAGATAACATTGTCTCAATTTCGCGTGCTAAAGCGACTGCTATTTTCCCTTCGAATTTTATTTTAGTCGCAGCGATGAATCCTTGCCCTTGTGGAAATGTGGGAAATAAACAAAAAGCCTGTATTTGTAAACCTTCAGACTTGGATAGATACAAAAGAAAACTTTCTGGTCCGATAATTGACCGCATTGATCTCTGGGTCTCTGTGGGGAATGTGGATTATAAAAAGCTCGGAGGAGCAGGGGATGGGGAGAAAAGCGAAAAGATAAAAGAACGAGTCACGAAAGCGAGAGAAATTCAAAAAAATAGATTTAAAAAATTTGAAAAAAATATAATAACCAACAGTGAAATGAATGTGAAAGATTTAGGGGCTATGGTCAACCTCACGGGCAAGGTACGAGACTTACTAGATGATAGTGCGGAGCGTTTAGCGTTATCGGCTCGGGCATATCATCGAGTTATTAAAATAGCTCAAACTATCGCTGACTTAGAAAATTCTCCAAATATCGAAGAACATCATATCCTAGAAGCCATACAATATAGGCCAAAAGTCACGCAGTGATCCTGAGCAAAGTCGAAGGGGTGAATAATTAGTTATCCACAGGGGGATTGTTGACAGTGAACGCTCGTTCACTTATACTATTTACATGCCTGTCCGCCTCTGGCGGAAGCAAGCCGAAATTAGTAACAATAAGTAGCATAAAGCAATGTCACAATCACAATATTTAAAAATGTTAGATAAAGAGATTCAAAGGATCAATAAAAAGATTGATCTAAAAATCTTAGAAGGGAGAAACTATATGAAGGAGGCGAGAGAGCACAAATTACTTTTGAAAAAAGTTCGTTATCATTCTAGAAGAAGCTTCTTTAGTAGATTTTTTCCAACACTTTTTAGTTCTCGTCTTCAGTTCTAATTTATGAAGAATACCTATCAGCTAAAATTAGAGTCATTCTACGGAGACAATAAAAGGATGCCGACATATTCTGAAATGCTGAAGCTCTTTAATTTCAAATCAAAAAATGCTGTATTTAAAGTTGTGGAGAAATTAATAGAGGCAGGGCTCGTAGGGAAAGATCATTTGGGTAGACTTATTCCAGCTGAAACCTTCGGAGAAGTGCCAATGCTTGGTTTTGTTACCGCAGGATTTCCAGCCACAGTGGAAGAGGAATTGGTAGATACAATAAAGCTAGATGACCTTTTAATAAAAAATAAATCACTGACATATATGCTTGAAGTCGACGGTGACTCTATGATCGACGCGCACATTGAAAAGGGAGATATGGTGCTCGTAGAGAAAGCGACTGCTGCGAAAGATATGCAGATAGTCATCGCTGAAGTGGATGGGGAGTTTACGATGAAATACTTTCGTAAAGTTGGGGCAAAAGTATGGCTCGAGCCAGCGAATAAAAACTATAAACCAATCTATCCTGTGCACTCTTTAAACATAAATGCAGTTTTGAAAGCGGTGATTCGAAAATATTAGATTTTTTGGAATATAACTTTTTTCGGGCACGAATTTTTTGAAGCTTAAAAAATTCTGAAGTTCTCGGCTCGTCAGCCTCGAAACCCCCTTCAAAAGATATATTCCAAAAAATCTAGATAAAAATAAAAACACCCCTTACTTTCGTTTGGGGTGTTTTTATTTTTATCTCGAGACCTGCCTGCGCAGACAGGTAAAAATTAAGCAACCATGTCTTTCAAACCTTTTGCAGCTCGGAATTTTGGAACTTTCTTTGCAGCTACTTTTACTTGCTCTCCAGTCTTTGGATTGCGAGCCATTCTTGCAGCTCTTGCCTTTACAGAAAAGATACCAAAACCTGCGATTGAAACTTCACCTCCCTTTTTTAATGTTTGGATGATAGCGTCAAATAATGAGTCAACGATTTCCTCAGCTTGTACTTTTGTACCACCGAGCTTTCCATGTACTAATTCAGCTAATGCTTGTTTATTCATGTGTTTTTTATAAGTTATTTTTATAATTTTATAATCCTTCGACCCTGTCCGCCTTTGGCGTGACATTTAACCCTTATTATTGATACCCATACATTATATATCAAGGGTTTTTTAAGGCAAGTGTTTGTATAGTTTAGAAAATTTATAATAAATACTAACTTTTAAAGGGTACGGATTTCTTGAAGCTTAAGAAATCCTGAAGTTCTCGGCTCGTCAGCCTCGAAACCCCCTTTAAAAGTTGTATTTATAATATTTTCTAGCGAGCATATTCAATGATTCTTGTTTCACGAATCATTGTGACCTTGATTTCTCCAGGGTATTTGAGTTCTTGTTCTATTTTAATAGCAATATCACGAGCCATAAGTTTTGCTTCGGCATCAGAAATCTTTTCTGGAGTAACAAATATGCGGATTTCTCGGCCAGCTTGTAAAGCATATGATTTCTCGACAGCAGGGAAGCCGTTTACAAGGGCTTCAAGTTCCTGAAGTCTCTTTAGGTAGTTTTCCACTGAGTCACGACGTGCACCAGGGCGGCCACCAGAGATGGCGTCAGCTGTCTGGACGATGATTGATTCAATAGTTTCATAAGGATAGTCCTCATGGTGGCTTTTCATTGCAGTTATGATGCGTTCATCAGCACCGAACTTCTGCAAGATGCGCATTCCTATCTCAATGTGGGTTCCCTGAACTTCATGATCGAGAGCTTTACCGATGTCATGGACAAGTGCTCCGGCTTTTGCGATAGCAACGTCTGCACCGAGTTCTTCTGCGAGCATTCCAGCTATGTGGGCCATTTCTATAGAGTGCTGAAGAACATTTTGTCCATAACTTGTTCGGAAATATAATCTTCCAACGATTGCGATGATGCGTGGATCAAAGTTGAATATTCCACATTCATAGACTGCTTGTTCACCTTTTTCTTTGATGATTTTATTGATTTCCTCTTTTGCTTTATCTACGAGTTCTTCTATTTTAGCTGGTTGGATGCGTCCATCTAAGATTAAGTTTTCAAGTGCGAGTCTAGCAACTTGTCTTCTAATAGGGTCGAATGAAGAAATAACGATTGAGCCAGGTGTATCGTCCACGATGAGTTCAACTCCGGAAGCTCTCTCGAATGCTCGGATATTTCGGCCTTCTTTTCCTATTATCTTTCCCTTTATTTCATTGTTTGGAATAGAGACGACGGTCGTCATTAGTTCTGAGGCAGTACTGGAAGCGAGACGCTGAATAGAAGTAGCTAAAATGTCTTTTGCTCTTCGGTCTAATTTTTCCTCATTAGAATTTTCTAGTTTTTGAATTCTGATTAATATATCTTCTTCGTATTTTTTCTCAACGTCTTTCAAGAGTTCATCTTTTGCCTCAATTTCTGTTAACTTTGCAACTCTTTCAAGTTCAATTATTTTTTCTGCTTCTATTTTAGATACTTTTTCTTGGATTTTTTTGATTTCTTCTACTTTGATTTTAATCCCTTCGACTTCTTTATTTACTTCAACCTGACGCGAGTCTAGAAATTCGTCTTTCTTGATGAGCCTTTTTTCTGTTTCTTTAAACTCATTTTCTTTCTTTTTCTCTTCTTCTTTTAGATATGCGAGTTGTTCTTCCGACTTCTTCTTTGCTTCATCGGTAATCTTTTGCGCTTCTTCTTTTGCACCGACCATCATTTGCTTGATGTCTATTTCTATAGATCTTCTTTTCCCTAATGCAATGATTAGGCGAAGATAGTATCCTATCCCCACACCCAAAAGGAGTGCTACGACTCCGATTGTAATTACTATTGTTATACTCATAAGCTTTGAGCGAGCTTACAAGAACAAACCACTATATTTTAGTTTTGTTTCCTTGCTGGAAAAAATCGAGTAAAGATTTGCAAATTTTTCTTTAAAAACTTCATAATATATGGGATATTCCTGCGAACCAACTATAAATTAAACGAAATAATTTTTAAAATTCAACGTCTAAAGTATAACAAACAAAGAGAGTTATGTCTAGTTGGTTTCTTTTGGGGAAGGGTTTTTAGATTTAGTGACTATTTCGTCAATAATGCCGTATTTTTTGGCCTCGGTTGCGTCCATAAAAAAGTCTCTTTCCACATCTTTTTCAAGCTGGGAGAGGAGTTTTCCTGTATTTTTTGCTAGAAGTTTATTTAAATTGTCTCTTGTTTTCAAAATATGCTTTGCAGTGATTTCTATGTCTGTTGCTTGGCCTTCTACTCCGCCCAAGGGTTGGTGAATCATTACTTCTGCATTTGGTAAAATGTAACGTTTACCTTTCTTACCTGCGGATAAAATAATCGCTGCGCCAGAAGCGGCGAGCCCGACACAAAAAGTGGAGATATCGGGTCGAACATGGTTCATCGTGTCTACAATAGCCATCGTGGAGGTGACGGAACCACCAGGAGAATTTATATAAAGGAAGACATCCTTTTTTGCATCTTCGGATTCGAGGAAGAGAAGTTGGGCAATGATAATGTTTGCTGTGTGGTCGTCTATTGGACCTGCTAAAAATACGATACGTTCTCGTAAAAGACGGGAATATATATCATAAGCCCTCTCTCCAAATTGTGATTTTTCTATAACTGTAGGTATAAGCATATCCTTATAATATATCTTTTTGATAATTTTTCAAGTTTATCCTTTTGGGATGTTTTTTTGATATTTTACTATGATATAATAGATAGATTATAAATAGTTTTAATCATTACATTTTATGTCAATAAAAATATTTAAAAGTCTTAAAATTTTTCTATTTTCTCTAGTTGTTTTATTAAGTGCAGGGCATATGTTCACTTCTGTTGCTCACGCGCAGGCTGTTCCAACGGTTAGAATTATCACAACCTTAAATCCTGCAAGTCAGTATACTCCACCACGTCTTATCTATGGTTATTCTTTTACTGTTAGCTGGGTATTAACGAATGCTACGAGCTGTACTGGTACGGGAGACCTCGCTGGGGTTAATGTTATTGCAAAGAGCGGTCATGATTTTATAACACCAGCTCTCGGACTTCACACTTACGGCATTACCTGTACTGGTCCAGGTGGAACAGCCTCTGACAGTAATTCTGTTGAAATCATTCCATCTCAGGGTCCTCTGCCAACATTTACAATTACCGCAAGTCCAACATCCGTAAATGAAGGAGGAACAACGACTATTACTTGGGCTGCACATGGTGCTGCTTCTTGTTTACCTTTAGCTGAGCATCCAAATTGGAATTCAAGTCTAACTTCTGGAACAGAAACTGTTGGTCCTCTCCACACACCCAATTATCATTTTTTTATTACCTGTCTGAATTCTTTTGGTGAAGGTAGTAAAGGTGAACTTAATGTTCCTGTCGCAATACAGAAACCAACCATTTCAAGTATTTCTCCAGTAACACCAGTTGCTGGTGCGGCTGTTGCAGTAACTGGTACAAACTTTATTATATTAGACCCTTCTATTCTTGTTACTTCAGTTGTTCTAGATGAGGGAGTTTATGGAAAAACTAAGACCTTAAATCCTACCTTAATATCATCAACGTCTTTTAGTTTCTCTCTTCCTGCTACTTATCAAGCAGACAATTTCCCTGGGATTAATGTTTCGCTTGCATCTGGTACGCATACTCTTACACTTAAAAATTTGTCTGATCAAGATGCGTGCCGTGGTATAGGTTCTGGAACATGCACTATTCTTTCTAGTACCCCATTTACCTTTACAGTTGGAGGAATAGGGAGCGGTACTGGCAGCGGTTCAGGAACAGGGACTGGAACTAGTGGTGGAACAAGCGGAGGCACTGGGACAGGTACGGGAGCAGGTGCTAGTGCTTATACTTTAGCAAGTAATAATTCTTGGCAAATTGGAAAAACTCAAAATATTACTTGGAATAAAACAAAATTTCCAGGTAGTACGTTTGGCAACATAACAGTTGCTGGTAAAGTTAATGGAGTAGATAAAACATATTATCTTTCACCAGGCTATACTACTGTTCCAAATTCAGGAAGCTTTTCTTGGAAAGTAGGTAAGGTATATTCAATGGTTAAAACAGCGGATTGTATTTTTTCAGATGTTGAGAGTTGTTATGTTGAAACAACTATTCCGAAAAGTGCATCTTCATATGTTCTTAGTTTAAATTTTGGTTCTTCGGATGCAGTAATTGCTGCGAATGCTATAACTTTCTTTATTATTGATCCTATTGTGGTAACCCCAACGGGATCCGGTACTCCGACTGCAACAAGTTGTGCCCCTGGAGATAAGTTTCATCCAATAACGGGGAAGCCATGTGCTACAAGTGGAACCTCTTTGCTCGCAGGTTGTCTACCTGGAGATAAATTTCATCCAATTTCAGGGAAGCCATGTATTGTAAGTGCCACTCCCGTACCTCCTATCGCTCCAGTAACTCCACCACCTGCTACTCCACCACCAGTTAATCCTCCAGCACAAAATTTACAAAATACTTCAGGTCCCAAGCCTACCAGTTATGATTTTGGTCCTGCAACTCTCCGAAGAGGAAGCAAGGGTCAATATGTTGTGGCATTGCAAAAATTTCTTAATGACAGAGAAGGACTTGGTTTGGTATTGGATGGTAAGCTAGGGCCAAAAACTACTGTTGTTATAAAAACATGGCAACAAAAACATGGGCTAAAAGTTGATGGGCTTGTGGGTAAATTTACTAAAGCAGAAATGAACGCTGAAGCGGCTGGATCTATCAGTTCAAATACTTCAAGCAATACATCTTCAAACACGAATAGCAATACATCAAATACAAACACAAACACACCACCAGGGAACGTTGTTGATTTTCAAACACCTCTCGCACCGGTAGTTACAATTTCTGCTTCACCTGTAACAGTTGCTGTTGGAGGAACATCGGTCATTACCTATACATCAAGCAATGTGACTTCTGGTTGTGTAAAGTCTGGAGACTGGTCAGGTGCGACTGAGGGTGCTGGGACTTATACTACTCCTGCACTTGCTGAGGGCGCACATACTTATACACTTGTTTGCACAGGAGGATTGGGTAGAACAGGAGGTGGAAGTGTGACGGTCAATGCTGGAACTGTGCCACCAGCTAAAGTTTATTCATGTGGTGATAACGTTCCTTATTCCGAAATATATACAGCCATCTCTCAAGTTTCTGCTCAAGCTAAACAAAAAGATATTTCAAATCCACTTCCAAAAACATCATCAGGTGTTCAACCTACAAGAAGAGTAGAGGCCGGAGTGGTCACAAATGGTTTGTTGCCGATTATGTGTACTGTCACTGGTTTTGGTGGTTCGCCTATTTGGGCTTCTTATTCGACACCAGTTTCACTTGGGGACGATGCAATGCGCTGGGCATCCGTTGCAGGAGAAACTATCGGACAACGTTTCGATCGTTTAGCAAAACGTTTCTGTAATGATGCACAAGGAAATTTCCCTCTTGAATATGAATTCTCTTCATGCACTCGTGTCTATGATGAACTTGCTTCTGGTAGTGCTGGAGCATTTGGATCTCTTCCAGCAGGGGATATCTTACCAAGAGGGACTCTTCTTGCAGGAGAAACTGCAACGACTCAAGTTCTAGCTGCTAGTCTCTATCGTCGATTAGCAGAAGCAAATCCTCTTCCAATTCCTTCTCGAGCATCTATTGATGCAAATGAGTGGAAACTTTCCGTTTCTCAGAAACAGTGGGATGCTTTGATAAAAAAACAATTAGACCGATATAATCAATATGGCTGTACGGAACCAGGTTCACAAATGCAAGCTGAATATGCAGCAGATTTAGTGCAGTACCCAATCAATGGAAAAGCTAAAGCGGATCCTGCGTATCAAGTCGGTTATGGATATGAGCATCTAATGGCTGAGTTTAGTCGTATAAATGTTTGTACCTTGGCTTACCTGGGAGCAAAAGAAATTAAAAGACTTAATCCATACCAAAATACTAATCTGGGTGTAATGGCTACGAATGCAAGTACCTATGATGCTCCAGCCGGTCATGAACAAACACTTCTCAATACACCTGTCGGTGGGTATAGTCTTGGGTACAGAGAAGTCTTTTATAAGATGACTGGATATGACTGGGATAATACTATTAAGACCATGGATGGTCTATATAAAGGATTAGTTTCTCCTGGCAAAGGGGGTCTTGTCAATTACTGTGATAAAAACATTCCTTCGATTGGCGGAAGAACTGCATTTGAAAAGGTTATTGATGGATTTATTGCAGCTGGTACGATGAAGCAAGCGCATGGAAGTCTGACGGGTTGTGAATCCCTTACTTACGACTGTAAATATTATGAAGCTACTCAATGTCAGACAAATTATCCTTCTAAATATTGTGGAGTAAATTTTCAGCCTACTTGGGATCAGTATTGTAAATAAAATTATTAAATTAAGAAAAAGCCCCGAAAGAATTTTCTTTCGGGGCTTTTTTAATAACTATATTTTTATTTTTGATTCTCCAAAAACTGAAAGATTTTTTCATTTGTAAGGACATTTTCTGCATGCATGCGAGCTCTCTCAGGGTCTGCATCTTTATAGTGTTCCAGGATGGCTGCGACTTCCATCGCTACTTGTTCTTCGTCGGCGACTATTTTTTCTACTTTTGCGATTTCATTTAAGATAAGAGCGAATTTAGCTTTTTTCTCCGCATCAGTTTTGAAATCTTTTCTCAAGTCCTCCACAGTTTTATTTAGATGTTTTAAATAATCTTCAAATTTTAGGCCCATCTGAGTGATGTCGGATTCCATTTTATATAAGATTTTATCTAACTCAATTTCAACTAAAAGATTTGGTAGTTCTACTTCGCTATCATCTATTATTTTTTCGATTATCTTTAATCGAGTTTTTTCTTTTAATTGGTTTTCTTTTTCTAGTTTGATATTTTCTTTTAATTTATCTTTAAAATCCGCTACATCTTTAAAGGGCCCTATCGCTCGGACAAATTCATCATTGAATTCTGGGAGTTCAGGCTCTGGGTGGACATGTTCCTCCCCCTCTGTATGCTCATGTTCCTCTGCCATGTGTATTTTTGGAGCACGAGATTTTCTGATATCCATTATTGTATTTTCTAAATCTTCAGGAGAGACTTCGGTATTTTTCTCAGCATCTGTAATCTTCGATATTATTTTTTTAGCGTCTTCTTTGTAGTCGGGAAGTTTAATTGTAGGCAATATTGCTGTTTTAATTTTAAATCCAAGTGGATTATTGCGGGCTAGTTTAGTAATAGAGATTTCTGGGCGGCCGATGGCATCTATTTTTTCCTCCTCGACAATTTTAGGGTAATGTTCACCGAGCGCGAGTTCCGCCATTTCTTCTAAGATACTAATTTCTGGAATATTAGAAAGTAAAACACTTTCTGGAATTTTTCCTTTTCTGAAACCAGCTAGGTTGATATTTTCTCCAAGTTTTTTTAATGCTTTATTGAAATAAGACTCGAAAATAGCAGAATCTATTTCTCCTTCTATTTCCACTTCACTTTTTAGCAATTTTTTTATGGTTATTTTAGACATGACTCTATACTATATTTAAGAGCGTCTTTTGTCAAAACAAAATAAAAATCCCCGTTTCCAGGGATTTTTATTTTGATATTTTATTTTACAGTTGTTATATCTACTCCCACATTTGTATCTGTGGTATCTATGGTTTGGCCTAACGCATTTAATTCATTAGCATCTGCAGGAACCACATTTTCTGTTTGCAATTTTTTATCTTCTAAAGTAGTTTTTACTTTTGATTGCCACATATAGATTCCTCCTATGATAAGGATAACAACAATAACAATTAATCCAATTAGGGCTCCATTTGATTTTTTTTCTGGTTCCATATTTTTTCCCCGCTTAGCGGGACAAGTAAATTTATAATATTTTTTTCAAATTTATTAATTATCTCCTGTTGTTGTTGCAGAAGTTTCAGCTTTAATCTTTGCTTCAGCCTCTATTTTTAGTTTCACTGCTTCTTTTAATGATTTAACGGCATTATTTAATGCTTTGTGAGCTTCAACGATAAGGGTTTGGGTTTCTTGTGCGAGGGTTCTTAACTTTGTTTTATTTTCTGCAGTTAATTCATTGATTGATAGGGCAAGCAATACATGAGCTTCTGCAATTTTTGCTTTAGTATCAGCTAACTTGGTATCAGCTGTAGTCACAAAAACTTTTGCAGCAGTAACATTTACTAACTTCAATTCAAGTTTATTTATTTGAGCACTTACTTTGTCTTTTAACTCACTAATTCTTTTTACTGCATCATCAAATCTTTCCAATGCATTTTCTCTTCCATCCATTCTTTCCTTTTTGATTTTTGCTTTAGCATCATCTTTTTCATTTTTGATGCTTTCTCTGAGGGCTTCTATTTTTTGTTTAGCCTCTTCTCGAATGGCTTCTATTTGTTTTTTAACCGCTTCTCTTTTTGTTTCTGTGGCTTTGTCTTCATTGTCATTTTTGCCATCATTATTGCGATCAAATGGTCTTGTGTCATTTATATCAAGGATTCCATCATTATCATCATCTTGGTCTAGAACGTCAGTTGTACCATCGTTATCATGATCGAAAAGTTTTGAATCTTTTATATCAAGTAATCCATCATTGTCGTCATCACTATCTTTAGAATCAGCAATACCATCATTATCATGATCTAATGATTTCGTATCATTTATATCAAGTATTCCATCATTATCATCATCTTGGTCTTCTGCGTCAGAGATACCATCACGATCATCATCAATACTATCTTTCTCATCATCAGATTTTGATTCTTCACTTTTTATCCCTAAATCAGCTTGGATTTTAATTTCAGCTCCTAGTGATGCATCAGACGATTTACCGTCCTCTGCTTTTGAAACATTTGAATTTATAGCAAATGCCATTAATAAAACAACAAATAAACTTAAATATTTTTTCATAATTTTTTTACCCGCGTATAGTGGGTAAGTTAATTAACAACGAATAAAATTAGTAATAATAAATAGCTCGACACTATTTATTATACACTAATTATGACGTTGTAAAGGTGTAAATATTACAGAGGTTATATCAAGAAAACTACCAAAAGTAGGGCTACAATGTTTAAGATTTTTATCATTGGGTTTATTGCAGGCCCTGCAGTGTCTTTATAAGGGTCTCCGACAGTATCACCCGTAACAGCAGCCTTGTGGGCATCACTTCCTTTTCCTCCATGGTTTCCTTGTTCAATGTGTTTTTTAGCATTGTCCCATGCGCCTCCACCTGAGGTCATTGAAATTGCGACAAAGAGTCCCGTGATGATAGAACCTACGAGGAGTCCTCCAAGAACTATCAAGCCATTATCTTTTCCGAAAACTAAAATAACAATTATTGGGGCAAGGACAGGGATAAGCGCTGGCAAAATCATTTGTTTGATAGCAGCACCAGTGATGATGGAAACTGCTTTAGCATAATCTGGCTTTGCCGTACCTTCCATAATTCCTTTTATCTCTCTGAATTGTCTACGAATTTCTTCTACTACTTTTCCGGCAGTTTTTCCGACTGCTTCCATGCAAAGTGCACCGAAGTAATATGGGAGGAGTCCTCCTAAGAAGAGACCGACGATTACATATGGATTAGTTAAATCAAAAGTAATAGCTTTTCCCGCTTTTATAATTTCTTCTGTATAAGAAGCGAATAGAACAAGAGCTGCCAAACCGGCAGAACCGATAGCATAACCTTTGGTAACAGCTTTAGTAGTATTTCCAACTGCATCGAGAGGGTCGGTGACATTACGAACTGATTCAGGAAGTTCTGCCATCTCTGCAATACCTCCAGCATTGTCTGTGATGGGACCATAAGCATCTATTGCTACGATGATTCCAGTCATTGAGAGCATAGACATTGCGGCGACGGCGATACCATAGAGTCCAGCAGATTGATAACTAATTAAAATTCCTAAAACAATTGTGATTAAAGGCAATGCAGTAGATTTCATAGAAATAGCTAAACCTTGAATAACATTTGTTCCGTGACCTGAAATGGAAGCTTCCGCAATTGATTTTACTGGGTAGTATTTTGTAGAGGTAAAATATTCTGTAATTACGACGAGTGCTCCAGTAACAAAAAGACCTACAAGAGAACAAATAAATAAAGCATCAACTGAGTACTTACCATTTCCTTCCATTAGTAATTTTGTAACAGGATAAAAAAGTGCTGCTGCGATAATTCCAGAAGCGATGAGGCCTTTGTATAATGCGCCCATTATATTTTGAGATTTACCTAGACGGACAAACCAAGTACCGATGATAGATGCAAATATTGCCATTCCACCGATTACGAGTGGGTAGATGATAGCGTTTTCGAAACCGATAAAAAGAAGTGAACCGAGGAGCATCGTAGCGACTGAAGTTACAGCATAAGTTTCAAATAAGTCAGCGGCCATACCAGCGCAATCTCCGACATTGTCTCCGACATTGTCTGCGATTACTCCAGGATTTCTTGGATCATCTTCTGGAATTCCAGCTTCGAGTTTACCGACGAGGTCTGCACCGACGTCTGCGGCTTTAGTAAAAATTCCTCCACCTAATCTGGCAAAAATAGAAATAAGAGATGCACCGAAACCAAGTCCGACGAGAGCGGTGACGTCTTTTGTAATTGCATAAAAAGCAGTGACCCCAAGGAGAGCAAGGCCGACTACGAGAAGTCCAGTAACTGTGCCACCCTTGAAAGCAAGAGAAAGGGCTTCATTGATTCCACTTCTAGCAGCTTCTGTCGTTCGAACATTTGCTCGAACGGAGACATTCATTCCGATATATCCTGCAAGAGCAGAAAAAACAGCTCCTACTAAAAAGCCCATAGCCATTGTAAAGCCGAGCTTTGGAGTAAAGGCAATGAAAAAGAAAAGAATTACAGCAATGATACCAATAGTTTTATATTGTTTATTTAAATAAGCGCCAGCTCCTTCTTGGATTGCTTTAGCAATTTCTTGCATGCGTGCATTTCCAGGACTCTTTTTTAATATTGATTTAGCGAGAAACAAACCGTAAACGATAGCGATAAATGAACTAATGATTGCAAACAATAAAAATGAATTCATATTTTTTTTGCCAAACAAATTATTTTATTTCTGAATGGTCTGGGGATTTTTTCCGAGGACCTGAAGAAAGAAAGATAATTTGTTTGGCTTGTGTTAAATAACTAATAATAATTTTTTTATTTTTCCTCAATTATTTCAACTTTTTCTCCATCAGTACTAGCGACTTCTTTATCATCACCCTTGATATCTATTCTCCAGCCTGTAAGTTTTGCGGCGAGGCGGACATTTTGTCCACCTTTACCAATAGCGAGAGAAAGCTGATCATTTGCTACTTCTACTATTGCTTTATGTTCTTTTTCATCTATTTCGATATTAATAACTTTTGCAGGGGAAAGGGCATTCGAGACGAACTGCATTGGATTTTCTGACCAGGGGATTATATCAATTTTCTCTCCCGAAAGTTCTGTCGTAATAGTATTTACGCGAGTACCTTTTTGCCCGACGCATGAGCCGACAGCGTCGATATGTTCATCGTTTGAATGAACAGCGATTTTTGAACGAGCACCTGCTTCGCGGGCAACTGATTTTATTTCCACAATGCCGTTTTCTATTTCAGGTGCTTCAACTGCGAAAAGTTTTTCAATAAATTTAGGATGAGTACGAGAAAGACGGAGGTTGATACCTCTTGGTGTGTCTTCTACGCTATATAAATATGCTCGGACTCTGCGTCCACGCTCCCAATATTCTCCAGGGATTTGTTCTTCCGCAGGAAGTATTCCTGTTGCTCTGTTGAAATCAACATAGACATTTCCTCTTTCAACTTTCTGAACAATTCCAGAAATAATTTCTCCTTCTTTGGTGCCATATTCATCTATGATGGATGTGCGTTCAGCTTCACGAATTTTCTGAACAATGACTTGCTTGGCTGTCTGAGCAGCGATGCGACCGTAATCATCTTTTGCTTCCAAGGGGAAAATAATCTCATCGTTGAGTTCTACTCCCTTTTTTATTTTTTTAGCATCTTCTAATAAGATGTGGTGTTCGGAATTAAAATGCACGCGCTCATCACCTTCATTCTTTATAGAATATTCTGGCTGATGTTTTTTATGTCCGGCATCTGCTTTTTCTTCTTCTTTTTCTCCGTCTAGGATTGCGATACTTTCATCGACGACAATTTTTACTTGGAAGAAATCTGTTTTACCAGTTTCCATATCAAACTTTGCTCGGACTATTTGTCCTTTCTTGCCGTAATCTTTTTTGTAAGCGGCGGCCATCGCTTGTTCTATTGCCTCGAGTATTTTTGCTTTTGGAATTTTCCTTTCTTGCTCTAACTGTTCTAACGCTGATTTGAATGTTTTTATATCTAACATTGGTTTTGCTAATCACTTCGCGTAAATGTCGATTCTGCGGAATCGTGCCGCGTAAGTCCTTTAGGACGCGGCCAATATGCGACGCAATTTTTATTAAATTTTATTAAAAAAAGCCCTGTTCTGACAGGACTCATACGAGACTAGAATATCATAAAATATGTTTTAATGCAAGACTTTTATATAAAAAGCCCCACCTTCCGGTAGGGCCATTTGATGCTTAAAAACGAGTGCTGAACTTGAGTGACACCGTATATGAACGAGTGTCAGGCTGGGCAAACTCAATGATTCTGGATCCCCCAATTTCATGTGATTTTACCGTGGGGGAGCTGCCGAGATTCATTGAATCGTAGGCGATTGATACCTTGTGGCCATTTGTTACGAGGCCGATTTCACCAAAAGCAGAGGTGTGCCCATGGGGTAGATAGACCCCATCGGTAAAGCTGATGTTAAGATGCAGGCCATGGTTTACGACGAGAATTGGCTGGACAATTCCAGCGTTCATGAAAAGTTTGGAATTTTGGAAATGAAGTGTTCCTTCCACCCCAGCCTTTACATAAAGCTCGTTCCAGATTTCTGGGCCAGCTGTCTTCGCAAAGACAGCATTTCCAATTCGGAACATCGTCCCAAACGAGTAATGATTATTTTTTGCAATCGGTATATGGGAAATGATTTCTCCCCTTACTCCCGCATAAGCGTCGATAGCTTTTTTGGGAATGTTGGTGAGGATTTCTGAGCCATTGTAATACGTGGCTCCGGCCGTTGCTTCTACGAACCAGTCCAAAGGAATTCCCATTAGTTTCACCGACGGGATGACTCCTTCTTTGCCGACGGTAAAGAGGATAGTTTTTTCCTGCATCAGGAAACTTTTATCCTCACAATATTCTGTCCAGCTGGAGTATCCGACCTTCTGATATTTTCCAGTTGTCTTGAATATCGGAGTCTCTTGTTTGTCTTGGGCACTTAATCCCAGGGAGACAAGAAACAGCAAAACACAAATACTCAGTTTGCTTTTCATATATCCTCCAGGGGATAGTGGGTTAATTTCAACGAACTACTGCATTTAAATTATGTAATATAAAGATAAAAAAGTCAAATACTGTAATTTCCAATATAAAATAAATCATTTGCAATTTGTGTAAATTTATGGTATAAATATGGTTTAGGAATAGTTTTGCACCTTGAAATAAAAGAGAGGAAATAATAAATTAAATTAGTTCTTGAAATTAGGAATGGCAATTTCGCCAATTTCTTTTCCGTATGATTACGGACATCCCATGGGAGGGTATCATGTTTAAGCAATTCGTTCTTCGTAATTCTTTGGTGTCGTCCGTAGCATTCGGACTCATCAGCTGTGGTGGAGGTGGCGGTGGCAACACAAAGCCAGATCCTCCACCTGTCGTGTATTGCACGACAACCATCGACGCAAGGGAAGGGACGCATTCAACCCCTCCTGCGACTACGGTGACGCAGGGCTCAGGGACTTCGTTTACCTTCACATTAGATGCGGGGTATTCCGATCCTGTGGTTACACCCTTGATTGGAACAATCGCACCCGGCGTAGCTGTCGGGACATACGTATACACAATTCCCGTAGTTAGTGGAAATTCTACAGGCATCTTGACGGCGACGAAAGACCCGCCCCCACCTGCGACCTATTCGGTTTCGGGTAAGGTGACAGGCGCGACTTTTGTCACCATTACTTTGTTGCCGACCGGCAAGTCTGTGGTCACAGACGGTTATGGCAACTACACCTTCGTAGGTGTGCCCACAGGGAACTACACAGCTAAGGCTGAGAAGTTCGGTTATAATTCCTATCCCAACGGCAGGGATATCGGCGTGAACAACGCTAATTCATCGGGGAATGACTTCGTGATGTCATTTGCTAGCCCGACGGTGGAAATGTGCATCAATGTTTTCTACAAAGATGCAAACGTAAGCGGGACCACGAGCTGTTTAGTTGAGGGGGCATCCACGGTTCCCAAGGCTCTTGGTACTACTCGGACCATGACCGCTTCTGTCCAGAAGCCCGGTGAGAGCGATTTCACTTATATAGTTTCTGGGACGCTTGGCCCTGATGCATCTGGATATAGTTCAATGCAGTTGTACTACGGGGAAGGTTTCTACGATGTGTTGCCCGATGGTACCAAGAAGTATTGGGCCTCGGGAATTGCAACCTTCAAAATCGAAATCACCTCAGAAACGGGCGAGAAAACGTCCGTGATAGCGAAGGTGGGGGTTCTCATGGGTTCAACCCTATTTGGCCCTCTGCAACAAGTGACAAAAGTAGATGCCGGGTTATTGATTGGAGGATCATTCTCCTCCACGCCGGTTGCTAAAATCTACAACTTCATCCAGGAGTTTCCGATTAGGGTGTCATATACCCAAGTCCCGGAGAACCTGATTGTCAAGGTTCCTGTTGAAATGACTGGCCCCCGTTATTGGTTGGTGGTCACGTCTGGGTTCCCCCACGGAGAATCTTCCTCGATTGAAGTGACCAAGCTTATCATTCCTCAGTGAAGTTGTGAGGAATTACAAATCGGACCGCCTCGAAACCTTTTGGTTTCTTGGCGGTTTTTTATTTTAATATAAAAGTGTGTTAATAACTTTTTCACTTATAATAATTTTGTAGTATAATTTATGTATTATGAAATACAAATCATTTAAAATTATTGTTTTAGCTGTGTTTGTTTTATTCGTTAGTTTTCAAATTGAAAAAGTATTAGCTGTTGGATCTGTCTGGGTCCCAGCATTTACATTAAGTACCAATCTTTCAGTTGATCAGAATACTCTTACTTACTCAACGAATGGAACTCGCTCGGGAGCTTTTAGAGAAAATTGTGGTGAGTTTACTCCTTTTTATTGGGATGCTGGCTATAACTGGGGTGGATATATTGGAGGACCATACGTGGCAACACCCTATTTAATGGATAGTGGGACAGCTTCTGTACTTACTACTGCTGTTACTGGGAATATTGCTTTAAGCGATATTACTCAAACAAGTGCAGGGCGAGAAGGAGATGCAAATTGTGATGATCCTAGAAGGTATTCGTTTTATGACAGTGATCCTCCTATTGATAATGGAACTCCCGGAACATTTACAACTGTATCTAAATCTTTGAATATTTCTAGTCTTCCAAATGGAACTTATACTTTATCTGTCTCTATGTGTGCTTCAGGCCCCAATACAGATTGTGGAACAGCAACCAAATCTTTTACTGTAACAGCAAGAGCTTCTTCATATACAGTTAATACGGCTATTGTTGGTTCTGGTTCTATTACTCCAAGCTCGCAATCAGTAACTTCAGGAAATACTACAAGTTTCACAAAAACTTCCGGCACTATATCTACTGTTACTAGTTCGGATGAATTAAAAGCTCCTTTGGGTGGATGGTCAGGAAATGTTTATACAACTGGTCCTATTACTGGTGCTGGTACTTATACTTTTGCTTTTGCATCTTCTTCTGCCCCTACTGTCACTACAACAAGCCCAGTTACAAATATAAATCAGACTGCTCCTACTGCTAGTGCAACAGGGGGTGGAAATACAGTTTCAAATGGAGGGGACACAGTATCAGTGGCCGGCTTGGTTTGGAGTTTGACCGCTAACCCTACTACTAGTAGTAACTCAGGAATGACAACTGATGGCTGGGCACTTGGTGGTCCTTGGACAAGTAATATGGTTGGGCTTACACCAAATGCGACTTATTATGTTCGTGCATATGCTACAAATAGTGTTTTCACATCATATGGTGCAGACGTGACGTTTACTACACCACTTGATTTTGTGGCAGAAAGTAGTCCTACACTTATGTCCGGAGTACCCTATGTAGGTAAACCAACATTATTTAATGCACAGATAGGAGGATGGTATCCTGCAGTTTCTGGTGTTCCTTCTTTTTGGCGAATTGCTTGGACTCCAAACATGAGTGAAGCTCCGCTTCCTGTTCCTGGTAACTCATGGGTAATTACTCAATATCCTTCTAATCCTACCACTTCAACTTTTACTGCTGCTGGCTCAGGAGCAAATTATATTTATTCTTCTCCAATTAATTTCACAACTTCAGAAGGAAAATATCTCGTTATGGGTTGTGTCAACGGAACTTCTCCTGCGAATGTTTACTCTAATGCAAATGGTCCAGACTATACCACTTATTCTGGTCCATTAAATGGGAGCACCTCTGGTGAATTATATAAACTTAATAATTGTACTTTTTGGACGAGTCTAAATGTAAATCCTGGATGTACTAATGGCGCTACTGATCCTCCAACTTGTACTACATGTGGAAATCCTCTATTGTCGTTTTGGGATACAGCAACTTCTAGTTGTATTGCCCCTGTTGGCATGACGGGTACCCTTACACCAGCTACTCCTACTTGTACTTTTCCACCTAATGCAAGCGGATGTTCCAAAACTTTAACCTGGACAACTCAAAATCCTGTCGGTGTTTCTCATGTGACTAATGGAGATGGAGCTACTCCAAATCCTGGTCCAGATGCAAACAATAGTTCTGCGACTTTTACAATTGGATACAATGGCGGATTAGACACAACTTTTTATTTGTATAACAATGCGCAACAACTTGCCTTCGCAACACTTACTCCTATTTGTGCTGGTCCTTGGGATACTGCAGCTAACCCTGTAACTTGTTTGCCTGCTGCATCTAGTCTCCCCGATCTCACTGCCTCTGCACCTACTCCAGCCATAGCGGCAGTGAATGTAGCGACAACTTTCTCTTCAACCATTTCAAATATCGGTACTGGTTCTACTGGAGCTTCATTCTCAAATTTCTTTCAAGTAGCAACTGCTCCTGGTGGAAAGGGAATATTAACTGATATCGCTTCAGCCTCTACACCTGCTCTTGCTGCTGGAGCAACTAGAGCAATTACAAAATCATATACTTTCCCAATCACTGGAACATTCTCAATCAGAACTTGTGCTGATAAAACAAACCGTAACAGCTTGGGTGTTATTGATGAAGGAGTAAATGAAGGAAACAATTGTAGTTCCTGGACGGATGTAACTGTCGCCGCCGCCGCTTCTGACCTTACTGCCTCTGCTCCAGCCCCAGTCATGGCTACTCCAAATGTTGCTCAAACATATACTTCAACAATTTCTAACATTGGGACAGCTACCACTGGTGCAGGATTTACAAATCTATTTCAAATATCATCATTTTCTTCTGGAAGTAACCCAACTAATTACACTACAACCACGGCATCTGCTGTAGCAGCAGGAGGAACTACCACAACTTCAAAATCTCTGACCTTAGCTGCAGGCACATACTATATGCGTGTTTGTGCTGACAATGATGCATCATTTACTGGAACGATCTCAGAATCAAATGAAACAAACAACTGTAGTACTGGTGCTCCTACTCCTTGGACAGCAATTACCGTAGGAGTTGCTTGCTCAGTTCAACAAGGCAACCCATGTAATCCAGCCAATGCTTGTGGAATGACAAATTCAATTCCTGGTACTCTGGGTTGTGATGGAGTTACTTGTTCTGTCTCTGCTCCATCAGACACACTTTGTGATACTGGAAATGGTACAGGGGCTTGTGGAGTAGCTCACTATGCTTGTGTCCCAAGTTCTACCAGCAGTACCAATCGTACCAGTAGCACTTCGAAATGGACTTGGAAATGTGGAACTACTGCTTGTACAGAGCTGAAGAAGAAACCAATATTTATTGAGAATTAATATTATATTTTATTAACAAAAAATCCCCATCAGTATTTATATTGAGGGGATTTTTTGTTTTTGTGAATAACTTCCTCACACATTTTTTATTTTGTAGTATAATTTGTGTATTATGAAATACAAATCTTTAAAAATTATTGTTTTGGCTGTTTTTGTTTTATTAACAGCAGTTTTAGTTAAACCAATAAATGTTTCTGCATACGTTTGTGTCGCTAGTCAGGTTCCATTGTATAGCTGTTGGACAAGTACAAGGTTAGATCATTGTGTAACAGAGGGACAGGCCCCAAATATTACTTATTGTCCTGTCGGCACAACCTGTACTGTTGCCCCTGATGGATCTTCAGGTTTTTGCGAAGAGGCTCCTACCGTCGGTGGAGTATGTAGAATAACTGTTGCAGGGACATGTAATTATACAGAGTCTTGTTATGGAAATTCTGGGGGAGCACCAGAATCTATTCAAGTAGACCTTTATAATATTACAGGAGTTCATACTAAGGTTGCATGGAAAGGAGCGACAGTCACAACTTCAGGTACTTTGAGCCCAGGTCAAACAGATAATATTTCTTGTGAATGTAATAGTAGTACTACTTCTAATGTTAGATATGAAACCGTATCTTGCCCGGCTACTACTTTTCCAATTTCTACAGTAGTGAATGGTCCTGGTACTATTACTCCAAGCTCTCAATCAGTACCTCCAGGTACTTCTACAACTTTTACAAAAACAGGTGCTATAATATCTGTCACTAGTTCTGATGAATTAAAAGCTCCATTGGGTGGATGGGGTGCTGCTGGAAATCCTGCGGAGACAAATACTAATGTTTATACAACTGGCAATATTGCTGGTGCTGGTACATATACTTTTTATTTTGCATCTGCTTCTGCACCTGTCGTTACGCTTACAGCAAATCCAATTTCTGGAACGGTAAACGTCGTTAATCCAACACTTACCTGGAGTGCAACTAATTCTCCAACTTCATGTACTGCCAGTGGTGATTGGTCAGGGTTAAAAGCTGTAAGTGGAACAAATGTATCTCAAGGAGTTCTAACATCTGTGAAATTGTATTCATACACTTTAACTTGTACTAATGCTGCTGGGAGTGGTTCAGCGACAGCGACAGTTAATGTAACTACTGCTCCTCCCCCTATGTCTGGTACGCTCACGGCATCTGACTGCTTCATTACAGCAGGAAATAGTAGTTGTCTTACCACTTTAAATTGGACTACTACAAATCCACAAGGTATTTCTTCAGTTACAACTCCTACAAATGTTACTGTGCCAAATTCAAATTTTAATTCAGGTTCAACAACTTATCCTATCGTTCCAGGCATTGGCTCCAGGGATTTTTATTTATATAACAATACAGTCCAGCTTGCTGGGCCTGTGTGGGCCGCAGCTTCTTGTGCTTCAGGTACTGCTTGGGATGGAGTTTCTGGTACATGCAAAACTGTTCCAGGAATGTCTGGGACTCTCACACCTTCTCCTTCTTCTTGTATTATTTCTGTAGGTGCAAGTGCTTGTAATGTAAGTCTTACTTGGACCACAACAAGTCCTACTACCGTAGGAGGCTCTACTGTTTCTAGTGCCGGAGGTGGAACTGAGGGATTTGGAGATAACGGGGGGCCCCAATCTTTCAATGTTCCTAAAGGGGGGAGGACATTTTATCTTTACAATACAGGAGTAGAGCTTGCTTCAAGTGCTGCTTCAGCAAATTGTATTTCTGGTTCTGTTTGGGATCCTGTTCTTGGTTCATGTCAATCTGGAGCTATGACAGGTACTCTTACCCCAATGACTTCTTCTTGTGTTATTGCTTCAGGGGCAAGCACCTGTAATATAAATTTTTCCTGGACTACCACAAACCCAGTAGCTATTTCGAAGGTTACAAAACCTGTCAATGTTACTGTGGCCACAGGGAATACTGGTTCTAAAGTTCCATTTGCTATTAAGTGGGGTGGTGAAACATTTTATCTTTATAATAATGGAATTCCTCTTGCTTCGAGTACGGTTAACGCTACTTCTGTGACTTGTGCGTCTGGTACTGGCTGGGACGTTCCTACGGGCACATGTAAAACCATTACAGGGATGTCCGGTACACTTGTTCCTTCGACTTCTGTTTGCACGATTCCATTAAATGCAAGTACTTGTAACGTAAATCTGGGCTGGAGTATAAATAATCCTGAAGCATCTCCAACAAAAATTACTGCTTCTGGTATGTCTGATGTTGTTGTTTCTAATTCTACCCTACCCTCAAGCCAATCTGGAAATGCTTTATTTTTTACTGTTCCATATTTAGGTAGAACATTTTATCTTTATAATAATGCAAAATCACTTGTACCGAGCGCTGAGTATCCTTCTGGTTCAGGTGTGAGTGTCACAACAGTTTGTTCACAAACACCAACTCCTACTGCTTGGATTGGGGGCAAGTGTACAGCTTCATCTTGTGCCAATGGCGCAATCGATGCTGGCACATGTAGTCAATGTCCAGATGGCCTAGCTTATCTTTCATCTGCTTGTGTTCCTTGTAGTAACGGAGGGTGCACGGGGCCTGGTGGTAATTCTAATAACCCTCTTGGTTCGCTTGCATGTATAAATGGTGCAAGCAATCCAATAGCGTGTGATCTTACGAATGCCGGAGGAGGTGTTTGTGGAGTAGCTCACTATGCTTGTGTCCCAAGTTCTACCAGCAGTACCAATCGTACCAGTAGCACTTCGAAATGGACTTGGAAATGTGGAACTACTGCTTGTACAGAGCTGAAGAAGAAACCAATATTTATTGAGAATTAATATTATATTTTATTAACAAAAAATCCCCATCAGTATTTATATTGAGGGGATTTTTTGTTATACTATAAGTGATGCAAATCAATGAAGAACAGCTAAAGAAATTTATTTTAGAAGGAGGGCTCGTTTCTAAGACGGACCTTGAGGATGCAATAAAAAAAGCAGAAGCTAAAAAACAGAAAATTGGTGATGTTTTGCTTTCTCTTGGGAAAATATCTGAAACAGATTTAAAAAAAATGGAAGCTTTTGTTTTAGGGATACCATTTATTTTGCTTACAGCAGAAAAAATAGATTTCTCTGTGCTGTCATTAATTCCTGAACCGATTGCTCGTAACTACAACATTGTCGCTTATAAAAAAACAGAAAAAGGTTTAGAAGTGGCAATGCTCGATGCTGATGATTTGCCAGTGATTGATTTTATCAAGAAGCGTTCAGGTTTGAAAATTTTACCCAGACTTACAGATGCAGCTTCTATCCGTTCGGTGTTAGTTCAATATAGACAAAGTTTAAAGTCCGAGTTTCAGAATATTATTCAAAAGGAAAGTGCTGAGTTAAATGTTACTCCTGGGGAAGAAGGCGAAAAGCCTAATGAAAAATCAGAAGATGAGTTGAAAGAAATGGCAGAAGATTTGCCAGTGGTGAAAATTGTGGACTCTTTAATTTTTCATGCAATTTTACAAAATACTTCTGATATCCACATTGAACCAGGAGAGACAGAGCTGACTGTTCGATATAGAATAGACGGCATTTTGCACGATGCGATGGTTCTAGATAAAGCAGCCGGGGCGGGGATAACTGCTCGTATAAAAGTATTGTCGAATTTAAAGCTTGATGAGAAGAGATTACCCCAAGACGGTAGATTTAAAATAGAACAAAATGGAGAGAAAATTTCTTTTCGTGTTTCTACTTTGCCGACATTTTATGGAGAGAAAACAGTTATCAGAATCTTGAAGGAGACTGCTCATGGTTTTTCTTTGGAAAATCTTGGTTTTCACGGTGAAGCATTAGACAGAATTCATAGTTCCCTAAAACAAAAAACAGGCATGGTCCTTGCTACAGGGCCTACAGGGTCAGGAAAAACAACGACCCTTTACACCATGCTCGACCTTTTAAATCGTCCTGAGGTAAATATTTCAACCGTTGAAGACCCTATCGAATATCAAATGCCGAGAGTGAACCAAACTCAGGTTAAGCCAGAAATTGGTTTAACTTTTGCAAATGGTCTCCGTTCACTTCTACGTCAAGACCCAGACATTGTGATGGTCGGAGAAATACGTGATGGAGAGACAGCAGGACTCGCAATTAATGCTTCTCTTACGGGACACTTAGTTCTCTCCACTATCCATACGAACTCAGCTGCGGGCGCGATACCCAGATTAATGGATATGGATGTTGAACCATTTTTAATAACGGCAACCGTGAAAACAATCATTGCCCAGAGGTTGGTACGTAAACTTACTCCTAATAAAGAAAAATATTTTTTGTCATCAGCAGAAATAAAAAATTTAGAAAAGATTGTTGATTTAGACAGAGTTCATGAGTTTCTTAAAACTGAGAATATTGTAAGTGAAAAAGATACCTGGGATAAAATACCTTTTTATAAAGCAGTAAAAAGTGCTGAGTTTGAAGATGGATACTCGAGTCGCACAGGAATGCATGAAGTATTAAAAGTCACGACGACAATAAAAGAAATGATTCTCAAAGGGAGTTCCCAGGATGACATAGAAGCACAAGCAAAAAAAGAGGGGATGATGACAATGATTGAAGATGGAGTTTTTCAAGCAGTATTAGGGACGACGACATTAGAAGAAGTCTTTCGTGTTGTTTCCGAATAGTTTACTCTTTGCCTTCACACAAATGCTTTTTACATATAAAGCAAAATCAAAGATAGGTGAAATTACCGAAAGCACACTAGAAGCTGTCGATCGTTTTGCACTTATTCGGGAGCTACGTTCTCGCAACTTAACTCCATTGTCGATTGAAGAAAAAAATAAAGATTTTTTTGGAAACTTTTCAAAATTAACCGATATTTTTTCAAAAGTAAAAATTGGAGAGCAGATTATTTTGACTAAAAATTTAAGCGGAATGATAAAGGCGGGGCTCTCTCTTTCTCGAGCCTTGTCAGTACTAAAAAAGCAAACTAAAAATCCTAAACTCGATAAAGTTTTGACTTCAGTGATGGCTGATATCAATGCAGGAGAATCTTTTTCTTCTGCCCTTTCGAAATTTCCAGAAGTTTTCTCAAAACTTTTTATATCTATGACTAAAGCAGGAGAAGAATCTGGAAACTTAGCTGGGGCTCTTACTGATGTGGGTATGAATTTAGAGAAAGCAAATTCTTTAACAAAGAAAATAAAAGGAGCCTTGATGTATCCGGGAGTCATTATGTCAGCGATGATCGTCATTGGTGTCTTGATGTTTGCTTTTGTTGTGCCCACTCTCGCTGGGACTTTTAAAGAGCTCGGAGTGAAGCTTCCCCTTTCCACCCAGATTCTTATTTTTTTAGGTAATTTTTTCTCTCAAAATTTAATATTAACTTTTGTAATTATCATTGCCCTTGGCTTTGGATTATTTTCACTTTTCCGGGCTAAATTTATGGCATCATATATTGATTATATTGTTATAAGAGTTCCTATTATCGGTAATTTGGCAAAAGAATTAAATACTGCCCGCACTGCCCGCACTATTTCATCGCTCTTACTTTCCGGTGTTTCTTTAACACGTGCACTCGAAATTACAGAAGATGTGGTGCAAAATATTTATTATAAAAAAGTATTAAATGAAGCTAAAATAGGAATAGAAAAAGGAACTCCTTTTTCGGAGGCTTTCATCGCTCACCCTGAGCTTTATCCAGTGATGATGTCGGAAATGATGCAGGTAGGAGAAGAAACTGGAAAATTATCTGACATGTTGCTTGAGGTATCTTTGTTTTATGAAGAGGAGATCGAAAGTAAAACAAAAAATCTTTCTACAATCATTGAACCAATTTTAATGATTGTTATTGGCGCAGCAGTGGGTTTCTTTGCTATTTCAATGATTTCGCCGCTTTATTCAATTCTTGGAAGTATAAATTAAAATTATGATAAATTTTTACAAAAAAGGAATTACAGTCGTAGAATTACTGGTTGTATTGGCTGTCCTTGGAATTATTATTGCTGTTGCTTTGCCCCAATTTGCAAAAATTAGAGAAAACCAAGTACTCAAGAGTACTGTAGAAGAAGTAACTTCGAGTTTAAATAAAGCGCAATCCCAAACTCTGTCTTCTGTAGGTTCTTCTTCATATGGGGTGCATTTTCAGTCCGATAAAGTTATAATTTTTAAAGGGATAGTTTTTTCTGCAGTGGATTTAAGTAATGAAACGATAGATATCATAATTCCCGCAAGTATTACAGATGTTACTTTAGGTGGAGTAAGCGGGAGTACGGGGGATGTATATTTCAATCGTCTTTCTGGTGCGCCAAATCAAACTGGCACGATAACTGTTTCGACTACTTCTTATTCTAAAATTATTACAATTTCTGCTACGGGTATAGTTAGTGTAAATTAAATGAAAACAATTTTTAAAAATAAAGCCTGCCCGCAATCCTTAAAACATGGTTTTTGCAGGCGGGGATTTATGGCAGTGGAAATATTGGTGGCAGCATCTATCATTACTGTTTCTGTTTTAGCTGCAACTGCTGTCGCTCAAAAGGCTGTTTATATATCAAGGCAATCTCTCCATGTTACCCAAGCCTCTTTTATTTTGGAGGAGGGAGCAGAAGCTGTTCGGATACTTCGAGACAATGCTTGGACAAATATTTCTAGCCTCACTGCGGGTATAAATTATTATCCTACCTTTGCAGGTGGTACTTGGACTCTTTCTTCTACACCAAACACCGTTGGTATTTTTACTCGTACTGTGAGTATTGCTAATGTGAATCGTGATAATACTACTCAAGACATTTCCGCTACTGGCACAAATGACCCAGGAACAAAATTAGTGACAGTCACAGTCTCTTGGCTAGAAGGGGGGGTGACAATAAATAAAGTTTTACAATTTTATATAATTGATATTTTTTCATGATTAAAACAAGCAAAACAAAAGGTGGGTATGCTGTTCTAGAACTTCTCTTCTATATTGCTCTTTTTGCTATTTTTTCTTTATTAATTATTGATGCCATAATTACAATGGCGAAGTCTTTTAAAGAAACAAGCATTCAAGCAGAGTTTGTGCAGAGTGGAAATATAATAGAAAGGATCTCGCGAGAAATTCGACAAGCTGACGGAATTAACACAATTTTTAGTAATGATCTAACCCTAGATACAAAGGATGACGTAGGAGCAAATAAAACCGTGGAATTTAAGCTTCTTGATTCAGGCTCTGATATTCAGCTTTTAGAAAACGGAACAATAACAGGAAACTTGAATACACCTAATACATTGGTTACTGCACTTACTTTTACTCAAATAAATACAGTAAAAGGAAAAGCAGTTAGAATTTTCTTAACACTCCAGTCTGCGAACGATGTCTTGGGTCGTAGTCAAGATTTTTATAATACAGTTGTCCTTCGTAATAGTTACTAGCTATGAAAAAAGATTTTAAAAAAATTAAGAGAAATGGTGGGGCAGCGATGCTAATTTCAGTTGTTTTTTTTCTTTTTATTTCCCTAGCAATAATCTCTGGGCTGGTTTCTCCATCTGTTCGTGAATTTAAAATATCAAATGATTTTATGAAATCTCGTGAAAGTTTATTTTTATCTGAGTCAGGGGTGGAGGATGCTTATTTTAGATTAAAAAATGCAAAGGTTATTGGTTCATCTACGGTTATAACATTAAATGGTAATATTGCGACTACGAACATTACTGATTCTGGTTATAATGAAAAAACGATAACCACATTAGGGGATGTTTCTTCAAGGCAGAGATTGAATCAATTAGTATTAACGACGGGCATGGGTGTTTCTTTTAGTTATGGCGTACAAACAGGCACAGGCGGGTTTCATATGACAAATGGGTCATCTGTTCAAGGGAGTGTATATTCAAATGGAAACATCACAGGGACAGGATCTATTACAGGCACAGCTTTATCTGCAAACTCTCCAGCTCTCGTGGCAGATCAATCAAATGGTTCTGGGGTACCCGCCAGTAATGTTATTTTCGGAAATGCAAATGGGACACAAGATTTTGCTCAGAGTTTCCAGGTCAGCACTACGGGGGTCGTTAATAAAGTAGATTTATATCTTAAAAAAGTTAGTACTCCTGGCAATTTAACAGTAAGGATTGTTTCAAATTCAGGAACAAATCCGAGCACCTCGACTCTTGCTTCTGGCTCCCTTTCTGCATCTTTAGTGTCTGCTACTTATGGCTGGGTAAGTGTTCCATTTTCTTCAAATCCAGAGTTAACAGCTGGCACTACTTATTGGATTGTAATAGATGGAGCCACGAATTCAACGAAATATTATACAATTGGTGCGAATAGCGATGGCTATGCAAATGGCACTGGTAAAATAGGAGCATATTCTGGAACTTGGAATAATACTTCACCATCTGGGCTTGATGGTTTCTTCAATCTTTATCTTGGTGGCTTAACCGGTCTTATTAGTGGAATAACTGTTGGTACAGGAGGGGTAGGGAATGCTTATGCTCACACAGTTAATAGCTCAACTATTGCTGGTACAAATTATTGCCAAGTTGGAAGTGGAAACAATAAAGCTTGTAATACTTCTCTTGCTGATCCTTCTCAGGTAGCAATGCCTATTTCCGATCAAAATATTTTAGATTGGAAAGATGAAGCAACGGCTGGAGGAGTGTATTCAGGAACTTTTACCGCCGGCGGGTCATCAACCCTAGGACCTAAAGAAATTACTGGGAATCTCTCGGTAACTAATGGTGCCCATCTTACAGTGACAGGGACCCTCTGGGTACATGGAAACATAGATGTTAGTAATAATGCTACAGTAAATCTTTCTTCTAGTTATGGGACTTCTGAGGGCGTAATAGTAGCTGATGGCCTTGTGAACATAGGCAATAATGCTGTATTTTCAGGTTCAGGTTCTGCTGGTAGTTATTTAATGATACTTTCTACTTCTACTTCTACTTTAGCGATTAGGTTATCAAATAATGGTGGAGCGGTGGTACTTTATGCGGCGAACGGCACAGTAGAATTAGAAAATAATGCTAGTGCGAAGTCTTTGAATGGTAAATATATTGAGTTGGAAAATAATTCCACAGTTATTTATGACGCGGGGCTAGCAAATGCTAATTTTGTGAATGGACCCTCGGGAGGATGGAATATAAAATCCTGGAAAGAGGTAAAATAACTTGTGTTATACTATACGAACATGAGAAAAAATATAATTATAGGTAATTGGAAGATGAATCCGAGGTCGTTAAAAGAAGCAGAAAAGTTATTTTCTAGTATTGCAAAAGGTATCTCTAGTCTTAAAAAAACAGAAGTAGTTGCTTGTACACCGTTTATATATATAGAAAAATTAAAAAAAATATCTAAAAAAATATCATTAGGAGCTCAAGATGCTTATCCTGGAGACGTTGGTGCTTTTACGGGAGAAGTTTCAACGGGGATGCTTTATGATATGGGAGCTAAGTATGTCATCTTAGGACATTCCGAAAGACGAGCGATGGGGGAGAGTAATATTGAAATAAATAAGAAAATTAAAGGTGCGCTTGCTTCAGGCCTTATTCCAATATTGTGTGTGGGTGAAAGTGTTCGTGATGAAAATCATGGTTATTTTAATTTAGTTAAAGTTCAACTCGAAGAATGTTTGTCTGGTATTTCTAAGATAAGTATATCAAAAATAATTATTGCTTATGAGCCAATTTGGGCGATTTCTACAACAATAGACCGCAAAGATGCTACTCCAGACGACTGTAGAGAGATGGTTATTTTTATCCGAAAAGTTTTGTCTGATAAGTTTGGGCCAGAAGTAACTCAAATGAGAATTGTTTATGGGGGTTCAGTGAATGAAAAAGATGCAGAGAGTTTTTTAAAAAATGGAAGTATTGAGGGGCTCCTTGCAGGAAGGGCATCACTTGACCCAAAAAAGTTTTTAGAAATTGTAAGAATATGCGAAACATTAGGCAAATAAAAAATTTAAAAGGAAAAACTGTACTTTTACGAGTAGATTTTAATCTTCCAATAAAGAATGGGAAAGTTGTAGATGATTTTAGAATCATTAAAACACTACCCACTATTAAATTTCTCCAAAAAAGTGGTGCAAGGGTAGTTCTAATTGCTCACCTTGGTAAAGGCGGTGAAACTCTGCTTCCAGTTTCAAAAGTATTAAATAAATATATAAAAAATAAATTTGTGCCTGAAATAATTGGTTTAAAGGTTCAAAAAATTGTTGGAGAGATGAAAAATGGAGAAGTTGTTTTGCTGGAAAATTTGAGAAATAATAAAGGGGAACAAGCTTGCAGTAAAATTTTTGCCGGGGAGTTAGCAAAATTGGCAGATATATATATTAACGATGCTTTCCCTGTTTCTCATAGAGAAGATGCTTCTATAGTCCTTTTGCCGAAGCTTTTGCCAGGGTTTGCTGGTTTTCAGTTAGAAAAAGAAGTTGAAAATTTGTCTCATGCATTTAAAAATACAAAACACCCATTTTTATTTATTTTAGGTGGCGCGAAGTTTTCCACCAAAATGCCTTTAATTAATAAGTATCTAAAGCTGGCAGATCATGTTTTCGTTGGTGGAGCATTAGCGGATGATTTTTTAAAAGCGAAAGGGTATGAAGTTGGACAATCTCTTGTAGGTGATACAAATTATGGTATTTCAAAATTATTAAAAAATAAAAAATTAATTTTACCGATTGATTTAACGGTGAAGTCAGGGAATAAATTGATTACCGTAAAGGCCGAAGAGGTTAAAAAAGATGAGACCATTTTAGATATTGGTGAGAAAACAGTAAAAAGGATAGAGACATTAATAAAAAATGCAAAATTTATTCTTTGGAATGGACCGCTTGGTAGATATGAAGATGGTGGAGCCGAGGGTACTAAAAAAATATTAAAACTCGTTGCAGCTTCAAGGGCTGAAAGTATTGTCGGAGGTGGAGATACTGTTGTTTTGATAACTAAGCTTAAAATCGAAAACAAATTTTCTTTTGTTTCTACTGGGGGAGGAGCGACGCTTGATTTTCTGGCAAGTGGAACACTGCCGGGGATTAAAGCACTTGGGTAATTTTTTCTAGAACCTCTTTTTCTTCTTTTTCTTTGTAAGTTTTTGTTGGGAGATTGGGTAAATTGTCATCCTTGTATCTTGGTATTAAATGGATATGAAAATGTGGGACCTCATTGCCCACTACAGTTTCTTGCACATAGTCACAAGTAAATGCCTTTTTTAACACAAGCATTAGTTTTTTTGTTAGTTTAAATATTTCAGAAATTGTTTCATCCTCTGCTTCTTGCATCCAGACAATATGTTTTCGGGGAATTATTATTAGATGCCCGTTCGTGACTGGTTTGATATCAAGAAAAACCAAAAATTTTTCATCTTGATAAACAAACTCTTTTGGAATTTCTCCGTTTGAAATTTTACAAAAAATACAATCGTTCATATAAAGTTTTTTAAATATAAATTTTTTCGGTACGGACCTTTTGAAGCGTAAAAGGTCCTGAAGTTCTCGCCTTGTCGGGCTCGAAACCCCTTCAAAATTCATATTTCAAAAAACTTTCTATATTGTACTCTATTTATGTTAAAATTCAATTCATGCAAAAGTATGGGGAATTATTACGGATATTGTTAGAAAAAAGAGGCATTACTAACTCGGCAGATGCTGAGATTTTTTTGAACCCAGACTATGCAAGAGATTTCAATGACCCCTTCCAAATGAAGGATATGGAGCGCGCTTGTGTGCGAATATTTGAAGCAATGGAAGCAAAGGAGAAGATAGTTATCTATGCTGACTATGATTGTGATGGTATTCCTGGAGCGGTTATTTTAAATGATTTGTTTAAGTTATTGAAATATAAAAATTATGAGGTTTATATTCCTCAGAGAAACTCTGAAGGGTATGGACTAAATTTAGATGCGATAAAACAGTTTGCAAAAAACGGGGTGAAATTATTAATAACTATTGATTTGGGTATTACGGCAGTGGAAGAAGTAGCTCAAGCAGAAGTTGATGGTATTGATGTAATAATTACTGATCACCACATTCCCCATGCAGTTTTACCTCGGGCTTATGCGATTTTGAATCCAAAAGTAGATGAATATAGTGAAAAGATGCTCTGTGGGGCAGGTGTCGCTTTTAAACTTGCACAAGGTTTTATAAAAAAGTATGGAGAGTATTTCAAAATAAAAGATGGGCAGGAAAAATGGATGCTCGACATGGCAGGACTTGCCACGCTTTCTGATATGGTTCCACTCACGGGTGAAAATAGGGCGATGGTTTATTTCGGGATGAAAGTTTTACGAAAGTCTCCACGCCCAGGATTGCAGAAACTTCTTGCGAAAATGAAAATTGAGCAGAAATATTTAGCAGAGGATGACATTGGTTTTATGATTGCTCCGCGCTTGAATGCCGCATCTCGAATGGATGACCCGATGCGGGCTTATGAACTCCTTTCTACGAATGATGACGTAGAGGCTGGAATACTCGCAGATCATTTATCAAAAATAAATGACGACAGAAAAACCATTGTGAAGAGTATTATGCGTGAAGTGAATAAAAAATTTGAAGAGAGGGAAATGAAGGAAGTGATAGTAATAGGTAACCCAAGCTGGCGAGTCGGTATTTTAGGCTTAGTGGCGGGGGAAATTTCTGATGAATACAAGAAACCCGTTTTTGTTTGGGGAAAGGACGAAAATGATTGTATCAAGGGTTCTTGCCGTAGTAATGGCTCTGTGTCAGTCGTAGAACTAATGACAGAAACTTCTGAATCATTTATCGATTTCGGTGGACATGAGCTTGCAGGAGGTTTTACTGTGCACAATGAGAAGATTCATTTCTTAGAAGAAGCCTTGTCTCTTTCTTATCATAAAGTGAAAAGGGATATTATAAAAGATGAAATAACTTATGACGTGAAGTCTGATTTAAGTATCGTAAATATGAAAAATTGGCGAGAAATAGAAAAGCTTGCTCCTTTTGGCCTCGGGAATTCGAAACCCGTTTTTCTTTTTGATAATGTGAAAATTGAGAAAATAAAAAAGTTTGGTAAAAATGGATCTGGGGAGCATTTGGAAATTCAATTTTCAGATATAAATAAGCATAAAGCCACGGCAATTTCTTTTTTTTCTAATCATGATTCTTTTGGAAAGACTTTAGCTGAAGGTATTAATGTAAATTTATTAACCACTTTTGATTTATCAAGGTTTCGAGGCAGGGAAGAGCTAAGATTAAGAATAGTTGATATACTATAAATATGGAGCACAAAATCCAAATCTATACCGATGGTGCGGCAAAGGGTAATCCAGGGCCTGCTGGATGGGGCGCTGTATTTCTTTATGGTAAAGAACATTTCGAAATTGGAGGAAGAGAATGTCATGCTACGAATAATCAAATGGAACTCTCTGCACCAATAGGAGCCTTAAAATATCTCAAGAAACACCTGTCTGCGCAGGCAGGCAAAATAAACGCACACATAGAGATTGTTTCAGATTCAAAATATGTAATTTTGGGAATCACTGAATGGATTTTTAATTGGCAAAGAAATAATTGGCGCAATGCTGCCAAGAAACCTGTTATGAATAAAGAACTTTGGGAAGAGCTTTTCACCCTTACGGAAGAATTTAAACCCAAATGGACTTATGTAAAAGGTCACAACGGAGACAAATACAATGAACGAGCAGACATTATCGCCACCAGTTTTGCCGACGATGATCCAGTAGAGCTTAAAAATAAAAAATAAATCTATGGCAGAGAATCCTTTTAAAAATAAACAATCTAACCAAGAAAAGTTGGAGGTAAGAGTAGAAATAGCTAAGTCAGATGATTGGATGGTCTGTAAAGAGTTGAGAGTCATAATGTGTAAAGGTGATGATGCAGAAATGTTTGGAATTACAAGAGAAGGAAGGGAAGAAATAATTAAAGAGGAGGAAGCTGAGAGTGAGAATGAATGGAAAGAAAAATTATCTGGGGATAGTGCATTTGGTGTATTGGCTTGGAGTGATTCTAAGCCTATTGGAATAGGTCTTGCAAAGAGAAGAGAGGAAAAGGGGGATTGGTACATTTATTCTGGGTATGTAAAACCCGATTCTCGAGGAGGAGTCGGAAAAAAAATACTTGCAACACGTTTAGAAGAGATACAAAGGCGAGGAGGGAAAAAAGTTATGCTTGGGGTAAAAGCTACTAATGCAACATCGATTAGCATTGCCGAATCGTTTGGTTTTAAAAAGGTTGAATATGCTGAAAATAAAGAAGGTTTTTATATGGAGTTAGAAGACGTTAATGCACCTGAAGTAATTAAGAAAATTAATGAGGTTTTAAATGCGGGATAAAGTTTTTTATACAATTTGTTTTGGGTTTTTATTGGGAGTGTTAATACGCTCTTTTTTATTTGTAAATTTATATTTTGTTGTTTTACTTCTCATAATTTGCTTAGCCTTGCTCTTGTTTTTTACTCTCATTTCGAAAAATAATTGGGGAATATTAATTTCTATTTTTATTTTAACTTTTTGTTTAGGAATTTTTCGATTTAATATGGTGGATGTTGAGAGCCCAGCGGTTTTTGAGTCCCATGTTGGGCAAAAAGTTGCTTTAAGAGGAGAGATTGTAGATGAGCCAAGTATTAAAGAAAACAATCAGCAATTAACTGTAGAAGTAGCTTACGAAGGTCGGCCCTTCGTAAAAACTGAGATTTTGTTATCAACTAGTTTGGATGAAAGTTACAAATATGGAGATGAGATAAATTTTACAGGTGTTTTAAAAAAGCCAGAGAATTTTATTACAGATACTGGTAAAGAGTTTGATTATATAAATTACCTTCGCAAAGATGGAATTTTATACGTGATGAGTTATCCCAAAGTTGAGATTGTTTCTCGGGGGAATGGCAATAAAATTCAAGGTGCTTTGTTTTTTGCTAAAGAAAAGTTTTTAGAGAAAATGAATTTGGCTATAACGGGACCCGAGAGTTTGCTTATGGGTGGGCTTATCCTAGGGGAAAAGTCTTCCTTCGATCAGTCCCTGAGACAAAGTTTTGTAAATACTGGAACGATACATATCGTTGCTTTGTCTGGATATAATGTGACGATTGTTGCTGAATGGTTTATGAAATTATTTGCTCGAATATCTTTCGTTTCATTAAATTTTAGTATTGGAATGGGTATTTTAGCAATTATATTGTTTATTTTAATGACTGGGGGAAGCTCTACAGCTATTCGGGCGGGGACAATGGCAACGCTTGCGCTTATTGCCCGCGCGACTGGTAGAAATTATGATGTTGCGCGGGCTCTTATCCTTGCTGGTGTATCTATGATTGTTCTTAACCCTTTTTTGCTTGTGTATGATGTATCTTTTCAGCTTTCCTTTATCGCGACAGTTGCTGTGATATTCCTCGCCCCAAGAATTGAGAAATATTTTATGTGGGTACCTGAGCGTTTCCAATTACGAGATATTGTTTCTGTCACCTCTGCTGCTTATGTTTTCGTCTTTCCTTTTATTCTTTATAAAATGGGGAATTTATCGCTTGTAGCTTTACCTGCAAATGTTTTAATTCTTCCGTTTATTCCATTTACGATGATGCTTGGTTTTATCACCGGCTTTGCAGGACTTATTTATTATGTATTTGCTATACCTTTTGGTTATGTTTCGTATTTATTTTTACATTACGAGCTCAGTGTGATTAGCTTTTTCTCACGTCTGCCCTTTGCAGCTTTTTCTTTCCCAGATTTTCCACTTTTCCTCACGTTAATTATTTACGCCTATTTTATTTACAAACTTTTTTGGAGAAACATAAAAAACTCTTTTTAAGAGTAGTTTTTTTTATTTGAAATATCAACTTTTTTCGGGTACGGATTTTTTGAAGCTTAAAAAACCCTGAAGTTTTCGACTCGCCAGCCTCAAAACCCCCTCCAAAAGTTATATTTCAAAACCAAAAACTCGTTGAAGTCGTAACTTTTAAGAAACATTGCGCAGGCGGGTAGCCGAGCGTAGCAAATTTTCAGTAGAAAATTATGCGTGTTGAGTAAAAGTTATGACGAGGAAGAGTTTTTAGAAATATTATTCTAGATTTTTTAGATTGCGTTTTTGAAATTTTCTTCAACAACTTCCCAGTTGAGATTTTCAAAAAAGTCCTCAACATATTGTTTTTTACCACTTGGTTGATAGTCCGAAACGAAAGCATGTTCCCACATATCAAGCATAAGAATCGGTGTCGCGCCATTTAGCTGACCAAGATGTTGTTCATCTATCCAGGAAGCTAAGAGCCTGTTGTCTTTTTTGTCATACCAAAGTACAGCCCAGCCTACTCCGCGAGTCATTGCTATGTTTTTGAAACCCATCAAAAATATTTCGAGAGACATACAATCCTCATTTATCTTTTTAGCTAGCTTACTTTCAGGGTTGAGCGTTTTTGGCCCATCGGAAAGGGAAGAAAAATAAATTTCATGATTTCGCATTCCGTTATACTCAAAAGAAAAACGTCGGAAAAGTTCAGCAATTAAATATGCATTGTCTTCTCCATTTTTAAACATCCCTTCGCTTAGAGCGCTTATTTTTTCTATTACTCCATTTGTATTTTTCACATACCCAGCATATAGCTTCAAATGTTCTTCGATATTCTTGGTTGAAATACCCTTTAATTCTCCTATGTTAAACTTTTTTTCTTCAAATTTTTTCATAATGTTTTTATTTTCACTCCGACTTATGTCAAAGCAAGTTAATTGATATACTATAAGTATATCATGTTAGAAAAACAGAGAAAATATAGCCTGTTTTTTATTGTTTTTTTGCTTTTAGTAGCAAATATTTTTCTTTTTTGCATAGATTTTAAAAATTCTCACAGATTACTTACCTTTGCAATGCTTGATATTGGTCAAGGCGATGGCCTTTTTATAGAATCCCCAACGGGCGCACAAATTATGTTTGACGCTGGGCCACCCCGCAAAGTTTTAGGTTCACTTTCTCGAGTTATGTCTCCATTTGATAAAAGTATTGATGCAGTAGTTATTACAAACCCAGATGCAGATCACATCGGAGGGATAATGGACATTTTAAAAAATTACAAAGTAGGTCGAGTCTTTGAATCTGGCACTTTAACTGACTCAAAAACATACCAGAGCCTCAGAGATGAAATGAAGAGGCAAAATATTCCTGATATTTTAGTAAAAAGGGGAATGAAGTTAGATATGGGTGGTGGGGTGATAATTGATATTCTATTTCCTGATCGAGACGTATCTTCTTGGGCGACGAATGATGGGTCTGTGGTAGCGCGTCTGAGTTATGGTAAAACATCGATAATGCTGACAGGTGATGCGCCAATAAAAACTGAACAAATAATTCTTTCTGAAAATTCACCAACGCAACTCCAGAGTAATATTTTAAAAGTTGGGCATCATGGCTCACGCACTGCTACATCTAGAGAATTTGTAAAAGCTGTTTCTCCTAGTTATGCACTTATTTCTGATGGTAAAGATAATAAATACGGCCACCCGCACAAAGAAACTCTAGATACACTGTCTCAATTTGGCCTAAAAGTTTTGAGAACTGACCTATTAGGTACGATAGTTATTAAATGTGATACAATATTGCCATGCGAGATAAACTAATAGAAAAACTAATTAAAAGTGAGGAAAAGAGGCAGAAAGAAGGGTTGGAATTGATACCTTCCGAGAACTATGTTTCCGAAGATGTTTTGAAGGCTAATGGTTCTGTTTTCACAAATAAATATTCCGAAGGCTACCCAGGCCGTCGCTACTATGGCGGGCAGGATTTTACGGACGCTGTTGAGAGGCTCGCTATCGAACGCGTTTGTAAATTATTTAAATGTAAGTTTGCGAATGTTCAGCCTCACTCTGGTGCTCCTGCGAACCTTGCTGTTTATGCAGCATTGTTGCAACCAGGAGATACAGTGCTCGGTATGGACTTGTCTCATGGAGGGCACCTTACTCATGGGCATCCGATGACTCTTCCTGCAAAGATTTATAAATTCGTAACTTATAAAATGAAAGACCCTGATACAGGGGAGATTGATTATGAGGATATGCGAAAAGTCGCGTTGGAAAATAAACCAAAATTAATTATTGCTGGCTTTTCTGCTTATTCACGATCTTTGAACTATAAGAAATTTGTAGAGATAGCACATGAGGTTGGGGCAATAACTATGGCAGACATGGCACACATAGCAGGGCTCATAGGAGCTGGTGCATTACGTAATCCTTTTGATGATGGTTTCGATATTATCACTTCTACTACCCACAAGACCTTGCGTGGCCCACGCGGAGGAATAATTCTTACAAGAGAGAACGAAGAGATAGCAAAGAAAATTGATAAATCTATTTTCCCAGGTATCCAGGGTGGCCCTCATATGCATACCATTGCTGCGAAGGCTGTAGCTTTCGGAGAAGCAATGACACCAAAATATAAAAAGTATGCAAAACAGATATTAAAAAATGCGAAAGCAATGGAAAAAGTTTTCCACAAAAATAAAGTTCGCATGATTGGTGGAGGCACTGACAATCACCTTATTCTAGCCGATGTTTTTGGTTCTCTTGGTGTCACAGGAAAAGAAGCGCAGACGGTATTAGACGAAGTAGGTATTACTCTAAATATGAATTCAATTGCGGGGGATACCAGAAAGCCTTTAGACCCTTCAGGCATTAGGTTCGGCACTCCAGCTATCACTACACGTGGGTTTAAAGAGAAAGAATGCGCATATGTCGCAGAGCTAATAATTAAAACTCTCAAAAATAAAGATAATAAAAAAGTTAAAGAATCTATCCACAAAGAAATTAAAAAACTCGCCAAAAAGTTTCCAATACCAAAAAAGTTTGTATAAAAATTTATGGAACTACAAGTCGGGGTAAAAATTTTATTAAAGAATAAAGATGGAAAATATTTAGTACTTTTCCGCTCTTTAGGTAGTGCTCCAAAATCTGGACAACACTGGGATATCGCAGGAGGCAGAATCAATGCTGGTTCATCTCTTATCGAAAATCTAAAAAGAGAAGTAATAGAGGAAGCCGGCCTTGAAATTATTGGTGAACCAAAATTAATTACTGCTCAAGATATTTTCAAGCCAGATAAACACGTTGTTCGTTTAACCTATGCTGGTTTTGCAGATGGAGAAGTAAAATTAAGTGAAGAACATTCTGATTATAAATGGGCATCTCTCGAAGAAGTTAAAAACTTAGAGCCAATGGACAAGTATTTTAAAGAAGTCCTTGCGAAGTTTGATTTGAGCTAATTTTCAATTTAAGCCTTTTTCTGTTATATTTTAGTCATGGCTAAAAAGGGCAAACTCATAGTAATAGACGGTACAGATGGAAGCGGAAAAGCGACGCAAGTTGCTCTATTGGTAAAGAGGTTAAAAAAGGAAGGCAAGACTGTGAAAATTGTTGATTTCCCAGAATACTATAAGAATTTCTTTGGAGCTTTCATTGGACACTGTCTTTCTGAGCAATATTATAATTTTTTGCATGTTCACCCCAAGATAGCTTCGGTACTTTATGCAGCAGATCGTTTCGAATCAAGCAAGGAACTAAGAGGCTGGCTCCAGAAGGGCTACATCGTGATTGCCAATAGATATGTTTCTGCGAATCAGATTCACCAAGGGGGAAAAATAAAGAGCGCGAAGAAGAGAAATGATTTTATAAAGTGGTTAGATGAGATGGAATATAAGGTTTTCGGTATTCCTCGTCCAGACGTTACCCTGTATTTGAGCTTGCCAATAAGTATAGTTCTTCAGTTACTGAAAGAGCGCAATAGTAGTAAAATGAAGAGAGAATATTTAAAGAAGAAAAAAGATGTTCACGAAGATGATGTCGAGCATTTAGTGAATTCTCGTAAAAGCGCTTTGTGGTTGAGTAAAGTTATGAAAAATTTTATTAAAATAGATTGCGCTCCTAATGGTGAGATTTTATCTCGTGAAATAATCCACGAAGAAATTTATAAACAACTTAAAAAAGTTTTAAAATAAAAAATGCAACTAAAAATTAAAAAATTAAATAAAGATGCGAAGCTACCAACCCACGGGCACCCTGGAGATGCAGGGATGGATTTCTATTGTGTGGAGGACGTGATATTCCCCCCAGGAAAACAGGAGACAGTGCATACTGGTGTCGCTGTTGAGATTCCAGAGGGGTACGTCGGTCTTTTTTGGGATAAATCAAGTATCTCTTTTAATTTAGGATTGAAAACGATGGGTGGGGTG
>JBAZYS010000001.1:0-239165 GCA_041659205.1 Minisyncoccota bacterium | reverse complement strand
AAGTCTTGATCATTAAACATAGAAATAGCTTTTGTAGCTTCATCTTGTGATGACATTTCTACGAATCCAAAACCTTTTGAACGACCAGACATTTTGTCCATAATAATCACAGCGGAAGTAACACTTCCTGCTTGTGCGAAGAGATCCTTAAGAGCATCTTCTTGTGTACTGTAAGGTAATCCCCCTACATATAGCTTTGTAGCCATAACTTATTCTTCTTCCTTTTTTAATAAAAAGGACAAAAAACTATTTATAAACCCTCCCAGTTCGGGCAGGCGTAGAAACTCTATTTCGCTAAATTGAGAACTACAAATAAAAGTATAACATACGGGCAAGAAAAGACAAATTATTCGTCGTCTTCATCTCCCACGGCACCAGATTCTATCGCTTCTATGATCTCTCCAATGTCTCCTTCGAGAATTTTTGGCAGATTATGCCATGATTTTTTTATACGATGGTCTGTAACTCTGTCTTGAGAGAAGTTATAAGTTCTTATTTTTTCTGATCGGTCCCCTGTCCCAATTTGATTCTTTCTGACACCTTGATATTTTTTTGCTTCTTTTTCTTCTTCGAGCTGTTGAAGTTTCGCCGTCAAAATCATCATTGCCTGTTCACGATTAGCGAGCTGGCTTCTCTCATTCGTAGAGCGCACATCTAGCCCTGTCGGAATATGGATGATACGTACTGCGGTCTCAACCTTGTTGACATTTTGCCCTCCTTTACCGCCAGAACGAGAATATTCCATTTCGAACTCTGCTGGATTAATTACAAAAGTTATTTTCTTTTTAATTGGAAGCACTGCTACTGATGCAGTAGAAGTATGCACACGGCCATTTTTTTCCGTTGCGGGAATTCTCTGCACTCTATGTACGCCGGTCTCATAACGCATCTTTTTATAAACATCTTTCCCCTTTATTTCAAAGCTTGCTTCTTTGTAACCATTTAAATCACTTTTATTTTCATAATTTACTTTCCATTGCCAACGCTGCATCTCGGCATATTTTTCATACATATGAGCGAGCTCCCAAGCAAAAAGTGAAGCCTCGTCTCCGCCGGCCCCTGCTCTCACTTCTAATACTATTTCATTTGGAAATTCTTCAGCCTCTTTATCTTTATCTAAAATTTCTTGTACTTGTTTCTCTATTCTTTCTCTTTCTTCTTGAATAAATTTAAGTTCCTTCGCTGCCATCTCATGCAAGGAATCATCGCTCGCGAGCATTTCGCGAACTTCTGCTTCCTCACGAAATAGTTTTTCCAAAGTAGTAGCTAAGTAGCTAGTATTATGGTTTTTCTTAAGTTCTTCTAGGTCAAAGCTCATACAATTAAAAATAACATAAATTCGTTGCAGGTGCACTTTTTAGAAAGCCTTGCGCAGGCCGACCGGGCCGAGCTGAGCAATTTTTCAACAGAAAAATATGTGTGCTTTATCAAAAAGTGTACCAAAAAAGAATTTATGTTATTTCTTAGCTTTAGTGATTGCAGCTCGGCGCTTGTTGAAGCGTTCTACGCGTCCAGCAGTGTCCATTATCTTTTCATTTCCAGTATAAAATGGATGACAGTGACTACAGATTTCCATTTTAATATCTCCCATTGTTGAGCCAACTTCAAAGACAGCTCCGCAGGCGCAGGTAGCTTTCGTTTTTAAATCATATTTTGGATGTATATCTTTTTTCATAACTAAAATAGAATATCATAACTTTAACCTTAAAGCAAATCTATATTATCTTGGATTTTTGCTTTTAATTTCATAACACTGTTGCCATATGAACAAGATGACCCTCCAGAGCCATAATACTTACAAGCTGCCCTCTTCTGAGCACTAGCACTATCACCTACCGCGCCCAAATCTGTCAGATACATGCCGGAAGCCATAAATGCATCTTTAGGTGCCCAAGGATTAGCAAAATGTCCTAAAATAGCTTCGAGACGGGTCTCAAACATTTTCCAAGTTGAAGGAATAAATTGCGCAGGGCCCATTGCTCCTCCATAACCAGCAACACCAGCAATAGGACAAGATACTGCTGTCTGATATGCATTGAAAGCAAGAGCAGTAGTTATTTCGAGGAATGGTGCAACGTCGCGTGTAGGCTTCATAACATTTGCAAACAGTGTACCAGTATTTTTCCCGACACCAGCACCAGTGTCAGGATTTGTGAGATAACACTGACCAACGTTTGAACCCAAGTTACTTTCTTGCGTAAGGATTGCAAGTAAAAATGCTGGATCAATTCCCAATTTATTTTTCACTTCGTTGGCATAAGCAAGTGCAGTACCGAATTCAATTTTCTGGGAAATTCCTGCGAGGCTAAATAATGCACTACGAATTTTGTTAGCTTGAGCTTTTTTTTCAGCCGCCAGATTGTTATAGACAACTTCTTTTTGTTTTGATATTGCAAGTAATTCTTTTTTGTCTGCCTCCGCTTTTGCCGCTTTCTTCTGAGCACTCTCTAGTTCCGCTTTTGCATCTGTCTCCGCATCTTGTTTTTTCTCCAAATTTTGCTTTTCCCCTTCAGTCTGTACTTTTACTCCATTAATAATATCAACAGAATTTTTCACTGCTTGTTTAATAGAACTATAAGATTCTAGGTCACTATAGAAGTCTGAAATGCTGTTATTAGAAAGGACAAAGTTTACTAAATTATTATTATCAAACTCATTTGTATTTCGTAGTAGCTGAGCTAGTGACCCATGCTCGCGGTCTATTTTACTTGTAAGAGAATTAATCGTACTCACTTTTTCCCCGATATTTATTTTCAATTGGGCAATAGCTAGGGCTCGAGCCTTCACCTTAGTCTTCAAGGCATTAATTTGCGTAGTTAAGTAAGCAACGTCTCCCTTAAGTGTACCTGTTGCCTGTTGTTGTTCCTTTTGTTTTGCTATTAAGTCTGCAAGCTGTGCCTCTATTTGTACTAATTCACTTCGGCAATAGTCTTTATCAGATTGGCTCGATGATGCAATAAGGGTCAAACAGTCAAAAGCAGCATTTGCTTTCAAGGCAAAAAATGATGAAAAGACCAAATTAAAAATAAAAAAAGTTATGACTATTTTCCTTGTCATAACTTTAATTATATCACAAATTTAGCTAATTTTTGTATTTTTTACTCTTTTGCAGGGGCTTCTGCTGCTTCTTCACCTTCTACTTCTTTCTTGCCTTTCTTTTCTACTTCAATAGCAGTTAGATCGACAGGTGCTGCAACTTCTTCTTTTTCTTCAACTTGCTCAATAACAGAAACAACGACTTCTGTAGGTTCATTGATGACCAAAACTCCAGCTGGAACTTTGACATCAGAGACGAAAACTTGGTCATTAAGGGTCTTTAATTTAGAAATATCAACAACGAGGTTATGAGGCAAGTCATTTGGTAAAGCTTCGATCTCGAATTCATGCATAACCTTAACGAGGTTTCCTGCTCCAGTCTTAACAGCATCTGATATACCTTCGAATTCAAGGGGAACATGAACGCGAATTTTCTTCTTCATATCAATAGCTAGGAAGTCTACGTGTGTAGGCTCACTTGTTACAGGGTCAACCTGAACTTCATGAATAAGGACATCAATATTACCACCTAGCATTTCAATTTTAACAGCAGAAGACTCTCCTGCGTCTCTCCAAACCTTTTTAAATTCAACTAAAGGAACTGAAATTGAAGTAGTTTCCTTTCCTGCTCCGTAAAAAACAGCTGGGATTTCTCCCTCTTTTCTTATTGCATCTAATTTAATAGTTTTATCTCTCTTGTTTGCTTTGATTATAAACATAAAGACAGTATATATAAAAATGATAAAAAAGCAACTCTGGATTGAATTTTAGATGCTATTTAGTACTCAGGCTCACCAATTACACCGCATGATGAGCTTCATGCTCTTGCGCTATATGCGTTGCTATGTATTCTTTTGTTCCTGCCTGCGCAGGCAGGCCACCTAAATTTTCCACCGGAACTTTCTTCCCAATATTAAAAATGTTCTGGATGTCAAAAATTTTCTTTATTTCTTTAAAGATTTCGACTATTTTATCACCGAACATAACACGCAAATATGGCGTGCGAATAAGTCCGTCATTATGTTCAGCAGTAATTGAACCATGGTATTTAACAACAAGATCATAAACCTTCTCTCCAAGTTCAATTATTATTTTTGCCGCATCAAGACGCTTGAAATCCATCAAGGGAATGATATGAAAGTTTCCATCTCCTGCATGTCCAGCCAAAGTAAACATCAAATCATATTTACTAAGTATGTCATTTAATTCTGGTAGAAATTTCGGCAGAAATTCTGGACGAACAATAATGTCATCGATAAATGGAGCTGTTCGCATACCTTTCACATGTTTACGTAACAAAGCAAAACTCTCTCTTCTAATGTCCCAATATTTATTTGCTTCCGTTTCAGACTTTGTAATGTGAACTTTTAATTTAAAGTCCTTAATTTTGTCCATTAACTGTTCACATTTTTTCTGCACTATCTCATCATTCTCGCCAGCAAATTCAGCTAGAATAATTAATTTAGGAAAGCCTCCAGTAACCATCATGAAAAATTCAGGCAAAAAGGAAAACATAAATTTTATCATTCCGACAAATCCTTTATTCTTTAGGAAATCTGGGAAGAATTTAACTGCTAATTTCATCGTCTTGTCATCATAAGTCTCAAGTGTTTCAGGGTTGAGTGTAAGGATTTCATCCACTAGACGACCTAGTGGCTCAAGGTCTTTCATAAAGATAGCCACAAGTTTCGAATGTTTATTCTCTGGAATTAATTTCAAGGTCATCTCGGTGACAATGCCTAAGGTTCCCTGTGAGCCGACAAGTAATTTATTCAAATCAAAAAAACCAGAATTTAAAGAATTCTGAACAGCGTAAGTCCCACCCGGTAATCCGGGAAGGGTCAAGCTGGAGGAATTTTTTAAATTCTGATTTTTTAATACATTCCAAATATAATACCCAGCAGAATTTTTACTGACATTTGGTTTTGCTAATTTTATTTCTTCTTCATTTTTATTTATTAATTCAGAAATATTTTTATAAATATTTCCCTCAAAGTCACCTTGAGCAATTTTCTTATTTAGCTCTTCTTTATTAAGAGCTTTTACTTCATATTCATTTCCATCAGTAAAAATTACCTTTGCGGATAAAATATAGTCCTCCATCTTTCCATATTTAAGTGTCCTTTCCCCTGCTGAATTATTACCAAACATTCCACCCATTGCATTTAAGCTTTTTGATGCTGTATAACAAGGTAAAATAAGACCTTTATCCAAGGTTATTTTCTCAAAATCTCTATAATACATTCCTGGCTCAACGGTAATATATGATGGAACTAAAGGATAGTTTTCTTTATAGTCTTTCTTTTTTTTAATTTTTAAATCATCTAATGGTAAAGGCCCTCCTACTAATTTATTCATGTAGCGAGAGAAATTTAAAATTATAGACTCCCCGATAGCTCCACCAGACATATCTGTTCCTGCACATCTAGCAGTAATAGATAGATCAGGATATTTTTGTTTATTTTCTCCAACCCACTTTATTAAATTTTTTACATCTTCAGAATCTTTCGGGAAAAGTACAATTTTTGGCCTAACTTCAAGTAAACTCGCATCATGCGAATATTTCACAAGTGTTTCTTCGCTATTATCTACATCACCTTTGAAAAATTTTAGGATGTCTTCTTTCATATATATTTATATAATACCATTTCCTAGTCCCAAAAAACTAAAACGAGTGAGAGTACACCCAAAACCATACCAGCAATTTGCATTTTATTTGTCGATTCACCATAAAAATAAAGTCCGACTAGTACAGCAAAAATAGCAGAACCCACAGAGAAAATAATAGCTCCTCGAGCCAAGCCAGCACCTGTGCGAATACTCCATAACCAAAAAACATTTGCTACAATGTAGCCCATTATTGCAAACATCCAAAAATACCAATTCCCCCTTAAGGCATATTCCTTAGAAAAAATATCCGCTACTATTTCAAAAACTATTAGAAAAATTATTGGAATAATCCAAAACATATTATTTATTACTTGTCCCGTAGTGAACTTGTTCTACTACTGGGATATTGCCCGATTGAGGCTAAACTATTATTTCTCGCCGCCTCTAATAAAAGATTCTGTGCTACGGTAACGTCTTCTGGATTCTTCGCCCAGCTTTCTAGGACTAAGTTTTGAATAGCGCGACTATATGAAAAAGTTAACGGCCAAGTAAGCGGACCACAGCAGTGCATTGTGTTTAAATTTAGCATTGCATCAACGCCTGTCTGTCCACCAGAGAGAAAAACTATCCCACCTATGAAACTAGGAACATGTTCCTCGAGACATTTTATGGTCATCCGAGCAACAACTTCATGAGAAGACTTCTCTTTTGCATCCTTTCCCGCTAGGACCATACTTGTTTTCAAAATAATTCCAGGGATAAAAACCTCATGCTTCAATAATTCAGCAAAAATTATATCAAAATTGTGTGCCATAACTTCATAACATTTTTCGATTGTATGTGTCCCATCAAATAGTACTTCTGGTTCAATGAGTGGAACAATATCAAGCTCCTGACAAATTGATGCATACTTAGCGAGAGAATTAGCATTTTCTTTCAGGAGCTCTTCTGAGGGTGTATTTTCTCCTATTTGATATATCACACGCCATTTAGCAAAAGTCGCACCCATGTTCTTATATTCTTGAAGTCTTTCTTTTAATCCATCTAAACCTTGCGTAATTTTCTCACCAACATGATTAGGGAAATCAACTAAACCTTGATCAACCTTAATTCCTATATCTATACCCTTTTCTTGTAATACAGAAGTAAAATTTTTACCGTCCCTTGTGGACTGTCTGATTGTTTCATCAAAAAGAATAAATCCAGAAATATATTTCTCAATATCAGGTGTCGTTATTAAAAGCTCACGATATTCACGGCGTTTTTCCTCCGTCGCAAGCACTCCAAGATTTTCGAAACGCTTATTACAACTATTATTACTCTCATCAATTGCAAGAATTCCCCGAGGAGGAGTGACGAGGCGAGCAGCTGTTTCAATTAATTTTTCTTTATTTACCATAAACTATTTTAACAATTCTTTTAAGAGCTTAATAACTATTTGTGGGTTTGCACTACCATTACTTTCTTTTATAATTTTCCCTACTAGGGACATGATTGCATTCTCTTTCCCCGACTTATAAATAGCGACAACTTCTGGATTCTCCACTATAGCCTTTTCTACCAATACTTTTACAGCACCTTCGTCATTTTTTTGTAATAAGTTTTTCTCGGTCGCTAATTCAAGTGGAGATGCATCATTTATTACAATCATTGCTAGAATATCTTTTGCGGCTCGAGATGAAATCTTATTTTCAACCACTAAATTTATTAATTCAGCGAAATTATTTGTGCTTGGAAGCTTAGCCTCTGCATTAGATTTCTTTATACCAATATAATCAGAAGTTATATAATTCGATGCTGTTTTTACTTTGTCTTTATCTATTAAAATCTTTGCAACATTCTCAAACCAAGCACCGAGCACAGGGTCATTTATGAAAACTTCGATGTCTTCATCTTTAATTCCAAAATCATTTTTATAACGTAGTCTTTTTTCCGCAGGCAATTCTGGCAAGCTAGCTTTCATTTTTTCTAGGTCGAAAGCTTCATGAAGTTTCATTTTAGGTAAATCAGGGTCTGGGAAATATCTATAATCTTGACTAGACTCTTTTTTCCTCTGAGAAAATGTTTTCTGATTGGCATCATCCCAGCCACGAGTCTCCTGAACTATTTCATCTCCTTTGCCCTCTTCTTGCAACTTTGTCATCCTTTCAACTTCAAATTTAATTGCGCGCTCTACACTTCTAAATGAATTTAAATTTTTCACCTCAACTTTTGTACCGAGAACTTTCGGATCTGTAGAGATAGAAATATTTGCCTCTACCCGCATTTCACCTTTTTCCATATTTGCTTCAGACACACCTAGATACCAGAGTATCAGCTGAAGCTCTTTTGCAAACTTGGTTGTAATTTTCGCTGCCTCATCTGCATTCTCAAAACTATGTGTCTCGGTAACAAGCTCCATGAGCGGAACTCCTGCACGATTAAAATCAATCAAAGAGAAGTCACCACGGTCATGTTTATTGTTCGCTGTATCTTCTTCTAAGTGTACGCGAGTGATATCATAGTCCGCCAAGTGCCCACCAAAAACTATTGGGTACTTGTATTGTGAAATTTGATAACCCTTTGGTATATCTGGATAGAAATAATTTTTACGATCAAATTCTGTAAAGTCTGCAATGTTACTACCGAGAGCAAGGCCAACTTTTATCACACTTTCAATGGCTTTCTTATTTGCTACGGGCAGACTTCCTGGATGCGCCATACAAACTGGGCAAATGTTTACATTAGGCTTTTCCTCATCAGGGTCATTTTTACAGCCACAAAACATTTTCGTTTGTGTTTTTAATTCTGCATGAATCTCTAATCCTATTGTAGGAAAATATTTATTCATGGTTATTTTATTGTCGCCTGCCTGCGCAGGCAGGGGGTAATACTTATTTGCCATTATTTAAATATAATAGCATATTCTTAGTTTTAAAAAAATTTAGTAGATAGTCCTCCAAGCGTAGGCATCTCCGACATCTTTTGCACAAACTTCTACGGTATCTTTAACTCCTGTGCCTCCTTGGAAACTCCAGAATGTACCACGTACCGTCGCATCGCAAGTTGGCTTAGCAGTAACTGTGTTCAAACGTACGCCACCGTTCACTTCTAGCTTTTGAGCAGGGGCTTTTACTCCAATTCCAATGTTTCCACTAGACAATGTTGCACCTGTGCCATCAAGCGCTGTGCCATAAATAAGATTACCGATATCTAATTGATTTGAAGCTGTTGCTGTCGCTATCGCTACATCATTACCAATTGAAATATTATTTGAACCTGTGGTGACTTGGTTTTTTGATGCAGTGATAGTGGAATTACCGATTATAGTATTGCGAGAACCTGTACTTACACCATAGCCAGCCTGATAACCAAGTGCAGTGTTATAAGAACTTGTGTTAAAAAGAAGTGAAGCATAACCATTTGCAGTATTATAAGAACCGATAAGATTAAAATATAGAGCCCCATCACCGCTTGCAACATTATATGATCCAGTAGTATTGTAACGCAAAGAAACAGCTCCAATTGCTGTATTTTGCAGACCGTCAGTATTGTCATGAAGAGACCAATTGCCACTAGCAACATTATCAGAACCCGTAGTATTAGCCCCAAGAGCATTCAGTCCAATTGCCACGTTTTCTAAACCAATAGTATTTACACCAAGAGAATTAACTCCTATTGCAGTATTACTACTTCCTTGTACTCCAGTGCTTCCTGTCATTGTAAAATTTCCGGCATTTAACCCGACAAAAGTATTATTTCCATCTGTTCCCGCCAAAGCAAAATTATGTATAAATGGTGTAGCTCCTTTAAAAATAACTCCGGAGGTCGAATTTGCAGTCATAGGAAGAGTAAGACCGCCACCCAATGTAACCATTCCTGTACCTGTAGTTATTGCTCCATTGTTTGTAGTCTGCAAAGACAAAGCATTTCCTGTTCCTACGTCTATAGTAGAAGCCGTTGTGCCTGTAATAGCTGAAGAACTAAATGTTAGAGATGCAAAAGCTTTTGTTGTACCGAAAACAAATAAAGAAAAAACTAGAATACTTAATATTTTTTTATTCATAAAGATAAAAAGATTAAATTGATAATTAACCTCTTAATTATACTCTTATTGAAAACTTTTTTTACCTAAAATGGGGATAACCCCGAACTAGAGCTCAGCTCAGTACGGGGCATGCTTTTATTTTGCTTTTTTGAGAATTTTTACCAAGTCATCACTAAATTTCTTTACCATTTTATCATCAAATAGAGAAAGAACGAAAACTTTTTTGTCTAACTTCTCAAATACTTTTACTGTTTTTGCAATAATTTTAGGATCTTCCACTACATCAGTCTTCGTCAGAATAATTATTTCATCTTTTGAAGCAAGTCCTTCTTCATCGTTCAAATTTAATTTCTTATCATATTTTTCTAGTTCTTTACGAATTTCTTTGTAGACCTTCATCATCCCAGCGCTACCGAGAGACAAATTTTCGAATGACACGAGGTGTGCAAGCATTTTTGTACGTTTAATATGTTTTAAAAATTTAACTCCGAGACCTTTGCCTTCCGATGCTCCTTCGATAATCCCAGGAAGGTCTGCTAAAACATAACCATAAAAGTCACCGAGGTTTGGATCAAGCGTAGTGAAAGCATAATCTCCTACTTTCGCCTGAGCATTCGTTAAAGCATTTAAAAGTGAAGATTTGCCAGCGCTAGGAAGACCAATCAAACCAAGGTCAGCAAAAAGTTCTAATTCAATTTTAAAAATTCCACTCTCACCTTCTGCACCGAGACGAGATTCTTGAGGTGTTGTATTAGTAGAACTTTTAAAGTGTTCATTACCGAAGCCACCGTAACCGCCCTTTAAAATCATAAACTTCTCTCCTTCTTCGGACAGCTGCCAAGTTTCATCGGTATTTATATTTGTAACGATAGAGCCAATGGGCAATTCAAGATAAAAGTCCTCACCGTTTGCCCCATGGAGACTTTTATTTCCGCCGTCTTCACCTCGTCCAGCAGTAAAACTCTTTTTCGCTTTATATTTCGAAAGAATGTGCACATCTCGTACAGCAATAATATAGAAATTCCCTCCGCGCCCAGCGTCCCCGCCTGCAGGTCCGCCTTTTGGTACGAATTTCTCTTGACGCCAACGCACGACGCCATTTCCGCCTCTTCCAGCGGATGCTTCAATTTTCATTTCATCAATAAATGCCATATTTCCTATTCTACAGCAATTTGAGCCAATTTGATAGCTGCTTCTTTAGTTTTCGCCACTACAAGGAAAAGTCCCTTATGGCAGAATGTCGCACCCTCTACGCCAGTTACCTTCTCTAATTCTTCATCTTTAAGACCAGCCCAGGATGCTGGAAAATCTTTCCTATTTTTAAATGTCTTTGTATCTTTGCGTACAGCCCTTGCCCCCCAGAGTTTGTCACTGACTCTTTCGTAAATAACATAAAGTGGCTCTGGAAAACTGTTTAGAATATTTTCGTAAGAATAATCCTTATCTAAAACAATTATTCTCTTATCTGGAGCACTATTATAAAGTGCGATTACTTTTTTTTCAGCGAGGAGTGCGTCCTTGGCCTGAATAATCTCTCTGCCTAAAATAACTTTCGCTATTTCGACGCATTTTAAAAACATTTCATCATCCGTAATATCTTTGTTTTCGGCTTTTTCTAACCAAGTAGGACGCATCGCATTGAAAAAGTGCTGAATATAGTAAGGGGACACTTCATATTTATTTTCTACTAAATCAAAACCATTATCCCCAGCGTCCACTGGAGAAACCAATCTCTGATCCAAAAAGTCTACAATGTCTTGTGTCTCACAGATTTCAATGCCGAATTTTTTCCAAACGAGGCCAAAAGCTGCGTATTCTATGCTATTATTTTCTCTCTTCCCCGCACCCCCTTTCTGGTGATGGTCAAATCTATTTTTATCAGCATCATGATACCCGCCAACATCAAAAACATAATCACCTGCTTCGATAATGTCCTTGTCTCTCGTGCGGAAGATTTCAAAAGTTTCCCCTTTTTTCTCTAACATTAGAGTTATTGTCGCACATGAAAAAATATCATCTGCATGAAATGAACCATTATGGGTAACTATTTTTTTACTGTTTTTCGTCATAAAATTCTTCAAATAACTCATAAAGCCAACTGACTAATTTATCAAAAAGGATAAAGAGAATAAAGAGGACAAGGACAACCATCAAGAATTTCCATATTTCTCGAGTGATATGAAGAGCAGTATAACTGAAAAAGTATCCAAGGGAAAGGAGAAGTGGTGCCCAAATAACAGAAGCATAAATCTCTGCTTTGAGAAATAGCTTATAATTTACCTTTTCATAACCAGAGAAAATGATAACTATATTGTTCGCCCACATTATAAATTTAGAAATAAATATAGACCAAAATGGTTTTTCTTTAAATTTAGGCAAAATAGCATAAACTCTTTTTTGGAGATATTGAAAAACTCTATGATGCTGGAATTTTCTATTGAGGAACTCTCCTAAAGCATAACCGAGGAATGTTTTCGTAATTCCACCAAGAAGAACAAAAAATATTGCATACAAAAAATGCAAAGCACCAAGATGAATTAAAATTCCAGTAGAGATGAGAACGAGCTCCCCTTCAAATATTGCTCCAAGAAAAATCAACCCATAAGCAAGAACTTGATGATTCTCCACGAGGCGGGTTAAAAGATTTACTGTATGCATCCCAGTACTAAAATTTTAAATTGTTAATAACAGTAATCATTTTTTTTATAGTGAAATTTAGTACGGGACAGGTAAATTAAAATAGGGAATCCACGACTTCTTTGACCACCATGCCATCTGCTTTCCCTTTTAAATCCTTCATTAATGCAGACATCAGCATTCCCTTTTTTGTAGCGTCAGTGATACCGAGTTCGTCCTTCTTCGCCTGCGCAATTTTCTCTACCTCCGCCTTATCCATCAATTTAGGTAAATAGGTTTCAAATATCGCAAGCTCATCCCCTTCTTCCTTAACTAAATCCTCCCTACCCCCTTTTTTAAATTGCTCGATAGAATCTTTCCTCTGCTTTGCAAGCTTGGTGATAACAACCAACACTTCCTCATCCGTGAGCATTTCCTGGGGCTTTTTATTCTTAGCGACAAGCTCATTTGTAAAAGCTGCTGACATTGCCCGAAATGCTTTCAAGCGTAAAGCATCCTTTGCCATCATCGCCTCCTTTATTCCATTTTTTATTTGTTCATGTAGCATATTTTTTTTATTAGAAAGAAATGTTGTTTTTAAAAAGCATTGCGCAGGCCGACGGGCCGAGCGTAACAAATTTTCAGCAGAAAATTATGTGCGGTTTTTAAAAATAACATTTCGGATTAATTATATCAAAAGTATGATAAAATAGCACTATGTCTAAACTAATATTTTTTGATACAGAAACTACAGGGGTGAGCACCGCTGATTTTTTATGCCAATTAGCCTATAAAACAGGCAACGAGATATTTTGTGAATTATATAAGCCAGAAATTAAAATCCCCCCAGAAGCCTCCGCAGTGCATCACATTACGAATAAAATGGTTGCTGATAAAACACCATTTTTGGAAAGTAACTCTTTTGAAAAAATAAAAAATCTTTTTGAAGATGAAAATTCAGTATTGATAGCCCACAATGCAAAATTTGACCTAGCAATAATAAAAAAGGAAGGTATTAATCCAAAAAACGTCATTTGTACCTTGCGCGTTGCTCGTGCACTTGATAAAGAAAATAAAATTCCCCAACATAAACTCCAATTCTTGCGTTACTTTTTAGATATTGAAATAGAAGCTACCGCCCACGATGCTCTTGGTGACGTGCTCGTCTTGGAGAAATTATTTGAAAGACTTTTCGACAAAATTAAAAAGGAGAATAACTTCAGCGATGAGGAAGTATTAAAAAATATGATAGAGATATCTGCTAGACCGTCACTGATGCATTCATTTTCTTTCGGAAAACATAATGGAAAGACTGTAGCCGAAGTTGCAAAGATTGACCCAGGATATCTGAGGTGGTTTCTAGATACAAAAGAAAAAGAAGGACCCGAAGACGAAGATTGGATTTATACCCTTAAATATTACCTAGAAAAATAAATTTTTTACACACAAATCTATTTGACAAAAGGGCTTTTTTGATGTAAAAAATATGAAAGCAGTTCCCCAAAATTGAAATTCTTCCATGGTCAGGAGGCCAATATGGAACCCAAATTGCTGTCTCGACAGACCATCATGTTTTTCAGAAGTCCTTACAGTGACGGGGTTCTGAAGGCATTCGTCTATGAGGGATACCACTATGTCAGAGAGATAACAAATATCCCTCAGGACTTAGATAGCTCCCCGGAAAAAATGCTAATCTTCGTTTCTAATGAAGCCGCCAAGGACAGGCTCGTTGCTAGACCGAATGAGAACTTTCCACTCTCATTTGAACTTTCTCTTTTCTAGACCAACAGCAGTAATTCCTAAGGAGCACCTCATGAAAATTTCAAGATCAGTTCTCGTTGGATCAGACGATGAAACCACCCTCGAAAGATTGGTGCACGAATCACAGTTTCTTCACGATGAAGAAGAAGTCATCAGCATCGTATCAGCCAACTCGTTTGGGGCCACTTGGAAGCTTTTCCTTTCCAACCCCAGCATCTGCGCAATCGTCATAGACGTATGCATGCAGGGCCCCAATGCACAGAGTGTTCTCGAGCTCGTGAAGAAAATCAAGGAAACCTTTACTGGTCCCATGATTGCGACCTCAAGTGCGTCTTTCTTCAGAGACCCAGCGGTGGAGGCCATCTGCGGCCATTATGCCTCGAAGGACAACCTCATCAAGGAACTCCACGGAATCCTCCAATTGCATCTGGGCTGAAGTCATCGCCACCAGAAGAAGCCACCGCGCTCTTCTGGTGGTTTCTTTTTATAAAATAAAAATGTTAAAATACTTCTATGGAAAATATCGTTTGGATAATTTTAGGAGTTGTTGTGGGTGGAATTTTTGTCTATTTTTTATTTGGAAAGAAGAAAGAAAATAATACAGGAAGTGATACTGGCCTAAACCTCATTTTAACTCAAATAAACGAACTCTCGCGTACTGTAGATAGTAAAATCGGTGAATCTCACAAACAAGTACGAGAAAGCTTACAATTTCACTCTAGTGAATCAAATAAAATTATCCGTGATGTAACAGAGAGACTCACTCGCCTAGACGAGACGAATAAACAAGTCATTTCTTTCGCTGACCAGCTCCAAAGCTTGGAAAATATTTTAAAAAATCCTAAACAGCGCGGAATCCTCGGAGAATATTACCTAGAGACAGTATTAAAAAATGTATTACCTCCTGGTAGCTACCAGATGCAATACCCCTTTCCTGATGGTACCATCGTGGACGCTGTTGTTTTCGTAAAAGATAAAATCATCCCTGTTGATTCGAAATTCTCATTAGAAAATTATAATAGAATGGTGGAGGAAAGAGACCCTGCCGAGAAGAAGAGACTCGAAACAGTTTTTGTTAACGATCTGAAAAATAGAATTACCGAAACTGCGAAATACATCCAGCCTACAAAGGGTACCACTGACTTCGCTTTTATGTTTATCCCCCACGAAGCAATTTATTATGATTTACTCACGAACAAAGTCGGAGCGACAAATTCTACGGACAGTGAAAATGAAAATTTAATTCAGCGTGCTGCAGGGAAATATAAAGTCATCATTACTTCACCTACTTCTTTCCTCGCTTATTTGCAGACAGTCCTCCAGGGACTCAAGGCTCTGCAGATAGAAGAATCAGCCAAGGAAATAATCAAGAAAGTGGAAGACCTCGGCAAGCATTTAAAATCTTACGATGAATACCACAACAAGCTTGGCAATGCCCTAGGTACCGTCGTGAACCATTACAATGCTTCAAATAAAGAACTTAAAAAAATAGATAAGGATGTCCTCCGCATCGCTGGCTCTTCACCAGAACTTTCTCTCCTCGAAGTAGAAAAACCAAAGATAGAAGATTAAGGAAATTATAGTATAATGTATTTATGGCAGCAGAAGATAATATCGACAATACATTTTCTCGAAAAATAGATGGAGGATTGATGGAAGAAAAAGGCCACAATTTAAACCATTATTTAGAACAATACAGAATCTATCTGCATATATTTAACAGTACGAATGACCGAAGCCAGAAATCAAATGAATTCTTCCTAGGCCTCAATGCCGCTATTATTGGTATCCTCGGCTATGTGGAGACGAAAGCTCTACCCCATGGGAACATTATCTTTATGCTTATTCCCTTTATCGGTATCAGTATTAGTTATTCTTGGTATAAAATTATATCTTCTTACAGCATTCTAAACCGTGCGAAGTTTAAAGTCATTCACGAAATGGAGGAGAGGCTTCCCGTTGCCCTTTTTGCAAAAGAATGGGACACCCTAAACGACAGTAAAAATGAAAAGAAATATGTCTCTTTCTCTCGAATTGAAAGAAATATTCCAATAACTTTCATTGTGCTCTATATAGTTATCTTGATAGTTACTCTTTGGAGATAAGTTTAGGTTATTCTTTCAAATTTAAATTCACGTAAGACTTAAAAGTTCTTTTGGATTTTATTATTTCTGGATCTTCAACGAGCCCTCCTTTATTTCTCATCACAGGTTCAATGCAGACGAAATCTTTCTCGGGCATAGACCATATCCATATTTTCTTATAAAAAGGAGAAACATCTATCACGAGTGTTCCAAGTGAAGGAATTACTACTTCCATCACCGCATTGGGGTCTTTTACTCTTGGATTATCTATGGAAATGGCTTTTCCATTTGCCCAGATTTCTACTTGTTCCTCTATCGCCCTCCCCCCTTCGAAATTAAATTTAATCTCTCCTTTTTTATCTTGGGGAACTTTGAAATATGGATGCAGACCCATCGAGAGTGGTAGCTCTTCATTTTCACTCAAATTTTCTACTTCTTGATTTATGGTGAAAGAACCATCTCGTTCAAAAATTGTTTCATTTGAAAAGCGGAAATCATGAGGGAACATCTTTTTGGTTTCATCGCTCGACGTTAAAGTCTCTTTAAATCCGTGTTCAGATTTTGCAGTTTTCCACGCTGATGAATCTCTGGCGAAGCCGTGCTGCTTAAGATTTGGAAATTGAGGACTCTCGAGAGGCCCAGCATTGGGAAAAAGTATTGGAATACCTCCCTTCACGCTCAACTTCTTGTCTTCTAGTGTTGCTCTATCTAAATATAGAACTTCCTTCCCTTTGAATTTTATTGAAGTGATTATTCCCCCTCTTTCTGCACAAAAAGAAACTTCATTCCCCTCGGGTGTTTTTATTGTCTCTATCTTTATTTGTCGCCCCTCCATTCCATTTTCCATTTTAAAATTATCCATTATTTATTATCTTTTTATATTCATCTAAAAAAGCTTTTTCTCTAGTAACAATAAATCTAGCTTGATATGGTTTTTCAGGATAATGTTCTTCGAAAAGTTTTAAAACCTCATCTAATGTTTTCCACATTGGAATGTATTCGTCTTCTACTTCTCTTGTATCATATTTAGGCTCTTTAATTTCCCCTTTTACTCTACAGATAAAACCGTAAGAAATATGGAGTAAATTTTGAGTATTACGATATTCTATGGTTATGCCGAGTGGCCTTTCAATAACAATATCACATCCAACCTCTTCGATAATTTCTCTTTTCAAGGCTTCTTCTTCCGTTTCGCCTATTTCTACTCCCACTCCCGGAAGCTTATAAAAATTATGTTTACCTATAAATTGTAATGATATTTCATTCTTTTCATTTAACAATATACAGCGTGCTGATTTTCTAAGCTTAAAGTTTTCTTCTAGAATCTCCTTAGCGGAAATTCCCAAACTTTTTTCACTTATTTCCTTTAATAATTTCATAAATAGATTATAACATTTTGTGAACTAATTATACGAGACTAATATATTTAAATTTGTTTTTTTAATATAACTGTAAACTCCTCAAATAATTCTTCAAAAAAATGTAAAGTATTTATCTCAACAACCTCGAAGTTATTTTCTTTGGCCAAGTTGGCTATTTCTTTTTCAGAAAACATTCTAACAGAACCAATAATAGGTTGATCATTGTTCCCCTTAACAAATGAACCATCGGGAAGTTTTGAATAATAAGTTACATATTTCCCCTTTCCCTTTTTTTGTAATTTCCTATTTAATAACATTGTTCTTATGTGCCCAATATCTTTAATCACATCAAAACACAAAATTCCACCAGGTTTTAAAGAACGAGAAGCATTTTGGAAAAATAATTCGAGTTCAGCTTCGGTTAAATGACCTAAGGCGTGATAAAAAGAAGTCATCAAATCAAACTTTTCATTAAAATTAATTTTTTCTGCACCACCTTGAGTGATGCTAAATTCAGGGAGTGTTTGGGTTGCAATCTTCACCATTTCTCCCGAGATATCTACTCCATAGCCCTTCTCTATATTGTTATTCGTTAGGTGAGATATAAACTGTTCAGTATGCGTGCCTGTTGCACAACCAAAATCAAGATAAGTTAATCCTCCAGGCTTCAAAAGTCCTTTTAATTTCCTTGCGAAGTATTCATCAATTTCTTTTAGTCTTTCTGCTCTCTCGGGCATTTCATTTTGACTGTCGTATATTCCAGCCCTTGCATCATAAAATCTTCCTTGATCAGTAATCATAGAATCAGAGACAGATCCATTACGTTTTTCTATCTTAGACCTAAGTTGTTTTTCCTCTTTTGGAGATAATTCTACTTTCTTTGCTCCATTTGGAAATCCTTCATTTGGCATAAATTGATTATATCAAGACTTGGGATACTTCGCATTCTATGTTGAACAAGCAAGGACGGTCCTTGCTAGCGTATAAATATGTGAGCTTAAGTGTATCATGAGATGGAATCTAACATTCAATCAAATGAGGAAATTTATATAGTCTCTTTCTGAACATTTTCTTTCATGACCCTTGTTGCACCCTCTAAGATATCAATGTCTTTTAACTTTTCATGACTAGGAAGTCTAGAATATTGAACTTTTTGTTCTTCAGAGGCACTTTGATCATTTCTGTCGAGCCAGTTATCGTGAATAAGATACAAAACTTCCTCCATTTTTTCTATAGCCACTTTTGCGGAGAGTAAGTTTTCTTCTTGCCAGTCAGCCGGCAGTTCAGCAAACGGAGTATTAGCAATATCAATTTGTGCTAAACCACCATGAGCATCTATCCATCTTTTATCTATAGTTGTTTTTATTCTAGGAGTGTATTCTCCTGAAACATACTGCCTTTTCCTCCAACTTTCATGCAGCAGAGCCGCAAGGGTCGTAATCATATTTTGTCTTTTTTCCTCTAGTTGTTTTGCGCGATCATTAAAAACTGGTGCTGTTTCCATACGTTGATTATATCAAAATTTAGAATGTTGCGCATTCTACCGTCGGGTGTTCAATACCCGACGGTAAGCTACTTATTTTTAATTTCTTAATAAAAATGCTATATTTTTCATATTGGCCCTATCGTCTAACGGTTAGGACATATCCTTCTCAAGGATAGAATCGCGGTTCGATTCCGCGTAGGGTCACAAACCATATGGAAACAAATAAATTAGAAAACCCAATACAACCCAAACTTACAAGAAGGGATGCGGAGATAGAGATTTTTAAATCCCTAAGAGCAGATGTTCGGAATGCGATTTTTCCCTTGATTGAAGAGCTCTTTAATAAAGGAGTAGAAAAAGATGAAGATTTGGATATTTTTAAGCAAGAGTTATTACGTATCGTCGTGACATATTTACCTTATAAGAAAAAGCTGGACCAAGCTCATGGCGCAAAAGAAGAAAAAGATATTTTTACACCTGAAATTAAATTAATGATAGAGAAAAAATTAGATATGCTTTTAGATAGTTTAAAAGGAAGAAGTACTGCTACACAGAGAGATAATGCTGAAAAAGTTTACAACAAACTAATAGACTATGTCTCTGGTTTAAAAGCTGAAAAAATATCTTAAATGAAAAAAATAACATTTATATTAAAATCAGAAGCTTTAGTATTTTTCATTACTGCCATTTGGGCTTATGCAATCATCGGCGCAAGTTGGTGGATATTTTTAATACTTCTCTTTACTCCTGATTTATTTATGATTGGGTATTTCAAAGACTCTAAATTTGGGGCTTTAATTTACAATATTGGACACACTTATGTCACTCCGTTTTTACTGTTCATTATTTTTTGGATATTTCACATTCCTGTACTTTTACCAATTTCCATTATCTGGATAGCTCATATCGGCATGGATAGAACGCTTGGTTTTGATCTCAAACTAGATACTGGTTTCAAAGATACTTATTTGGGTCATATTGGTAAATAATTCTTTCTCCTTCCAAATTTATGCTAAAATTCTCCAATGCAAGAATTTGTGATATTGGTAGATGACAATGATAACGAGATTGGAGTAGATGAGAAATTAAAAGCTCACGAGGAAGGTAAACTTCATCGGGCTTTTTCTATTTTTATCTTTAATTCTAAAAATGAACTATTGCTCCAGAGGCGGGCACTGAATAAATATCATTCTGCAGGATTGTGGACCAATACATGCTGTAGTCACCCCAGACCTGACGAAGACATCACCATTTCAGTACACCGAAGACTCAAAGAAGAAATGGGTTTCGATTGTGACCTGAAAGAAATATTCACTTTTAAATACAAAGTCCCTTTTACCAATGGACTCACCGAGCATGAATTTGATCATGTTTTCATCGGGCATTATGAAGAAAATCCTAACCCTAATCCTGAAGAGGTTGATAGTTTTGAATGGATGAATTTACCGACGCTTTCCGAGAAGATGAAAACTAACGGAGAGTTATATACTGAATGGTTAAAAATATGTTTTGAAGAGTTAAAAAAATATATTTAATTTCTATTTCTTCATATCTCCTTTTATCATAGAGATAGCTTCACTCACTGTCGTCATAAATTGAGCTGGGAAAATAATTGTTGAATTTTTCTCTACACTGATTTCCGCCATAGTCTGAAGTGTTCGTAGTTGCAGAGCTACAGGATGAAGGGCCATAAGGTCTGCTGCCTGACCGAGCTTCTCTGCCGCCTGATACTCACCTTCTGCGGCCACTATCTTTGCTCGTCTTTCTCTCTCCGCTTCTGCTTCCTTCGCCATTGCTCTCTGCATATTATCAGGAAGAACAATGTCTTTAATCTCAACAGCTGTCACCTGCACGCCCCAGGGCTCTGTATGGCCATCTATAACATCTTTTATCTGTAGATTGATATCACTTGTTTGTGAAAGTAATTGGTCGAGCTGGAATTGCCCTACAACGTTTCTAACAGTCGTCTGACTTATTTGATTTACAGCATCATAGACATCTTCAATGGCAATAGTCGCCTTCACTGGATCAACCACATGATAATAAGCGACCGCTGCAATATCAATAGAAACATTGTCTTTAGAAATAATCTTTTGAGATGGGATGGCCATTGTGATTGTCCTCAATTTCACCCGTGTCATTTGTTCAAGTATAGGAATAAGTAAAATTAGCCCCGGACCACGAATACCTTTGCACTTACCAAGGAAAAAAATAACCCCTCTTTCATATTCTTTTACAACCCGAAGAGATAAAGCGAGAAATACAATGACAATAATAATTATATAGTACATATCGTATAGATTAAATAATAATGAAGTTATTGTAACACTAAACAATATGTCTTACTAATTTCATTTTATGAAACAAATTTGAAAGTATTATTTCTGCTCCACGATGTAACCATCAGCATTTACGAGGACGGCTGTATCATCTCCTAGGAACTTCTCTTCATTGTTTGCGTCATCTTTTAGATTCTTCTCGATGAAATAGAGCTTCTCACCTGTCTTCACGACAAAGGTCTGAGTCTTATATTCAGGATTTACAGCATTGAGAATAATCTGCACTGAACCATCAGGCAAGTTATTCTTGGTAACAGAAAATCCAGTCAAAGCTAATTGAGTATTTGCATCGAATGGCTCACTAGAAGAAATCAAATAAGCATATTGTGCAAAAGGTGAACTAGCGAATAATTGAGAACTAGCTGTATTCTGCCCTGTTCCTGATGCAGAATAATTACTCTTCTTGGAAATAAAATAAACACCTAATACGAGAACGATTACGACGACAACGATAATAATTGTATTTTTTTTCATATAAACTTTTTTTATCCCCGACTTATGCCGGGGTTTAATTATAATTTATTAATTGTATCACGAAATTTTGCACTTACTAGCTTCAGCTTATCTTCCCTACTCAATTTCTTAATGCGGACTTCATCTTTCGATGCTAAAGACCTATTCTTAAACTTTTTTGAATAAATAATCTTTACCGGCCTTCTCGAAGAAGTATATTTTGCACCTAGCTTGGTACTATTATGCTCTACTACCCTCCTTTTCAAGTCTGTAGTGATTCCAGTATAGAGAGTCCCATCAGCGCACAAGAGAATATAAATATAATACATTAGTGTTTAATTATAACAGAAAATTGAAAATGGGCCTGCAATCCTGTATGATAAGCTACAAATGGAAACTAAGCATGATTATGATGTTATCGTCATCGGTGGTGGAGCATCAGGAATGATGGCCGCGGGTAGATGTGCGGAAATGGGGAAAAAAGTGCTCCTAATCGAAAAGAATAAAGAACTTGGCGAAAAATTAAAAATAACTGGCGGAGGTAGATGTAATATCACAAATGCAGAATATGATGCTCGGGTACTCCTAAAGAATTACGGACTTGCAGAGCAATTCTTATATTCTCCTTTTGCCCAATTCGGAATAAAGGAAACGTTTCGTTTTTTTGAAAAAAGAGGCTTACCCCTTATCGTCGAAGCTGGTAAAAGAGCTTTTCCACAAACAGAAAAAGCATTAGATGTTTTTAGAGTTCTAGAAAAATATTTGAAAAATACTAATGTGACCATAAAAACAAATTCTCCAGTTACTAAAATTTTAAAATCTACCTCGCCAAAGCGTGGGAACAAAAGCAAAATCACGGGTGTAGAGATGGGAAAGAAAACTTATACTGCAAATTCATACATCCTTTCTACGGGTGGGACTTCTCACCCAGAGACGGGTTCTACTGGAGATGGTTTCAACTGGCTTGGTGACCTAGGCCATACGGTGAAATCCCCCACTCCGACGGTCGTCCCGCTTGCGGTCAAGGAAGGCTGGATAAAATCTTTGCCAGGAATAACTGTACCGTTTATGAAAATAACTTTCTATGTCGATGGAATAAAAAAGTTTTCTAAAACAGGGAAATTGCTCTTCACTCACTTCGGACTCTCGGGCCCGCTTATTTTAAATTCAGCAGCGAAAGTGAGCGACCTACTCCACACTGGAGTCGTCACCGCGAAAATTGATTTATTTCCTGACTTAGATGAATCTGAACTTGATAAAAAAATTGTAAAAATATTTGATGATAATAAGAATAAAATATTTAAAAACGTTCTAAGTGAGATAGTACCAAAAGGGACTGCGGATGCTATCTTAACACTCCTTAAGGACATAGATGGAGATATAAAAGTGCACAGCATTTTCAAAGAAGAGCGTAAAATCCTTGTAAATACATTAAAAGCTCTCCCTGCCACTATTCTGAGCCTAATGGGTGCTGACAGGGCTGTAGTGACCGATGGAGGCGTTGATTTGAAGGAAATAGACATGAAGACCATGAAGTCTAAAATGATTGATAATCTCTTTGTAATTGGAGATTTACTTCATATGGACCATAAAAGCGGAGGATATTCCCTGCAAATTTGCTGGACGACAGGATACATAGCAGGATCTAATGCATAGTCTATTTAAAATATTTTTTTGCACAAAACACTAAATTAATATATATTATAATTAATTAACAATAACTAACTTAAATATTATGATAAAGGAATTCAAAAATTTTTTACTTCACGGAAATGTATTCGATGTCGCCGTCGGTATCATTATCGGTGCCGCTTTCGGTAAAGTAGTGACTTCCCTTGTGTCTGACCTACTTACACCAATGATAGCCGCTTTTACAAAAGCCCCTGATTTTAGCGCATTATCATTTACAATAAATAGCAGTAAATTCATGTATGGTCATTTTATTAATGATTTCATCTCTTTTATCTTAATTGCGACGGCAGTCTTCTTCTTTGTTGTTAAGCCTAAAAAAATACTTATTTCTTTGTCTAAAAAGAAAGCAGACCCAACTACAAAGAAATGTGCAGAATGCCTAAGCGAGATTCCCTATGAAGCTAAACGCTGTTCTCATTGCGGACAGCCACAGCATTCAAATTAAATATGAGATGGTACCTAAGGTCAAAAATTCATAAAGCAAACGTCACTGAGGCAAATATAAATTATATCGGAAGTATTACTATTGATAAAAATCTAATTAGCAAAGCTGGTTTTGATGTAGGTGAAAAGGTCCTCGTCGTAAGCAATACCTCTGGCGCCAGACTAGAAACATATATAATTGAAGGCAAGAAAAATTCTGGAGTTATCTGTATGAATGGCGCAGCTGCTCACCTCATAAAAAAAGGAGAGGAAATAATAATTATGGGTTTTGAACTTTCTAATAAAAAAATAAAACCAACAAATATTCTAGTTGATAAGAAAAACAAATTCCTTAAATTCTTAAAAAGCGAGTAATTTAAGCGAAACCAGGGAAGAAATCAATTTTGATATGTTTATTTGGTACACCCATGGATTTAAGAGTACTTTCGAATGCATTTACCATGCCATGAGGGCCAGAAATATAAAAAATCTTATTCATAAAATTAGGGACCTCCTTGGCAATAATTTCTCCGTCAATAATTCCAATTTTCATTGATGGATCAAGCACAACTTGATTTTTATCAGTAATTGCATAAATAGTTTTTATTCCAAGCTTCGCTCGAGCTTCCTCGAAAACATCCTTATACGAAATATCGTCAAGAGTTTTATTGGAATAAAATAAGGTTATATCTCTCTTCTCATTCGTATCAATCAAGTATTGGATCATACTACGAAAAGGGGTAATGCCAATTCCTCCGGCAATAAATACGAGTCCTTGTTCCTTATTTGTTGGTAAAACGAAGTCCCCTGACTTCTGAGAGACTATTATCTCTCCACCAATAGGTAATGCAAGCAAACGATTTTTATAACTACTTGGCTCAGGGTAAAACTTTACTCCTAGATGTATTTCTGGCTCTGTCGGTGAAGAAGCTAAAGTGAAATAACGACGATTCCCCCGAGCGTCTGGACTGCGATGCTTTAAAGTCCATTCCATAAATTGTCCTGGTCGAAAAGAAAAATCCTTATCTTTCAGAAAAATGAAATCAAAGGTATCTGTGCCTATTTTTATCTTATCTTTTAATTGCAAAAAGAGTTTTTCTTTCGGACTTACTAAATATGCAAATACATTCCCGACGATAAGAGCTAATTCTGGGGTTGAATACACAGAGCCAATATGTACAAGTGGTGCTGACAAAAATCCTACCAAAACACCAAAGGAAATTCGCAGCCACCGAGTGGTCGGTGCAGTCAAAGGTTCGGTAACCATAATAAAAAGGAAGAAAAAGAAAGCTGAATCCTTTAGAGTTTTAAATATAGTATTTGAAATATCAGAACCCTTGAACGTAGCAAGTATGATTAAGGTTGCAATAGCAGAAAGAATAAAGCTCCACACGAGGTCAGCCCGACGGAGTTTCCTGATTATCAATAATCCCCCCAACAACACGAAAGGCAACATATTGGGTGTACCAATCCACCAGCTAGCAGCTTGATTTATGGTGAAAGCAGTGAGGACTACTGCAAAAGCAGCTGGATTAAAAATATGTTTTTTACCAATTGCAAAAATGTATTTCGAAGCCATTGCCCAAACAGAAGCCCAGAAGGCTAATGGTAAAAATTCTGTATATATTCCACCTTGCGCTGGAGTAATTATAAAAAATAATATTAAAGCCGTGATATAGACAGATTCTATATTTGTCGGCGCATCATAAACATATGAAAATACAATATTGGTTAACCAAGATACAACTAAAATAATAAACAATGACGAGATAAGGTCAAAAGGCGTATATGGCAAAAATTTAAATAATGAGAGAACGACAGCTGAGCCGAAAAAAAAGAAAAGGACATATAGAACTATTCTATACATCGTCGTTTTATTCAAAAAGTCATCAATAAATTTCATAAATATTTTATTTTTTCGTATAATTTTCAAATCCAGTTGTCATCGTCGCTATCCCATCCTTGTCTATAGAGCACCCTTCGTAACCATCGAGTTTCTCTATAAAAAAAATTCCCTCCTTCCCCATCGCATAAGCTGCCGTCGCATATCTATCAGCTTCAAATATATTCGGGCCAATGACCGTCAAGCTCACAATGTCTGCTAGGCTATCATCCTTGTCTTTTGGATTATATATGTGCCTACCGCGAACATAATTCCCAGAAGTCGCTATTCCATTATCATCCAAATAAACCTTTTTTACAACTTCCCTTTTTTTATTAAACGGATTTTGAATACCGATGCACCATTTCTCACCCTCCTTGTTTCTCCCAGACGTCTGAACATCTCCGCCAGCCTCGACGGTAAAATTCTTAACACCATTTTTTTTTAAAATCTTACTCGCATTGTAAATAGACCAGCCTTTAACCATACCAGAAGTATCATAGCTTCCACTTGGAGTCACAATATCGAAATATCCATTCGTTAAATTTTTCGTTTCCTCCGAAAGTTCAAAAACTGTTTTCATGTCAGTACTCATTTCTTCCATTTTAATTTTTTTATCATTAATAGCAGTAATTTCACTGTCTGCTTTATAAGTGCTGAATTTCTGATCAACGTATCTGAAATAATTAAAAACCTCTTCGAAAATTTCTTCTCGAGCTTCTTCATCCCTAATCTCAATAATGACGGGAGTACCCATAATTATTTGCACTTGCTTCATATGGCTATTTTAAATTATTGCTTGCGCAAGAGCGGATGTTAATGATTCACGAAATGCAGCACTCGTAAAAGATGCACCCGAGACAGTATCAACATTTGCATCCTGCAAAGCAATAGCTTCACTCGTTAGATAAGGCATAGCACGTGCGTTAATCCGAACTGAAGTTTGCCTACCTTGAGGATGATCTAAGAATTGAACATCTGTTATTTTACCACCAGAGATGACAGCCTTTACTTGAACATTTCCATAATACGCATCAGCCACAGTCCCAGTATAACTTCCATTTCTGTATTTACCTGTATTTACTACAGGCGGAGGTGTGGAGATAGGCGTTGGTGCTGGTGTTGGCTTTGGAGTTGTTTGTCCTGAGCCTGTCGAAGGAGTGGTGGTTGGTTTAGGAGTTGGATTTGGAGTAGAACTATTATTATATTTAGGAAGATTTAATGCTACTTTTGTTTTGTTTGGCTCGGGTGTTAGTACAACAGGAGCACTTGCTCCTATAATACGCACATACAATACATATGCCGCAAAGGTAAAAAATAATGTTATAGATAGAAATACTTTTTTCATTGATTTTGCAAAAACATCGCACGAAGCCTAAAGGTGCGACGCTATTAATTATATCATACCTTTGCGGGATGAAATCTTCATGAACTTTTTAATCCTCTTCAATATCCTCTAAATCTTCCAAGTCTAATTTATTTAATTTAATATCATTAATATTCTTTTTTATTGATTCTGAATCAAAAGAACTTTCATCTTCATCATCGTTTTCATCAATATCTTCAAAATGATCGTCCTCTATGTCACCACTATCTTCGAGTTCGTTTTCATCCTCAATATCACCTTTTATTACGTTCGAGAACATCAACAATTTTGCTCCACTTACGGTACTTATGACTGCTTGAAACTTCAAGGTAGCATTGGGAAAATCAGATGCAGTGAGAAAGACCTTTCCCTCTTCGAGTGTTGTTTCTGCTAAAGCAAGCTTGCCATCAATTTGATTTTGAATATTAGCAGACAAATTTACCTTTTCTTTTTGATATGTAAGTTTTGTTGAATTCAATATACTTACAGCGGCAGTCTGCTTCTCGAGCGCAGAAGAATTATCAGGAGCCACCTGTGCGACAGCGGCATCTCGAGCTACTCCTACATTTAATTCGAGGTTTTTATTATCGTTTTTTACTTTATCATTATATTCTGCTAAAGCATTAATAAACTTATCGGTTTCCACTTTCGTATCTACTGCTAATGTTGGTTCTGCAGAAAGGGCTTCTAGCACATTCTTATAAGCGGCCAAGGATGCTCGGAGTCTAATATTTAAATCAGAAGAATTAATATCTTGATTTTTTTGCAAAGCAAGTTCATTTACATTTACGTTAAATTCATCAATCTTAACTTTTATTTGATTTTCTAAATTAACTCTATTTACTTCACTAAGACCACCACGGGAAACAAGTTTCTGTGCCTCGTCGAGCCTGCGCTCTACAAGCCTTTCCTTCCATTCTGTTTTTTCTTCTTTAGTAAAAGCAAATACTCCTGCAACTGGTTCATTTACAAATGTCTTTACTCCATAGAGCAAATCTCCAGGAACAGCCTTTTCTGCAAAAGCAGAAGCACCACCTGAAAGTGCAATGATAAGAGCAATTGCGAGCGTTGGTACAAATTTATTGTTATTGATCATAAAATAATTATTCGTAAAAAACTTATAATAATAATATAGACGACTCTCTTCCCCATTTGTTACACTTTTATTTTCTTCCATTGGAGTAGAATTTAAATTCTCCAGCAAAAAAGACCTCATAGATGACCTCTCGAGAGGACTGAGTTTGATGCTTTTCACTGCTTTATTAATATTTTCTAATTCTTTATCCATTTTTATTTTCTAACTCCTTAAATAAAACCTTCAGCTTCTCCCGTGCCCGACTAATCCTTACCAATATAGTATTCTCTCTTTCGTCTAGAAGCTCCGCCATATCACGTGAACTCATATCGTCCACGTACCGCAGGAGAATGACTTCACGGTCGGACTCAGATAATTTATCCAGCAAAGAAAGAAAGATAGAATAATCAATTGCCGTATCGGTATTGTCTTTTTCGGCGACTGATTCAAGGAAACCTTCAGGTAACTGGTTCTCGGATACACTCTTGGCTTTTCTCCAATAATCAATCACTGTATTCTTAGCAATTGTATAAATAAAAGCCTTGTAATTCACAATATCATCCTTAACTAGATACTTAAATACTTTTATAAAGGTATCCTGGGTAAGATCCTTGGCTATTTCCCTATTTCCTGTTTTAAAAAAACAGAAACGAAAAATAGCATCTGCGTGGATATCATAAAGTTCAATGAACAGTTTTTCTCTTTTTTCTTCTTTTGTTTCCATATTAATGACGTTCTGTGCCTTCTTTTTATTACAATATATTATAACATGCTCCTCATTGCGAACTAAATGAATAAGACTATACTTTTAACATGAAGAAACAGATTAAGAAAATAATAATCTTAGTAGCTGGAACTATTTTTATCCTACTTGGCCTACTCGGTTTAGTCTTGCCTTTTCTACAAGGAATACTATTTCTCGCTATTGGTTTTGCTTTGATATTTTTTTATTTTCCAGACGTTCGATCTTGGGTAAATGAACATACAAAAAAATACCCACACCTTTTTAAGGCTATAGAAAAAGTCGAAAAATGGATGGTAAAAATTATTGGAGAAATTTAGATTTCCGGTTGATTATTCTTGACATTTTTGCTAATCTTCTGTTTAACAAACAGCTGGATCGTCCACTGTATTGTATTGTTCACTGACAAATAAAAAGAAGAGGAGGGTGGTATGAGCGTTCGTAACTTTCCTTACCTAGTAAGGCGTGGATGGGGGCTCGGCAAGTTTATCTGCATTGAATTAGACGAAGGAAATTCAAGCAATGAATCCTGCTACCTTGTAGATGTAAAAGCAAAAAACCTGGAAAAGGTGGAAGCGACGAAAAACTTCGCCTGCTTGTACAAACTGAATGTCATGTCATTTTTGAAACATGGCAAGGAGGGCCTGTCAGCACTTTACTCCTTGATCGAAGACATCAAATGCCTCGCTCCGAATATTCCAATAATCCTCGAAGACTGCAACAGCCCGGAAACTGCATTTGACTATTTTAAAGCGGATGCGGTTATCGTCAACCCATATCCCGGGATTGAAATGCTCACCCATTTCACGCGGGATGACAAAGGGGTGTTTGTCATCTGCCGCGCATTTGATGGAAAATTCCAGGAAACTGATGTCCGACTTTTCAACGAGGAACAGCGATTATTCTTCGAGGGAAGATTGGAGAGAGAAGAGTGGCCCTGTGTTGTTCCCGCTTACGATTACGTGGCGCATTCCGTAATCAATTCATGCAACCCAAAGATGAATTGCGGATTAGTCATGAATGCGAGGAACCACAACGACCTTACGAGAGTTCGTCTTATCGTCGGTGGTGAGATGCCAATTTTAGCCACAAACATTAGCAAAAATGAATCAGAGATCATCAGAACAATCCTTGCCGGTAAAAGCCGCAGTCAAGGCATCATCCTGATGGCAAGAAGAGACATGAGCTTAGATGAGATAGAAGACCTTCACTTTCTCATCAATTTCCATGTCTACAGCTAGAACGACATAAATCAAGTTAGGCAGAGCCTCGCGCTCTGCCTATTTTTTATTTTTCCACTCTTCATCTTGTCTGACCAATAGTGTCTTTTTATTTTTTTGATCTAAAAGAATATTTTCTACCACATGCTCCATACGCATACCCTGAGAACCTTTTACTAAAATAACATCATTCTTTTTCGCATATGTTTCTATAAAATTCCCTGCAGCATTTGAGTCAAGAAACTCAAAAATATTTTCTTCTTTCATTCCCATCTCCATTGCACCTTCTTTTATTGCTTTCGCTCTTTGACCTACTACGATTAAAATATCTGCATTTTCTTTTGCAATTTTGCCAATACTTATATGAGCATCCAAAGTATGTTTACCTAATTCAAGCATATCCCCCAGGATAGCTATTTTCCTTGCTTTTGTATTTTTGTTTTTAATTTCTCCCAATGTTTTCAAGGCAGACTCACAAGCAAATGGTGAAGAATTATATGTATCATCAATTATTAAGGAATCTCCAATCCCTTTTAAAAGTCGCATTCTACCTGGAGCTACGTCATAATTTTTCAGAGAGTTTATCGCGGTCAGCATATTAAATTTTAAACCTAAAGATAAAGCAAGAGCTGAAAGAGAAGCATAAACATGGTTTCTACCAAAAACTCCTTCGATAACGACAGGCATGCTACTGCCCTCTGCATCAACTCTGAAAACCACTCCTTCTAATTCCCCATTTTCATTATAAAAAATTGTATCGCTTGAACCTAGAACATCTGCCCCCTCGGTAAATCCATAAGTGACAGTAAAATGCTTACTCTTTTCTTTCATTTCTAAAATTGATTTATCATCAGCATTTAAAACTAAAACACCATCTTTTTTCAAAGTTTTTATAAGCTGACTCTTTTCTTCTACAAGGTGTTTATGAGAATCAAAAAATTCAATATGGGGTGGAGTATCTCCTATCGTAGTCATCACCACAGCATCGGTCTTAAGCCAAGAAGCAGTCTTCCTCATATCATCTGGTTTCCCTATCCCCACCTCAAGAACAAGCCATTTAGGATATTTGTGTGACCAAACAATAAGCCACAATCCTCGAAGAACATTCAGAGACCAAATTGTGGGACTATTCCATCCATTGGGACATCCCAAAATAGTAAGGGGTAGACCTATCTCACTATTAAAACTCTTTTCACTTTTACGAACATACGTTATTTTTGAAAGCACGGCATAGATAGCATCTTTTGTAGAAGTCTTGCCGACACTGCCAGTAACTGCAATAATCCGTGGTTTATATTTAAAAAGCACAAGCTTTGACTCTAAAATTAAAATATATATTAATGCTTTTTTAAAAGTTGATTTCATATTAAAGATTATCGGTCAGGTGGAATATTGTAATAATTTAATAAAAATTTTGTAATATCTAAAAATGGATCCGTCCAAGTCGTCGCTGCATAGGGTACACCTTTTGGATTTATGGCATAAAGAAAAACTATAAACTTCGGATTGTATGCAGGGAAATAACCGATGAATGAGTGGTTATGTCTATCTGCATAATAACCTCCATTTATATTGTCTGCAACTTGAGCAGTACCAGTCTTTACAGCGACACTAAAATTTTCAAGCTTTTTTACGCCCCCTCCCATACTATCTAAAACTTTTATCAGCATTCTAGATATTTCTTCAGATGTTGCTTTTGTTATCTTCGTAGGTATTGTCGGATAAATTATTTTCTTTGAAGTTCCGTCATTATATTTAATTTCTTTCACAATATGGGGAGTAACTAAATTCCCTCCATTACCAAGTGAAGCAAGTGCTCTAATGAGCTCGACTGGAGTAAAAGCTATTCCCTGACCGAAAGCAGCGTTTGTGTATTCTATTTCGCGAGGGCTCGTGAGTATCCCTGAGACAAGTCCACTCGTCTCATTAGGTAAATCTATTCCAGTCTTGTCTTTTATTCCGAAAGAAAGTAGATAATCACGCAATTTTATTTTACCCAATTTCTGTTCGACAAAAACCATCCCGGTGTTTAAAGACTGACTCAAAACTTCCTGCATACTCGTCCCTGGACCTCTACCTTTCTTGTCAAAGTTAAATATTTCATGTTTTTCAACTATCACTGAACCCTTATCATTATAAGTCGTATCTGCAGTTAGAACTCCAGCATCTAAGGCTGACGCCATGATAAGCGGTTTTACAACAGAGCCAAATTCCAAAACATTTTCGACTAACGGATTTGAAAATACAGAAACTACTTTATTTTGAGAAAAATTATTTGGATCAAAAGAAGGCAGTGCGGAGAGAGCATACATGGAACCATCAACAGGATTCATGATTATCCCCCCAATAGAATCAACTTGATATTTATCTTTTACTTCCGCTAATTTTTTCTCTAGAAAACTTTGAACCTGAGGTTCAATAGTCGTCACAATGTCACCTTCCTTTTCTTGTTCCTGAAACAAGGTTTTATTTATATTAGAAAAAACTTCCGCAAAAAAATTTATATATGGATTATCCACATTACGAGCAAGTACAGAATCATATTGTCGCTCTAATCCATAACGCCCGCCCAGCTCATTGCCCTTATAAGCAACAAAGCCCAAGGAATGTGCAGCTAAAATACCTCCCGGGTAAAAACGCCATTTCTCTTTAAAGATACTTACCCCAGCAATTTTCAATTTAGAAATTGCATCTGCGTCTTCTTTTGATAAATGATTCGCTATTTCTTCATAAGGGTCGGATTTCAAGCCAGCCCTGTTTATAAAATCATCATGATCAAAAGTAATTATTTTTGATAATTTTTCATAGGTAGCTTCAGCATCAACAACCTTATCTGGATTTATAGCCATCTTATAACCAGCAGTTTGGGTAGCAGCCGAAACAAGGCCACCATCTCTACGCTCAAAATAGATAGTACCGCGCTCAAAAATATTTGCCGAAGGAGTGGAATATTGACGGTCTGCAACCTGTGAATATGTACCACCATGAACTACTTGTACAAAAAAAAGCTTAGTAATGAGAATACTAGCAAAAATAATAACAAGCAAAAGAATTATTCTAGATCTAAAAATAAAACTAGATTTCATTTTTGGCGAGTTTTATGTTTCCAAGATTGGTATTTCCAGAGTTAAACCCGAGAGATTTACGAGTGGCGAAAGTCGCTTTTGTTTCCTTGAAACCCATTGTGGAAGACATGGCCATGTCCACGCTGCTAGAAACAGATAAATATGTAAGCTCTAACTTACTAATATCATTCGATAAAGTAAGCATTTCTTTTTCGAGAGTCTTTCTGCCCACAATATTAAAAACCATATTCCCCAAAATAAGTACATATAAAATGGCCAAGGCTACAAGAGCAAAAAGCAATGCTTTTAAAACAACTCTATTAACTTCAATATTATTGTTCATAATATTTACGTTTTGAATACTTGTTTTAAATTTTAAGCTTGCTTGTTTCATTGTATTTTTTCTAAGACTCTTAATTTTGCACTTCTTGACCTATGATTATTTTTTAACTCTTCATCACTTGCTACGATTGGTCTCTTGTTTATTAATTTTGCTTTTCCTTCTTTTTCTAATTCTTTAAAATATTTCTTGGTGATTCTATCTTCCAAACTATGAAATGAAATCACCGACATCCTTCCGCCCACTTTCAATACCTTAAATCCTTTTTCTAAACCTTCCTTCAGAACTCCGAGCTCATCATTCACTGCGATGCGTAATGCCTGAAATGTCCGAGTCGCGTAGTGCAGTCTGCCTCTTCTATATATAGCTGGAACTGAATCCCCGATTATTTTTACTAAATCAAAAGTCGTCTTTATCTCACCTTTTTTTCTAGCGTCTACTATTCCTTTGGCTATTCTTCTGCTATATCTCTCTTCACCATAGCCATAAATAATATCTGCCAAATTTTTCTCTTCCCAGGTGTTCACAACTTCCTTCGCCGTTGTATCTTCTAGAGAAGGATTCTCTTTCCCTGAATTTTTCATTTGCATGAGCAGAGGCTCATCTTTCATAAAGGAAAATCCTCGTCCGGAATTCTCTAACTGATCTGAACTCAAACCTAGGTCAAAAATAATTCCATCTACTGTATTCCCCGTCACCAGGTGAAGGGGATTTTCCCCTTCACCTGGTGACGGGGAGAAAACCTTGTCTAAATCTTTAAAATTTGAATTTACAAAAGAAATATCACAATTCAAACTTTTAAACTTATCTTTTGCTTTCTCAAAAGCACTTTTATCTTGGTCGAGAGCAATTATCTTTACCCCTGGGAATCTGCGACATACTTCCGCACTATGCCCTCCTCCACCAAAAGTACAATCAAGCACTAAAGATTTAGGACTCAAATTCAAACCATCTATTGTTTCATTTAAAAGAACTGTCTTGTGTATACTTTCCATATTGCTTTTCGAAATCTTTGCAAACATAATTTTTAAGGGGGTTTCGAAGCTGTCGAGCTGAGAACTTCAGGATTTTTTAAGCTTAAAAAAATTCGTACCCTGAAAATTTATGTTTACAAAGATTTCCCGCTATTTCCCAGCTTCTCCGCTAATTCCGGAGCCTGCTTTTCTACAGCTTCTTGATTCTGCGACCAGACCTTATCATTCCAAACTTCCACTCTATCTCCGACTCCGATAACGGCTGCACTATTTTTCAAACCTATTCTGTCTTTTAAGAAGTCCGGTATTAAAATTCTCCCGATTGAATCTATCTCTACTTCTGCGGCTCGTCCGAACATATATCTATTGAAATTTCTTTGATCAGCTTTCAAAAAAGATAAATCAGTTTTTGTGTCAGATAGTCTCGTGCTTACTTTTTCCCATTCTTTAAGTGTGAAAATAAATAAACAAGATTCGAGTCCGGGAGTAATTATAATTTTCTTGCCGAGTTCTTTACGAAACTTTGCCGGCACGGATACTCTGTTTTTCTCATCTATTGTGTGTATGTATTCTCCGATTAACATTTTTTTATTTAAATTACTTAAAAATAACTTATGCACCGATTTCCCACTTTTTCCCACTTGATATATTATATTCTAAACAACTAAATAACACCAAGCCCAAACTGTGGATAACTCCGACGCTCGCAGGCGAGGTCGGAGCCCGACTTTTTACGTCGGGCTCATACAAAAATTCCTTTATTAATTGACTTTTTAGTATTTTATGCCATTATGTAATTTAATAAATTCGTTGATAATGTAATAATTTAGATGCCATTCTGGCATTGATTTTGCGCCAGAGGCGCTGGAGGAATAAACCAATTGAATTAAAAATCAAATAACAGTTTCATCCACTTAACCAATCTTATCGGAGGTAGGCCATGAAATTGAGACTCGTCAAAGCTCCTCCACAGCTGGAGGGTGACAACGAAAAAATTCTCTCCTTCATTGTGGCGAAGATAGTGAAGCTCATATCTTCTGACCTGAGAGAGAAAGACCATTTCATATTTGATATTTTCCATGGAAACAAACATGATCTCGAAACCTTAACCCGTGCAGGATTTATCCTGGAGGAGATAGAAGAATGAGAATCGAAGTCACAAACTCGCGCTGCACAAAAAGAGAAAAGGTAGTGATAGAAATCTCCTGCCTGCTTTTGAAAAATGCATTTTGCGAAAATCTCGAGGCACTTAACTTCATTGTCAAAATAGAAGGTGGCAACGAAAAGGATCTCGAGAAGCTCACCAAAGCAGGCTTCGTCGCAAAACTGATAACCGAATAAAATTCACACGATAAAAAGGAGCACTCATGTGCATTCTCAATACCCCCAACCCTGACAAACTAATTCTTCAAATCCTCGGAGGTTACTGCGGAGGGGTCATCCTTTTCTCTCTCGTGATCGGAGGTTTAGTCCTCTGGTACCTGAAAACAAATTCTCATCAAGAGGATAAGCCTGACGAATAAATCAACACACACCCCATCCGCCCCAGCCGCACTTGTTGCAGCCGGGGCATTTTTATTTATACTAGTTTTATTCTTTAATAGGTCGCATTAATGGGAAGAGCTGTGTCTCGCGTACAGGCTTATCCATCAGGAAACTAAATAATCTTTCAGAAAGACCGAAACCAAAGGCTGGAGGCATAGCGTATTCAAGCGCTTCAACGAATTCCATATCTGCCATCTGCGCCTCTTCATCCCCCGCGTCACGGAGAGCTTGTTGCTTTACGAATCTCTCATATTGATCAAGTGGGTCATTGAGCTCACTAAAACCTTTGCCCATTTCACTCCCTGCAAGTATTACTTGAAACCTTTCTACGGTCGCAGAATTTTTCCTATTTCTTTTTGCGAGTGGTTCCATTGATACAGGGACACCAATGAGAAATCCAGGGCCTGCAATTTCTTTTCGAAGAGTTTTCCATAAATTATCTACAGTTCTTACAATATTCATTTCCCCTTCTTCGTATGCTATGCCAGCCTTTTCACAAATTTCTTTCAAATCTTTTTCTTCTACTTTTTTATTTGTTTTAGAATAAATTTCTGTAATAGGATTAAGGCCGAATTTTTCTTCAATCATTTTACTGAAATCATATATTTTCCATTCAGCATCAAGGTCAACTTCAAAACCTTTTATCGTAAATTTTGTAGTACCGAAAACTTTTTTCCCAATCAATCTATAGAGTTCCTTCGTCATTTCCATTCCTTTTTCATAATCAGCATAAGCCATATAATATTCAAGCTGGGTGTAATCTTGCAAATGTTCAGGAGAAATACCTTCATTTCTAAAAATACGCCCAATCTCGAAAGTGCGAGGGAAACCAGCCACGAGAAGCTTTTTCTGCCATAGCTCCCCTGCTGAAATTCTTAAATACACATCGATATCAAGTGCATTATGATGAGTAATAAATGGACGTGCATCAGCTCCACCTGTTGTATTCTCTATCACAGGCGTCTCCACCTCAAGAAAATTTTTAGAAATTAAATATTCACGAATAGTATTCCAAAATTTTGCTTTCTTTTCAAAAAGGTCTTTTATCTCTGGGTTCATTAAAATATCCAAATATCTTTTTCGAAATCTTTCTTCCACATCCACGAGGCCATGCCACTTCTCTGGAAGTGGACGAAGACTTTTACTAAGCATCCGCCAATCTTTTATTTCCAAAGTTTTCTCTCCTCTGTTTGTCTTGAAAAATGTTCCTTGGATTTCTACAAAATCTCCAATGTCCACCGTTTCATTCCAAAAAATAAATTTTTCCTCTTCAAGAATATCTTTTTTAAGTAAACCCTGAAAGGTTCCCGTCCCGTCATTTAATGTAGTAAACACAATAGCACCCTGCCCACGAATGGACATTATTCTACCTGAAATCCATTTTGTTTCTTTACTACTAACTAATTCATCGAAAGTATCCGCTGCCTCCTTCAAAGAAAGTTCCCTTTTTGAATCAGCTGGGTACGGGTTCATTTCTCCCTTCTGTAGGAGCTCAAGTTTTTTTATTCTTGTGTCCCGAATTTCATCAATTGAAGACATTTTTAAATTTAGCTAATTTAGGAAACACTGATGATTTTATAATTTACTACACCACCTGGAGTTTTTAGAGAAACACTCTCACCTTTCTTCTTACCGAAAAGTGCAACACCTAAAGGAGAACGATTAGAAATTTTCCCTTTTAACATGTCTGCTTCCTCTGAACCTACTATAACATAATTTTTATCTTCTTTGGTGCCTTCTTTCTGCACAACTACCTTTGAACCTATTTCAATAATGTCTCCACCGCCACCCTTTACAGTTTGTGAAGATTCTAAAATTTGTTCTATCTTTGCGATGCGGGCTTCAAGTTTACCTTGATCTTCACGAACTTGATGATATTCTGCATTCTCTGATAAGTCACCCAAGGATTTTGCATATTCTAAATTTTTTAGAATTTCTTTTCGTTTTGGTCCTTTTAGGTCTTTTAATTCGGCTAAAAGTGATACTCTTTTTTCTTCTGTTATATAATCTCCTGCTTGTTGCATAATCACATTATACTATATTTTTTTACGAAAAAGTCAATAATTTTAACAAAAAAAAGGGGCCCGACGTGCGTACGGGCCCCTGTATCACACCAATATGGTGCGTATTAATGACCCCCTTCCTTTGGTCTTGGGGCCGATTGATTTAGCTCATGGTTGGCCTTCCACAAGATAACTCCCAAAAACCTGTCAGCAAAAGTGCGTAAATTGTTTTCGATGAGCTTTTCAATGAAATCTTGATTGGCTCCCTCTGGGAAGAGATGCTGATTTTCTTCCCAACGCTTCTTGAGTGCACCTTCCAATGCAGCACTCATGCCTGCCTTCAGAACTATTTTGGGTTTTCCCATGTCATCTCCTCAAGATGATGAGAGTGGCGCGCTGCCACTTCGGTAAAAAGAGCTTCCTCCTTTTTTTACACTTTACAGTATTTTATGTCAAGAACATAAAAGAAAAGAGAATACCGATTTGCAAAAAATCTTTTATATGGTAATCTGAAACATATGGCAAAAACAGTAATTGAAGTGAAGAAAAATCCAAATGAAAACAACACAAGCGTTTTGCGTCGTTTTTCACGTAGGATTCAGGAGTCGGGCATTATCCGCAAGGTTAAAGGTGCTCGCTATAATCTAAGAAAAGAATCAAAGCTAAAAGTTAAGAAAAGCGCTCTAAAAAGAATGGGCCGAAGAAAAGAAATCGAGAAACTCAAAAAGCTCGGTAAAATGGTAACGAAGTAAAAATATGCAAGAAAGCTTCTCTATTATAAATACAACAAAAGGCAAGCTCCCAAGCTTGCCTTTTGTTAAGATTAAAGATGATATTTTAGGGAAAAACTATATCCTTTCTCTTGCTTTTGTCGATGAAAAAACATCAAAAAAAATAAATAAAGAATATCGGAAAAAAGATAAACCAACAAATATCTTATCTTTTCTTTTACATAAAAATGAAGGGGAAATTATCATGTGTCCGAGTGTAATTAAAAAAGAGGCTAAAAATTTTGACCGAAATTTCTCACAATTTATGGGCTTTTTAGTTATCCACGGAATGCTTCATTTGAAAGGACACGAACATAGTAGTATAATGGAGAAACTAGAAGCAAAATATGATAAGAAATATTTCGGTGGGGATAGATGTGGGCTCGTCCATGACAAGAGTTGTGGTCGGGGAATTTCTAAAAGGGGGAAAAAATCCTAAGATAATTGGTATGGGTGAAAGTATAACCCTCGGCATGAGGCACGGCTATGTCGTGAACTCTTCACTCGTCACTACTTCAGTAAGAAATGCAGTCGCCCTCGCAGAAAAAACTTCTGGTCTAAAAATAAAACGTGGTTTTGTTTCCCTTTCTGGAACTACTTTAAAAAGTGAAATGAGCTCTGGAAGTACTATCGTTTCAAAAGCTGATGGTGAAGTGACTACCCTCGATATAAATAAAGCACTGCAAGACTGTGAGGACAATTTAAGTCTAGGAAATAAGAAAATTATTCATATGTTTCCGCAGACATTCCGCCTTGATGGTAAGGAAGTACTAGGTAGATTGGAAGGAATGCACGGAACAAAACTTGAGGCAAAAGCTCTTTTCGTCACATATTCTATAGTGCATTTAGAGGACCTGCTTGGAGCCATTGCAGAAGCTGGGGTAGAGGCCCTAGACGTCATCGCCTCCCCACTTTCCATCAGCAACATCGCCTTAACTGAAAGACAGAAAATAGTCGGCGTAGCACTTGTCGACATTGGAGACCAGACTACCTCATTATCTGTTTTTGAAAACGGCCTACTTATGTCCATTTCTACTTTCTCAATTGGCTCCACGGAAATAACAAATGACCTTGCGCTCGGTTTTAAAATACCACTAGAGAAAGCTGAAGCTTTAAAGCTTGGAAACAATACCGAAGAATTTTCAAAGAAAAAACTTGAAGAAATTATTGAAGCCCGTCTCTGTGATATCTTTGAATCAATTGAAAATAACTTAAAAAAAATAAAAAGGTCAGAACTCTTACCCGCAGGTATTATTTTCGTCGGTGGTGGAGCAAATATTCCAGGATTAGCTGAATTATCTAAGTCTATATTGAAGCTCCCTTCTAGTGTCGGGTCCACGGATATTTTCGGTAATGTAAAAACAAAACTTCGTGACCCTTCTTATTTTAATGCTGTTGGTTTACTCACCTCTGGTAAAGATAATAACAGTTATCCTGAAAGTACTTTCGGAAATCTTTTAAAAGACCTAAAAAACACATTAAAATCAAGCATCAAACAGCTAATGCCATAAAATGGTAGCTGTCCTGCATTTATCTATTTTTTTTAAAAAAGCAGAAACTTTGCTTTTTTTTACTCTAGTGCTAGTATGATTTTATATAAGTTAAATCTTTAATAAGCCTACGGGCAAGCAAAATTATGCCAAAAATAAATCAAGAGATAGAGAGTTTCGCTCGAATCATGGTCATCGGAATCGGTGGGTCAGGAAAGAACGCAGTTAACCATATGATAAACTCTAAAGTAAAAGGTGTGTCTTTTATTTGTATGAATACTGATACTCAAGACTTACACCACTCTCTTGCTGAAAAGAAAATTCACATTGGAAAAAATTTAACAAAAGGTCTCGGTGCAGGAATGGATCCAGAGGTTGGAAAAAAAGCAGCGGAAGAAACTAAATCTGAAATCCAAGATGTCATCAAGGGTGCCGACATGATTTTCCTCGCTTGCGGAATGGGTGGAGGTACAGGCACAGGGGCAGCCCCTATCGTTGCACGTGCGGCGAGAGAGCAAGGTATCCTCACTGTCGCTGTCACAACCAAGCCATTCTTCTTCGAAGGAAATCACCGAATGAAAATTGCAGAAAAAGGAATTGAGGAATTAGCAAAAGAAGTAGACGAAATACTCATCATTCCAAATGACAAATTACTCCAATTAGCTGAAAAAAGCACTAATTTTAAGGATGCTTTCGTTAAATGCGACGATGTATTACGTCAGGCAGTAGAAGGGATTTCTGACCTTATCACCACTCCTGGTATTATCAATGTAGACTTCGCAGACATAAAGGCCATCATGGCAAATGCTGGCTCAGCCTTGATGGGTATCGGCAGTGCTTCAGGTGAAAAGCGTGCTGAAAAGGCAGCCCTAGGAGCTATCAATTCTCCTCTCCTTGAAGTTTCTATTCATGGTGCGAAGGGTGTGCTCTTTGCTATCTCAGGTGGAGATGACCTAACTATCAATGAAATCCAAGAAGCTGCAAAAATAATTACTGAATCAATAGACAAAGATGCGAAAGTTATCTTCGGAACAATTCGTGATGAGAAATTAAAAAAAGGAGAAATCAAAGTCACCGTCATTGCTACCTCCTTCCCTGCTGATATGCCTCGCAAAAATCTTTTCAGTGCAGCAACTAGTGGCCTCATGAAAGATGAAACTCCAGCTGTTGTAAAAAAAGAAATACACAATAGTATTCAAAACAATATGCAGGGTGTAAATTCAAATAACAATTTAAGCAATAACGATTTCATAAAAAAAATTGAGAAAAAAGAAGTAATCGAAGATATCATCGAAGATGATGGCGATGACTGGAGCGCTGTTCCAGCCTTCCTCCGAAGGACTAAAAAATAATCTTAAAAACCTAAATAAACTTTTTCCGGTACGGATTTTTTGAAGGATAAAAAATCCTGAAATTCTCGGCTCGACAGCCTCGAAACCCCTTCAAAAGCTTACTTTAGGTTTTTTGTTTTCTTGACACCTAGTGTATAATATCAAAATATGACATACGACCTAATAATTATTGGAGGTGGGCCTGCAGGTACAGCAGCGGCTGTTTATGCTGCTCGTAAAAGACTGCAAACACTTTTCATTACTTCAGAATGGGGCGGGCAAAGCGTCGTCTCTGAAAAGATTTTCAACTGGATTGGAACAACTTCCCTCTCAGGCAATGATCTCGCAGAAAATTTCAAAAAACATGTTCTCGCGAATGCGACAAATGATACAAATCCTGATGCGACTTTAAAGATAAAAGAAGGAGAAAAAGTAAATAGTATTACTGGTGTCGGACACCTAGACTCTCTTCGTCCAACTTCTGTCACTGAATTCTCTGTAAAAACAGAATCTGGCAAAGAATTTTTAACTAAAACAATTTTAATAGCGACAGGCAGTGTCCGTAGAAAACTCACTGCTAAAAATGCAGATGAGCTAGAACATAAGGGCCTCACCTACTGCGCTTCCTGTGATGGACCTCTTTTTGAAGGAATGGATGTAGTAGTAGTCGGTGGAGGAAATGCTGCTTTTGAAACGGCTGCTCAGCTCCTTGCTTATTGTAAAACTGTCACCCTAATTAATCGAAGTCATACTTTTCGGGCAGATGAAATTACCATTAGAAGAGTTCTAGAAAATCCAAAGATTACATCTATTACAAATGCGGAAATTTTAGAAATACAGGGTAGTAAATTTGTAGAAGGATTAATTTACCAAGACAGAACTACAAAAATACAAAGAGAGTTAAAGGTCTCAGGGATTTTTGTAGAGATTGGGCAGATTGCTAACACTGAATTTGTAAAAGATTTAGTTCCTCAAGATGAAACAGGAAAAATAAAAATCGATGCCTGGACCCAAAAAACTGAAACAAAAGGCATCTGGGCAGCTGGAGATTGCACGAATATACGCTATCATCAAAACAACATTGCTGCTGGTGATGCCATAAAAGCATTAGAAGATATTTACCTAACTATTCATACTAAATAAATTTATATTTAAAAACACAAAAACAGCCCCTTGGGGCTGTTTTTTATACTTAATATTTTAAAAGACACTAGCTCGAACAAGTACATTCACTTATTGGTTTCCCACAACCAGGGCATTTTGGTTCATCCATATTCTATAAGAAATTAGATGATAATTGTATAAAAAATACGTTGGACTGGAATGTATCAATTACACATATATATTATACCACACCACTTCTATATTAGACCACAACTTTTTGCGGAGATGGGAGGATTCGAACCTCCGATACCTTACGGCATGCCACTTTTCGAAAGTGGTGCATTAAACCTCTCTGCCACATCTCCATGACTTTAATCTAACATTTTTTGTGTTTTTTACAAAAAATGTTATGATACTTAGTGTTTTCGGCCCTATCGTCTAACGGTTAGGACATCGCCTTTTCAAGGCGGTAATCAGAGTTCGATTCTCTGTAGGGTCACGCGTAGAAAAAAGAGTCCCCGAAAACGGGGCTTTTTTCTTGCGTGACCCTAAGTAAGTAAACTACTTTACTTGCACTAAAGAAACAAAAAGCTTTTCGTTAATAAAAAAAATTAGTAGCTTGTGAACACATAAACACAGAATGCAAAGCTGACAAAATATTGCTATAATTTTTACATGGAACCAAAACCACCACAAAGTATTAGTGAAAATAGTGCACAAATTGATTTAGTTAAACTAGAGAAAAATGTTTCTGCAAAAATAGAAAAGTTGAAGGAACTTCCAATAATTTCAAAAGCATTTGAAATGTTAAATAAGTTACCTGAATATTTGAGATACCATGTTAAACAACACACAGAAGATGTTTTCCATGAGGCAATACTTTTCGGAATAGCAGATGGGTTAGAAGAAATAGAAATAGAAAGACTTGCCGTAGCTGCAGCTTGGCACGATGTTGGTTATTTAATTAGGCCAAATGATAACGAAGAAGTGGCTGTTGAACTATTTGAAAAAGAAGCATCTCAAGCAAATTTAGAATATGCTGAAGATGTTAAAAAAATGATAATGGATACAAAGCTAAAAATTACTGAAAAGGGGCCAGAAATACTAATGACAAATTCTATCTCCGCACACTTATTGGATGCTGATGTAAGTAATTTTGGCAGAACAGATTTTAGAGATAAGCGAGGTTTGGTTGCAGAAGAATTAAAAATAGATTTAGCAAATGAAGAAATAAAACGCAAATTTTTAGAATTTGGATTAGCTTTATTAAAAAACCACAAATGGCACACTGGAATAGCTCATAAGCTTAGACAAGAACAAAAAATGAAAAACATCTCTGAATTGGAAAAAGAAATAGCTGATTTGCCTAAATAATAAAAAGAAATTTATTCTTTTATCCCCAACTTATGCTTAATCCTTAGAACTACTTCTTCAAGAGATGTATTCGCTTTTGTTAGATATTCATAATTCTTACCAAGTCCCGTTAAGCCAGACTTCGCCACTGCATCACCTGGATCACCTACATTCGTAAGAATAATAACCTTTGCATTCACTCCCCACGGATCTTCATTTAATTTTTTAATTACTTCAAAACCATTCATTTTAGGCATTAAAATATCAAGCAATATTAGGTCAGGATGCCTCTGAAGAGCGAATTCTAAACCATCAAGGCCATTGAAACTTTCGATAACATCAAATTTCTCTGCGTCTAATTTTTCAGTAAGAGTATTGGCTAAAATCTTTTCATCCTCAACAACTAAAATTAAAAATTTTTTATTAGGTTCATTCATGCGCTAATTATACCACCAAAAGATAAATTGAAAAACAAGGGGCTCGGTGTATAATCTAGAAACATGTCAAAATACGACAAAGTTAAAATAATCATCCTGGCTGCAGGGAAAGGAAAAAGAATGCAAAGCGAACTGCCTAAAGCTTTGATTCCGCTTGGTGGTAAACCAATGATTAGATACATTCTCGATAAAGTCGAAACACTATCCTCCGATATGCCTTATATCGTCGTAGGGTACAACAAAGAGCAGATAATAAAACAACTAGGTGATAATTATCACTATGTAATACAAGAAGAACAGCTAGGGACTGGCCACGCGGTAAATGCTGTTAAAAATTATACTAAAGATGCAATAGGAAGCGTTGTCGTCTTGTATGGTGACCAGCCTTTTACAAGTGCTGAAACTATAAAAAGGTTAATTGAAAAACAAAACAATACTAAAACAAAAATTGTCATGGCCACAGTCCCAATCCCAGACTTTGAAAACTGGCGAATTGGATTAATTAGTTTCGGTAGAATAATTCGTGGAAAAGATGGTCACGTAAAAAGAATTGTAGAATTTAAAGATGCAAATGAGGAAGAAAAAAATATCAAAGAATTAAATTCAGGAATATATGCTTTTGATGCTAAATGGCTTTGGAACAATATTGAAAAATTAAAAAATGAAAATGCTCAAAAAGAATATTATTTGACCGACTTAATAAAAATGGCGACAGAAGAAGGTACAGAAATAGAATCAATAGAAATAGATGCTAAAGAGGCCCTGGGGGCAAATACTAAAGAAGAACTCAAAATACTTGAAAATTTATTAAATAAAAATTCATAGCAAATTCATATTATTAGGAGTAAAATAAAATCATTATGAAAAACCCATATCAAAACGCAATGGCCCAATTAGACAAGGTCGCAAAAATTAGAAATTTTGACCCTGAATTTATCGCTCGTATGCAAGTACCTGATAGAGATATCAGAATATCTATCCCAGTCAAGATGGACGACGGAACGCTTAAAATCTTTGAAGGATATCGAGTAGAACACAATAACAATCTCGGACCCTATAAAGGCGGTATAAGGTATCATCATGATACTGAGATAAATGAAGTGAAGGCACTCGCCTTCTGGATGTCTATAAAATGCGCCGTAGCGGGCATAGCAATGGGCGGAGGTAAAGGCGGAATAACCGTTGATCCAAAAATGCTATCAAAAGGAGAACTCGAAAGACTTTCTCGCGGATGGGTAAAAAGACTAGCAGACATCCTAGGGCCAAATAAAGACGTACCCGCACCTGACGTAAACACCACTCCAGAAATAATGGATTGGATGGCTGATGAATTTGAAAAAATTACTGGTGATAAAACAAGAGCAACTTTTACAGGAAAGCCCCTAGGAAAAGGTGGTTCAGAAGGTAGAGGTCCAGCCACGGGACTCGGAGGATTTTATGTTTTTGATTCTCTTCGTGCACAGCTCGGCCTACCAGAAGCATGCGAAGTTGTCGTCCAGGGTTTCGGAAATGTTGGACTAAATGCTGCACAAATCTTCATTGAGCACGACCACAAGGTTCTCGCTATTTCAGATTCAAAAGGCGGAGTTTATAATTCAGATGGTCTCGATATAAACAAACTTATTGAACATAAAAAAGCTAACGGTTCCCTATCTGGTTTTGATGGAAGTAAGGACATCTCAAATGAGGAACTTTTAGAAATCAAATGTGACGTTTTAGTTCCAGCTGCTTTTGAAAATCAAATAACTGAAAAAAATGCAAATAATATAAAAGCAAAAGTTATCCTAGAACTCGCCAATGGCCCAACCACCCCAGAGGCTGATGAAATATTGTTTAGTAAGGGTATCCCTATTATCCCTGATGTCTTAGCTAACTCCGGAGGAGTGACGGTCTCCTTCTTTGAATGGGAGCAAAATTTAAAAAATGAACATTGGACTGAAAAAGAAGTATTCGACAAGCTCCTTCTTTTAATGAATGATGCTGCCCAGAAAACTTTTGCAAAAGCAAAAGAATCAAATACTCATCTTCGTGTAGGAGCTTTTATTTTGGGCCTTGAAAGAATACAAGCAAAAATGCTATAAATATACAACGAGCATTTTGCTCGGTTTTAGGGCTGTTAGCTAAGTTGTAGCGACGCCTAAAATACGCGCGGTTAGCTCAGTTGGTAGAGCGACCCCTTGACGTGGGGTAGGTCAGAGGTTCGACTCCTCTATCGCGCACTAGCAAGATAGTGACTAAATTTATTTAGTCACGACAGGAGTCGAAAGGAGTTTCGTTATTTTTTCAAAATCGAAACTCACCTGCCGACGTGGTCGGAGAAATTCCTCTATCGCGCACAAAAAAAATAAGCCCACACGATGTTCTGTGCGGGCTTTTTTGTTGTGGAATTCATATTTCGAATCCCGATTCTTTAACCTAGTCTTCTTTCTCGATTCGTCCGAATATAAATATCCGGCACCATTCCCAAAACGTGAGCTTTTTTCCCTCGGGCTCGGTCGTACCTTTTTGGACGACAGGAAGAGGAGATTCCTGATCCCGTTTAAGAGTTCTTCCGTACCCGCAGAAAATGATGTCCGCAGTATCTTGTCCCAACTCGTCCATCAAGACATTGGCGAGCTCTTCCAGAGCCCCCTCTACCTCTTCAGTCCGGTGGTGAACTCCGTAGTGTTCGTTCATGTCTCCATCAAAACATAGATGGAGTTTTGACCGTCCACCAGAGATAAAATTGTCGAAACTAACTCGCCCAACAAGGTAAAACGCACCAGATAACTTTCGTTCCTTCTGGTATTTTTCTATCACAGCCAGGACGTGATCCTGTGTGAGGAATTTCGACGGAAAGCTATTTCCATCTTCCATCAAACAAAGAACCCGGAAAGAAGCAACCTTCCCGTATAAGCTTCCATGGAAATCTTCCATTTTGTGTTCCTTTCATTTAGCGAGCATTCTCGCTGGTGGTGGAGGTTGTGAGCGACTTCAGGGCCACCCATTGATAATACAAAGATCGAATTACCCTTTAAATATAGCATCTAATAGTCATACTGTCAAGTTTTGATGCTTGGAAAATAAGGTTTAATTTGCTACAATGAAGAAACTTTTTATGAAACTTTTAAGCATTGAAACATCCTGTGATGACACAGCTATAAGTATATTTGAAGTAACAGGAGGCACACAGAACGCCTCTTTTAAAATACTCGCAAATAACACAAATTCACAGATAAACATTCACATCCCTTATGGAGGTGTTTACCCTGCCCTCGCAAAAAGAGAACATGAGAAAAACCTGCCAATTCTCCTTGAAGCAAGCTTGCTACAAGCTAAACTTAAACCAAAAATCGCCTCATCGGCGATCCGCCGTAGAGGCAGAAGTCCTGTAGATGCAATCGCTGTGACCTATGGACCTGGTTTAGAAATGTCTCTTTGGACAGGTCTTACCTTCGCAAAAGATTTGGCCAAGAAATGGAAAGTGCCTTTAATCCCGACAAACCACATGGAGGGGCATGTACTTTCAGTTTTCGGAAAAGATAAAGGTAAATTTAAAATTTCAAAATTAAAACTTCCATTGCTTACTCTTTTAGCATCTGGTGGACACACTCAGCTCGTCTTAACAAAAAAGTGGATGGAATATGAAATTATTGGGGAGTCTTTAGACGATGCAGTTGGTGAAGCTTTCGACAAGGTGGCTAGAATGCTCGACCTACCCTACCCTGGTGGCCCACAGATTTCGAAATTAGCATCGGAAGCAAGGGAGAAGGGAAAACAATCTTTGGGGGGTGTCTCGCAGGCCGACGGGCCGAGAGGCAGCGCTCCGCGAACACGCGGAGACAGCGACCCCTCAAAGATTGGTTTTCCCTTCTCCCTCCCCCGCCCAATGTTAAAATCTAAAGATTTTAATTTTTCTTTTTCTGGATTGAAAACCGCTGTACTTTATTTAATACGAGACTTGGGTGGCATAGAAAAAATAAGTGAAAAAACTAAAAGTGAAATTGCTATGGAATTCGAAAATGCAGCGATTGAATGTTTGACTTATAAAACATCTAAAGCAATTGAGGCATATAAAGTAAAAACATTAATTGTGGCCGGAGGCGTCGCCGCAAATAGACATTTAAGAAATGAAATGGAAAAGGTTACCACCGCCAAGGCGGGGCAAGCCAGTAAAAAAGTAAAGCTCCTCTTTCCCACAAAAGAATTAAATGGAGACAATTCACTGATGATAGGGATAGCTGGGTACTTAAATTATATAAAAAACAAAAAGAAAGTCCCCAAACCTAATATGATAAAAGCAACTGGTAATCTAAGGCTCGGAGGGTCGCCAAAGCCTAAGCGGGTATGATATTATGTCTTATATGAACGAAAAGCTACTCAAGCCCTACGACCCCAAAAATACAGAAGAAAGAATCTACAAGCTTTGGGAAGAAAGTGGTTTTTTTAACCCTGACAATCTGCCAGGTGAAAGAAAAGAAGCATTTACCATAATAATGCCTCCAGCAAATGCTAATGGATCCCTTCATGCAGGACATGGTTTAGTTATGACCATCGAGGACATTATTGTTCGCTACAAAAGAATGCAAGGTTTTAAAACACTTTGGCTACCAGGTCTCGATCATGCTGGCTTTGAAACACAGGTAGTTTATGAAAAACAATTAGAAAAGGAGGGCCGAACAAGATTCGGAATGGATCCAGAATTATTATATAAAGAAATTTTAAATTTCACTCTTACTAATTCAGCAAATATAAAATCTCAAATAAAACAAATGGGGGCATCGTGCGATTGGTCACGTGAGAAATTTACCCTAGATGATGATATCATAAAGATTGTTTATCAAACATTCAAGAGAATGTATGCTGACGATTTAATATATCGCGGAAACAGAATTGTCTCATGGTGTTCAAAACATCAAACTTCCTTTTCTGATTTAGAGATAAAGGATGAAGAACGCATGGATAGTTTATATTATCTAAAATATGGGCCATTCGTTATCGCTACATCAAGACCTGAAACAAAATTTGGTGACAAATACGTAGTAATGCACCCTGACGATAAAAGATATCAAGACTACCAAGATGGTCAAAAAATCGATCTAGAGTGGATAAACGGCCCCATTACAGCTACTATAATAAAAGATGAAGCAATAGACATGGAATTCGGAACTGGAGTAATGACCATCACCCCTTGGCACGATAATGCCGATTTTGAAATTGCAGAAAGGCATAAACTAGATAAAGAGCAGATCATCGATGAATTTGGTAAATTGCTTCCAGTTGCTGGAGAATTTGCCGGACAACATATAAAAAAAGCAAGAGCACTCATAATTGAAAAACTTCAAACAAAAGGATTGGTAGAAAAAATAGAAGAAAATTATAAACACGTAGTTAGAACGTGTTATAAATGTGGAACTGTAATTGAACCACAAATAAAAAGTCAGTGGTTCGTAAGGATGAAGCCATTAGCTGAGAAAGCATTAGAGAAAATAAATAGTGAAGAAATAAAATATATTCCCGAACATTATAAAAAAATAACGACTTACTGGTTAGAAAATATTATGGATTGGAACATTTCTAGACAAATTGTCTGGGGTATTCCGATACCAGCAAAAATCTGCACCAAATGCGGACACGGAATGGTGGATCTTGAAAATAAAATAACGAAATGTACTTCTTGCTCCGGTGAGGTAATAAAAGACAATGATACTTTTGATACTTGGTTCTCTTCTGGACAATGGCCCTATGTAGTACTCGGATATCCTGACAATAAAGATTTTAAAACATTTTATCCAACCAATGTGATGGAAACAGCCGGTGACCTTGTATTCTTTTGGGTTGCTCGAATGATTATGCTTGGAATTTATATTACTGACAAAATTCCATTTAAAACTATATATATGCATGGAATGGTACTTGATGCTAAAGGACAAAAAATGAGCAAGAGCAAAGGAAATGTAATCAATCCATTAACTCTGACAGAAAAATATGGTACTGATGCATTTCGTATTGGTATGGTTGTCGGTAACACTCCCGGAACATCTCTTTCTCTTTCTGAAGATAAAATTCGAGGTTACAAAAACTTCGCAAATAAAATCTGGAATGCCACACGCTTCGTATTAGATAATACAAAAGATTTTATTGTGCCTGAAGTAATAGAATATGATGAAGAAGACAAAAAGTCGGATGAAGAATTAAAAGCTCTGATGCAAGAAATAACCAAAGAGATGGACGAATATAAATTCTATATCGTAGCTGAAAAACTTTATCATTATTTCTGGCATACTTTCGCTGATGTTGTCATTGAGCGCTCAAAGAAAAAAATTCTAGAAAATCAAAATGCTAATTCTGCAAAGACCCTGCTCTATACACAACTTACTACCCTGCTTGTGGCCCTTCATCCTTTTATCCCCTTCGTCACAGAAGAAATTTGGTCGATGTTACCTGATAAGAAAAATTTACTTTTAGTTGAAAAATGGCCTTCCTAACAACAACCGATTTAAATATTTTAGCTATTGCATTTCTAGGTGGAATCATCCCTTCACTTTTGTGGCTATGGTTTTGGCTAAAAGAAGACGAAGAACACCCTGAACCAAAAACCTTATTAACTATAGTATTTATTATGGGGATGTTGGCAGTTATTGTCGTATTGCCAATCGAAAAATACATACAAGACAACGTCGGCTCTTATGAAGGACGACTAGTATTATGGGCAAGCGCTGAAGAAATATTAAAATACCTCGCAGTATTGATAATTTTATACAAAACAAATAATGCAGATGACCCAATTGACTGGCCAATATATTTGATTACTGCGGCCCTAGGCTTCGCTGCTCTTGAGAATATGTTATTTCTACTTAAAATTCTCCCTCAAACAATTGGAACCACTGTAAGCCTAAGCACTGGAAACTTGAGATTCCTCGGTGCAAACCTCCTCCACGCCATTTCAAGTGCTATTATTGGCATTTCAATTGGTATTTCCTTTTATATGCAAGTATGGAAAAGAAACATATCTCTCATAATTGGATTTTTTGTTGCTATCGCCTTGCATAGTACCTTTAATTTTTTTATAATAAGGAATAATGGAAGTGATTTTTTGAAAGTGTTAGCATTTTTGTGGGTCGTCACAATTATAATTATGTTACTTTTTGAAAAGATTAGAAGAATGAGTGAAAATTATTAACTAAATGCAATTATGTCTATGGAAAATAAAAAAAGAAGTTTTTTTGAAAGATTAACTGGAAGTGTAAACGCAGAAGAAGAATCACCAAAAAGAGATTTAATAGGAAAAGGTGATAATGGAGACAAAAAAAATAATTGGATTGAAGAAGAAAATGAAGAAGCAGAATTGTCTATTGATGTATATCAGACCCCAACAGATATCATCGTGCAAACAATGGTAGCTGGAGTAAAGCCTGAAGACTTAGAGCTCTCAATCGCTCGAGATATCATCACCATCCGAGGACAGCGTGAAGAAAATAGAAATATAGATGAAGAGAATTATTTTACAAAAGAACTCTACTGGGGTAAATTTTCTCGTACTATCTCCCTTCCTGCGGAAGTAGAACCCGAACAAGTAGAAGCAACAGAAAGACACGGCCTCGTAACTATCAAAATCAGAAAAGTAGACAAAGAAAAAAAGAATTCAGTAAAAGTAAAATCTATCTAATAAAAACAAAACCCGCCTAAGCGGGTTTTGTTTTTATGTGCCGAGGACCAGAGTTGAACTGGTGACATCTCCCTCTTCAGGGGAGCGCTCTACCAACTGAGCTACCTCGGCATTCGATATCTTAACTAAAACTTATTTACACCTTACTAACTGCGTATATTTACCAAAACAGCTACCTCGGCTTAATTTTGAAATTTTTTCAAAAAATCCTGAAATGAATTATTTGTATCATTAAATTTTTGGCCTGTACCGGAAATTGAATTATACACTTCTACAATCTTATTCAAATAAGGGTCTAAAAAGTAAAATGCACCCAATGCAACTCCAATTATTATAAATATTTTAAGCATTTGCCAAAAGGTAGCCCATTTCTGAACATTTCTAACCTTATGAAGCATATGATTATTCTCTTGCGCAAGGGCAAAAGTATCTTCTAATAATTTTTTGGACTCAGGATCCATGTTTATAATTTAGCATAAAACATAAAAAAAACCAATTCCAAATAGGCTTTTTGTATGCTAGATTATAGTCATAGCCCTCGTAGTTCAATGGATAGAACAGTTCCGTCCTAAGGAGTAGATGTAGGTTCGATTCCTGCCGAGGGCACACAAACATAAAAACATGCATTTCTGCATGTTTTTTAGTTTGTGTGCTAATTACAATTTAGAGACCTAGTAGCTGAGCTATCTTCGGTTTATCGAAGCCAACAGTAAGTTCGTCCCCTATTACAATTACAGGCACGCCCATTTGTCCGCTTTTTTCCATCATTTCTTTTCTTTTTTCAAGATCAGATGCTACATCGTATTCCGTATAGACAATACTGTTTGCAGTAAAGAAATCTTTTGCCATGTGGCAATAATGACAGGTTGGGGTTGAATAAATAGTTACATTTTGCATACTTTTTTTATAAATTATCTTTTAATATTCTAATTATAGCATACTTGTCAAGCGTCTTAAATAACGCTATATTTTAATAACAAGCGGGATTAGTTTAGTGGTATGACGGATCCTTCCCAAGGATTAGACGCGGGTTCGATTCCCGCATCCCGCACAGATTAATTATTTTTTTGATTTTTCCCTAACGCTGTAAGAATCTTGATAACTGTATCAGGATTGAGTGACATACTCTCAATACCCTCGTCTACGAGGAACTGTGCGAACTCTGGATAGTCTGAAGGCGCCTGGCCACAAATACCAATGTACTTCCCTTTTTCTTTACATTTATGAATTATTTGAGCGACAAGTTTTTTAACTGCAGAATTGTTTTCATTTGCAATATGAGTAACTATTCCAGAATCTCGATCGAGCCCTAGGGTAAGCTGAGTTAAATCATTCGAACCGATAGACATACCATCGAAGATTTCCAGAAATTCATCAGCGAGAAGAATGTTTGAAGGTATCTCGCACATTACATAGATATGAAGATCTTTATCTTTCGCTCTATCTAGGCCAAATTCTTTCATTACTTCCACTACTTGCTTCCCTTCTTCTGGAGTTCGGCAAAATGGAATCATTGGGACGACATTCGTAAGCCCCATATCTTCACGTACAATTTTCATTGCTTTACACTCGAGGCTAAATGCTTCTTTAAATTTAGGATCATAGTAACGAGACGCTCCACGCCATCCGAGCATTGGGTTTTCCTCTTGCGGTTCATACATATCACCACCCAAGAGTGTGCGGTATTCATTCGTCTTAAAATCAGAAAAACGAATAATAACTTTTTCTGGATAAAACGTAGCCCCGATTTTCGCAATTCCGAGTGCTAGGTTGTCAACATAAAATTGTGGTTTATCTTTGTATAGAGGAGTTAGTTCATCGATTTTTTTAAGAACTTTATTTATCTCCGGAGTCTTTTTTTCTCCTTTAAATTTTTTATAATCAATTAACACATTTGGATGTACCCCGATATGTGAAGCAATAATAAACTCGAGTCTACCTAGGCCGACGCCTTGTGCTGGAAGATTATAATTTTTGAATGCTTCATCAGGAGAACCAATATTCACCATTATCTTTGTCGCTACTTTTGGAATCTTATCTAAATGATGTTCAATAATTTCAAAAGGAATAATCCCCTCATATACATTCCCTACCTGACCTCCTGAAGAGTCTACAGTCACATCCTTGCCATTTTTAAGTACCTTAGTCGCATTGTTTGAACCGACGATACAAGGTATACCAAGTTCACGAGACACAATAGCCGCATGAGAAGTACGTCCACCTTTATCTGTGACTATGGCACTCGCAATCTTCATAATTGGCTCCCAATCAGGATCAGTAATCTCAGTCACAAGTACTTCTCCTTTTTGGAAGGAGTTTATACTTTTTGCATTATGCAAAACGCGGACCTTTCCACTTCCTATTTTTGAACCGACGGCAATACCACTTACTAAAACTTTGCTCGTTTTCTTTAATTTATATTCTTTTAAAACATTCTTATCTTGTCCGGAAACAACTGTTTCTGGGCGAGCCTGCACAATGAAAAGTTCTCCTGTTTTTCCATCTTTGGCCCATTCGATATCCATTGGCTGATAACGGTTATGTTTCTTAGAAAAATATTTCTCTATTTGGTAACACCATTTTGCAAGTTTTACTGCCTCCTCGTTTGTAATAGAGAATTTTTGCTGATCCAATGTTGAAACTTTTTCTTCTTTTGTTCCATCTTTTGCATAAACAAGCTTTATGTTTTTCTTTCCTATATTTCTACCAATTATAGGATTTTTACTATTATTATCTAGACTTGGTTTAAAAATAATAAATTCATCTGGAATAACTTTACCCTGGACAATAAATTCTCCGAGACCATATATTCCTGTAACAACAATAACTTTATCAAAACCTGTTTCAGTATCGATAGTAAATGCCACCCCTGAAGAAGAAATATCTGAACGCACCATTAGCTGAATACCGACAGACAAAGCAGCATCAAAATGTGAGAATCCTTTATCCGCACGATAGGAAACAGCTCTATCAGTAAAGAGTGAAGCAATACATTTCTTTGTCGAAGTGAGAATGTTTTCAATACCGTGAACATTTAAGTATGTTTCTTGCTGTCCAGCAAAAGAAGCTCCAGGGAGGTCTTCCGCTGTTGCCGATGAACGAACAGCAACAACAGTGTTCTTTCCATACTTTTCACCTAATTTTTTATATGATTCTGTAATCGTGTTTTGTAAATCTTGAGGCAAAGTAGCTTTCAATATTGCCTCGCGGCACTTTTTAGCACGGACCTGCAAATTACGAATGTCTTTTGTATTTAAATCTGCAAGAATTTCTTTAATTTTTTCATCTAAACCAGTTTTTTTAAAAAAATGACGATAAGCATCAGCCGTAATAGCAAAGCCATCTGGAACATTCACACCAAGCGGTACAAGGTTAGAATACATTTCTCCAAGTGCAGCATTTTTACCCCCCACAACAGAAACATCATCAATACCTACCTCATTAAACCACTTTACAAAATTTTCTGTCATAAATAACTTTTTTTTACATTAATAATAAATTGCTAATCTTTATTAGCCTTTGATACTTTACCATTCTTTCAGCTTTTTGTGGAGAACCAGCCTTCATTCCAAAACAATTAAAAGCAAAAGCAAGGTCTGCAATAAAATCATCATCTGTTTCTCCACTTCGGTGACTAACGATGAGCTCTATATCATTCTCCCGAGCCAGTTTCATGGTTTCCAATGTCTCAGTCAGAGTGCCTATTTGGTTCGGTTTAATTATCATCGCACTAATACTCCCTTTGTCTATCGCTTCTTTTAACAAAATCTTATTAGTGACAGTTAAATCATCCCCAACTACTATTACTTCATTATTTTCTTTCAACTTTTTAAAGCTATCAAAATCTTCCTCGTCAAAAGGATCTTCGATAGATAGTAAATTAAATTCTTTCACGAAAGAAAGATATATATCCATCAATTCCTCTTTCGAAATATCCTTACCGTCAACTTTATAAATTCCCCCGCCAGTGCGGGCAGGATTTTCATAAAAAGAAGAGGAAGCTACGTCGAGCGCAAGACGAACCTTGCCCTCTAAATCATTTTGTTTTATTGCTGCCCTTAGATAAAAAAGTGGTTGCTTGATATCACTTATTTTTGGTGCAAAACCTCCTTCGTCCCCGAGAGCCACAGATTCTTCACCTAAATCTTTCAAAATTATTTCTTTAAGAGTATTTTGGATTGTTATTCCTATTTCTACAGCTTCCTTTATATCTTCTGTATCTGGGACAATATGATATTCCTGAAAAGCTAAATCATTTTTTGCATGCTTTCCCCCGTTTATCAAATTCATATATAAAAAAGGAACTTTTCGGGAAGGTTTAATTTCTGCAAGTGTTTGCAAATATTCATATGTTTCTTGATTAGTAACCTTAGCTGCAACTTTTGCACAAGCGATGCTCACCCCAATCATAGAATTACCTCCAAGGTTATCCTTATTGTATGTACCATCTAGCTCAATCATAATTCTGTCTATTTCTTTTTGATTTAAAATGTCTTTTCCAAGCAAAGCCTTCGCAATATCATTATTTATTTTTTCTATTGCACTCTTTACCCCCTTCCCATCAGCATCCCGCAGTTCATGTGCCTCATGAGCGCCCGTAGAGGCCCCAGACGGCACCGAAAAACTTGCTGAGGCCTCCCCAACAGAGACTGTCACCTTTACAGTCGGATTCCCCCTTGAATCCTTGATTTCTTCTGCTAAAATTTTTGTAATATTATTCATTATTTTTAGTTAATAAAATCATTAAATCAGAAACATTCGCCCCCGTGGGCCCAGTAATAATTGTATCACCTGTTTTTTGGAAAAAATCGTAAGAATCAAAGCGTCCTAAATAATCGTCTACATCTAAATTTAATTTAGCCACTTTTTCAAGAGTAGTTTTGTCTACAACTGCTCCAGCCACGTCACTGTTGTCCATCCCATCACTAGCAAAAGAAATAAAAACAAAATCACTAGGATTTTCTTTTGCAATCATTTTATCTTTTATTACTTCTAGCCCCATATGTAAATTCCTTCCACCCTTTCCTCCTTTTTTCATAATTATAATCTTTGGCTCACCCGCGGCAAGAACAACAGAATCTTCTTTTTTCACAGAAAATATTTTATTAATTGCTTTTTCATCTTCATCATAAAGATTTGTCGAAACAATGTTCGCATTAAAATTTAATTCTTGTGCTTTTTCTGCCATTGCTTCTACAGCAGTTTTATTTGAAACTAAAACAAAATTATAAACTTTTTCAAAAAACTTATCTTCCTTGGGTGTTTCAATTAAATCAAATTCACCTAGGTTATTCTCTAAAATAATTTTATTAACATCACTTATAGTGGTTTCATCTTTGTAGGTTGGTCCAGAGGCAACATCTTTAAAGATATCTCCAGGGACATCAGAAAAAATAAGACCGACAACTGTCGCAGGAAAAGCAATTTTTGCTAATCCGCCCCCTTTTAATAAAGACAAATGTTTTCTTACTGTATTAATTTCAGATATTGTTTTGCCAGATTCTAAAAAAGCGTCATAAAGCCTTGCACCATCTCTCCATTCGCTCTCTGGATAACAAAGTAGAGCCGAACCACCACCTGAGACAAGTACGATAACCAAATCGTCCACACTGGAATCATTGAGCATTTCATATATCTTTTTACCAGGAAGGGCATTCACCTCACTAGGCCTTGGATGAGTACCAGCAAAAGTCTCAATATATTTACAATCAACCCTTGAAAGACCAATGACAATACCTTTTGTAATTCTAGAACCCAAAATTTCCTCTAGTGCTAAGGCTGCATCACAAGAAGACTTACCAAAGCCAACGACATATATATTCTTAAATTTATTTAAATCAAAATGCTCATGATTTATAGTCAAAATATTATTCTGAAATTTTATTTTACTTTTTACTACTTCTTCAGTGTTTATAGCATTGAAACCAGCCTCAACTATTTTTAGTGCATTTTTTCTGTTGGGAGTCGTGGCTAATTCGTCAAGGTTTTTAATCCAACTTTTTTGCATATTTATTTAATTAAATTTATTGGAATATTGCTTAAAAAACCTTGGATATTATCTGCAGTTGTTTTTAAAATTAAAGCTATGGCTTCCTTTGTATCAAAGGCAATATGGGGAGTAACAATGACGTTGGGCATTTTCATCAATTCGTGGTTAATTAAAATACTTGTTTTTTCTTCTTCGGTAGCCTTACCGCTAGTTAAAAAGCTCTTTTCATCTTTGAGTTGTTTTTCATTTTCCAAAACATCTATTCCCGCTCCTGCGATAATTCCCTCTTTCAAACCCCAGATTAATGCTTCTGTATCAACGAGTTCTCCCCGAGCTGTATTAATCAGATAAACTCCTTTTTTCATCAAAGAAATATTTTCTTTATTAATTAAGTGAATATTTTCCATACAACAAGGAGCATGCAGAGTGATAATATCTGCCAGAGAGACGACGTCTGTTAAACTTTTATATGTAAAATTATTTTCTTTAGCGAAAGCTAAGTCTGGATACAAATCATAAGCAATTACCTCCATTTCAAAACCTTTAGCAATTTTTACAACATTTTTGCCAATTTTCCCTGTACCGACGACTCCCAAAATCTTTCCATGTAAATCAAAACCTTCCATATCCTTTGAATAATTAAAATCTAGTTCTTCCGTAATATGATTATTTGCTTTAATGATTTTTCTTGAGAGACTTAACATCAACGTAAAAGCAAACTCAGCTACTGTATGAGAACCATAAGCAGGCACGTTAGAAACTTTTATTCCTTTTGTTTCTGCATAGGCATGATCAATGTGGTCAAAACCCGTCGAACGAGTAGCAATAAATTTTAAATTAGGTAATGCATCGATAACATTTTTATTTACCAAAGAAACAACAAAGATACAGACAACGTCAGCATCTTTTGCTTTCTCTATACTATTTTCATTTAATTTTTCTTCAAAAAAAGAAACTTCCGCACCACCAAGTGACTCTGCAAAAAATGACTGCTCTGCTTTTGACACCTCAAAAAAGACTATTTTCATAGCTTTATTATACTCCCGATTTTTTAGCTTTGCAAAAGCTGTTAAAATCGCAGTCCTCGCAGGGGGCCAAAATAAAGTTATTTAAACCAACTTGTTAAAAATGACCAAAAGCCTGAAGATTCTGGTTTAGGAGTTGTGGGTGGATTTTTATCTTCTACTACTACCGTCAGACCTTCTCCGTCCTTCACTAAACCTAGATTCTCTCTAAAAAATTTCTCTTTACCCTCGTCTGTATTCAAACTATTAATCTCATTAGAAATGTTTTCTTTTTGCTGTTTAAGAGTCGCCACCTTCTCTTCAGCAATTTTCATATTTTTACTAGTATCTAACATCTTATTCAAAAAGCTAAAAACATTCCAAGCAAAAAACAATATTATAATACTGAAAAGTATTAAAAATGGTTTTGATTCCACAATGTGTCTCCAGCTACTTTTTTCTTGAAAATTTCTCATAGTATGCTATGCTCATTGTATGCTTTTCAATAAAAAACATCAAAAGAGAATTCAAATAGTCTGGGCAGTAGTCAGCGTACTCATCATTGTCAGTATGCTCCTCCTCTATTCTCCAATCTTTAGGCAATAAATAAAGAAATACTCTTTTAGGGTACGAATTTTTTGGTCGCACCAGAACGACTTGTGCGACATGATTCCGCAGAATCAAAAATCTGTATCCTCGAAAAGATATTTCTTTATTTATCAAATTAATTATTATCTCCTGTCCGCATCATCTTCAAAAAAACATCTTGAGGAATATTTACCCGCCCCCTTTCCTTCATTTTCTTTTTCCCTTTCTTTTGTTTTTCACGAAGTTTCATTTTACGAGTGATGTCCCCACCATACATATGCTGAGTGACGTCCTTTTTCATCCCTGAAAGTGATTTTGAAGATATAATCCGTCCGAGGGCCTGGCCTTGAATTTTTAAAGAAAACATCTGGCGTGGCAATATGTCTGCAAGTTTTTTTACCGCTTCTTCTGCTTCACCCTCCGCTCTCTTTCTCGAAACAACTCTAGAAAAAGCTGGCACTATTTCATCTGCCACGATAATATCAAGCCTCGTTACATCCGCAACCCGCATATCACCTATTTCATATGAGATAGAACCATAACCCGAAGAAGTACTTTTCAATTCATCAAAAAAGTTTCGCATTAATTCACGCAGTGGCATCTGTACAGAGATGGTGGAACGATTGTCTCCAAAGTTTTCAGTATCACCCACCTCTCCTTCGTGATCAAAAAGAAGTTGCATGATATTACCGACATACTGCACAGGAGTAATTATTTTTAATTTTACCCATGGCTCATACACTGTCTCAATATTTCCATCATCTGGAAAATGGTATGGAGAATAAACTTTTTCTTTCTTGCCATTTTTTAATATAACTTCATAGGTGATTGAAGGCATTGTAATCACTAACTCTAGATTAAATTCTCTTTTTAATCTCTCAGTAATAATTTCCAAATGGAGCATTCCTAAAAACCCACATCTAAAACCTCGACCCAGGGACCCAGAAGATTCTTCTTCATATGAAAAAGCTGAATCAGAGAGTTTCAATTTCCCCAATGAAAGTTTTAATTCCGAGAAATCATCTGCATCCTCAGGAAAGACTGAAGCCCACACTACCGGTAAAGGTTGCATATAACCTGAGAAAGCAGGTAATGGATTTTTAGACATTGTGATAGTGTCACCGACAGATGCAATGCCTGGCTTTTTTATCCCAGTGACAATGTAACCCGTATCTCCAGGAGAAAGAAAATCGCGAGGAGTCTCTTCCGGAGAGAAAGTCCCAACTTCAAGAGCGGTAAATTTCTCGCCAGAAACTGCGAAAACTAAACTATCACCCTTTGCGACTTTTCCGTCAAATACACGAACGAACACTATCACCCCTCGATGATTTGAATATTTAAAATCAAAAACAAGAGCACGTAAATTATTATCACCTTGATATTTTTCAATTGGAGCTGGAATACGTTTTACAACTTCTTGCAAAAGATTTTCTACCCCATCCCCCGTACGTCCAGAAACCAATAAAACATCTTCTGGGCTACAATCTAGAAGATTCACAACTTCCTCTTTTATTTCAGACACCCTAGACAAAGGTGAGTCAATTTTTGAGAGCACAGGAATGATTTTAAGGCCCCCAGAACGAGCCATAGCAAGCGTAGTAAGGGTTTGTGCCTGCACACCCTGAGTTGAGTCTACTAATAAAATGGACCCCTCTACGGCCTTTAAAGCTCGAGATACTTCATATGAAAAATCTATGTGCCCAGGTGTATCAATAAGGTTCAATATATACTTTTCATTACCGGTAGAGTATTCCATTCTGACGGGCTGCATTTTAATAGTAATTCCCCTTTCTCTTTCAATGTCCATAGAATCGAGAACCTGGTCACGCATTTTACGCACCTCGATAGTGTGCGTAATCTCAAGCATTCTGTCCGCCAATGTACTCTTACCGTGATCAATGTGAGCGATGATAGAAAAATTTCTAATATGTTTCAAATCCATAAATTATTTAATATTTAATTTAAAAATCCGCCTGTTTGGTGATTCCATAAATTGGCATAAACACCACCTTTTTCTAATAATTCCTTATGTGTTCCATCTTCTACAATCACACCTTCATCAAGGACAATTATTCTGTCCATTTTTTGCACAGTAGAAAGACGATGGGCAATCACAATGGTTGTCTTACCTTTCATCAATTCACTAAAAGCATTTTGGATATATGACTCACTAATACTATCAAGTGAACTAGTAGCTTCATCTAACACAAGCACGGGAGAATTTTTCAACATTGCACGAGCAATTATTATTCTCTGTCTTTCTCCACCAGAAAGTTTTACTCCCCGCTCACCGACAAGAGTATCATATCCGTATTTAAAATTCTTTATAAACTCATCCGCATGCGCTTTTTGAGCAGCCTCAATTATTTGTTCGATGGTGGCGTCGGGTTCACCATAAGCAATATTTTCTCTAATACTTCTGTGAAATAAAATTGGCTCTTGGGGAACATAAGAAATTACTCTTCTTAAATCATCTTGTAAAACTGTACGGACATCCTGTCCATCGATTTCTATCACACCAGAAGATACATCGATAAACCTTAAAAGTAATTTAGTAACTGTTGTCTTTCCAGCACCAGAATGACCAACAATACCAACCCTTTCCCCAGGTTTTATTTTCAAATTAAAATTATTAAAAACATGTTGGCCAGAAGCATAAACAAAAGAAACATCTTTAAACTCAATATTCCCGGTTTTCATCCTCAGTGGCTCAGGAACTTCTGGGTCCTTAATATCTGGCACAATTTCAAAAATATCTATGACTTCCTTCATATCAGCAGCAGATTCCATAAATTTTGTCGTTGCTTTACCAAGGTCCCACAATCTCTCAAAAATCATTATCATATAAGTTTGAATCAGAACAACAGTACCTGTATTCATAGAACCAGCAATCCAAAGTTTTATAATTAGATACAAAACAAAAGCTTGGATTATTGTCATTAGTCCTGCTTGTAAAGTATCTTGTTTGTTTCCAAAATACCAAGAATTATTTCGATGTTCTTCTTCATTGCGAGTAACTTCACCAAAAGAAACTTTTTCTTTTTCTCCCGCAGAAAAAACCTTTAGAGCAAATACATTTGAAAAAACATCAGCTAGTCTCCCCCCAACCCTTGAGTCGGCAGCAGCCTTAGCAATATCGTAGCTCATTCTTTTTTTGATGAAAAAGGAGACAATTATAATGTAAACAAAAACCCAGGATAAAAAGATTGAAGCAATAAATGGTGCCTGCGTAAAAAGAACCATAAAAACACCCGTTAATACAATAAATGTTCCCCAAAAATTAAAAATAAGCGTATCATGCATTACCTCAAAGGCCCGCACAAAGCGCCTAGACTTGGTCACTAGGCTACCAGAAAAATTATTAGAAAAAAAACCGTAAGAATTCTTTATTATTTGTCTAAAAGAATAATCCGAAAGTTCTCGCATCATATTGCTCTGAAAATAAACAATACTCCAAGCTCCAAGACGAGAAAAAATATTTCCACCAACCATTATCAAAATATTTAAAATAACAAGATAAATAAGCTGCGCAGCTAAAACCTCCCTCGAAAAAGAAGGATTGGACATGACATCAATTATTTTCTTGAAAAAATAAACATTAAGAACAGATCCAAAAAATATTCTAATAGCATAAAAAACAAATGTCAGATAAAAAGACCATTTGTATTTATTAATCTGTGGCCAAATATGATGAAAAAGCTTTTTCACGAACATTTCGCAATTATAACACAAAAAACCCTTATTTCAAAGCCTTAATTGAATATTAAAATTAGTTATGTTGCCCTAAATAACTGGGGCAGGAGTAGGGTCAGGTGTGGGAGCAGGAACTGGGTCAGGAGCCGGTGCTGGAATTGGGTCTGGGGCTGGCATAGGTGCAGGTGCAGAATCCACGCAAACATTATTTACCAAAGTTTGAGTAGTTGTACAAGTTGGAACTACGGGTGCAGGAGTAGGAGTAGATGCCGACGTTCCATAATTTTGTAAAAGTGCTTGCAGTTCTGCTTCAGTCACACAAGTATTGTTGATACACAATTTATCTTTAGCATGAAATGTATTTGCGAAAATATCTGTGACACTATTCCCTGCATCTGCAAGCCATGCTCCTACCTTGGAATAAATATTATTAAAGAATGCTGTCATAAAAGTTTCTGCTGGTGAGCCAGTAACTGGAGTGACAGTTCCTGTAACTGCATCTATGCTTAGATTTAAATCTTGTACTGCTTTCACGATGAGCGGAGTAAGCTTGGAATAATCTATCATCCATGGAGTCATGCCAAGGGCAAGCGCATCTGTACCATTGTCACCGTTAGTGGTAACAGCTCCAGGATAAATATCTTTTAATTCCTGAGCGATGAAACCTGTCATCTTTTGTTTGTTTATATCACTGATAAAAGTAAAGTCGTCTACTTTTATTTTCATTAAGTCTGATAGACCATAGACTGTAGGTACAATGTTATCTTTAATTCGTAGATCTGAACCTGAGTTATACGCAATTGCAGCAGCTGCAGTTTGAGAAATACTTCCGATAACAGTAGCATCAGGCCTCTGAAAAGTAATTAATTCTGAAGCAGCTACGCCTGTGTCATTTCCGGCTAAAATTAAAAGTCCATTATTTTGAGTTGTTCCTGCAAGAGTATTTGCTATTCTCGCAACTGCTGTGCCAGTAGCTGGTGCCCCTGTGACATGAAGGACGTTGGATGGAGACGTCGTTCCAATACCGATATTTCCTGTACTCCCTACTTGTAAACCAGTATATCCAATTTTAAAAGCCTGAAATGATGAAACTGTTTGGGAAGTAGAAACAGTGAGATGGGTCGTATCAGTAAATGCTGTAATCGTACCTGCATTTGTGCCGTCAGCAAAAACAAACTGTGAGCCCACCATCGCAGAAGTAAATGTCGTTCCTATGCCTGTAATTGTAGTTAGAGATTGCCCAGCCGTACCTGTACTATACTGAGTAGGAGTAACGGAAAAAAGAGTTGCTGAATTTATATTACCAATACCGACATTCCCTACACTATTTACATTTATTCTTCTATTTCCTTGACCGTCAGCAATAATAATATTATTAGAAAGCCCAGCTAAAAGCTGACCTACGTTGGCACCAATAATCGTATTGTTATCACCGGTTGTAATTCCTAATCCTGAATTATAACCAATAACAGTATTGCTTGAACCAGTAGTGTTATTTCTAAATGAATCTTTACCATAAGCTACGTTGGAAGAACCTGTGGTATTAGCTAAAAGCGAGTTTACGCCACTTGCCGTATTGGATATACCAGAAGTATTGGCAGTAAGAGAAAAAGCACCAATAGTTGTATTGAGTAAACCAGTGGTATTGGAAAATAAAGCTTGGTAACCAAAAGCACTATTATAATCAGCCGCATTCGTACTAAGCGTTGCACTAGATAATCCAGCCTGATAGCCAGCAAAAGTATTATATTGAGCTCCAACTACAATATTATTTCCTGCCTGATATCCAAGCTTTGTATCAAAATCAGTATTATTAAAATCAATCAAACCTGCTACTTGTAAAAGATTATTAGGCGTTGGTGTCCCAATTCCAACGTTACCGTTAATTACAAGTTGCTGACCTACCGTAGAACCAGCTACTCCAGAAAATTTTCCATATAGAAGCGAAAAGTTTTGATCATTAGATAAAGAAGTTTGTTGAATATTATTTACATAAAAAGCATTAGAGCCTGTTTCGAATGAACCAGCCGCATATCCCAAAGCAACATTGCTAGAACCAACACTATTTACTGAAAGAGCATTTGCACCAATTGCTGTATTATTGTTTCCTGTAGTATTTAAGTAGAGAGCAGTAGAACCATTTGCTGTGTTAGAAGAACCTGTATATGTATAAGAATCTGTTTGCCAATGATATACTTCACTACCTAAATTTGAATAAAGGGCTGAAGCACCACTCGCGGTGTTATTAACACCTCCAGTATTACGATAGAGAGCAGCAAAACCATTAGCAGTATTGTCACCACCACTATCATTAAAATTTAATGCATACGCACCATTGGCAGTATTTTGGGAGCCATTAGTATTAAATCTTAAAGCAGATAAACCGGTAGCTGTGTTGTCAGAACCATCGGTGTTAGAAAAAAGGGCGTCCTTACCATTCGCAGTATTAAAATCACCAATAGTATTAGAATAAAGGGCCCGTAAACCATTTGCAGTATTATTTTTACCCGTGGTGTTAGAAGTTAATGATGAATTACCTAACGCAGTATTCCCTAAAATATCCCCACCAACAGAAAGCCATGTATTCCCATCATAACCAATAACTTTTAAACCAGGAGACAATAGGGTTGTTTGTCTGATTGAAACATCATCAAGCGTAAAAGCATCAGTTACAACATTATTGGAATTAGAAAAGTTTATTGTCTCTGTCCCGGTAAAATCAGTCTGAAAAGCAACAGTATGTGTACCATTTACGAATGGACCTGAAAAATAATTAAAGAAATTACTAAGGAAAAAATACATTGGAGCATTTGCACTTGAGACTGTAAAAGTAAGAAGATATGTATTTCCTGCTACAGTTTCAAATGTCGTGGAAATATTTGGATCACCACCTGCATAAGTACTCGTTACATTATCAGTCCCTGCGTTAAACACAACATCAGTTCCTAATGTCCACCCAACTGCGCTCCCTGTAAATGTTCCATTCGTAATGAGCTCAGCACCTGTTGGTGTTGCTGTACCACTTATTTCCAATTTAGCAGTAGGTGTTGTTGTACCGATACCTACTTTACCTAAACTATCCACATTTATTCTTCTATTTCCTTGACCGTCAGCAATAATAATATTACCAGAAAGAGCAGCATCAAGCCCCGTAACATTTGCTCCGATTATTGTATTGTTTATTCCGGTAACAATTCCTCTTCCTGTATTGTAACCAAGCGCAGTGTTATTTCCAGTATTTAAAGTAGCCGTACCTGTACCAGAACCAACATCGGTAGCTGTAAATATTTCTCCAACAGCATTAATTCCAGCACCAACAAGAGTAAAATCTGTATCTCCTAAAGTTTCAATTGTGTATTCTGTTCCAACATTAAATGACCCAGCAGTCACAGCAGCCTCACCAGTTAAATCATAAAGGGCCAAGGAACCCTGGGCAGTATTGTAATATCCAGTAGTATTTGAGTTAAGCGTAGAATTACCACTAGCAGTATTGTTAGAACCTATCGTATTTGAATAAAGAGCATGAATACCAACTGCAGTATTGTTTTGACCAGTTGTGTTGAAAGTAAGAGCATACAAACCATTTGCAGTATTATACCTCCCTGTTGTGTTATATTTTAAAGTTTCCCTTCCTGTTGCAGTATTGTCTTGACCTGTTGTATTGAAAGTTAAGGAATTCTGTCCGATTGCTGTATTTCTAATACCTGTAGTGTTAGAATAAAGTGCTTTATTCCCTAAAGCTGTATTGTCACGTCCTGTTGTATTAGAAAAAAGAGATTGATATCCAGTAGCTGTATTCCCATAACCTACAGTATTAGAAGAAAGCGCTGAACTACCCAACGCAATATTGCCTAATATATCTGAACCCAAAGAAAACCAAGTAGCCCCATCATAACCAATAATTTTTAGCGCAGGAGATATATTTGTTTGCTTTATCGAAACATTATCAATTGTCCAAGTATCTCCGACAACAAAACTAATATCATTAAAATTTACAGTATCTGTACCTGTAAAATTAGCTTGAAAAATAACACTGTATGTTCCATTTACAAAAATATTACTAGAAGGACTTGTATTGTTGCTAAAATATATTTGTCCTGAAGTATTCGCATTCGATACTACAAATGTAAAAATATATGTATTTCCTGAAACTGTATCAAAAGTAGTAGAAATACTTGGATCACCTCCATTATATGTACTTATGACATTATTTGTTCCATAAGCAACGTCAGTTCCTAACGTCCACCCCGTTGTACCTCCAGTAAATGTTCCATTCGTAATGAGCTCAGCACCTGTTGGTGCTGCTGTACTATTTATTTCCAATTTAGAAGTCGGGGTAACTGTTCCCAACCCTAATCTATGGTTCGTCTCATCATAAAAAAAGTTTGCATTATCTTCGGTCATTCCACTTGCTCCTTGAAAATAAACCGAACCGAGGGTAAGACTTGGGTTAATTGAACCAGTGATTGCACCAGTTACATTTAAGTTTCCAGTAAGAATGGAATTTCCAGTAACATTTAAATTACCCGTGAGAGTGGAATTTCCAACAATATTTAAAGCTCCTAAGGTTGAACTCCCGGTTACAGTTAGATCTGTCACTTTTGCAGTATTGGTAGTGAAGTGACTTGAAGATAAATCTGTCGCAGAAAAAATACTACTACCACCGAAGTTGGTCGCTGGGTTAGCTTGAATAATACCGATATTTGCATAGCTGACAGGTATAGGTGTGTAACTAGAAGGTTGAGACATTATCGTTTGTCCTGCTGGTCCGGCTGGACCTTGTGCACCCTGTGGACCAGCTGGACCTCTTGGACCTGCGGGACCTTGCACTGTTATTGTTCTTACTGGTGGTGTATTTATCTCTGAAGGAGGAACTACAACTGGAGGTGTAACTTTTTTTACAGTTGTCGATTTAACTGCTGGCTTTGAGATAGGAGGAGTGATAGGAACTGTAGGGGCTGGAGGATTTATAAAATTACTTATAGTATCGATAATATATGTAAAAGGATTAAATGCAAAAGTAGGAGTAGCAAATGAGAAAATTACAAACACAGAAAAACCTAAAAGTAACAACTTTTTTAGAAATAAACTAAAAGTCTTTTTGTTTAACATTTTATTCACGATAACTATTGTATTATATCAAAAAACACCCTAGAAAAATATATCTATGTGGATAACTAATATAGTAAAATGCTGCTACTCATCTAAAATTTCAAAATCTTCCCCCTCTCCAGGAATAACCCTTTTCTGACGGATAAAATAAACTCCTCCCGCTCCAACTCCCGCCAAAATAACTGTAAAAATTATAGGCCAATATGTGTTATCTGAATTATTTTCCAATGCATCACTCTGCAATACATTGGCTCCAAGATTTTCTAATGGAACAATTGGTGAAGCAATATCTTCTACCGTAGAAATTACAGTCGGACGTCCAACGTCCGTTTTTGCAGTTACTATTAAATCTTGCCTAACTAAAGGAACAGCATGATCAAACACGACTTCCATATTTGAATTTATTAATTTTAAACTATCTTTATCGGTTATAATAAAACCAGTAATTTTTGGAGAAATAATCATTTTCTTTTTCGATGCCAAAATAGTATTTCGTGGAATTGTAAAACTTTTATTATCAGACGATAGAGACCAATTTGAAAGATCAGCACTGTAGTCAGTATTGTTTGATAGCTCAATAAAAAAATCTTTTTCATCGCCCACTCTAGATATCACAACATCAGCTTCAACTATTTTTATAGTACTTTGCGCTGAGGCGTCTATGTTGTCTGAGTAATAATTTGAATAATAAGAAAGAGAAACAACGTAATCTCCAGGATAAAAATAAGTATGGGCAAATTTGCTACTATTATTTAATTGTATTTCTTTAGAATCACCATCGCCAAAATTCCAATAATATTTTCCATAATGTAATTGCTCCCCACTGTATCCTAAAGTCATCACATCAAAAACAATTGGCAAATTAACATAACCAAGATTTTGGGTGAATATTTGAGTTTTAATTTTAGGAATTTCAACTACTTTTATTTTTGTTTCTGTTGTGGATGTATTGGCAGTAGATAAGTTAGAACTTCCGCCACCACCTGAAGAAGAAGCAGGGGGTGGTGTAGAGACAGCTTCATTTGCTATTCCAGGTGTCGGTATTGCGCCACCCCATGAACCTGATATTTTTTGCAAAGTATTTCCATCTCCTGCTCCGCCCTGTGAAGATGTATAACTAACTTCATCGACAGAATTTCCATCTTGGTCTAAAATTTTTAGTGTCGCCCCTGTATTATTTAAACTTGTAAAGCCAGTATCATAAACTAATCCTCCAAAACCAGAATGATCCGCAAGAAATGTATCTTTGTCTCCAGCAAAAATAACATAACTATTAGCAGGAATAGAAAAATCTACTTCACCGTTTATTGTCCTATTCCCTCCTCCATCATAAAATCTCCATTTAGTAGCATCAATGGAAACATCTGTGGGACCAGGATTATAAATTTCCACCCATTCTCGAGCCTTGCTACTCGTAGAATCCGAACCAGATAAATCATAATTTATCTCATTAATACTTAAACTAGCAAAAGCTGGATGAACCACTAAAAAGAAAAAAACCAACACAAAAACCGAAATTGATTTCTTCATTATGAAAATTTTTTAATATTTTATAATATGCTACAATATTATCATGACTACTAATGAAAATAAAATAGATTTCCTAGCAATTGGGGATATTGTCATAGATGCTTTTATACGACTAAAAGATGCAGAAGAAATGTTGGACCACGGCACACGTGAACTTTGTGTCCGTTTCGGAGACAAGGTTCCTTATGAATCTGTCACCATTGTTCCCGCAGTAGGAAATAGTCCAAATGCTGCTGTGTCAGCTGCTAGACTTGGTCTGCGCTCCGCCGTCATTACAAATATCGGAAATGATAAAAATGGAGAAGATTGCATAGTTAGTTTAAAAAATGACAATGTCATCACCGACTATGTCACAATCGAAAAAGATAAAAATACAAACTATCATTATGTACTCTGGTACAATGTTGACCGTACAATATTAATCAAACATGAAAAATTTAATTATAAATTCCCAAAAATAGAAAAAGTTGGCTGGATATACTTGAGTTCCCTCGCAGAAAATTCCCTAGATTACCATTTAGAAATAGCAGAATATTTAAAAAATCATCCCGAAACAAAGCTCGCTTTCCAACCAGGAACTTTCCAGATAAAACTAGGTGCAGAAAAATTAAAAGACATTTATAGTAGAACCGAAATATTTTTCTGTAATATGGAAGAAGCTGAAAAGATTCTTGGTATACCCAGCAATGACATCTTAACTTTATCGAAAGGGATGCAAGCTTTAGGTCCTAAAATAGTTGTAATTTCTGACGGGCCAAATGGTGCTTATCTGTATTTGAATGATGAACTCTATCACATGCCAGTATATCCTGACATCGCTCCTCCTCTAGACCGTACTGGGGCTGGAGATGCTTTTTCTTCCACATTTACTGCAGCACTAGCTTTAGGTAAAACTCCACTTGAAGCCTTCGCTTGGGCACCCATAAATTCTATGTCTGTGGTTCAAGAAATTGGTGCTCAAAAAGGACTCCTTTCAAAAGAAAAACTAGAGGAATATTTGTCTAAGGCTCCTGAAAGCTACAAAGCAGAAAAACTCTAAAATAAACTTTTACCGGTACGGATTTTTTGAAGCTTAAAAAATCCTGAAATTCTCGGCTCGTCAGCCTCGAAACCCCTCAAAAAGCTTATTTTATATTTTTCTAGCTATCACTTTTTTAACTGCTTCTTTTATAGAATTTTTTCCCATACCATAATGTTCGATGAGTTCATCGGGTGTGCCTGACTGACCAAATTTATCTTTTATTCCAATAAATTCTATGGGTACTGAGAAATTTTGTGCGAGTACTTCTGCCACAGCCGAACCCATACCCCCATTTATTTGATGTTCCTCTATTGTCACAACTGCTTTAGTTTCTTTTGCGAGAGCAATTATTGCATCACTATCTATGGGCTTGATGGTAGCCAAGTTCATTACTTTACTTTTTATACCCTCAGCTTCAAGTTCTTTTGCAGCAAGAATAGCTCGATGTAAAAGTCCACCCGTTGCAATTATTCCCACTTGAGCAAATCCTACATCTGGCATCCAATAAATTTCTGCTTTATTTATATCAAAAGGAGTTTCCTCTGTGGTTATTATCGGTGTCTTCTCACGAACTAAACGCAAGTAAGCAGGCCGAGTAGTTTTCACGAGCGCAAGTGTAGCCTTTTTCGCTTCTATCGCATCGCAAGGAGAAATGACATCCATATTAGGAATTACCCGCATAAGAGCAATATCTTCTAATGCTTGATGTGTACCTCCATCAGGACCTACAGAAATACCAGAATGTGAACCAACGATTACAACTTTCCTATCATTATAAGCAATTGTCGTTCTTATTTGTTCCCAATTTCTTCCTGGAGAAAACATCGCATAAGAAGAACAGAATGGAATCTTCCCCATAGCAGCCATCCCGGACGCAACTGTCGCTAGATTCTGCTCAGCCACTCCAACTTGAATAAACCGATTTGGAAATTTATCGGCAAATAAATTCATCTGTGTGCTTTCTGTAAGATCAGCGCAAAGCCCTACGACATTCACATCAGCCTCGCCGGCCGCAAGTAAGCCTTGCCCGAAACCTTTTCGGATCGGAACTTGCTCGCATGCATTTTCTCCTGCATCGTTGAAAATTTTTGGATTTAATTTTAATTTTGGATTTAACACTTTAGTATCTATTATTTCTTAATTCTTTTAATGCCATTTTCCCTTCTTCTTTTGTTGGTGGTTTACCATGCCATTTATAATTTTTCTCAAATTCTTTTACGCCTTTCCCTGGTATTGTATGCGCAATGATAACTGTTGGCTTCTCATAGACTGCTTGAGCTTCTTCTATTACTTCATTTAATGACCTAAAATCATGTCCAGAAACTTCTATCACATGCCAATTAAAAGATTTCCATTTTGCATGAAAAGGTTCAAGGGGCATAATGTCTTCGGTGACTCCCTCTATTTGAATATTGTTTCTATCAACAACTGCAATCAAATTATGTAATTTATGTTTCCCCGCAAGCATTATTGCTTCCCAGGTATTCCCTTCATCCATTTCTCCATCAGACATAAAACAATATATATATCTATCATTTTCTTTTTTATCCATTTTATCAGCGAGCGCCATACCCACAGCCTGTGAAAGCCCAGAGCCCAGAGGCCCGGAAGAATTCTCAACATAAGGCAAATATTCTCTGTGAGGATGTCCTTGAAGTCTAGTGCCGAATTTTCTTAAAGTCATTAATTCTTTTACGGGAAAATATCCAGCATGCGCCATCGTGGAATAAAGTACCGGACAAATGTGTCCATTTGAAAGCACTAACCTGTCACGCTCTTCCCAAGATGGATTCTTTGGGTCATGTTTTAGAATGTGGAAATAAAAAAGTGTAAAAATATCTGCCATACCGAGTGGCCCTGCGGTATGTCCAGACTTTGCTTCTACAAGCATTTCAATAATAGATATACGAATATCATTCGCTTTTTTCTCTAAATCTTTTATTTGTTCATCTGTTAAGTAAGACATAATATTCTAAAATTCTTGCCCCGTAGGAAGCTTTGCTTTCCTTCGGGGTTATCTTCAGTTAAAAGCATTGTATTAATTATACTATACCAAGCTTTGAAAATTTTCTAAAGCGTCAATCGGATCAGAACTTTTCCAAATACCAGAACCTACTGTAAGCCTGTCCACACCAGCATCAAGCAACTCTTCCGCATTTTTTAAATTAATTCCTATATCTACAGACATTACAATTCCAGGAAAATTTGTTTTAAAATATTTTATATTTTCTAATGCTTTAATAGAAAATACTTCACCTTGGTGACCTATCTTGTCAGAACCCATACACTGCAAGAAATCAACCTTATGTGAGAATTTAGAAACAATACTCAAATCATCACTAGGTTTGAAAGCAAGCCCTATTTCCACGTTATCTCGTATATACATATCCAATCCTTCCAAGAAATCCTCGAATTCTTTCAAATCCTTCTGGGCGCTTAAATGAAAAATCATTCTTTTGGGTCCGAGCTTCATATAAGTTTCAAAATTTTCTACAGCATCTGCTACCATTAAATCAAACTCAAAATCAAAATCAGTCCAAAATGGCAAACCCTCTTCTTCATTTAAAATTTTAACAAAATCATGGTCATCAAAACCGCCCGTTGCAAAAGGCCAAGTTTGATTTTCAACAAAAATACCGTCACAAATATCAAGCTGCACGGTTTTCACTCGCCCACGCAAAAAAGTAAGCTTGTTCTTTATTTCGCCATAATCTTTTTCTAAAATCGCTGGAGTTATTTCAGCCATATATTAAAATTTATTAATTCTTCGAACGTGTCTTTCTTCACCTTCAAATTTTGTAGACATAAAAAGTTCTATCGCAAATTTTATTTCATCTTCAGACAAGAATCGCACCGCTAAAGATAAGATATTTGCATTGTTGTGAATGCGAGCAAGTTTTATAATTTCAAAAGGGTCTATGCTTTTTTTACCTTTTATATCGATAGTGTCCTTCGGTAAGGCTTCTCCATAAAATACAGCAGCTCGTGCACCATGCACTCTATTAGCACACATTGCTTCGCCTTGACCTGAACCACCCAATATAATTCCGAAGCTCAGAGCTTCCCCCGCAACAGCTTGCGCTACAGGAGTTATAAAGTCCGGATAATCATCATTTTCATCATAATTAAGAGCACCTTTATCTTCTACGGCATTACCAAGCTCACTAAAGTATATTTTAAGTTTTTCTTTTAGTTCATACCCTACATGATCCGAGCCAATATATATCTTCATATCTAATATAATAACATTTTTAAAAAAGAATAAATATAGCCTGCCCAGTAGTAAATTTTGAGAAAAATTTTACTACGGGGTATAATCAAAACATGCTTAAATTTTACAAATATCATGGTGCCGGAAATGACTTTGTCATGATAGATAATCGTGATAAAAAGTTTGATATTTATGATGTGGAAAAAATAAAGCTACTGTGCCATAGACGTTTTGGTGTGGGGGCTGATGGTATAATACTCCTAGAGAAACAAAAAGGTTATGACTTCAAAATGGTTTTTATAAATAATGATGGTTCGATGGGCCCCATGTGCGGCAATGGTGGACGCTGTCTTGTGCACTTTGCCAATAATATTTTAAAAATTATTAAACCTGCTCGCCATGGCGGGAATCCTAAAAAAATAAAATTCATTGCCATAGACGGCGAACACGAAGCAGAAATATTAAAAAGTGGACTCATAAAGCTAAAAATGCAAGATGTATCCGAGATTAGTATCCAGAACGATTTAACCTTTTTACATTCAGGCACAACCCCTCACCATATCCAATACATAGAAAACATTGAAAATTACCCTGTCTGCACAGAAGCACAAAAAATTCGTGACAATGGAAAAAATCCAAAAGGAGTAAACATAAATTATGTAGAACATAAGGATGGAGTTTTTCATGTCCGTACATATGAACGCGGAGTAGAAGATGAAACTTTAGCTTGTGGAACAGGAGCTTGCTCTGTAGCTGTCGCTTCCCACCACTTGGGAATTTTGAAAGATAATATTTGTCATATTAAAATGCCTGGAGGAGACCTCAAGGTAGAATTTGAAAAAAATAAAAATGGGACTTACGAAAACATCTGGCTCACTGGTCCTGCTGTGTGTGTATTTAAAGGAGAAATGAAGTAAATATTTCTTTATCTTTTGTATTGACAAATCTGTAAAAAACGGTACTATTTTACTTGGATAGCAACGATTCTTCGATAAATATGATTCCTTGGCAATCTCGCCAAGAGAACCATTTGTCTCACCAATAAAAATAGGGAGTTCCTATGAACACTAAAGAAGAGGATGAATTTCAAGCGCAGCTCATTTTCGTAGGGGTGGTCCTTTTTATCGCCGCATGTCTTTTCCTGTACTACTTCCCGAAGAAGTACATGCCAGCATCGAAACCTCCCACCAAACAAGAGCAGACAATCTCGAAGTAGGACGCGACCCTGCTTCACCCAAAAGCCGTACGATTCACTCTGCGGCTTTTTTAATTTCAGTTTTAAAATTTTATTTTATCGTATTTCCTGTTTTAATAACATGATCTACTAGAGTATAAGTATACCCCATTTCGTTGTCATACCAAGCCATTACACTTACTAGATTTCCATCAATAACCTTTGTCAAAAGAAGGTCAGCTACTGAAGCATGAGTGTTGCCCAGCATGTCACTGGAAACGACTGGTTCTTCCACCACATCAAAAACATTTTTCCAACGAGAATCTTTCGCTGCTTTTCGTAATATATCATTTACCTCTTCAACTGTGGTGTCTCTCTTTGAAATAAAAGTTACATTATTTATTGAACCGCAAACAGTAGGAACTCTCACGGCTACTCCATCAAATTTACCAGCTAATTCAGATATTGCCTTGGTAACAGATATAGCAGCGCCCGTCGAAGCAGGCACAAGATTCTGCGCTGCTGCGCGTCCTTCACGAAAATCTTTTTTATTTGGCCCATCGACGATACCCTGAGTTCCTGTATAAGAATGAGTTGTATTCAACATAGCTTTTTCAATTCCTATTGCCTCATGAAGTATTGCCATAAGCGGACTAGTAGCATTAGTAGTGCAAGATCCATTCGAAGAAATATCACAAGTGCCGAACTTTTCTTCATTTACGCCCATCAAGATTGTTTCCCCTGATACCGTTCCACCTGCCTGCGCAGGCAGGTCTCCGTCTTTCGCGGGTGCAGAGATAACGACTTTTTTTGCTCCAGCATCCAAGTGAACTTTCGCTTTGTCATAAGAAGTAAAAAGTCCAGTGGACTCTACAACCACATCAATGTCTAAATCTTTCCAAGGAAGAAGCGTTGGATCTTTTTGCGCTAGAACTTTTACTTTTTTACCATCAATGACAACACCATCTCCTTCAACTTTAATATCATGGTTCCACTGCCTGTAAACCGTGTCATATTTAAGCAAATAAGCCATGTTCTCAATATCACCAAGGTCATTTACTGCCACCACCTCAATTTCGGGACGCTCATAAGCAATCTTTAAAAAAGCTCTTCCTATTCTGCCGAAACCATTAATTCCAACTCGTATTTTTTTCATATTTACATTATAGCAAAAGTAAATAAAACAACAAAAGAAAATATGCTATTATAGAAAAATGCCGGCAGAAGAACCTAAATTCATACATCTCCATACCCACAGCCACTACTCACTATTGGATGGGCTTTCCAAGCTCGAAAATTTGGTTGACCTAGCCAAAAAATTCGAAATGCCGGCAATAGCCATCACTGACCATGGCAATATGTACGGAGCTATAGAGTTTTATAAATTAGCCAAAAAAGCTGGTATCAAACCTATCATCGGAGTGGAAGCATATGTAGCAAATCGTAGCAGACTCAACAAAGACCCAGGAATAGATAATAAAAGATATCACCTTACCCTACTTGCAAAAAATCTAACTGGTTATAAAAACCTAATGCGACTCGTAACTATTTCTAATCTAGAAGGTTTTTATTATAAACCACGAATGGATAAAGAAATATTGAAAACATACGGTGAAGGAATCATCGCTCTCTCTGGCTGCCTCGGAGGAGAATTATCTCGGGCGCTAGCTAATAAAAATATCGAGTCTGCTGAAAAAATAATAATAGAACATCAAGAAATTTTCGGTAAGGAAAATTATTTCTTAGAAATAATGAAACACAGCACCGTGCCAGGTGATGAAGAAGTCCGAACAGAAATTATTAAACTTGGAAAGAAATTTAATATTCCACTCGTTGCTACAATTGATTCACACTACCCTTGTGTCGATGACAACAAAGCGCATGAAACTCTGCTCGCTATCCAAACAAATTCTGACATCAAAGACGAAAATAAATTCTCTTTCGGAGATGATGATTATTCATTCATCGATACAAAAAAGGCAAAAGAACTTTTTAAAGATACTCCGGAAGCTGTGACCAATACTGCAAAAATTGCGGATATGTGTGATGTGGAAATAGAACTTGGTCGCTGGGTTTTTCCTGATTTCAAAATAGAAGGAGGAAAAACTCCCGACGAAAAACTTCGTGAACTTGCATATGCAGGTTTTGAAAGACTCGGGTTAAAAGAAACTCCCGAAATCAAGGAAAGAGTAGAATATGAGCTAAAAGTTATTTGTGATAAAGGATATTCTCCATATTTCTTGGTTGTGGGTGACCTTCTGCGTTTTGCTAAAGAAAACGGAATTTTAAGTGCCATTAGAGGCTCAGTCGCAGGATCAATGGTTACTTACCTTTTAGGAATTACAAATATAAATCCTATTGAATACAAACTTCCCTTCGAAAGATTCTTAAACCCATTTCGTCCTTCGCCACCTGATATCGACATGGACTATGCCGACAACAGACGCGATGAAATGATTGAATATGTAAAAAGTAAATACGGCGAAGACAAGGTTGCACAGATTGGAACTTTCGGAACAATGATGGCCAAGGGTGCTGTACGTGACGTCGCTCGAGCGCTCGCTCACCCATACACTATTGGAGACAGAATCTCAAAGATGATACCACTTGGTTCTCAAGGAATGCCAATGACTATAGACCATGCGATGGAAATTGTCCCAGAGTTAAAGGATGCATATGAAAAAGAAAAAGACACACGAGAAATAATAGACCTGGCAAAAAAGCTCGAGGGCTGTGTTAGACACATCTCTGTCCATGCGGCTGGAGTCGTCATCGCTCCTAGACCAATCTATGAATATATGCCGACTCAACTAGACCCCAAGGGGGGGAAAATAATTACTCAGTACGACATGTATAGTGCCGAAGACGCAGGATTACTTAAATTCGATTTTCTAGGTATCAGAAATTTAGCAATTCTTTCTGACGCAATAAATTTAGTTAAAAAATTCTACAACGTAAACATAGACATAGATCGTATCCCCCTTGACGATAAGAAAACTTTCGAACTCTTAGCGAATGGCCAAACAGAAGGTTTATTTCAATTGAATGGTAGTGGAATGACGAGATACTTAAAAGAACTAAAACCTACTTCTATTCACGACATCAATGCTATGGTCGCTCTTTATCGTCCAGGCCCGATGGAGTCAATACCTGAATATATTAAACGCAAACAAAACCCAAGACTCGTAAAATATTTAGACCCAAGAATGAAAAAATTCCTCGGTGAATCTTATGGGCTTATCGTTTACCAAGATGATCTACTATTTTGTGCAATAGATCTAGCTGGATACAACTGGGAAGAAGCGGATAAATTCCGTAAAGCTGTCGGTAAAAAAATTCCGAAAGAAATGGCTGCCCAAAGAGAGAAATTTACTAAAGGCATAATCACCAATGGCCAGACACCTGAATTCGCCGAAAAACTCTGGAAACTCTTCGAACCTTTCCAGGCTTATGGTTTCAACAAAGCACATGCCGCTTCATATGGTAAAGTCGCCTACAATACTGCTTATATGAAAGCCCATTATCCTGTGGAGTATATGACAGCAATTCTCACCGCTGAGTCAGGCGATGTAGAAAAGATTTCTGAGATAATCGAAGAATGTAAAAAAATGAATATTCCGATTCTCCCTCCAAACATTAATGAAAGTTATGGGGGCTTTACTTGTCTTCCACATGAAAAAGATACAGAAATAAATAATAAAAATAAAAGTGAAAAAATTAGATTTGGATTTTATACTATTAAAAATCTAGGAACAGATATCTCTGACTCAATCATTGCCGAAAGAAAACTTAATGGAAAATTTACCTCAATTACAAATTTTCTAGACAGAATCAAACATAAAAATTTAAATAAGAAATCAATGGATGCTTTAATTAAGTCTGGCTGTATGGATGATTGGGAAGATAGAGGAGTTCTACTTCAAAACCTTGAAGGAATGCTCGAATACAATCACGAGAACTCTAAACAAAATGAAAACCAAGTTTCTCTCTTCGGTGGAATATCTACAATTAAAGCTCCTGAATTCAAACTCCAAATAGGAAAAGCTGCAAACCAAGCAGAAAAATTGCTTTGGGAAAAAGAGCTTCTCGGCCTCTATATTTCAGGACATCCACTCGACCGCATACGCGAGAAACTTGAAAAACGAGATATAAATATTAAAAAAATCAAAGAAGAACTCGGCAATGGCATGCCTGTAACTATCGCTGGAATAATAGAAAATACAAGACAAGTTGTAACAAAAAATAACGAACGCATGGCTTTCCTAAAAATTGCTGACTTAACTGATTCCATCGAAGCGGTCTGCTTCCCTTCTATCTTTAAAGATTGCGTAGATATATTAGTAGCTGAAAAATGTATTGCCCTTTCTGGAAAGGTCTCTCTCAAGAATGGCGAAAAAAGTATCATCATCGAAGCAGTAAAAGAGATTTAGAAAAATATTACTTGATCTGTATATATAAAAAAAGATCGCCCGGCTCGGAGCGATCTCCTTGCACGGGCGGATGTTCAACTCTTACGCATTTGACGGATACGCTGAATCCCGCCGAGTGCTGTGAAGAGGAAAAAGTAAACTTGGATAACGAAGGCCCTCCAGGCAGCCAGATGATAGGTTTCGACCCCAGCACCAAGCTGTCCAAGAAGCATGCCGAGAGTGAACACCAAGAACGCTCGATCACTCAGCTTGCCTCCATTAAACGAGAACCATCCCCACACGATCATCTGCACGACGACCATCAACCATAGAAGCATAGGAGCCTCCTTTCAACTTATTATTATATATAATATTACAAAAAAGTCAATAGGATTAATTATACAAACTCATTGCTTTATCTTTACCTTCAGCAAAGATAGTTTCAACAGCATCAGCGACTTTTTTAGATAATTTCTTCAGTATTTCTAGTTCTGGTTTTCTAAATTCACCAAGCAAAAATTTCAAAACATCTTTCTCCCCTCTCGGTTTTTTCAATCTACCATTTGCTGTGGCTGGCGTGATGCCTATTCTTATTCTTAAAAATTCTTCACTCTTTACAGACTTAATAACAGAGGCAAGGCCATTATGTCCCCCCGAAGAACGATTAAAAGAAATTTTTATCTTCCCGAGTGGCAAATCAATATCATCGTAAACTACAATCAACTCTTTCAAATCTTTTTTCGCTTTTATCAGAGGAGCAACAGCTTTACCAGAATTATTCATAAAAGTATCAGGGGTAAGAAATTTGATTTTCTTTTTTTCACCCTCTTTTTCGAATTTCATCTCAATTAAGCCCACTAAAATCCGTCCAGCATTATGCCTTGTATTCTCATACTCTTTCCCAGGATTTCCTAAACCAACAACTAATTTCATATTTCATATAATAACACACTATCGCATTTAATAAAAAATCTTAAAAGTATAGTTTTTGCGGGGTTTCGAGGCTGACGAGCCGAGAATTTCAGGATTTTTTAAGCTTCAAAAAATCCGTACCAAAAAAAATTATACTTTAAAGATTTTTCTAATTTATTAGAAAACAAATATAAGTAACCTGTCAAGGATTTTATCTGCTATACTATGACGATGGAACAAGAAAAAATAGATTTTCCTATACAATCAGTAAAGGAAAAAACAAAAATGCAATCGTTTTGGGAGCTCGTACGCTTTGCATTTATAGCATTAATCGTCGTAGTCCCAATACGTGTTTTCATCGCTGAGCCATTTATTGTTTCAGGAAGCTCGATGGTACCAACGTTTGCAAATGGAGATTATTTAATTGTAGATAAAGTATCTTATAAATTAGGTGATCCAAAAAGAGATGATGTGGTGGTTTTCCGATATCCAGGCGACACAACAAAATTCTTTATTAAAAGAATTATCGGTCTTCCGAATGAGACAGTGGACATAAAAGGCAATGATGTAACAATAACAAAAGAAGATAAAACAACAATTTTAAAAATCGACCAACCTTTCGTAAAAAATCCCGCAAATAATGAAACTCACTTTGAATTAAAAAATGATGAATATTTCGTCATGGGTGACAACAGAGGAGCGAGCTCCGATTCTAGATACTGGGGAGCTGTTAAAAGGAATCTTCTCACCGGAAGAGCTTTCATTCGCCTACTACCAATAAATAAAATAGATATTTTACCAGGTAATTATAAGCAAACAGAAATCCAGCAGTAGAGCAAAACTCACTACGGGACAAGTAAATATATGAAAAAATCATCAGGTACAAATAAAGCTAAAATCTCAGATATATCCTCACCAAAAGGAATGCGTGATTTAATGAATGAAGACTATTATTGTTTTCAAGGTTTTTTCGAGAAAGCACAAGAAGTGGCAGTCTATTATGGCTTCAAGCCAATCGATACTCCAATCCTTGAACAAGAAGAGATATTTACCACTACTATCGGAGAAGGTACAGACATCATAGATAAAGAAATGTACAACTTGAAAACTAAAGGTGGAGATCATTTAGCCCTTCGCCCAGAACACACTGCTCCCCTTATGCGTGCTTATATAGAGCATGGAATGCAGACGATGCCTCAGCCTGTTATGTTTTATCAATATGGTCCAGTATTCAGACACGATAAACCTCAACGCGGACGATACCGACAGTTTTGGCAGTTTGATTTAGATTGTTTGGGAAATGAGAAGAGTATCATGGATGCGCTTGTTATAAAAACAGGTATGACCATTCTCGAAGAAGCTGGAGCAGAAAATCTTTCTGTAGAGATTAACTCTCTTGGTGATAAAGAATGCAGAAATTCCTACCTCAAAGAGCTTACAAATTATTACAGAAAACACATTAGTAGTTTGCCAGCAATAGATCGTGAAAGATTAAAAATAAATCCACTTCGTATTCTCGATTCAAAAGAAGAAAAAACAAAAGAAATAAACATGAATGCTCCAGATTCTGTATCTTTTCTTTGTCCTTCATGTAAAAAACACTTCAAAGAAGTATTAGAATACTTGGAAGAAATGGGTATTTCTTATAATGTAAATAAAAATTTAGTTCGTGGACTTTCTTATTACACCCGAACTGTTTTTGAAGTTTACACGGAAAATGAAGAAGAAGGTGGGTTACCTGTTCAAGTCGCCTCTGGTGGAAGATATGATTATCTTGCAAAACAACTTGGAGGCAAAAAAGATGTTCCAGCTGTTGGATTTTCTATGGGAGTAGATAGAATAGTAGAATCAAAATGGTATAAAAAACTTTCACCTCGTATCCTAAAGAAACCAAAAATTTACTTTATTCAACTAGGCTCTGAAGCAAAATTAAAAAGCTTAAATATAATAGAAATATTACGTAAAGCCCACATCCCCATTGCTCAATCTCTGTCCAAGGATAGCCTAGGATCTCAATTAGCAATTGCTGAAAAACTCGCTATTCCCTACTCAATAATCTTCGGATTAAAAGAGGCTCTCGATAATTCTGTTATCGTTAGAGATATGTCAAACAGATCACAAGACACAGTAAAAATGTCTAAACTTCTAGAATATTTAAAAGAACTAAAATAAAAACAAATGAAGAAAATTCTTCAACAAAAAGAAAAAGTTCTACACCAAATAGCAGAAGAGGTGAGTATTTCTGATATCAAAACAAAAAAAATACAAAATGTCCTAAAAGACATGTCGATTTCTCTCAAAAGCCAAGACGACGGAGTAGCCATCGCTGCTCCTCAGATAGGGTACAAACTACGTATTTTTGTCGTATCAGGCAAAATATTTGCTAAAGATTTCGCTAAAACTAGAGAAGAGGAATTTCTAAATGAAAATATTGCAAAACCAGCTCCCAAAAAAGAAATACTAAAAGATTTAATATTTATCAACCCAAAAATTTCAAAGCTTTCCCGTGAAAAAGAATGGCTACCAGAAGGCTGCCTTTCAGTCAGATGGCTCTATGGAAAAACTTTTAGATCCAAAAAGGTTATAATCACGGCTTACGATGAAAATGGAAAGAAATTCCAAAGAGGTGCCTCCGGGCTTCTTGCTCAAATTTTTCAACATGAAACTGACCACCTAAACGGTATACTTTTTATCGACCATGCTAAAGATATCAAGGAAGAACTTCCAGCGAGAAAATAAATTATGGATACACAAAACAATAATTTAAATTTTGTATTTTGGGGTACACCGGACGTAGCTGAGGAAACTTTAGAAATTTTAAAGGAAAATGGATATATTCCATCTCTTATTGTTACCTCCCCTGACAAACCCCAAGGACGCAAAATGATTATCACCCCACCGCCCGTAAAGGTCTGGGCTCAAAAAAATAATATTCCATACATTCAACCAGCGAAACTCACAAAAGAAGAGCTGGATATTGCTTTTAGAACCCTTTCGCAGCCTGACGAGGCGAGAAGAGCAATTTTCCAGCAGGAAAATATGTGTGGTGATAAAAGTAATATCCAGCTCTTCTTGGTTGTTGCTTATGGAAAAATAATACCTGAAAATATTTTAAATATTCCTAAATTGGGCTCCATAAATATACATTATTCTCTACTTCCTAAGTATCGTGGTGCCTCACCTGTAGAGTCAGCCATTTTAAACGGTGACACAGAAACAGGCATTACTATACAAAAAATGGAATACCAGATGGATTCTGGTCCTATTATAAGTGAAGAAAAAGTAAACATCTTCCCTGACGAGAAAGCTATAGAATTACGCAAACGTTTAATAAAGTTGGGTGGTGACCTTTTAGTAAAAACTTTACCTGTATATATAAATGGAGATACCGAAGAAATAATCCAAGATGAAAAAAAAGCAACCTTTTGTAAAAAAATTAAAAAAGAAGATGGTTTAATAGATTTAAAAGCTGATGCTATAAAAAATTACAATAAATTTAGGGCTTATGCAGCTTGGCCCCGCACTTTCTTTTTTCATAATGATAAGAGAATCATCATCACGGATGCCACATTAGAAAACGGACAATTCATAATAAAAAAAGTATTACCTGAAGGTAAAAAAGAGATAAAATATGAAGACTTTCTAAGATCTTCTACTTAGAAGTAAAAGGATTCCTATTGGAGAGACCTTTTAACATTTTCTTAACACTCGAGGCTCCACGTTTAAAAAGTGTTTGTTTGCGGTCTTTACTTTTACTTATTTCACTAAAAAGGGTTTCTTTCACCTCATCAATTGCACTATATAAATCTTCATGATCACTTTCACCAAAAAAACTTTTACCATCTAGATTAATTTTGCAACTTGCGTGAAAAATCTCACCGGCTTTGTGATGATTTGTAGTTTTAACAACTTCAAAATTTGCATTTACCTCTCCTCCCCTTTTCTCAATACCAGAAAGTAATTTATCTAAATTAGTAACTCTTTTTAAGACATAATCTTTAATAGCTTCTGTTAATTCCATTCCCTTTCCTTGTAAATTTATTTGCATATTAAAATTATATCACAATTTTAATTCTTGTCCCACAATGCTCTAGATTTAGGCCCAAAAATTCCATCTGGTACTAAGTTTTTACTCTTTTGAAATACAATGACTGCTGCTTTAGTTTTTAAGCCAAAACTACCATCAGATGATATATTAAGGCCAATCTGCAAGCATTTAACTTGAACTCCCTTACTGCCAAGTCTTAAAGTAAGAGTAATAGGGCAATTTAATACTGGAGGATTTTGATAAGACGTACAGGGTAAGCCTGTATTTGTGCTAAATTTTTCTCCTATTCTACAAACAGTTTCTGTCATTTGAAAAACCGGAGAAATTGGAATAATGGGAGTAATTGAAATAATGGGAGTAATGAGTATAGGCATTACTCTACCTGCATAAGTTAATATAACCGGACCACTATCTTGTGGAACAGGGGTGACAATAATGGGATCTCTAACTCTAGCTAAATAATAATTACCCTGGCCAGAACCTGGAATATCAGGAATAAGATTTGTAGCATTTGACTGAAAAGCAACATATTTTCCATCAGCAGAAATAGTAGGATAATCAGAACTACTGTTTGACTCTAGCCCGTCCACAGAAAGTGATATACGAGTAGTGATATTATTTAAAATATCTCGTACAAAAATGTCAGACAAACTATTTATGTCCCCCGTTACAAGATTTGTGGCAAGCGATCTAAAAGCTACATATCTTCCGTCAGATGAAATGGAAGGAGCATAAGAAGCACCATCCCCTTCTACGCCAGAAGAAGAAACTGAGACACGAGTAGTAGTATTATTTTGCAAATTCCGTAAGAAAATATCTCTTTGGTTATTTGTATCTCCAGTTACAAGGTTTGTGGCATATGATCGAAAAGCAATATATTTACCATCCCCTGAAATAGCAGAGTAAGCGGAAGTATTATTCCCTTCGGTTCCATCAGTAGCTACCGACACACGAGTTGTAGTATTTGTTTGAGTATCTCTTAGAAAAATATCCGTTGTTAAATTAGTATCATCCAATACAAGGTTAGTCGCAACTGATTCAAAAACGACATATCTTCCATCAGAAGATATAAAAGATGCTGTCGAATAATCATTTCCCTCTGTTCCATCGGTGGCTACTGACACACGAGTTGTAGTATTTGTTTGAGTATCTCTTAGAAAAATATCTGTTACTAAATTAGTATCATCCAATACAAAGTTGGTCGCATCTGATTGGAAAACTACGTACCTTCCATCAGAAGAAATCGCAGTATTATAAGAACTCGCATTTCCTTCTGCCCCATCGGTGGCTACTGACACACGAGTTGTAGTATTTGTTTGAGTATCTCTTAAAAAAATATCTGTCATTCCATTAATATCATCCAATACAAGATTAGTGGCATCTGACTGGAAAACTACGTACCTTCCATCAGAAGAAATCGCAGTATTATAAGAACTCGCATTTCCTTCTGCCCCATCAGTAGCTACCGACACACGAGTTGTAGTATTTGTTTGAGTATCTCTTAGAAAAATATCTGTTACTAAATTAGTATCATCCAATACAAGATTTTCTGCAGATGAAGAAAAAACTACATATCTATTATCTAGTGAAATATTATTTTTAGGACCATAAGCATATGAATTAAAACTAGCTGTACCTGCAATATCAATATCTAATTCTATTAGAGACGCCGGACCAACTAATTGAGGATTTACTGCTACTGTGTAGGTAACTATTGTAATTCCATCTTCTGCAGTTACCACTAGTATGTCACCATTTACCACTGGGTCATGTATCCCAATATCATTCAATGTCTGCACAGGATAGCCTTGACTTAAATTTGCAAGAAAAGTAGCTTTGGATGTTCCAAACATAACATTACTTATAGTTTCATTTGCTGTCCCACCTGCAGTCACGGTATATGTTGCAGATGTAATTGTAGCATCAGCACTTGGAGGTATTACAGAAATATCATAAGTCACTATAGTGGTGCCATCTTCTGCAGTAATAATCAAAGTGTCACCATTAATTACTGGGTCATGAACACCAATATCGTTCCATGTTTGAACGACATAGTTTGGAGTTAAGTTTGCAAGAAATGTAGCTTTAGATGTTCCGTAAGGTACATTACTTATCGTCTCAGTCGGCGTACCACCGACACTGACAGTGTAAGACGTAGATGAAACGGTAGCGTTATGACTTCCACCTACATAAAATAATCCGAGACTGAGTGTATTGCTCTGGCCAAACCCGTCGGTAATAAATATTGAACAGTTAGAGTACGTACCGATTGCAAGAGTATTAAAGGTGATTGTGTTGCTCCCCACTACTGCATTCGTTGTTGCAGAACTGCAAGAACCTCCATAAGTGATCACTCCATCACTATTGGAGTCAAAAGTGTAAAATAGACCATCTGTTGTTGTCGGGTTAGGAACCGGTATTGTTTCAGTGATAGCTGGATTTGTAATTTTCGTTATAGTGTTAGAATCGCTGTCTCCTGTGTAAATATTGCCTGTGGCGTCCACCGCAACAGAACGCGGATAGAGACCAGTTGTACCCACAACCGTGAGCACACCAAGGGGCGTGATCTTCTCAACATTATTCAAAAAGGAATTCGAGATATATAAATTGTCGATGCTGTCTATTGTAATATTACTAGAGTCAGCAGTCACCGCTGCGAAGATGGAAGATGCCCCCGCTGGTGTAATTTTAGAAATAGTATATGAGGGATTAGAGTTTGGCGCGTAGATATTACCGGCACTATCCATTACTAAGTTGTATGCGTTACTCGCAGTGGTGCCTAAAACAGAAGCGACACCAGCGGGGGTAATTTTCCAAATCTCTTGCGTCCCAGGATTTGCTGTATACAAATTCCCAGCGCCATCCAAAATGATGTCATAAGGTGCACTAGTACCAGTTGTTGCAAATATCGTAGACACCCCTGCTGGAGTAATTTTAGAAATATCGTTTGAGCCAATATTCGCTGTATACACATTGCCTGCTCCGTCTATTGTTATACCGTAAGGACTTGAACCAGTAGTACCTAAAATTGTTGACACTCCCGCTGGGGTAATTTTAGAAACATTATTTGAGCCTGAATTTGCAGTGTACACATTTCCCGCAGCATCTATAGTTATGGCGACTGGGCTCGTACCCGTCACCCCCAACACAGTGGAAACTCCAGCTGGAGTAATTTTCGAAACATTGCTGGCAACATAATTCGCTGTATATATGTTCCCAGCCCCGTCCACTACTAAATCAAAAGGAAGTGCTCCAGTAGTTCCCAATGTTAAAGTAGCCGCAAAAGCTGTTCTCGAAAAAAAGAGACAAAACAAGAAAGTACTAACAATTAAAATACGAGTCAGTAATAATTTTTTCATTATATATTCATTGCAACCAAAAGAAGCATATTTTTACTATATCACTTTTTTATGTCTCGAGTAAGAGCACGAAGGAGAATATCGAGCTCTATTGTCGCTACCCCAACGACGGTATCTGCTCCACCATAATAAATAAAGAGTATCCCATCTTTTTCCGCCATTCCACATGGAAAAACTACATCATTAACTACCCCACTTTTCTCATATGATTCTTCTGGTTCAAATATTGGATCAGAAATACGAGCGAGCACTATTGCTGGATCATTTATATCAAGGAGTGCCGCCCCAACGCGATAGGTATGGTGATTTTTAGATATCCCATGATAAAGAAGCAGCCATCCGTATTTTGTCTTCAGGGGTGGCGCAGAAATACCAACTTTTTCACTGTCCCATTTATTTTTTCTTGGTCCAATAATTCTAATACATTTCCTAATAGTATCTGTTGTAAAATTAAGCGATTTTAAATAATCTCCACAAACTTCTCCACCCACCCGGTGAAGAACAAAATATTTTCCTTTTGTTTTTTCAGACAAAATACAAGTATCTTTGTCGTCAAAACCAGCAGGGGTAATTAGAATTGGTTTTTCCCATTGCCACTTTTTTGCAAGAAAATTTTTCTCTGAGATAGAAGTAACTGCTACTCGTGGTGGACCAATGCCGTCAAAAGCGGTATAGCACATATAAATAGTCTTCCCTATCTTTGTCAGCCTGGGATCTTCACATCCTGAATTCCCCCCAGCTATTTTTTTTAATTCAAAACCTTCTCTTGGAATATACACAGGATCAACCAATCTTTCATTAATAAAAAAACCATCCTTAGTTGATGCGTAACCAACAGTAGAAGTATTGTCTGCCGAAAGTGCTCTATACAATATATGAGTTGTATTTCGAATACGTAAAGCGGCAGGATTGAAAGTCGCTTGCGCCTCCCATGGATGTGTTTTATCAGGTTTTATAATTGGATTATTCAAAGAACGTAAGAAGTGCCACCTTGTACTTGTTTGTGGGCGCATAGTTGAAACAAGGTCAATAATATTTACATGCGCAAGACAAGTAGTAGTATCTGCCGCTCCATAATAAATAGAGAGAACATCCTTGTCCAAAATAGCCCCAGAAGGAAACACTATATTCGGAACATGACCTAGAAGTTCGTATGCCTCACTGGGTACTAATATCGGACCACGAGTGCGTCCCAGTATCTTCAAAGGATTCTCAAAATCGAGAAGGACTGCCTCAATTCCAAAAATACGGTCATGATTATCAGGTGAATAAAAATAGTGCTGTATATGAGAATATAAAATAAGCCAGCCGTGGGTGGTTTTTATCGGAGGAGCACCAATTTCTGTATGATCAGTAGGGACCCTTTTTAAATCAATTACATGTTCATCAATTTTTGCATACCATTTATCCCAAAATTTTTGATTCCATAATTCTTCTATTTTATTAACTTGAGCTACGGCAATTTTTGTAGGAGGCATGTCTGTATTTACTGTCACAATAACTGTAATCTTTCCATTTATACGTTCTGGAAAAAGCGTCATCGCTTTTGCATTAAAAGGTGTCACCAAATGACGTTCACTTACTTTTTTTAAATCCTTTGAAATTGCTACCGCTACCTTGATTCCACTCGCCTCAAAAGGAAATTTCGAAAGCGCGGTATAAAAAGTATAATATTTACCCTCAAAAAATGTAATTCTTGGATCTTCACAGCCGTATTTTTCCCACTCCTCTTTTGGTGTAATAAAAGGAATACGGTCTTCGAAATGTCTACCATCTTTTGATTTTCCAATACCTATTATAGAAATTTGGCTAGGTGTAAGTAATTTATCTTCTGCTCCGATAGCACGATAAACACCATAAAAAGTTTTACCTTTTTTAATGACGCTCATATTAAAGGTCGCAAAAGATTCCCAATAGTTATCTCTATAGGGTGTAAGGATTGGATTATGGTGAGATCTTTTTGCTACATACATAGATATTATTCAAACTTCAGTGATTTATTTTTTTCTAATTTTATCGAACCTTTCTTTTTCATACTATCTATCAAATCATTAAGTGAAACAGAAGCTACCCCAATATACTTATCTCCACCACCATAATAAACAAAAAGTTTATCTTTTATCACGATTGCCCCACTTGCATAAATAATTCCTGGCTTCCAATCATTTTCGTACCAGGCATCTGGTTCAAAAATAGGATGAGCTGCTCTATAAAGAACTTTTTCAGGGTCTTTTAAATCAAGCAATAATGCTCCTAGTTTGTAACGATTACCATCTTCTTTATCCATCGCATGATATAAAAGAAGCCAGCCTTCCTTGGTTTTTATTGGTGGTGAAGCAGCGCTACGGGTACGTTTATGCCAAGCGACCACATGGTCTGGCAATACTTGGGGATCGGGTGCATCTTTGATATCTGGTGTCTCTGAATAATCAAGTTTATTTACATAAGCTACTGCAACTTTTGAACTATCACCTTTATCTAAATTATGAAAAATCGCAAACTTACCATTTATTTTTTCAGGAAATAAAACCCAATTTTTCTGTCTATCACCGGGACGAGTAAGATATGCAAAATTTTTCCAGTCCCATTTTTTATCAAGTAAATCTTCCTCCTTAATTGAAGTCACCGCTACGCGCATAGTATTCCACCCACTAAAAACATTAAAGGTCATATAAACGTAACCATCCATAACCACAGCTCGAGGGTCTTCACAGCCACCCCACCCACCACCTGAAGCATAAAGCATCGTGTCATAAACAGGACGTGATGGAGAAGTAAAGGGCCAGTGCTCTTTTATCTCCTCCACATTCTTCAGAAAATATACTGGATAGAGAAGTCTGTCATCAAAATTTATTCCGTCTTTACTAGAAGCATAACCAATACGTGAAACTCCATCATCACCAAGCGCTCTGTAAAAAAGATGTATCCTCCCACCCAAAGATACAACAGCTGGATTAAATACAGCTTGAGATTCCCAAGAATAAGATCTAGGCCCGATGATTGGATTATTAAATGATCTGGAGAGTTTTAAGGTCTTCGGGGTACGATTAGTTTTACTTTTTGTTTTACGAGTAGTCTTTTTAGTAAGTTTTTTTATTTTTGCGGCAGATTTTTTTATTATTGTCTTTTTTTTGACAATAACCTTTTTGATAGTTTTTTTAACTACTTTCTGTATTGTTTTCTTTTTTTTAGGCGCGGCCATATTTATCCTTTATCCTTATAATATCACTTTCATCAAAATCACCAAAAGCGATTTCTAGGACTTGGACGTCATCCTCTCGCGCCTCTAATCTATGTAATTGTAATACTTCAATTATAAACTCATCCCCGGGATTTGCAATTATTGTATCATTTCCGACGGTTACCTGAGGATGCCCTGAAATAACCCGCCAAAATTCTGTTCTATGGTTATGTTGTTGTAAGCTCAAAGAGCTACCTTGATTAACCGAAAGGATTTTAACAGTTGTCAATTCATTATGAGTAAACTGATCAAACTGACCCCAGGGTTTTTTTACAATAAGAGTTTTCATGATTTTTTTAAAGCTAATATTTTTTGCATTAACTCATCTGCCGGAAGAAATTTACCTTTAAGAGGAACATAAAATTTACCCTTAACTCTGCTTTTATCTGCTGATATAGGCATTCCACTCTCTCTTAGAAGCTCTTGGTCATTATAATTATCTCCTATCGCCATTACGTTTTCTTTTTTCAGTTTAAAAATCTCCATTGCATGCCTCAACCCTACTGCTTTTGTTTGTTTTCTATTTATTAAAATATCATAAGCCTCACCATTCCACACAGTAACAAGACCTCCTTCATTTTTTACAATTTTTTCAATTTCAGGTACTCTTTCATTACAATGAATTGTAATGATAAATTCTTTGGGTTCAAAGCCTTTTACTTTTTTATTTTTATTTACTACTTTTTTTAATTTAGGAAAAATATCTTTTATGTACTCAAAACTATTCACATGTTGATAAACACGCCCTTTATACCAAGTAGCACTACCATTCTCATAAGTAAGACTAACAAAGGGTAGAATATCTCTGAACATTTCTTGAAGCATGTAAAGCCCTCTACCAGAGCTAATATTTATCAACAATCCATACTCATAAAGTTTTTTTATTTGCTCTATTTGTTTTGCATGAATTACTTTTGTTTCTAAGGTAGTAGTATTCCCTTTTTGTTTTATTTTTGTCCCTCTTGGGACAAGAACACCATCCACGTCAAAAACTATCATTTTTATTTTACTAAAATCTTTTTTTGAAAATTCACTTAAAGGTTTCATTTTATTTTTTACCGCTACGCTTAGCTTTCTTTTTAGCAGCTGCTTTAATTTTTGCTTCTTTAACTAAATCTGAGGAACTTCTAACTTTTCCACCATGACCTACATTATATACCATTTCAATGCCAAGCTCTTTGCATACCATTACTTCAGGCACAGGATCCCAGTCAGGTTTTCGATCTCCTCCATTTGCAAAAACATGGGGCTTAATTTTTCGTAATTCCTCACAAACACTTATATCTTTAGTTTCTGGTGGATGCCCTGTTATTATTACCTTATCTACTGCCTCTAGAGCCTCTATTATCTCTTTTCTTTCATGTTGAGGCATAAAGACATATCCCTTTTTTAAATGCAGCCAATTATCATTATTTAAAACCACAACGAGCTCCGTTCCTAATTTTTTTGCTTCATTAAACATACGCACATGACCAATATGCATAGGATCAAAACCACCACTGACCATTACTAATTTCTTTTTTTTTCTCAATAAAGTTTTTTTCTTCATAACAAAAAGTATGTCTTAATAATTAAACAACTAAATCCACTCATATTTTTTAATAAAATACATTTTAAGGAATTGAGTAATTATAAAGTATAGTAAGAGTCCTATAAATAATAACACGAAATAAAGTGGCGGCAAAGGCAAGAATTTAAACGCTCCTGCAAATGATGAAAATGGTAAATAAATTCCTATTCCTATTACGCTTAATGTAGATACAATAAGTGGCCAGCTCGCCATACTCTGGAAAATAGGAATTTTACTAGTTCTAATAATATGTACAATCAAAGTCTGAGTAAGAAGAGATTCCACGAACCACCCAGTATGGAAAAGATCAGGATTGGTCCAGGCATTAAAAACATAAAGCATAACAAAAAATGTAGCATAATCAAAAAGTGAACTAATTGGACCGAAAAATAAAATAAAACGCTTAATGTTTTTAAAATTCCACTTTTTTGGCTTTAATAAATGATCTTCATCGACATTATCTGTGGGTATCGTCATTTGAGAAAAATCGTAAAGCATATTATTTGTAAGAATTTGTATTGGCAACATTGGCAGAAAAGGAAGAAATATACTTCCACCCACCACGCTAAACATATTTCCAAAGTTTGAGCTAGCAGCCATTTTTATATATTTAATTATATTATCAAAAATTCTCCTTCCCTCAATTATTCCATCTTTTAAAACAAGTAAACTTTTCTCAAGCAAAATTAAATCTGATGATTCTTTTGCTATGTCAGCTGCAGTATCAACAGAAATACCGATATCAGCCGCAATAAGAGAAAGAGAGTCATTGATTCCATCACCCAAAAATCCAACCACATGATTTCTATTTCTTAAACCCTTTATTATTCTTTCTTTATCATAAGGAGACAATTTTGCAAAAATGACAACATCTTCTACAACTTTCCCCAGATCTTCATCACTTAGTTTTTCAATATCTTTACCAAGGAGTATTTTAGAAACTTTTATACCAACTTCTTCACAAATTTTTTTAGTGACTATTTCATTGTCTCCAGTTAGAATCTTTACCCTTACTCCTATTTCTTCCAATTCTTTAATCGTCTCTTTAACGCTTTGTTTTGGGGGGTCAAAAAAAGCTAAAAAACCAACAAAGGTAAGGTCCTCTTCATCCCCCTTATTAAATACTTTTTTATTAATATCTGTTTCTTTATAAGCTACCGCTACTACCCGAAAACCTTCTTCGTTTAATTCTTTTTCTATAAACAATTTCTTTTCATTGCTAAAATCCTTCAAAGAACTAACTTTCCCATCGACTAATACATTTACACAAGACGCAACAATTTCCTCTACTGCCCCCGTACAAACTAACAATGATTTATTTTTTTTATTGTCTTTAACGATTACAGACATTTTCCTCCTATTGAAATCAAAAGGTATTTCATCTATTTTTGAATAATTTACTATTTCTAGTTTTTCTTTTGCTTCATCATGCTTTAAAATAGCTTCATTTATAATATTTTCAACTCCTGTCTGGAAATAACTGTTTATAAAAGCATAATGTAAAGATTCTTCACTCTCTTTTCCATAAATATCTAGATGTTTTTCCAAAATTATTTTTCCTTCTGTGAGTGTCCCTGTTTTATCTGTACATAATGTATCCATCACACCCAGATTTTCTATTGAATCTAAGTGTTTTACAATTACTTTATTTTTTGACAAAACCAGTGCTCCTTTAGATAAATTTACAGCCACGATTGTCGGTATCATCTCAGGAGCAACCCCGACAGCGACGGCAATCGCAAAAATAAATGCTTCAAACCAATCACCCTTAAAAAATCCATTTAAAAGGAAAACAGCTGGCACCATAATTATCATGAATTTCAAAATCAAAATTACAAATTGTTTTAATTCTTTATTAAAATCTGAAACGTTATCATTCTTATCAATGTCCGTTGCAATACTTCCCAAGTATGTATTTTTGCCTGTAGCGAGAACTAAAGCCGTAGCTACCCCTGACTCGACACTCGTACCAAGAAAACATAAATTACAAAATTCTAATGCCCCTTTCTCGTCCAAAAGAGAATCAACGACATGTTTTTCTACTGGTAATGATTCACCCGTAAGCATCGCTTGATTGATAAATAAATCCTTAGAGGAGATTAACCTCACGTCACCTGGAATAATTGTCCCTGAATACAAATAAATAACGTCACCCGGGACAACGTTTCTCAATAGAATCTCCTGTTTTAGATTGTTTCTAATTACAGTAGTTTTAGTATGCGTAATTAGTTTTAACTTATCAGAAGCAATTGCAGCTTTTGTTTCTTGATAAAAATTTAAAACAACACTCAGGGAAACCATTAGAATGATTACCCAAAAAGACTTCATGTCTCCAACAAAAAAAGAAACTAGGGCTAAAGCTAAAAGTAGTAAATTTAAAGGTCCTTTTAAAATATTTAATAGTTTCAAAAAATGATTTGTCTTTTTTTCATCAGCAATATCATTAGAACCATATATTTTTAATCTATTTTTTACCTCAATATTGCTTAATCCCTCTGCTCTTGAATTTAATTCATTAAAAGCAAAATTGGGTTCATTTTGTGCAAATTTGTATAATTTTTCAAAAAGATTTTTCTTAAGAGAGTCTATCAGTTCATTATCTTTATTACTTTTTGTAAAAATGTGTTTGAACCAATTCATATCTCGTATTATAACATTAATATACAATTCTACTAAAAAAAAGCCGAATAATACGGCTTTTTTTTAGTGAGCTACTTTCTATTTAATATTATTTTAAAAGGAACCTAAGAGTAGAAACTACACGAATCTTCTTGTATTCAGGAGAACCAGGATCCTTATCGGTAATATCAAACACACCTTGATTCCCCCGAGAAACACCACCCAAATGTGATCCCGACTCTTTTGCAAACTGAGCGGCTGCATCTTTTGCATTCTTTATAGCTTCTGCAAGCATTTCTGGTTTAACACTGTTTATATCAGAAAATTCAAAAGCAATTGAATTTTGATTTAAAGTAACACCTTGTTTTACTAAAATCAAAGTATCCTTGGAAGCAGAACGAACTGTATCAACTTTCTTTGTGTAAACTGACAGTTGAGTAGTCGCATTATACCTAAATAAAGCATCTTTATATGTATCCTGATAAATGTTTACTGGAGCAACATTTATTTCTGATGCCTCAAATCCTTTAGCTAAAAGAAATGAATTTATCGCAGAAGTATTTTTTTCAATATCTGCATAGAGAGAATCTATGTTATTTGACTTAACATCAAAATTAATTGACCAAATAGCAACATCCGCTTTAACAATTTTTTCTGATAAACCTTTCACCTCTACATAAGACTGTTGCTTAGAAAAATTCTGAGCAGCCGCAAAAGAGAGAAAAGAAAACACTAATAATACTGCACCAATAACCCAAATACCATGATTTTTTATATTTTCCATATTTTTATTATAACCTAAAAAAAGTAAAAGTTAAACAATTCTCTTAAAAAGATAGATAAATACACTCATTGCAGCAAAAGCAACAGAAGCCGCAAAGACAAAAGCATAAACAGGGTTCAAAACCCAAAGAACCCCTGCAATTAAAGAAGAAAGAAGATAAATTAAACCGGTAGTAAAATTATAGGCACCAATGGCTGTCGCTCTCCTGTCCTTTTCAATGTCGGAAATAAATGCTTTACTCTGAGCTTCATCAATACTGTAGAAAATACCAAATAAAATAAATAGGGCAATTATTTCCCATTTTTCTTTTGCAAAAATGAAACCTAGGGACATGATAATATAAGTCAAATATCCTAGAATAATAATATATCTTCGCCCAATAAAATCACCAAGCTTCCCTACTGGAATAGATATAAAAACAAATGAAATGTTAAAAAGCGCATAGAGTAAAACTACATCTTTAATAGCAAAACCGACAGAATATGCTCGAAGGAGTAAAAAACCAAAACTAAAATATGCTAATGAAAAAATACCAGCAGGAATAAGAAAGAGTTTAAAAGCTGGGCTCAATGTCCCCCAAGCTTTAAAAATATTTTCTCGTTCGTGTGGAATTCCAGGACGATCCTTCATAAGAGCCAAAACAAGCACTGCCCCAAGTGCGCCAAATATTGCCACAACGAAAATAATATGAAAAGTATTTCTATTTGTCCCTAAATATAAAAGTAAAAAATATGCAACGAGCGGACCCAATATAGCGCCTGCTTTATCCATCGCTTTATGCAGACCAAAGGTATATCCTCTATTTGACTCAAGGGCAACAGCAGAAAGCCAAGCATCTCTAGGTGGACCACGAAAGCTTTTACCCACACGCTCAATAATTCTAAATGATGCAAGCGTTGCCACTGAACTTCCTACCAAAAGAATAACTTTTGCGACCGTAGAAAAACCATAACCAAAAATTGCTAATTGTTTTCTTTTACCCGTTTTATCTGAAAGCCAGCCTGCAAAATAATCTAAGGAAGATGCAGAAAAGTCAGAAATACCCTCCACCACACCTAGAAGCGATGCTGGAGCTCCAACTATCACAGTGAAAAACACAGAAAAAACTGAAAAGATGGCCTCTGAGCTAATATCAGTTAAAAAGCTCACAAGACCTAATTTGAAGACATCAGGGTGAATATTTGAAAATCTTTTCTCCATTAGAAATTAGATAAGTTAGTAATTTACGCGAACTTTGTTTTGTTTCTAGCTGCTTTTTTCGTAAGCATGATACTCTTAACTGCAAGTCTTTTTGCAGTCTTGTGAGAATGTCTTGATTTAGTTTTTGGACTCAACGTGGTTGATCTTTTTGCCATATATATTGATTATTCATTATTAATAAGCTTTTTTCTAGTATACTTTAAATTCATTAAAAATTCAATGAAGTTGGTTCTATTCTTCCCCTCCTTCGGCTTTTAACCATCTTAGTAATTCAATGATTATGTCTAATTTTTCCTCATCCTTTTCCGTTTTTTTCAAACCTTCCAACCATCCATTAAGTTTAACTTTTATATCTTTTCCATCCGATTCACCATTTTCGATTACTTTTTTTAAATGTTTTTTAGCTAGATCTATCCTTTTCAAATCTACAAGATGTCCCGCTACGCTAGTTGCAGATTCCCATGCTACATTCCCAATTTTTTCTTTAAGATTTTCTTGAAGATTTTTGTGAGTAAGTCTATCCATATAATCTACTTAAAACTAAATTAATAATGTTGCTATTATAGCATAGTTATTACTATCTTTTTATAAACACAAATAGTATTAAGTATTAAGAGTCAATATAATTTTATTGCCCCCGGAAGAATCTAACAATAAAATAAATTCCAATGATTACAAACAAGCCCCACCAAAGCCACAAAAACTCTAAAAGATAATCATAAAAATATAAGCCTAACAAAATACCCAAAGAAATAAGACAAACTTTTATTAAACCCATTTGCCACCATTCAAAACTTCGTGTTTTAAATATTTGCATACTTTTTTATGAAAAGTTAATAATAATTACCCTACTGTTAATTATAGCAATTTTTGAAGAGATAGGTATACTTACGACATAACCCTAGTTCCTTGAAAGGAGGACGATATGGAAAGCCAGTGGTGGGCAGTAAACATCCCTTGCCCATATTGCAAGGAAGAACTACCGGTTAACAGGGCTGAATATAATGCAAAAGATGGACGTCGTTTTTTTGCCTTCTGTCCATACTGTAAAAAGGGTTGTTCTTGGACACCCTCAAGGGAGACTCTAAATCATCTGGCCCAATCGGCTGACATAAAAGCGAGCAAAGAAAAAGCTGCATCCTTAACTAAAAAGAAACAACAAGAAGATGAAGAGTTTCTTCGCAAACTTCGCATTAAATCATAGGATCCATCAGCAGAAGAGTAGCGAGCCTAAAACTTGCTACTTTTTTTATTTAATTGTAGTAAAATATCTAAGGAGGTTATTTATGTCTATTAGCTTAAAGTGCCTCGTCAGGCACCCCATACTGCAAGCAGAAGCTCTAGGAAACGTATTTGGCCCCACTACTGGCTGGGCCATGGGAAATCTTTCCCTTTCACCTTCTTTCAGTGCCCCCATTGTGGCAATTGCTGAAAGTCTTCCTTTATGGGGGTTATTAATATGGCATGAAATTAGAAATGGTCGGAGGTTACTTTGAAGCAATCAAAGTGGTCTCCCTGACCCTAGGAATTGCAGACTGCCTGGATGTATTCTTTCTTCGCCCATTATTTATCTACCTAAGCTCTCTAGCTTTCGGTATAACTATTGGCTCTGTTCTAGGAAGTCTTACAGCCGACATTACTTTTTGGCTCACGCTCTATGTGGTCAAAAAGAAAACCAAAAAAGCCGTCGCCCCAAAAGGGGCGGTGGCTATTTTAATATTGTTTTTACGATGCTCTGGGGGTAGGGATCGAACCTACGACCAATCGCTTAACAGGCGACCGCTCTACCGCTGAGCTACCCCAGAGTTCAGTTGTTTTTCAAACAACTTCTTTATATTAACAGAAATTTAATAAAAAACAACACCAAAATTTGCATTATTGTTAAAATAAGATAGAATATCTTTGTACATATAGGGTTTATTGGTTTAGGTTGTTTGGGCCGTTAGCTCATCTGTAGCGCCTAGTAAAAGCAATACAGAATTGAGAGAGAAGTAAGTTTTAATGTATGCACGGGCCGTTAGCTCATCTGGTAGAGCACCTCATTTGCAATGAGGGGGTGGCAGGTTCGAGTCCTGTACGGTCCACGAGGAAAAAAGCCTGGCGCACGCTAGGCTTTTTTTTGTGAAAGCTATTAGGTTTAGGATTCATGAAATCAACACTAAAGTCCCCTTTCGGGGACTTTAGTGTTTTAATTAATGTTGAGTATTCTGACCATCTCGTGGACCATTTCTCTCTGCTAATATTTCAAGCAATCTATCTTTTCTATCTTGCAAATTTTCTGATTCCTTTTTATTTCTTTCTGCTTGCTTTGCCTGCTGCTCTGCCTGCTTTGCCAATATCATATTGGCCAAATTATCCATTTCCACTTTTTGTTCAGGAGTAATTTCTTTACCGCTAATTCTTACATTAGCTTTTTCGATTTTTTCTCTATACGTTTTTTCAGCCAAATCTTCATCTTGACCGCGAGATTTAGCTTCAGCGCGAACTCTTTTTATATCATCAGGTTGAACAGAAATCTTCGTTTTGAAACCTTCGTAGCTACCTTTAAAAGGACCCTCCCCTACATATAAATTTTCATTTTTCATAAGTATATTATATCACACTAATCTAATAAAAGCAAGCCCTTGACCTATTCCCTATTATTATAGCTAGAATAGCAAAAAAGGGCAAAACAAAAACCCACCTTTCGGCGGGCTTTTGCGGCACTTATGTTGTTTACGATAAATGTGAATTTTACCTCACACCCACAAGAAGAGTATATCATACATGTATAAAAAAAGCAAGCCCCCCATCGCGCAAAAGACACTACACAATTACCCATTGAAATACAATGATAAATATGTTATAGTATAAAAGCAGGCAATGGATAGCTACTCCGACGTAAGGTCGGAGAGGAAAGTCCGAACACAGTTTACCCCGCCTCGGCGGGGCGAAAAACAGGTAGCGGGTAATACCCGTGTGTAGCAATACATAGGTGCGAGCAGAGACGCCAATGCCAAAAGGCTAGGGTTCCATAGAGCAATCTGCGGAATAGTCTGACGGAAACGTCAGAGTGAAACGGCTAAACCCTTACTCCTGTGCAAGATCGTGTCCGCCGATGAGGCGGAAGAATCGCTTGAGCTCTAGAGTAATTTAGAGCCTAGATAAATTGCTATCGCTCGACTTCGGTCGGGCCACAAAATTCGGCTTATAGTTACCTGCACAAAAACGAAAATCCTCTGCCAAAAGCGGAGGATTTTCTTTATCTAAATTTGAAACTTATTTTATTATTTATACTCCACCTTATCCCCTTCTTTTAAATTATTTTTATCTGCAAAACCTGCAAAAACCTCTAGAACATATTTAGCATTTTTTTCTGAGACAAAACTTTCTGGATATGATTCAGGTGAGGCATTTTTCTGTATATAAATTACATTCATATCTTCACCTATCCAAATAATATCTAAAGGAAACTTCATATCCTTCATCCAAAAGGAATATTTCCCTGGCTGCTCAAAAACAAATAACATTCCCTCATTTTCTCTTAATTCACTTCTTCCTGAAAGTCCTTGTGTCTGCCCCAGAGGGGTTAATGCAAGGTCCACATTCAATGTCTGCCCACCGATTACTATTTGTTTAACATCTTCAATTACTAAATTTTTTGAAAAATCTTTAAGTAAAAAAAATCCACCAATAAAAAAAACAAACAATAAAATAAAATTGATAAAATATTTTAAAGTGGTCTGGGGATTTTTTCCGAGGACCCGAGAAAATTTTTTATTAATTTTATTTTCCTCCATAAATTATTTATTATCTCCATTCCAACCAAAAAGCTTACCGATGGAATCTGCATTTTCGCGCTTTCGAGCAACTTTAACCATACCATCTTGAGCAACAATTTTAAGTGGTGCAGCAAGTAGACAATGGTGAGAAGAGAGCCCATCTTGGTATGCTCCAGTATCAAGAACTGCTATTAATTGAGCATCATTATTGTCATGAAGCTTGGGCATCATAATATAGTTCCCCCCTGCAGTATATTTATCATCTGAGTCACAAGTGCTCCCTGCGAGCCATACAGTCTTCAGGACACTATGCATATTGTTTGCTGGTATAACATGCCATTTTTGATGAATAGCCCAAGTATCCTTTAAATCATTCATAAAACTACCATCTATAATATACCAAGCCTTTGCATTTGCTTTTGGAATAGCCTTTTTTGAAAGAACTTTATACATAGTAATTTGTGCAGGTGCAGCAATATATTGACCCCACTCCACAGCCAAGTTTGGATGTTTAATTCCTGCTTTATCGGACAAACTTTTTAATACTTTAATGATTTTACTAGAGACACCCTTGGCAGTGTAGAACTTCTTCTTTTCATAAGGCACACCAAAACCACCACCAATGTCGAGCGTGTCGAGTGATGGATGTGTTTTTTGAAGTTGAACATAAATACTAAATGCATGTTTTACTCCGTCCAAAATACTTTTTTGAGTTTTTATTTGAGAACCGAGGTGATAATGTAATATCTTTAAATTTTTTATTTTGCTTAAATCAAGTGCATCATTTTCAGAAAGCCCAAAACGATCAAACTTTTTATCCCAATGTGTATCTGCTTTAATATTTAAATCCACCCGCACTCCGACATCTCCTTTATACTTAGAAATTCTATCCACTTCATCTAAACTCTCGATGATAGGAACAATACTCATCCCCTTTGCACGCAATTCTTCAATCAAATCAAGATATTGATCAGTTTTAGGACCATTACAGAATACCCGAATTTTACTATTAAACTTCTCTCTTTCCCAGAGATTTTTTACTATCCAGAGTTCGTTGGCAGAAGTTACTTCAAGGTTCGCTCCCTCAGATAAAATCGGAAGAATAAATTCTTTATTTTGATTTACTTTCATTGGATAGTGGTAAAAGAATTTACCTTTATACCCATAAATTTTCATATAGGCTTGAAAATATCCCAAAAGGTCCTTAAGTCTGTCTTCAATAATAAAAGGAAATATTACTTGTAGGGGTGTGCCATACTTATGAGCCATGTCGCTCAAATTATATATATGGTGACCTTCGGTTGCAGTGAGCTCACCATCTTTGTTCACGCCGAAAAACTGCGTGTTGAATTCATCCGCTCCGAGCTTCCAAAACTTTTTCCAATTTTTACCAAGTTTTTTTATTTTTTTCATTTTTTTTGTTTGTATTTAAGTAACGACAAGTATAACAATTTGTCAAAAAAATGCAAAGAAAATCTAACTTCCAACTAGGAAATTAAATTATCTCTATTTCTAGGGTAACACCACGTTCAAACTCTTCGTCACATCCGGTCCAAACCCATTTGAAGCCGTAAGGGTATAAGTTGTATTTACAGTAAGAACATCTGTCGTAATGCTTCCTCCCGCACATGACACAACCTTGTTTACATATTGTCCTCCATTTAATTTACATTCTGTCGCTCCTTTTACACCAGACCATGATAATGTCGCTGTTGTACCAGAAGGAGTATCTGTGTGAGGCATATGGATCGTTTGATTAATTAATCCAAGGGCAGATGTCCCCCACTCAAACCAACGTGTCGTACCAGCAATACCGTTTGAATTTACTGTTCCATTTAATATTGCATTAACGTTTGCCACAGATGATGCTGCCACAGTAAGAGCTGAAGGACTACTTGCAAATGAACCGCCGCCGGATGGAGGTGGTGGTGAACCTGAAGTGACATCATAGGTAATAGTTACCGAAGAAAGAGTTGGCGTTAAATATCCACCTGAAAAAAGGAAGGCTTTATATTGAAAATATCTATCATTTCCTCCTGTTTTAAGTGGATGACCTGAAACAAAAGCTACACCATTGTCTACAGAAAGAAAATTACTAGTGCCATCACACAAAACTGTTGGGCCACACCAATCTGACCAACTAAAACCATCAGGAGAAGAACGAATTTGGAAACTCAATGTCTCTGTTACGCTTGTTCCACTATCTATCCAAGCTAGTTTATCAATTAAATTTCCTGCTGATGCTGAATCAAAAACTGAAGATGTAAGAGATCCACTTGATTGATATTGGGAGTAACTGATAGTAACATCGTCCAATGATGGAGTTACTGCTGTATCTGTAGTGCTTAAGTTTGCTTTATATTGTATATATCTGTTCCCTGATAGGGCTGCTACTGATCCTCCATTTGACACTCCCGTAACCCAAGCACCCCAAGTAATATTATCTACTGATCCTCTTATGTCCATTGTAATATTAGTATTTATTGGAGTCGTAACATTATATGAAAGTGTATTTAGTGTAGAAAGAGCTCCAAGATCGATGATGGAGGAGGTGAAGGTACCGGAAGCTGCGTAAACAGGTATGGCATTTATTTTACTGACAGTAGTGTCACCAGTGTTTGTCACCCAAACTGAATTATTTGTAATATCAAAAGCAACATTCATTGGTGAAATTCCTACTGCAATAGACATCCCCACCAATACACCAGTAGAAGCATCAATTTTAAAAACATTATTACTTCCTCGATTTGAAGCCCAGATCATATTATTACTAACATCGAATGCTATTCCTTGCGGATGAACACCAATTGGCACAGGAGACCCGACAGCAATATTAGTAGTTGCATTATATCTATAAACACTTCCAGCGAAATAATTTTCAACCCACAAAAGGTTATTAGTAACATCAAAAGCAATTCCACCAATAGTAAATCCAACAGAAATTGGACTACCAATTAATGCACCAGTGGTAGCATTAATCTTTGTTAAGGTTGTGGAATTATTAGTAACAACCCAAACCACATTATTTGTAACATCGTAAACAGTATCTACTCCAAATGAGCCCATCATAATAAAACCCCCAATTGGTGCACCAGTAGTAGCATTTAATTTTGAGACAGTGCTATCCCCATTGATAATCCAAACTGCGTTGTTTGTAATATCATATGTAATATAATTCGGGCCTGCACTAATACCAGCACTATATGTACCGATAATTGCACCAGTCGCTGCATTTATTTTTGTAACAGAATTAATAAGTTGATTTGTTACCCATATAGCATTATTTGTAACATCAAAAGCAATGCCCCCGGGGGAATCAACCAAAGAATAATTACCTATTACTGCACCAGTGGTTGCATTTAATTTTGTTACAATATTCACACCTCCTCTTAATACCCATAAAGCATTATTTGTAACATCAAAAGCAATACCACCTGGATTACTACCCACACCATACGGAACACTTGGTGCCTCACCAAGCACAACACTCGCACCAGCCCCAGAACCAGAAACTATCGTGTTTAAATTAGTACCTCCAGCAAAAAATCCACCAGAAGGAAGAGATCCTCCTTGAGTAGAGGGAGTACCATCATCTACAGATGTCCAATAATTAGAACTAATAGTTATATCATAAAGGACGGGTGAGATTGCAGTGTTTGTCGTCGCAAAATTTGCCCGATATTGAATATATTGATTACCGCTCATTACGCTAATATCTCCCCCATTTGTAATATTAGTACTCCATGCTGTCCAAGTACCATCAGGTACTGCCACATTTCCTGCTCTTACATCTATTGTTAAAGTAGTATCTACGGGTGTTGATTTGTCGTATGACAAAGTGTTAAATACCGTAGATTCACCATAATCAACAACATCAGCAGTAAATATTCCAGTACTAACATATCTCAAACTAGTTGCATCTATTTTACTAACTTTATTATCAAAAAAAATATCGGACCATACAGCATTATTTGTAATATCAAACGCAACACCTTGATAAGCAGACCCCCTATTGCTGCTCAATGTATAACTACTTATACGAACGCCAGTAGTAGCATTATATTTATCAACACTATTTTTTTCACTAACTCTAACCCAAATAACATTACTTGTAATATCATAATCAATACCTCCTGGATTAATTCCTGTTGAATAAGTACCAACAATAGCTCCAGTAGAAGCATTTAATTTAGTAAGAGTATTATCGTTGGCATTAGTCACCCATGTTGCATTATTTGTAATATCAAAAACAACACCAAGCGGATAAATTCCCCCGGTGGAATAAGTTCCTATATTAGCACCAGATACAGCATCTAATTTTGAAACTGTATTATCATCAGAATTTGTTACCCATACTGCATTATTTGTGATATCAAACGTTACTTCCCAAGGATTTGTACCAACAGCATAAGAACCTATTGTGGCACCAGTAGTAGCATCTAATTTTGTAACTAAATTTAGTCCATCAACCACCCACACTGCATTGTTTGTAACATCAAAAGCAATACCTCGAGGATTCCCTGCCGAATATGTACCAATAACTGCTCCAGTTGCAGCGTTTAATTTTGTAACTGTACTATCCAAACTATTAGCTATCCAAACTGCATTATTTGTAATATCAAAAACAACACCCCGTGGACTATTTCCAACAGCATAAGTACCAATAACTGCCCCAGTTGCAGCATCTAATTTTGTAACTGTATTACTAGCACTATTTGTCACCCATGTTGCATTATTTGTGACATCAAAAGCAACGCCTTGTGGATTGTTACCTACAGAATAAAGTGGGGTGCCTAGCCCAACATAAGCAGACTTATCAAAATTTTCGTAAACAGTTGTACCGGAATCTATCCCATTAAAAAATCCATTAATTATTGGCTCAAATCCTCCAATAGTAGTAACCACTCCATCATCCGTAAAATTTTTACTAGAAACAGGAAGAGTCAAGGTACCTCCAGCAGTCATATCATTCTTTAGAGAATATTCCGTCCACCCTGTTTGGTTACTTGCATGAACTGCTGTATTTGCAGTAATTCCACCCGCCCATGAAGATTGAACGAATGTAAAAGGTGCAGCTTGAACAAATTTTCCATAGAGAAAAAGTCCACTCATACCAACAAAGATTATTGCACAAGTTGTAAGAATAAATTTTATTGAAGCATGCCCTCCCTTTTTTTTATTTTCTCTTTTCATTACACAGTGAAGTTCTCGTTAATAATTCCTTTTTTTGCATTAATTAATTCTGAAGTAAAGATAGTGGTATAAGATTCATCTACATTCTTTTTGTCGATAGTGACATAATATTCACCTTTCGCGAGTAAACAATAATAGTGTCCATATTTATCTGCCACACGATGGAAGAGTTCTTGAGGAAAACCTTTTCTAAAGACACGAACAACAGCGAAGGATAGAGGCTCTTTTGTTGCAGTGTCAATAATTGTACCGAAGGTTTTAGGTTTAAATCCTAGTAAATGAAGAACAAGAAGAATACCGTAAACTATAAGTATTGCAAGGTTAAGCTTATCTGGTTTTGCAATAAAAAGAATAATAACTGACAATAGCCCAACGTAAAAGAGAGCGTTCAGAACAATGGAAAGAATGCGAGTATTTTTAGAATAGAAAGTCATGAGTTTTTTATCACGTTTTGCAAATTCGTTCCAGTCGAAAGCAAGTGGGTCCATCGGAATATTTTTTGTGATAACTGCATCCTCTCCTAGAACAACTTCCCCACCGAAATACAAATTATCATAAAGCTCATCACTGTTTTTACCAGCAAGTTTGGTTGATGGAGCTTGGTAATTTGTTTTCTTCGTTGTGATTTGGTAAGAACCAGGTGGTACAAGAAAACCGAAACGCCCATCTAGGTCAGTGATTGCTGTTTTAATTTCTTTTCCTGCTTGATCATTTAAAATTACATACACTGGATCAAGTGGTTGTTTTGTGACACTATCATAAACTGTTCCCCAAGGTGCACGTTTCTTTCTTAGTCCCAGAGACACGAGCAACATGCTCCATAAGCGTAATGCAAGCAGTGGAATATCTGCTAGAGAAGTAACGGTTCCACCTGCGGAAACAAGCGCAATGGCACTTCCTCCTCCTGCACCGAGAGCGGTGACGGTCGTCGTGGTAACAGCCCCAGCTGGTGTGTCTGAATACTCAGCAATATTTTTTCTAGTTGTAGTAATTATTTTCTTAACTTCAGGCGTAATAACAGGAGCAAGAATTTCTGACAATGTATTCCCAATCGCTTCCGTAATAGTATTTCCCCCACCTGTACCTCCGCTAGTGCCTGTACTACCTGCACCACCACTCGCACTTCCTCCAGTACCAAAACCTCCACCGCCGCTGTTCGTATCAGAACCTCCATTCCCCCCACCAGAGCCTCCACCACCCGTACCACCAGGACCAACAAGAGATTCTGCTGTTACTAAGACACTTGCACTTCCAGTTCTATTTTGACCACCCGTACATGTAAGAGTAAATGTATGTTCTCCGGAAGAAAGAGGAATTGTAGTATGTGTACCTGAATCTGCTCTCGTTCCAGACCAACCACCTGAAGAAACACAACCCTGAGTAACGTTTGCAGTTGTCCAAGTAATCTCTGAAGTATCACCCGCAGCAACCAATGTTGGTGAAGCTGCAATTGCAACTACGGGAGCAGGAGGATTTTGTAAATCTACAACATCTGAATCTGTAATAAACGGAAGAACAGTTCCATAAATTGTACCACTTGAATTCTCTGCTACCGCGCGGAAATAATATGGAGTATTAGATGTAAGACCAGAAATATTTTCGGAAAAGCCGTCTGCTGTCGCACCATGATTATAGTGAGTAGTTTGATTACTTAAACTTGATGCAGATGTTCCCCATTCAAAATAACGAACCATATCAGTAAGACCATTTGGATTTAAATATCCACTCAGTGCTGCCTCTGTCTTAGTGATAGATCCCACACTACTCGTAGTAACAGTAGGAGCAAGCACATTTGGAACTTTTTCTCTTGATGTCACTGCCACACTTCCACTTCCTGTTATCCCAAGGCCGCCCGTACACGTGAGAGTATATGTATATAAACCAGCAGGAAGTGCATCTGTTGTATATGTTCCAGAGCCTTCAGTTGCTCCTGACCAATCTCCTGTTTTAACACAACCTTGAGTTACATTTTTAACTGTATATGTAATTACTGATGTTCCATCAACTACAACAGTTTTAGGTGAAGCAGAAATAGTTACAACTGGAGCGAGTGGTATCTCTAAATCAATAACATTTGTAGTTTTAAAAGAAGATACCTGGCCATATACTGTTCCATTAGAATTTGTAGCTACTGCGCGGAAATAATAGGTAGTATCTTTTGCAAAACTAGAAACAGTATCCGAGAAAGTACCAAGGGTGGGACCTTGACTGGTGTGTGTCGTTTGATTACTTAAACTCAATGCAGATGTTCCCCATTCAAAATATCGAGTTGTATCAGTTGTGCCATTAGGGTCTACATTTCCATTAAATGTTGCAGACGTATTTGCAACAGCTGTCGCACTCTCTGTAGTAACAGATGGAAGAACTAATGCAGGTGGAGTATCTAGAGTTGTAAAACTAAGAGTCTGCCCATTTGATGTCCCTTGTGAATTTTGTGCTACTGCGCGGAAATAATAGGTAGTATTTTTTGAAAGATTAGAAATTATTTCTGAAAATGAACCAGGAAGATTTCCAGTATTAAGAGTGGAAGAAAAAGTTCCAATTACAGGGTTAGCAACACAAGTGGAACCATTCCAGGAAAATGCTCCTGTGCAAATATTACATGCAGGAGGATTATTTGTACCATTTGTACAACTAGTAACTACTACAGGATTTACGGTAACTGTCGCACTTCCACTTCCACTTCTACCAAGGCCACCAGTACATGTAAGAGTGTATGTATATGTCCCCGTAGTTAGTGCTCCCGTTCCAATTGTCCCTATTTCTTGTTGCGCGCCAGACCAAGCTCCAGATGCTGTACAACCTTGAGTGACGTTAAGAGCTGACCAGCTAATCGTTGATGTTCCCCCGGATGTAATTACTGCAGGATTTGCAGAAATAGTTATTACTGGTGCAGGTGGAGTTGCAAAAGGAATAATAATATTCACAGTGAATGCATTACTAACTTTTGTTTCTCCGGTTGAAGCTTTAAATGCTTGGATAGAATACCCATAAGAACCAGCAGAAGATGGGGCAACAACTGAAATACTTCCCGTGCATGGTGCGTATGTAGTAAGTGGTGTACCAGAACCATCTAATAACCTACAAGTCGTATTAGAAGATGTCCCATTTGTGAGAGTATAAATTCCTGAAATTGTATGATTAGGTAATGTTGCAGAATAATTTGTTGAACCTAATGAAATAGAAAGTGGAGGAACACAAGTTGCTGTAGCATTATTCAAAACTTGTGATGCTGGACAATTAGTACAAGTAGGATAATTACTTGCTCCATTGTCACAAGTATTAGAAATACAAATACTTCCGTTCCAGGTGCTTCCCGTGGCACAGCTCGGTGTCACATTGGCTGTCGCAAGGTTCACCGCATTGTTATAAAGATAAAATGTTGTACCTGCTCCACTACCATAAGGAATGGTAAAAGTTTTCGAACTATTATTTGCACTTGGGCTAGGATTTGGAGTTGCACCATTTCCGTTAGTGACAGCAGAAGTACCAACAGGATTTGTGGTCGTCCAAGTTAAAAGTTTTATACAAGTACTTGCACCAAGGGCAATCGTACAACTAGAAGTTGCAGGAGTAAGTGTGCCAGACATTGCGGGTTTGTTTTCTTTACAGAATGCATCTAATCCACCACCAGAACCATTACAGGTCCAATTCCAAGCATAAGTACTACTTACATTACTGGCACTTGTTCCCACGGTACATACATAATGAGTAGCACCACAGACTCCATTTACAGGAGTGGGAATAGTCTGGCATTTACTTCCATCCCAGGCAGTACCATTTACACAAACTGGAGTGACGGTTGCTGTTGCAAGGTTCACTGCATTATTATAAAGATAAAAAGTAATGGGTGTGCCATTGTTGTATGGAATAAAAAAAGTTTGAAAAGTATTATTACTACTTGCACTAGGATTAGGAGTTGCTCCACTTCCGTTTGTGACAGCAGATGTCCCAACGGGATTTGCTGTTGTCCATGTTAAAACTCTACTACACTTACTTGCCCCTGATGCAATTGTACAAGTAGAATTTGCAGGAGTAAGTGTGCCAGACATAACAGGGAGAGTACAATTATTTCCATCCCAAGTTAATGGTGCAGTACAAGCATTACAAGAAGGAGGATTATTCGCTCCGTTAGTACAACCAGCATTTACATTTAAACTCGTCCAAAAAGTACAATTATCGAGCGTATTTGTTTCCCCGTTGGTGACACCATTCATAGGACCTACATACGAAGTATAATCAGGTCCGTTTGCATTAGAATATGGATTTACAGGAGAAGTTCCATTTACACAGCCCATAATAAGATATCTATACCCACTTGAATTTGGCTGACTAAAAGGAATCGGGGAAGAATAAATATATCTAGAACTAGCAACACTACTATCTAGGTTGGAAGTTGATGGACTAGAAGAATATTGAGTAATTGTCCAAGAATTGCCTGGCTGAGGAGTATTGTTATAATCTGCTGAATTAGTTGTCCAAGCCAATCTCCAAAAAGAAGGAACAAGAGATGCAGTAGAATATGTTCCTCCAATCTGAGCTTTAAAAGAAGCTGAACTTCCAGCATAGATGGGGCCTGATGTTAACGTTGGATTACTTTCAGCCCTAAAATCAAGCGCCACTGCAGATACAAAAGCTCTACTCATAAAGAGAAAACCTATTACTAAAACTGCAAGAATAATAATTTTATAAGATTTGTATTTCATGTATTTAATTTCCCTACTGATAATAATATAAATGTTAATAATAATTAAAAATAACTACGGCACAATTACACTCAAACTCTTCGTCACTTCTCCTCCATAACCATTTGAAGCCATAAGAATGTAAGTTGTATTTGTTGTAAGTGTATCTGTGATAAGACTTCCCCCCGTACACGATACGACCTTGTCTACATATTGTCCTCCATTTATTTTGCATAATGTCGCTCCATTTATGTTTGACCAAGAAAGTGTGGCAGTGGTTCCAGATGGAATATTCGTATGGGCTATGTGTGGTGTCTGATTGCTCAATACATCAGGAGCTGTTCCCCACTCAAAATAACGCATTGTATCAGTTGCCCCATTTGCATTTACTGTTCCATTTAAGATTGCATTAGTAACAGTGACAGAAGTAGCCGCTCCAGAAACTGAAGTAGGGCCAACTGCAAATGAGCCTCCACCTCCGCCGGGAGGAGGTGTAACAGGAGTTACATCATATGAAATAGTTACTGAGGTGAGAGTGGGCGTCGCACTTCCATCTCCAGCAAGAAATACTTTATACTGAAAAAATTCATCATCAGCACCATTTCTAAGTGGATGACCAGAATCAAGGGCAACATCATTATTTACATCAAGGAAATAATCTGTACCATCGCAAGTAACGCTCGGTCCACACCAGTTGGACCATGTCGCACCATCAGGAGATGAACGTACTTGAAATTTAACAATCTCTGAAGGTGAAGTTCCCGTGGCACTCCAAGCTATCTTCGTAATTGTATTGTCAGCAGAACCTGCATCATACACAGAAGAAGTAAGATCACCACTTAATTGTCTTTGTAATGAAAAATAATAATTAAAAGTAACACTATAAAGATCCGGTGTATTTATTCCATCCGTAGTCGTAAGATTTGCACGATACTGAATATATCGATTACTAGAAAGTGCACTAATGTCTCCCCCATTTGCAACATCTGTATTTATCGCCCAATCTGTCCAAGATCCATCAGGAACTGCCACATTACCAGCTCGTAAGTCTATAGTAATATTTGTATTCGCGGGCAAAGCTGTACTAAAAGAAATTGTATTCAAAAATGCAGCTGCACCAAAATCTATAACAGCCGAAGTAAAAGTACCAGGTGAGACATAAGGATCATTCATAATTTTTACTTTACTTATTCTTGTTGGCGGATGATTAGCAAAACTATCATAATTTCCTACCCATACTGAGTTAGTAACATTATCAAAAGCAATACCCCAAGGTTGCCATCCTACACCATAGCTAACGCTTGTGCCCGTATTTACGTTTATCTTATTTACACTATTCGCATTGTAGCTTGTCACCCAAATAGAATTGGTAACATTATCAAAAGTAGCTGCACGTGGATCTGAGCCAACACCATAAGTACCTATGGTGGCACCAGTAGTGGCATTAATTTTAGTAACTGTATTATCAACCATATTTGTCACCCATACTGAGTTAGTAACATTATCAAAAGCTACACCATATGGCCCTGTCCCTGTACTGTAATCAACCTTGGTACCAGTATTAATATTTATTTTACTTACAGTGTTACCAGCACCACCTGCAAAATTTGCCACCCACACAGAATTAGTAAAATTATCAAAAGCCACACCTATTGGTTCAGTGCCAGTTGCATAATCCACTTTAGTACCTGCAGTAATATCTACCTTACTCACTGTGTTGTCAGAAGAATTCGTAACCCATACTGAATTTGTAACATTATCAAACGCAATAGCCTGAGGAAATGCTCCGACATTATAATCCACAAAGGTGCCATCATTTACATTTACTTTACTAACTTGTCCTTCGTAATATTCTGTCACCCAAATAGAGTTAGTAACATTATCAAAAGCCATTGCCCACGGTGAAAGATAATAATGTCCAGTCATTGGATAATCAACTTTTGTACCTGTATTAATATCCATTTTTTCAATCCAACCACTACCATGCATTGCTACCCATACTGAATTTGTAACATTATCAAAAGCAACACCTATCGGATTAAACCCTGAAGCTAAAGAATAATCAGTCCTTGTTCCAGCGGCTATTCCAGGAGTAAGATAAACATACCAAGAAGCTGATGTGCCAGAATTAGTACCATTAGTAAAATCACCCCCACTTGCCGAAGGAGGTACTGGAGTGGTGCTCGTCGGCTCATCGTCTATAAATGTCCAAGAAGCAGAACTAACACTTACATCACTAAGAGTAGGGGTAACTGTTGCATCTGTAGAAGTAAGATTTGCACGATATTGAATATATCTATTACCCGTAAGAGCACTTATGCTTCCTCCATTTGAAACATTTGTTATCCATGATGTCCAGGTAATATTATCTACAGAACCACGCACGTCCATTGTAATTCCTGTATTTATGGGTGTTGTTGCTGTAAATGCGAATGTCGTAAATTGTGATACTTCAGTAAAATCTATAACAGCAGAAACAAAAGACCCAGCAGATGTTATATAAGAACCATCGATGGGTTTAATTTTAAAAATTTTATTACCACTTACATCCGTCACCCAAAAAACATTATTAGTAATATCGTAAGCAATATTTTCAGGATAAGTACTAGACATAGGAATTAGTCCCCCCATAATCACACCCGTGGCAGCATTAATTCTAGTAACTGTATTTCCATTGTTTGTAACCAAGATTGTATTATTAGTAATATCAAATGCGATACCCCTAGGAGCAAATGCAACTGAAATTGGGGAACCAATTAAGACACCTGTAGTAGCATCAATTTTACTAACTGAATTAGTGCTTGTTACCCAAACGGCATTTTGAGTAATATCATAAGCAACACGCATAGGACCAACGTCCACGGCAATTGGACTACCAATAACAACACCCGTTGCTGCATCAACTTTTGTAATCGTATCATCACTATTGTTTGCTACCCAAATTGCATTGTTGGTAACATCAAAAGCAACACCCTGAGGGTAATTACCTACTGCAATTGGAGCACCTACTGGTGCACCAGTCGCAGCATCAAGTTTAACAACAGCATTATCTCCATGGTTTGAAACCCAAATAGCATTTTGAGTAACATCAAAAGTTATATCTTGAGGAAAAGAAGTAAGGGTGCCAACTGCATACGTTCCAACAACAGTACTGGTATTAGTATCTATCTTAGTAACAGTACCATCAGTTATATTTGGGGTCCACACTGCATGATTAGTTGCGTCATATGCAACACCTTGAGGACCATTTCCTGTAGCAATAGGGCTACCAATAATTACACTTGTCGAAGCATCATATTCACTAATAGTATTTGCCCCACTATTTGCTACCCAAATTGCATTATGCGGCGCATCATAAGCTATACCGTAAGGTCCAGCTCCAGTTACAAAAGGACCACCAATGTTATTACCATTTGAAGCATTTAATTTCGTAACACTACCATCACCAACTCCATTATTATTGTTTACTATCCAAACACTATTACTAGTAATATCAAAAACTACACCTTCAGGATTTGTACCTGTAGAATAAGTCCCTATAATAGTGTTACCATTTGTAGCATCTAACTTTGTAACTGTACCACTAGTATTATTTGTTACCCAAACTGCGTTATTGGTAACGTCAAAAATAATACCAGAAGGATTTGTCCCAACTGGGTAAGTTCCGATAGGAACACCACTGGATTCATTTAATTGAGTAACTGTACTATCAGTATAGTTCGAAACCCAAACTGAACTATTTGTTACATCAAAAACAATATCAGTAGGATTTCCACCGACTGCATAAGTTCCACTAACAACTCCCGTCGTAGTATTAATTTTGCTGACAGTGTTATCCCAGTAATTTGCAATCCAAACAGATTCATCCCCAAGAGTACTATCGTATGTAATACTTTGAGGACTATTTCCAACAGGTATAGTGTCAACAAGATTACCTGTTGTTGTGTCAAATTCACTTACTGTATTATCAGTAGTATCTGTAACCCAAACTGCATTTTGAGGAGCATCAAATACAATATCGTAAGGTGTAGTTCCAGCTACATATGTCCCTATAATGTTGCCTGTTATTCCATCTACCTTTGTAATCGTGCTAGCCGAAGTATTTGTCACCCAGATTGCATTATTTATAGAATCGAAAGCAATACCTTGAGGATTAGCACCAACCGGATAAACACCAATAGGAAAACCAGTACTTGCATTAAGTTTAATTACCGTTCCGTTACTATTATTTGTAACCCAGACTGCATTATTTATAGAATCAAAAGCAATATTTTTTGGAGAACCTCCGACTGCATAACTAGTACCAGAAAAAAGTGTCACATTCAAGGCTCCTACCCAGCCACCCTCTCCATTTACACCGTGAAATTTTGAAGAAGAGAATAATCCACTTGAAAATCCCCCACCAGTTGGTGGGTTTCCATTTGCTGTAATAGGAGAACCGTCAATAAAACTTTTTGTCACTGGACCGAGAGTAACCGTAGCTCCTGCTGTAACTCCATTTGCCGAATCATATTCTGTCCATCCAGTTTGATCAGTAGGATCGGCAGCAACATTTACGGTGATACCTCCTGCCCAGGATGACTGAATGAAAGTTGCAGCGGCAGCTTCTGTAATTTTACTAAATAAAAAAATTCCACTAATACCAACAAAAAATATTGCGAGAGATGCAAAAGCAAAACGTAATAAATGATGCTCTTCGTAATACAAGATTTTTTTAATAGAGACAAAAAAATCTTGTTCAAATATATTTATTTTTTTAAAAAAATTTTTCATTTTTCGGTCAAAGTAGTTTTCTTGTTTATTAATTATAACTAAATTCTAAAATAGAAACAAACAAAAAACCCTTTAAAATGTTAATAACTTAAGGTTTAATAGATATTAGATTTAGTCTCTTATTGAAACTATTTTGACGATTCGGGGCTTTGTCTTATTTTTTCGAGGGGCTCTAACGGGCTTCTCCCCGGACTCAATTTTTCCTATTATCTTCTTAATATCATCAATATGATAAACCCTATAATTATTTATAGGGTGTCTCAAAGCAAATAATTTACCATCTCTATCCCAATTTCGGAGTGTTAATTTAGACACACAGAGCATTTCAGAGGCTTCCTTTATCGAAATAAACTTCTTTTCCATTTATTAAGTATACTATACTAAACATTACTAAACAATACTATCTATACAGAATAAAACGTTGATAGACATTAATATTTAATGAATTCAATTAATAAGCTATGCGGTAAAATTCTGATTAATAATCCCCTTTCTCGCGTCAATCATTGGAGAAGTAAAAACTGTAGTGTAGGACTCATCTGCGTTCTTACGGTCGATAGTGACGTAGTATTCACCTTTAGCTAAAAGACAATAGTAATGACCGTATTGGTCTGCAACGCGATGAAAGATTTCCTGCGGAAAGCCCTTCCTGAAAACACGCACAATAGCATAAGATAGAGGCTCCTTAGTTGTAGCATCAAGAATGGTCCCAAAAGTTTTAGGCTTGAATCCAAGTAAGTGTAAAGCAAGGAGTACTCCATAAATGATAAGTAATGCGAAATTAAGTTTGTCAGGTGTTGCGATAAAAAGAAGAATTACAGAGATAAGTCCAATATAAAAAAGAACATTAAGAATGAAAGAAAATGCGCGCGTATTTCTAGAATAAAAAGTCATAAGTTTTTTATCACGTTTCGCAAATTCATTCCAATCGAAAGCAAGTGGATCCATGGGAATATTTTTTGTGATGACGGTATTTTCACCAAAGAGAACTTCTCCCCCGAAATATAAATTGTCATAAAGTTCATCACTATTTCTACCAGCAAGTTTTTGTGAAGGTGAAGTGTAATTAGTTTTCTTTGTTTCAATTTGATATGAACCAGGAGGTACGAGAAAACCAAAACGTCCATCTAGGTCTGTGATCGCAGTTCCCACTTCTTTCCCTTCTTTATCTTTTAGAACTACATACACTGGATCAAGTGGTTGCTTCGTGACACTGTCATAAACAGTTCCCCAGGGTGCACGCTTTTTACGGAGTCCGAGCGATACAAGTAAGACACTCCACAAGCGTAGTGCCAAAAGTGGAATATCTGCGAATGAAGCAACTCCCCCCGCAGAAGAAAGTGCTATCGCACTTCCTCCTCCAGCACCAAGAGCCGTGACGGTCGTCGTAGTGACAGCGCCAGTTGGAGTTTCAGAAAATTCAATGATATTTTTTTTAGTTTTAGTGAGGACATTATTTGTAACATTTATTGTATCTGCAATAATTTTTTCTGTTTCTTTTGGTAAAGCAGATTGTATTTTAGTTTCTGAATTAGAAGTTACAGGATTTTCACTAATAGGAACAACGGATTTTTCTTTTCCAATATTTCCGCCCCCTCCATTACTTGTACTACTACCTCCAATTCCCTCAGTACCTGTTCCTCCACTAATTACATCTCCCCCAGTATCTCCTGGGCCTGATTCTGCTGAAGTCACGGTAACACTTCCACTTCCGGTTCTATTTTGACCTCCAGTACATATAAGTGTATATGTATAAGACCCGGGAGAAAGATGTGGAGTTGTATATGTTCCGCTTCCAGAACTATCTATTGTTCCTGACCAATCTCCTTCTTTTGTACAACCCTGAGTAACATTTTCTACGGTGTATGATATGACCGATGTTTTACCTGGAGCTACAGTTGTTGGATTAGCTGAAATTGTGACTACTGGAAGAGGAGGAGGTGGAGGAGGTGTGACACCTGATGTCACTGTCACACTTCCGCTTCCGCTTCTGTTTTGATGACCACTACACAAAAGTGTATATGTATATGTACCAAGAGAAAGTGGCCCCACGGTATCTGTTCCTGAGCCTTCTGTCATACCAGACCAATCTCCGGATTTCACACAACCACGAGTAGCGCTCGTAACTGTATATGTAATAACCGACGTACCACCTACTGCGACAGTCGTTGGAGACGCAGAAATGTGAACTACTGGCACAAGAGGATCGACAGGGATACTAGAACTTCCTCCACCACCACTTATTACCCCCGTGGTGAAAGTATAATAACTGCCACCATTTGTATCTGTAGTTAATTGACTCGTACCATCAGTAGAAAGAACTTCAAAATAATATGGTGTTGTGGGACTTAGTCCAGTGAGAACTACTGTGTGTGAGGTTGTGAGCGTAGGACTCCCTACATTTGTGGGTGATGCAAGAGATGGACTCGTAGAATAATTTACATATGAATCGGCAGGTGTGTCTGTAGTCCAAGTAATCGTAGCACCATTTGAAGTTATACTACTACTTAAAACATTAGAGATGGCAGGAGCTGCTACAGAACCAGTGTCATAAGATACTGTCGCAGAAGCTAAAATAGGTGTCAGGTATCCACCTGAGAAAAGGAAAGCTTTATATTGAAAATATCTATCATTGTTCCCTACCACTAGAGGATGATCTACTGGAAGATTTACACCATTGTCTGCTTCGTAAAAATAATCATACCCATCACAAGCAAATGACCCACACCAATCAGACCAATTGTATCCATCAGATGAAGAACGTACTTGAAATCTAACTTCTTCAGCTTGGGTAAATAATCCTATTGCATATGCTGTCTTTATAAATGGATTTGTATTATATACGACTGCTCCTGCTCCGTCCCAGGATAATTTTGTAATTGAATTTGAGGCAGAACCTGTATCATATACAGACGATGCGAGTGAACCATTTTTTTGATGTTGCGAATAATTTAATGTTATGTCATTTAAGGTAGAGGTAACCGTAGCATCTGTAGTTGCAAAATTTACGCGATACTGAAAAAGTCTATTATTAGAAAATGCACTAATGTCTCCTCCGTTTGCAATATCTGTCGTCCAAGCTGACCATGTAACATTATCACTAGAAGCACGTAAATCTACAGTAATAGTAGTATTGGTTGGTGTATTAACGTTATATGAAAGTGTGGATAAATTTGAATGAGCACCAAGATCAATAATATTAGAAGTGAAAGTGCCAGAGCTAAGATACGATCTTCCTGAATTAATTAATTTCGTAATAGTGTTGTCAGTATAATTTGCCACCCAAACTGCATTATTTGTAACATCGAAAGCAACTGCTGTAGGATTAACTCCAACGACAAAAGGTGCACCCACGACAGCTCCCGTAGCAGCATTTATTTTTGTTACATTGTTATGATTATAATTTGCAACCCATACTGTATTGTTGGTAACATCAAAAGCAATTGCAGTAGGATAAGCACCCACAGCAATTGGACTACCTATTACGACACCAGTCGCTGCATTTATTTTTATAACAGTATTATCAAACCTATTTGCCACCCACACTAAATTATTAGTAACATCAAAAGCAATCCCCGCAGGAGAACTACCTAGGGCAATTGGACTACCAATTACGACACCTGTCGCTGCATTTATTTCTGTAACGGTATTATCACTATAATTTGCAACCCAAACTACATTATTTGTAATATCAAAAGCAATTGCACCGGGATTGTAACCTACAGCAATGGGGCTCCCAATAACAACACCTGTCGCTGCGTTAATTTTTGTAACCGTATTGTCATTAAAATTAGTCACCCAAACTACATTATTCGTAACATCGAAAGCAATTGCACTAGGATAAGTACCTACAACAATAGGACTACCAATAACAGCACCTGTCGCTGCATTAATTTCTGTAACGGTATTAGCCAAGCCATTTGCTATCCAGACTGCATTATTTGTAACATCGAAAGCAATTGCAGAAGGAGTAGCCCCTAGAGCAATAGAACTACCTATACCTGTCACCGCATCCACTTTTGTAATAGTGTTGTCACCTTGATTCGTCACCCACACTACATTATTAGTAATATCAAAAACACTTGAGTTAGGATTAAGGCCTGTTGCATAAGTATTCCCAACACCAAGGCCAACGCTCGCCCCAGCCCCTGAACCAGTAATCACAGTACTTGTATTAGTTCCACTTCCAAATGCACCACCAGAAGGAACTAACCCGCCCAAAGTACTCGTCTCATCATCATCCACAAAGGTCCAATAATTTGAACTAATACTTACATCATAGAGTGTCGCCGAAACTGCTGTGTCTGTAGTAGAAAAATTTGCCCGGTACTGAATATATCTATTACCGCTCATGGCGCTTATATCTCCGCCGTTTAATACGGGAGTCCAGTCAGGCAACCAAGTAATACCATCTACGGAAGCTCGCACATCCATTGTGAGAGTTGTATTTGTAGGTGTACTTTTTGTAAATGAAAAACTAGTGAAATTTGATACTTCACCAAAATTAATCAAGTCAGATTCAAATGTACCAGGTGTGAGAAATGGGCCATCTTGAATGGCGACCTTACTAATAGAACTGGATCCAGGATTATTTACCCAAACTGAATTTGTAAAACTATCAAACGCAATACCTGTCGAACCAGAACCAACGGTATAATTAACTTTTGTACCATCAGTAATATTAACCTTACTTACCGTAGAATCTCCTTGATTTGCTACCCATATTGAATTTGTAACACTGTCAAAACTAACTCCCCATGGATATAATCCGACTGGATAAGTCCCAGTTACGGCCCCAGTATTAATATTTACTTTTACAACATTAGAAGCATTATAATCAGCAGCCCAAATTGAATTAGTCACACCATCAAAAGCAATACCCATAAACGAACTTCCCACAGCACCAACTGCATATGTGCCAGTAATTGTACCTGTGACTATATCTATCTTGATAAGTGTCCCTGCATCAGAAATAGAATCATAATTTGTCACCCAAACTGAATGCGTGACGCTATCAAAAACAATATCTGATATAGAACTACCTACTGCATAAGTACCAGTAATACTCCCAGTAGTAACATCTACTTTACTGACGGTGACATCAGTACTATTTACAACCCATACAGAGTTAGTAATATTATCAAAAGCAACACCACGTGGTCCATTACCAACCGTATAAGTACCCACAATACTACCGTCTGTTATATTTACTTTTTTTATTGTATTGCTAGAAGGTTTAGTTGCCCAAATTGAATTCGTAACATTATCAAAAGCAAGACCACCTACACCATTACCAAAACCAAAACTATAATCAGTTTTACCACCAGTAGTAACATCCACTTTACTAACTCCCCCACAAGGGGTACAGGGCTTATAAGCGACCCACGCAGAATTAGTAACACTGTCAAAAACAACACTATTATCCAAAAAAGAAAAAGGGAAATCTGTTTTAGAACCAACAAGATATGTCGGTGTAAGTTTTATTTTTGCATTCACAAGTGTGCCTGACATAGTCGTATCTGTAAGCGTTCCATTCGAAAATCCTCCACCAGTCGGTGTTATCCCCCCAGGAATAATTATTGTGCCATCATCTGTAAAAGTTTTCGCAACTGAAGGAAGGGTAATGGTGGCTCCAGCTGTGACACTAGAATTTTGATCGTACTCTGTCCAACCAGTTTGATTAGTTGGATGAACTGCTGTATTTCCCGTAATACCACCTGACCATGAAGACTGAACAAAATTAAAAGGGGACGCTTGAATAAATTTACCATATAAAAAAATACCACTCATACCTACGAGAATTATCGCAAAAACTCCAATAATGAATTGTATTGAGGCATGCCCTATTTTGTGTATATTTTTCATTTATTTCGTTAAAAAATAATAATTAATAATATCCTTAATTTTATTAATTATATCAAAAAATAACACAATCCCCCAATTGAAGTACCCCAAATTTACTTCAAATATCCCGTCAAGAATTCCTCTTTAAATTCGAAGAAATTATCTTCTATAATAGATTGCCGAATCTTTTTAACTAAATTTACGATGAAATGGAGGTTGTGAATTGATGCTAATGTTCCCGCCAGCATTTCTTTACCATGAAAAAGGTGAGCGATGTATGCGCGGGAATATCGTGAGGCACCAGAAGTTTTTTTGTGGGGTGTCTCGCAGACTGACGAGCCGAAAGGCAGCGCTGTGTCAGCAGACACAGACAGCGACCCCGAAAAAAAAGCTTCTGGTGCAGAACACACATAACATCCGCAATCATCTTCGATGGGACCAAAGTCATTTCTGAATTTTGCATTGGTAATTATTATTTTTCCTTTTTTAGTATAAATAGTTCCATTCCTTCCAAGCCGTGTCGGTAAAACACAATCAAAAAGATCCACTCCATTTTCTATTCCCATAAATAAATCCTCTGGCTCTCCAATGCCGAGCAAGTGCCGTGGTTTTTCTTCTGGCAGAATTTCATTAACCCACCTCACCGCTGTAGACATATCTTCCTTCGCAAAAGACCCCCCAATACCAAAACCGTCAAAATATTTTCCATCAACATTTATTTCTGAAATAATTTTTGCAGATTGTTTACGTAAAGATTCTTCTCTCCCGCCCTGCACAATGCCAAATAAAGCTGGAGTAAAAACAGAAGAATCATTGTTTATAGGGTCGCTGTCTCTGTCTGCTGGCAGAGCGCTCACTCTCGAGCCGTCGCTCTGCGAGAGACCCTCTAAAAAATATTCTTCTGTTTTTGTATCAGAAATAGAAGCAGGCGAACGGTCGACGTTGCGAAGCAGGAGATCCTGAGAATGCTTCTGTTTCTGAATTAATAATTTTTGATGTTCAGCTAAACTCCTTTCCGCCCACCTATGTGTCCGCTCAAGTGCTTCTCCTTGATATTTCAAATCTTCTGTCGGACTTGTACATTCATCAAAAGCAAAAATTATATCTGCACCTAAATTATGTTGAATTTGGATTGATTTTTCAGGGGTGATGTAATGAATAGAACCATCCAAATGTGATTTGAAAGAAACACCGTCCTGCCCAATTTTGGCCAAACGAGGGGCATCGCTGTCATCAAAGCGTTCAGGAATTAGAAGCGATGGATCAGTAATTTTTGTAATCTTTGATATATCTTTTCCATAAGCAACACCAAGCGAAAAAACTTGAAAGCCTCCACTATCCGTCATAGTGGGCGCAATACCGCCATCGCTTCGCCGCCAATTCATAAATTTACCGATGCCTCCTGCATCGTGTACTATCTCATCGCCTGGTTGTAAATATAAATGATAAGTATTACCAAGCACAACTTGTGTGCCAGCGTCACGCACCTGCTCAGGATTCAAAGACTTTATGGTTGCTTTTGTCCCCACAGCAACAAAAGCCGGAGTCAAAATATCTCCATGCGGAGTACTCAATACCCCCACTCGCCCTAAACTATTTTTTAATTTTTTCTCAATTTTAAATTCCATAATTTATAGAAAATTCAGAAGTAGTTATTTAAATGCCTTGCGCAGGAGCTTAGAAAATAAAAATAGTATTCTATTTATTATTTTCTTGAGCGACGAGCAGAGCAAAAATTCAACAGAATTTTATGTGTGCATTTTAATAATTACTTCTGAATTTCTATTTGTACAAACTTAAGCTCCTGCACGTTTACCGGACTACGCAATAATGCTTTAATAAAAGGTTCACGTGGGTCAGAAATTACTGTTTCCGCGACAGCTAATAAGTAAGAATTAATACCTGGTAAAACTACTTGATCTCCTTTTTGTAAAATAAAATCTCTAGGTAAAATCATTTCAAAATTTCCACCACCTCGACCAACTAATTCCATAAAAGTATCCCCGCCTGCGCGGTCAGGTTTTCCAGCAATAGAAGCTTGAGTCTTTTCTTCCGCACTTGAAAACAATACGACTTTCGAAGAATTTCCATAAACAATATCTACCCTTCCAATTGGTACATCGCCTTTTGCAAAAACAGTGTCCCCTATTTTTATCCCTTCATTTATTCCAGCATCAATCAATAAAGTATCATAAGCACTTTGGTTTGGTTTTGCTAAAATAGCAGACAATACCATTGTGACTTTTTCTTTTTTTCTTCCTAAAATTTCTTTCAAACTTTCGTTTTCCTTTACTATTGAATCATAATTAGCCATTCTTGCCTCTTCGGCACTTATTTGGATTTTCAAAGTTTGATTGTCATTGTAAATTGATTCTTTGGAAATAAAGTACGAAACAATATCACCTAAATTTCCTCCAATACCGGACCCTAAAATTAATACAGGTCGAAAAATAGCTTGAGTTGCACTGGAAAATCCATCAAAAATCCCTGATCGGAAATAAAATAAAATAACAAAAAGCACAACGGCCAAAGCGATGTTTAAAGATTTTTTTCTTTTTATTTTTTTATCTAGGAGGTAACTCATCTTGATTCCCAATCAAAACATCTTTATAAAGTGCAATATTATCTAATATTACACCTGTACCACGAGCGACGGCTGAAAGTGGATCTTCTACAACGTAAACTGGAATCTTGAGAACTCGCTGTAAAAGTTGATCAAGCCCCGGAATTAATGCTCCCCCACCGGAGAGAGTAATCCCGCGGTGCATTATGTCAGACAAAATCTCGGGCGGAGTAGTTTCTAGCATATCTTTTACTCCTTCGACTAGTCCCTTAATTGATAGGGAAAGAGCTTCACGAATATCAGAGTCTGTCACCACCACCTCCCGAGGAAGACCAGTGAGCAAATCTCTACCGTGAACTTCTGTTTCCATATATTCTCCAGGAGATACAGAGCCGATAGCAATCTTTACCATTTCCGCAGTTCGCTCTCCGATTAATATTTTAAACTCATCACGCATATAAGTAATGATGTCATTGTTCAATCTATCTCCAGCAATTTTTAAATTTTTAGATTTTACAATTCCCCCCAAAGAAATAACTGCAATATCAGTAGTACCTCCACCGATATCTATAATCATAGAACCAACAGGATCTTTAATTGGAAGCCTCACCCCAATAGCCGCAGACATTGGTTCTTCTACTAGAAACACTTCTCTAGCTCCTGCACTGCGTGCAGCATCATACACAGCTCGTGATTCAACATTTGTTGTACCTGAAGGCACCCCAATGAGCACTCTTGGTCGTGCTAACTTTTTTGATATTTTGTCTGCTTTATTTATTAAATATGAAAGCATTTCTTCGGTCACTTCAAAATCAGAAATAACACCATCGACAAGAGGACGAATTGCCCTGATGTGCCCTGGCGTTCGTCCAAGCATTTCCTTAGCTTGTGCACCGACAGCCAAGATTTGATTTGTTTTAATATTAACTGCAACGACGGACGGTTCATTAATTACAATCCCATGGCCTTTTAAATACACCAAAGTATTACTAGTACCTAAGTCTATACCAATGTCATTGCTAATTAATTTGTAAAATTTTTCAAACATATTTTAAGCACTCTTTTCATTAAGTATTTTTAATAATTCATCGAGAGTTACAATTTTTCCTTTTTCTTCTGTACGCTTTTTTAATTCAATACCATTTTCTTTCAAACTCCTTGCAGACACAACAGCTCGAAAAGGCATTCCGAGTAAATCTGCATCAGAGAATTTTTCTCCAGCCGACATTCCAGCACGGTCATCAAACAAAACTTCCACTCCAGCTTTCACTAAACTTTCATAAACTTTGTTCGCTTCTGCTGTAACAGTCTCATCATCTCCGAGAGCAAGCAAGTGCAGAGTAAAAGGAGCCACAGACTGAGGCCAAACTATCCCCTTATCGTCAGCTAAAGCCTCTACGACAGTGCCCATAAGCCTACCAAGGCCTATTCCATAACAACCCATTAAAATAACATGTTTTTCTCCTTTTTCATCAGTAAAGGTTAAATCAAAAGGTTGTGAATATTTAGTTTTTAAATCAAAAATATTACCAACTTCGATAGCTTTTGTTTCTTTTAATTTTGCCTTATCAAGACCCAAACTTTGCAACACCTCATCATTGTAAACTTCTTTATTTACAGCAATTGCACTATTTTCATCAAGATAAATAGTGTCCTCACCTGCTCCCGTTACAGTTTGAAATTCATGTGAGTATTTTGAAAATGTTCCGCCAGAAGCAAAAGTCAAATACGTAAGATGCCCAATACCAGCTCTAGAAAAAATATTTTTATAAACACCCTTCATGTTTTCATAAAATTTTTCTAAATCTTCCTGGGAAGTATGAAAAGAATACATGTCTTTCATAATAAATTCCCTACCTCGAAGCATCCCAGACTTCGCTCGAAGTTCCATTCTAAATTTATTTTGAATTTGATAAACAGCTACAGGAAAATCCTTATAGGAAGAAACATAATTTTTCAAGATAGGGACCACTATTTCTTCATGAGTAGGACCAAGGGCAACAAATCTATCAGAAGAATCTCCAACTTTATACAGGTCATCCATCCCTTCCCATCTACCTGTTTTTTCCCAATTTTCTTTAGGCTGGAAAGAAGACATCAAAACTTCTTGCCCTCCAACGGAATTCATCTCCTCTCGAATTATATTTTCTATTTTTCTTAAGACCCGAAGACCGAGTGGTAAATAGCTATAGACACCGGCCATTTCCTTATGAACAAAGCCACCGCGAATTAATAATTCGGCGTTCTTTGACACTTCATCGGCTGGAGCCTCCTTCTTCGTTTTAGTAAAAAGTTTAGATTGTCTCATATTCTTCATACTACCCGAAAAAAGTCTTTAGGTCAAAGATAAACTCTCCTGCTAAAAGAGATGAAAATTTGCAAAAAGACGAGCTTTCTGTTATATTAATTCATATGCAAAAAGTAGAAAATAAGAAGGAAATTGATACAGCAGTAGAGAAAATGTTCAAAGCAGGAGCACACTACGGCTACAGTAAAACCAGAAGACACCCTTCTGTTTCAAAGTACATATACGCTACTAAAAACAAGGGAGATATTATTAACCTTGAAAAAACAAGCGAAATGCTGGATGAAGCTACCCTTTTCATCAAAAACCTAGGAGCTCAAAACAAGGTTGTTCTTTTCGTTGGAACAAAGCCTGAGGCAAAGGTTGTTGTGAAAAATATCGCTGAATCTCTAAACATGCCTTATGTTATAGAGAGATGGATTGGTGGAACACTCTCAAATTTCACAGAAATAAAAAAGAGAATAACCGAACTTGAAAATTATCAAAAAGACAGTGTTGGTGGTGGTCTTGATAAATATACCAAAAAAGAGCGTGTAGTTATGGCCAAAAAGATGGAAAAATTAGCACGTTACTACACTGGTTTACTTGGTCTTAAAAAAGCCCCAGATGCACTCTTTATCATAGATGCAAAGGCTGAACACATTGCCGCAACTGAAGCCAGAAAGTCTGGTATCCCTGTTGTTTCCTTGATAAACTCTGATTCAAACATAAAAGGACTTGATTACCCTATTGTTGGAAACGATTCCGGAATCCCTTCTATTAAATATTTTACTACTGCTATTATGGATGCTTATAAAGAAGGTCAAAGCTCCACACCTGAAAAGAAATAATATTTATGTCAATTCAAATCACTACAGAGCAAGTAAAAGAGCTCCGAGATGCAACGGGTATTTCTGTAATGCAATGTAAACGTGCCCTTGAAGAGGCTGAGGGTAATATGGATAAAGCTTTGGCTATCCTAAAAAAGACAAGTTCTGATATTGCCCTAAAAAAAGCAGATCGCTCTTTAAACAGCGGCTCGGTTGCAATAAAAAATGAAAATAATAAAGCTGTCTTAGTAGGTCTACTCTGTGAAACTGATTTCGTTGCTAAAAATGAAGACTTCACTACCCTTCTGTCAAAACTTACGCAAAAGGCTTTCGCTGATGGTATAGAAAAAATGAAGGTAGAATCAAAAGAAATGATAGATGCTATTATCCAAAAAACTGGAGAAAACATTCAATTAGGTGATATATATGAAGTATCTGGCGATGTTTTAGGTAGCTACGTTCACAATAATAAAGTAGGTATCATTGTTTCCCTAGAGGGTGGCACAGGTGAGCTTGCCAGAGACATAGCTATGCACATAACTGCAATGAAACCTGAATACATCACCGATGCAGAAATTACAGATGATACCAGAAAAACAATGCAAGAAATCTTTGAAAAAGAAGTAGCTGCCATAGACAAACCTGCTGAGATAAAAGAAAAAATGCTCATAGGGAAAATGGCTACTTATTTCAAGGAAAAGACATTAATTGACCAAATATTTATCAAAGGAGAGGAAACCGTGGGCAAGCTTTTAGAAAACAATAAAGCGAAGATAAAAGAAGTAAAACGTTATTCGATATAAATTAAATAAAAAATTATGTATTTCTTATTAATTTTGTTTTTTGGATCACTCCTTGGAATAACTTTCATGATAGGAAGAAAGTTGCTTCTGCTGCAAAATGGAGAAATGCCCTATAGCGATAGTGCTGAAACTTTTTTGAAAGTTCAATACTTAGAGGAATTAAAGCGGGCTGCCATTAAAAATTTAAGAAAACATAGTTATGCCGGTTTAGTAAATACGATTAGATTTTATATTAGATCTTCAAACCTCATAAAGAATAAATATCAGGAAGCAAAAAATAAAATCAGCAACATGAGCAACAAGAAATCACATGACGAGATTGAAAGTAAAAGAGAAGTAAGTAAGTTTTTAAAAATGATTTCGGAATACAAATACAAGATTAGAGAAATAAAGCACAGAATAAAAGAGGAGGAAGAGGGTTTATAAAAAAGTTGAAAATTAAATAATTATGCCGCCTTAGCTCAGTTGGTAGAGCAACACTTTTGTAAAGTGAAGGTCCTCGGTTCGAATCCGAGAGGCGGCTCAACAGGTTAATATAGGTTCAAAACGAGAGGCGGCTCCAGAAATTTTAAAACAAAAAATAATACCTAATTTTACAGGCTATTTTGTTGTTTTTTCTACTGGGGATTTTATCCCTTGGAGCTTGAAGGAGTCTTTCACGCGTGCCTCGAGGTCTTCTATGGAATGAAAACCAGTGAGCACATTGTCATCAATCACCATTGCAGGAAGTGCTGTATCTTTAATTTTATATATTTGAAGCATCGAAGTTATAGCAGAAAGGTCCGTACTGTAATCAAAAGAGTAAACTCGAAGTTCTGGATACTCTGCACGTAGGGTTGATAAAACCAAGCTTTCATTCTCACACTCACTACAGTTTGCTGCTGTCGTATAGAAATAAAGAATAAAAGAAGACTTCACCCCACAACGAGCGGAAATTTTTTTAGCTAATAAGTAATCTTTGATCTGTAAAAGAGAATAGTATTTTCTTAAATACGACACCTCTTCTGTTGCTCCTAAATTTTCTTGACTCCAAGCTAGCTTATTACCAAGTTCTCCAAGCTCACTTGAAAAAACAGAATCAGAAATATTTTTACAAGAAAGTTCAGAAAGTAAAGAAAACTGTGTTTCTGAAGAAAGAATATCAATCGCTATTTTATCTTGGATTGTTTTAAGTTGATTAATTTTCTTATTACCAAAATAATTACTTAAATAAATAGCCGTAAAAAAAAGACCGGTAGTAATGAGCAAAACAATCAAATATTTTTTCCAATCAATTTTATTATCCATATATTTATCTCCAAGAAGGCTTTCTATTTAATAGAGTATTATAAACGGCTTTAAGTAGCCAAAATGGAGCGACAATACTAAACACGGGAATAAAATAAAGCATATCTAAGGATAAGCCCCATTTCCCTTCCGTCATTTTTCGTCCGAAAACCATCGAAAAAACAACCAAAATATAGATAGAAAAAACTAAAAATATAAAAAATTGAGTATTGATAAAAAATGGATCAAAATTCATTTTATGTAAATTAAAACTAAAACCAGTAACTTCAAACTGAATAATTTTTGAATATATAAAATCTAAAAAATTATATACTATCCGACCAAAAAGATAGCTCACAGAGAAAATAGAAATAATACCCATCGGCAATGTAAAAATAGAAAAATTACCGTATTTTTTCTTAAGGATGATGTTCTTATAATCAATCGTATTATTTATAAAACCATAGATCCATCTAATTCTTTGCCTATAAAGCTTTCTAATGGTTCCTGGAGTATTCGTATAAACATAAGCATCATTGCAATGCTCTATTATATAACCATTTTTCTGCATCCTATATGCAATTTCCATATCTTCTGTATTGTGACCATGTTGATAAGGACCTAAATCATCAAAAACTTTTTTCCTAAAAATTGTCATCGGTCCTGGAGTAACGTTGATTGCGCTTAAAAAACAAAGCATTTTCTTAAAATATACACCCATACCATATTCAGCCTTCTGAGCACCTTGAACAAAGTTTTTTGGACTATCTACTATTACAGAAGGAGCGACAGCCATAATGTTTATGTCTTTCTCAAAATAACTCATAATTCGAACAAGTGATTCAGGGTCTGCAAATGAATCTGCATCTAGTCCACCAAAAAATTCTGTCTCTAAATTTTGAAGAACTAAATTAAGGGCAGTGTATTTCCCGCCATTTTCTTTGTGTAGGACCTTTACGTTAGGATAACCTGCAAATTTACTTATAACATTCATTGTGCCATCAGTGGAACCATCATCTACGAGAAATATTTTAAGCTTATCTTTAGGATAAGATAAATTCAAAACTGAATGCACTGTTCTCTCCACTGTACTTTCTTCATTCCAACATGGAATAGCAATAGTCACAGATGGATAATATCCAAGCTTAATTTTCCCATCTCTAGTGACTATTTTTTTTCTATTTTCAATAAAAGTAACGAAAAAAAACACCTGCACGTATACAGATAAGAAAATCAATATATAAAATATAGCATTAAAAGCTGCAGCCATATATCAATAGTATAACATTTTATCGCTCAAATGTACATAAAAACCCCCTAAAAAGGGGGTTTTTAATGAAAAAAAACGAAATATATTACATCTTTACTTCGGCTTTTTCACCTGTAGCACAAGTTGCACAAGCTTCCTTGCATTTTGCACATTTGCAACCAAAAATTTTCATTACAGCTGCAACGCCTACAAGTACATAAACAACAGCCTCAACTGTTGGCCAAGAACCCAAAAGCATATTAACAACATTTAGAGGAGTATTTAAAAGCATTCCAACTCCAACCAAACCCCAATTTACTCCCCCAATAATTACTAAAGTTTTACTTACACATGATACTACGCAACCACCACCACACTTTCCATTACACATTTTACACATAATTTTTTACTTCATCCCACTTTTAAGTAGGATAATTAGCTAATAATAATGACCTTTATATTAATACCACTATTATAGCATAACCAAAAAATATGCTACAATAGCGTATTACAAATATTAACAATAAAAATATGCAAAATAATGATCAAAAACAAATAGCTGGGGCAATACTTATCGTGGGAGTCCTTATTGCTGGAGCTATATTATTAAAAGATGCTAAAGCACCAACAAAAGAAGAGGCGAAAGTAAATGCAGCCGCAAATACAACGACAGTAGCCCCTGTTGGTAAAGGAGATAATACTATTGGAGACCCAAATGCAAAACTTACTATCGTCATGTATGAGGATTTTCAATGCCCTTTTTGCGGAGCAGTTACTGGGCTAGAACTTAACTCCCCTGCAATGAAACCTGTAATGGACTACTTAAAAAGTAATAATCCTAATTGGGCTCCCTCTATACCTGAAATTATGAAATATGTAGAAAAAGGAGATGTCTTATTTGTTTATAGAGATTTTACATTTTTAGGAGAATTTGTTAAACCATACGTCGCTGAAGCAGATGAATCTATCAATGCCGCAAATGCTGCAAGATGTGCTGGAGATCAAGGAAAATTTTGGGAATTTCATGACTATCTCTACTCTCACCAAAATGGAGAAAATGAAGGTGGGTTTGCTAGACCTAAATTAAAATCTTTCGCAAAGACACTAAATTTAGATACCTTGAGTTTTGATAAATGTTTAGATAGTAATAAATATGTACAAACAATTATTGATTCAAAGAAAGAAGGGACTAGCGCTGGAGTAACTGGAACACCAAAAGGATTCATTTTAAAAAATGGTAAAGTTGTAGCTACCATAGATGGTGCAGAACCACTTAGTTCAGTAAAAATAAAAATTGACGCTGCATTAAAATAATATATTTTAAATAAAAAAACCCCGCTGATTGCGGGGGTTTTTTTTATTTAGTCAAAGTAATTCTTTAATCTTGCTATTTTTTCGTGCTGACGAAGCTTTTCATGAACCTTTGCTTCAATCTGACGAATACGTTCACGAGTAACCCCGAACTCTTCCCCTACTCTCTCAAGCGTGTGCTGGATACCATCGAGTAAACCATAGCGCATCTCAAGAATTCTGCGTTCTTTAGAATTAAGTTCGTCTAAAACTTCTCGAATCTGATCAGAAAGAATTCTGCGAGAAGACTCTTGGTCTGGACGTAAAATTTTATCATCAGGAATAAAGTTTTCTAAGGTTGATTTATCATCGTCGTCTCCGACAGGTTGTTCGAGGGATACAGTCTCCTGGCTGATGTTTTCAATTACATGAATCTTTTCGACAGGAATACCCATTTCCGTCGCAATCTCTTCTGCTAGAGGCTCACGGCCCAAATCCTGGCTCAATCTGCGGTGGGTCTGCTTGTATTTTGAGATAGTCTCCACCATGTGAACTGGAATGCGGATTGTTCTAGACTGGTCAGCTAAGGCACGAGTGATAGATTGACGAATCCACCAAGTAGCATAAGTAGAAAATTTATATCCTTTAGTCCAATCAAACTTTTCGACAGCTTTAAATAAACCCAAATTCCCCTCTTGAATCAAATCAAGAAGAGTCAAGTTTGCACTTCTACCTACATATTTTTTTGCGATAGAAACAACCAAACGTAAGTTTGCTCGTGCGAGTAAATTCTTCGCTTCTAAATCTCCATGTTCAATGCGTTTTGCAAGGTCCTTTTCATCACTCGCATGAATAAGCGGGTACTGCCCTATTTCTTTCAAATACATCTGAATAGAGTCATGCATAGACCCCTTATTCAAATCTTTATCATTTAAATCAATATCTAAGTTAAGCAAATTTCCACCTTCAAGCACATCAATACCAGCCACTGCAAATTTCTCATAGAGCTCATCTAAAAATAAGATATTGTTTTCAATATCAGGGAAAGTTTTTAAAATCTCATCATAAGTAATAAAACCACGCTTTCTACCTTTTTCGATAATATTATTAGCGAGAATATCTAATTTTTCAGTTTTTTTCTGCTTAGGAGATAATTTTATTATTTTTATCTTTTTCGCAACCTTCTTTACTATTTTTTTAACTTTTTTTACCTTTGTGGCCTTTGCTTTTTTAGGAGCCTTCTTAACCTTTTTTACAATTTTCTTCGCTACTTTTTTATTTTTTGATTTTTTCTTCATGTTGTTTATGTACTTATTTCTTTAAACGACCATTTTTAATATCTTCTTTTCTTTTATTTATCTCATTTATTTTTTTAAAAATTTCTATTTCTTCTTCTTTGCCCTTTAAATTTTGTAACTCTATCATGTGTTTTGTTAGCTCTTCGTTTAAATATTCTTCTTCTATGCTGAGCAGCATTTCATTTACATCTTTTTCTAAATTCTCATCATTCGAATAAAATTCTTCTACTTCATAAATCAAATCTTCTTTTATATCATTATATTTTTCTTTTGCTTTCTCCAGTTTTTCAAAAATTAGTGCAGGATTTATTTTCTTATTTTCTAGGTTCTCTTGCCAAAAAGCTATCCCCAAAAGTCTCCTCTCTATTGGGTCTTTCCTTAAGTTTTTCTCAACATTCTCAATAGCAATTTTTGTCTCTTCTTTCTCATTTTTTAACTCGACTTCAACTTTTTTTAAATCTTCCATTAAGGCACCTTCCGCTATACCAGATTTATTGCTTATCAATGTAATAAAATGTGATTTCTCTATCGAACTCTCCAAGTCATTCACGAAAGGAAGCAAACGCTCTTTTATAACTCTACCTGCTTTCCGTGTATCACTTTTTGTATCTTTCAAGATTCTTGTAAGCATAAACTCTATAAAATGCTTGGAGTTTCTAATCGCCTCTCGCCAAGCATCCAGACCAACTTTTGAAATCAAATCTGCAGGGTCCATACCTTCTGGCATCTCTGCAACTTTTACATCCATTCCTAAAGACAAAGCAATCTTCGTAAAACGATTGGAAGCATTAATTCCTGCTTTATCAGCATCATAAGCGAGAACAATATTTTTTGACAATCTAGTAATAAGTCCAAGATTATTTATAATATTTTCTTTTGACAATATTGAGTCAGCCATCGCTGTCCCAGATGAAGCTACGGTATTTTTAAAACCAGCTTGGTGAGATAAAATTAAATCCATTTGACCCTCAACAAGTATAGAAAAATTATTTTTCCGAATTGTCTCTTTCGCTTTATCAATACCAAAAAGAACAGAAGATTTGCTGAAAATAGGAGTTTCTGGACTATTCAAATATTTAGCAGACTTTCCATCGTCCACAAATATTCTTCCAGAAAAAGCGATGACCCTCCCACTCGAATCAGAAATAGGAAACATTATTCTCCCACGAAAACGATCATACATGGCTTTGCTCTTGTCTTCTGGAGCTTTTGCCAGTCCGGCAGTTTCTATTTCTTTATCAGAAAAATTTTTAGACTTCAGAAAATCAAAAAGCTTACGCCAATCAAGTAGAGCAAAACCAATCCTAAAATCTTTTATTGTTTTTGCTTCTAGACCTCTAGATTTAAGATATGCAAGAGCTTCATTATTTGTTGCTAAATTAGCGCAAAAATAAGAAGTAGCGACTTCCATAATCTCAAACAACCTTTCTTTTTCACTCTGATTTTTTTGATCTTTTGGGTTATAGGTCTCCAAAACAATTCCCGCTCTACCAGCAAGTAATTTAAGTGCTCCCCTAAAATCTAGACCCTCAAACTCTTCCACAAAAGAAAAAATATCCCCTTTTACTCCGCAACCGAAGCAATAGTATGTGCCTCGGTCAGGAGAAATAAAGAATGAAGGAGTTTTTTCATTATGAAAGGGACACCTAGCTTTCAGGTTCGTGCCTACGTGGTCTAGCTTTATATAAGAAGAGACTACTTCTTCAATTGAGAGCCTCTCCTTAATTTTTTGAACTGGAGAGTTCATAAATTATATTATTTTTCTTCCGACGTTTTAACAAACTTGTTTTTAAAACCAGTTCCTGCTGGAATTAATCGTCCGATAATAACATTTTCTTTTAGTCCTCGGAGACTATCTACTCCACCTTTAATAGCGTTTTCAATAAGAACACGGTTCGTGTTTTGGAACGATGCAGCGGACAACCAACTCTTAGTTCGAAGTGAGACCTCGGTAATACCAAGCACAACGATTTCTGCTTTTGCTTCTTTTCCATCTATCTCTTTGACTCTCATATTTTCTTCAATAAAAGCAGTATTTTCTACAATATCACCTGCGGAAAAATTAGTTTCTCCAGCATCTTTTATTTTTCTTCGAGAAAACATCTGACGAATAATTATTTCTGTGTGTTTTCTGGAAATAGAAGCACTCTGAAGTTCGTAAACTTTGTTTATTTCTTCAATGATATATTCTTCAACAAGTTCTTTGTTCCCTAGTTTAAACATTTCAGCAATATCGGCTGATCCATCAGTTAGCAATTGACCCATCTTTACAGAATCACCAACTTTAACGATTGGAGTTCTTCGAAATGCCACAAGGTATTCCATTTCATTTGCCTTACCGTCAACCTTACTATCTGACAATACTTTAATTATTTTTTCTTTCCCATCTTTTGATGTAATAGAAATCACTTCTCCATCAGTCTCAGAAATTATAGCAGGATTCTTGGGAATTCTTCTTTCGAAAATTTCTTCAACACGTGGAAGACCTGTCGTGATATCTGTTCCTGCGACACCTCCAGCGTGGAATGTTCGAAGCGTAAGCTGAGTACCTGGTTCACCGATAGCTTGAGCCGCGATGATTCCAACAGCTTCGCCTTCTTCCACCAAATGATTCCTACCTAAATCAAGACCATAACACATCACACAAAGACCATGAACAGTCTTACAAGTTAAAGGAGAACGAACAAATACTTCGGTAAAACCTGCTCCTTCAATGTTGTGAGCTTCTTCTTTAGTGATTAAGAAACCTCTCTTGTAAACTACATTACCATCCTTATCTTTTAAGTCACCTGCCAAAACTCGTCCGCGAATATTCTTAGAAAGAGGAATTTCAATTCCGGAAATATTTTCTCGACTAACCATTTTACCTTCTTTCGTACCACAATCTTCTTCGGTAATGACGACATCTTGAGCAACATCCACAAGTCTTCGGGTCAAATATCCAGCTTTCGCTGTGTTAAGTGCGGTATCCGATGCACCCTTACGAGCACCGTGGGTAATAACGAAATATTCAATCGGAGAAAGTCCTTCTTGGTAACAAGGAATAATTGGAAATTCTAGAATTTTACCTTGGTTGTTTTGAATAAGACCGATCATTCCTGTCATCTGCATTAAGGATGACATCGTACCTCTAGCCTTAGAAGTAAATAAGTCATAGGTAGAACCTTTTTTATCAAGAGTTTGAGGCAAAACCTTTTCCAAATTTTTCTTAACCTGTGTCCAAATTTCAATAATTTTCTGATATCTTTCATCAAGAGAGAGAAGACCTTCACTCCATTGAGCAACTGTATCTTCTTCTAATTTTTTACCTTCTTCAATAATTTTTTTCTTTTCCTCAGGAACTTTAACGTTATCTAGTCCCCAAGTAGTACCAGAAATAGTAGAATACTTAAATCCGAAAGCTTTAATCTTGTCTAGAATTGCAGGAGTGTTATCTACTCCAGAATGAACGATAAGCTCATCTAAAAGAGCTGACAATCTGTCTTGAGTCATTTCATCATTCACATAAGAAAAATCGTTCGGCAAGATACTATTGAAAAGAAGTTTTCCAACAGTAGTTTCAAAAAGTTCTCCACCAAATTTTTTATATTTATGGGTATCAGTTGCGAGAACTTTGATTTTTGCACGAAGACTTATGATTCCGTAATCACAAGCTGTGATAGCAGTATTAGGACTGGAAAAATATTTACCTTCTCCTACTTCCCCGTCTACTAATTTAGTTATCCAATAACTTCCGAGCACCATGTCCATACGAGGATGCACGATTGGATCTCCATTTTGTGGTTTAAGTAAATTTTTATTTGAGGCCATCAATTCTTTTGCCTCCCATTGTGCTTCATCAAGCAAAGGAACATATACAGCCATCTGGTCTCCATCGAAGTCAGCGTTGAAAGCCTGACAAACAAGAGGATGAACTTGGATAGCATTTCCTTCAATCAAAATAGGATTGAAAGCTTGAATACCTAGACGGTGCAAGGTAGGTGCACGGTTTAACAGAACATATTTGCCTTGAATAACTTCTTCCAATATTGCCCAAACTTCAGGAGGACGTTCTTCTATCAATTTATTTGCCCCGCGGATGTTAAAAGCAAGTTCTGCCTGTAAAATCTTTGAAATTACGAATGGGCGGAAAAGTTCCAAAGCCATGTGTTTTGGTAATCCACATTGATTTAGTTTAAGCTCAGGACCAACCACAATAACTGAACGTCCAGAATAATCCACACGCTTACCAAGTAAGTTTTGGCGGAAAAGACCTTGTTTAGATTTTAAGTTATCTGAAAGTGATTTAAGCGGACGCTTCTGAGACTGACTCATCGCAGCAGAATCATTTTGTTTTGCAATTGAGTTATCAATAAGAGCATCGACTGCTTCCTGAATAATTCTTTTTTCATTTCTTAGAATAACGTCTGGAGCATTGATTTCTTTTAATTTTTTCAAACGATTATTTCTATTTATGACACGACGATAAAGGTCGTTCAAATCAGAGGTGGCATGGCGTCCCCCATCTAGAGCAACCATCGGACGCAAGACTGGTGGAATAACTGGAATAACAGTCAAGAACATCCATTCTGGACGAATACCGGCATAATTCATTGCACGAATAAGAGAAAGTCTTTTTTGTAATTTCTCTTTTTCTGCAACACTCACTTTTTCAAGCATCTTTTCTGTAAGAAGTTTTAGTTTGTTCAAATCAAGATTCTTGAAAATAGAGTAAATAGCTTCGGCTCCAATATTCGCTTCAAAACAAGTACCATATTTCAAAGAATAATGATGGAAAGAAATTTCATTTAATACTTTTCCTTCATAGATTTCACCTATTTCTTTTTTAGTGATAGAAAGTAAAGTTTTCAATTTCTCGCGAGTATCATCATCTGCTGAATTTTTTAATTTAGTTTTATATTCTTTATCAAGGTTCGATAAAATACTTTCTTTTTCTTCTTCATGAACCTTTGTAATAATATAACCAGCAAAGTAAATAACCTTCTCAAGATCTGAGACAGATATATTTAAAAGAATACTCATTCTAGAAGGAACCCCACGCAAAAACCAAATATGGGATACGGGGGTGGAAAGCTCAATGTGGCCCATGCGTTCTCGGCGAACGATAGAACGAGTAACTTCCACTCCACATTTTTCACAGATAATATCTTTATAACGAATACGACGATATTTTCCACAGTAACATTCATAGTCTTTTTCAGGACCGAATATTTTCTCATCGAAGAGACCTCCTCTTTCAGACCTACCAGTACGATAGTTTATCGTTTCTGGTTTTGTAACTTCTCCAAAAGACCATTCCTTTATTTGCTCCGGAGATGCGAGACGTAGTGCAATTTGATCAAATTCAGTTGTATTTAATGTTTTCATATTTTTGATTTATTGTTATTACTCGTTATTTCCGGATTTTTTTAAATCGACATCCATTGCAAGGCCTCGCAAATAATTCAACAGAACATTAAATGATGCAGGAGAATTTGGTGGTCTAATGGTTTCATTTTTAATAATAGAATCAAAGGCTGCTGATCTACCTAAGATATCGTCAGACTTAATAGTGAGCATTTCACGAAGAGTATAAGCGGCACCATAACCTTCAAGTGCCCAGACTTCCATTTCTCCGAATCTCTGTCCTCCACCTTGAGCCTTTCCGCCCAAAGGTTGCTGAGTAATTAGAGAGTAAGGACCAACTGAACGCATGTGAATCTTGTCTTCTACCATGTGGTGCAGTTTAAGCATATACATATATCCGACTGCTACATCCTGCTGGAAAGCTTCACCTGTTCGTCCGTCAAAAAGTTTTAATTTACCATTTTCTGGTAATCCTGCTTTTACTAATTCTTCTTTAATTTCATCATGTTTTGCTCCGAGGAATGGAGGAACTATTGCTTGATAACCTAGACTATTTGCGGCCATTCCTAAGTGTATTTCTAGAATTTGTCCCAAGTTCATACGAGAAGGAACACCGAGTGGTGAAAGAATCACGTCTACGGGTGTACCGTCTGCCATATAAGGCATATCTTCTTCAGGGAGAATCATTGAAATAACTCCTTTGTTTCCATGTCTTCCTGAAAGCTTATCACCGACAGAAATATTTCTAATCTGGGCAACTTCAATAACAATCTTTTTAATTATTCCAGCTTCGAGAGTATGTCCTAAATCACGAGAGAAAATCTTTACTCCAATGATACGTCCACGCTTTCCGTGTTCCATACGGAGAGAAGTATCTTTTACGTCACGTGCCTTCTCCGCAAAGATAGAACGAAGGAGTCTCTCTTCTGGAGTAAGTTCTGTCTCCCCTTTTGGAGTAATTTTACCAACTAAAATATCGTTTTCTCTTACTTCTGCACCGATACGAACAATACCGTCTTCATCCAAATCTTTTAGTTTAAGCTCTCCAACGTTTGGAATATCACGAGTAGTAATTTCGGGCCCAAGCTTTGTGTCACGAACGGCACAAGTGAATTCTTCAACATACACTGATGTAAATTTACTCTTTTTCACAAGACGTTCAGAAATAATTATCGCATCTTCGTAAGTTGAACCAGACCATGACAAAAACGCCACGAAAATATTCTGGCCGATTGAAATCTGTCCGTCTACAGTACTACTTGTATCTGCAAGTACGTCACCTTTTTTTATCTTATCTCCAACATTTACTAAAGGACGTTGATGAAAAACAGCAAAGTTGTTATTTCTCAAGAAATTAATTAAGGTGTATGTTTTATCATGTTTTTCGTCTTTACCTTTAACAGTTATTTTTTTGGCATCTAAGTAAGTTACAACACCATCTGCCTCTGCGATAACTAGTCTACCTGAATCTCTAGCAGCTAATTCTTCTACACCGGTCGCTACGAGAGGCTTCTCTGGCAAGACGCAAGGAACAGCTTGTTTCTGCATGTTACTTCCCATGAGTGCACGGTTTGCATTGTTATGTTCCAGAAATGGAACCATCGAAGTAGCAATAGAGAAAGCTTGGTTCGGAGCAACATCAATATAATCAACTTCTTCTTTAGAAACCATACCTGGTTCTGTTTTAATTCTCGCTTCTACTTTATCTTTTGTTATTTTTCCATCCTCGTCATAAGGAATACCAGCATGTGCAATGTTATATTTCTCTTCTTCAAGAGCATTTAGGTAAACTATCTCTCCAGTTATTTTCCCATGTTTAACTTTAACATAAGGAGTTTCAATAATTCCGAAATCATTTATTTTTGCATAAGTTGAAAGGTGCAGAATAAGTCCAATGTTTGGACCTTCAGGAGTATGAATCGGACAAACTCTTCCGTAGTGGGAAGGATGCACGTCACGAACTTCTAGGCCAGCGCGTTCACGAGTAAGACCTCCGGGCCCAAGAGCTGAGAGAGTACGCAAGTGTTCCATTTCGCAAAGCACATTTTCCTGTGCCATAAATTGTGAAAGCTGGTTTGTGGTGAAAAATTCTTTAATACGAGCTTGCAGTGGTCTCTGGTTAATGATAGCAATAGGCATTGCAGTATCAACATCTATAATAGACATACGATCTTGAATGTTTCTCTTTATTTGCATCATACCAGTACGAACTTTTTGCTGAAGAATTTCTCCAACAAAACGCACACGTCTCTGACCCAAGTGGTCTATATCATCTGCTTTTGCAAGCGGTGTATTGTTTAAAGCAATAATATGAGAAATAACAGTGGCCAAATCTTCTTTAGAGATTATTCGGCGTGCCATTTCGTCCTCTTCCATAGATTTATCAAATCGTTGATTAAATCTAAATCGTCCTACGGGAGAGAGGTCATAACGTTCAGCAGTGAATAAGGAATTAATAAATTCTTTCGCATTATCTGCAGTTGCCATATCTCCATCTCGAAGACGCTTATATATCTCAATATAAGAATCATTCAAACTTTTCACTCCGTCTTTCGCTAGAGAAATCTTTATCGCTTCTTGCGCTACTTCATTACCAGAAAATGCTTTCAAAATAGCCTCATTCGTCTCATAACCCATTGCACGAAGAAGTGCGGTAGCTGGGAACTTTCTCTTTTTATCTATTCTTATGTAAATTCCTCCATCTGATTCTGACTCTATTTCAATCCATACTCCACGAGCTGGGATAATCTTTGCACCGAAATACCTTGTACCCTTAGTTTCTGATTCAGTAAAGAAAACTCCGAAACTTCGTGCAAGCTGAGGAACGATAACGCGTTCTACACCGTTAATAATGAAAGTTCCGTGAGCAGTCATAAGTGGAAGCTCTGACATGAAAATTTCTTGTTCCTTAACAGTTCCTAAAATTTTATTAGTTAATTTTACACGCGCTTTTAACAATCCTTGGTAGGAAAGTTTATTTATTTTAGAATTATTTTCATCAATTTTAGACTCACTTAAAGAAAATGAAGTGAACTCTAGTTGAAACTTTTTTCCAGAGTAATCTATGATTGGAGAGAATTCTTTGAAGACTTCTCCGATGCCCGTTTCAACGAGCCATTTGAAACTCTTTACTTGAGCTTCAATCAAATTTGGAAATTCGACTAAAGGTTTTTTATACCTGCTAAAATACTTCTTTGGACGCTTTGCCTCATTTGTCTCTTTATGCATACTGATTGATTCCTAAGAATAGCAACAAAAAATAAACAAAAACAAAAGAAAAACAGATGAAAGATTGCTTTTCTCTTACTTCTTTTTAGTTCTTATTAACCACCTCGGACACTTATTAATTAACGCTTATAAAGCTAATAATCAAACGGAGATTGCATCCGATACTCAATCAATGAATCTAGAGTAGCCTACTCTATTTTAGTCTTTTTGTCAAATATTATTGGGTTTAGTCTTTTTTATTCCTCCCATTCTTCCATTCATCTATCTTTGCTCTATGCCCCGAGAGCAAAACCTTGGGGACTCTATAGTTTTTAGCCTTATATTTTAGAACTTCTGGACGAGTATATACTTCACTCGTGGAAACTCGTTCTTCCTCTAGGGACTCATATTTACCCAAAACCCCTGGGATTTGCCTAGAAATAGAATCGACCATTATCATAGCTGGAAGTTCTCCTCCAGTCAAAATATAATCCCCTATTGATATCTCTTCTGCTTTTAATATTTTCTGAACTCGAGCGTCGATGCCTTCATAGCGTCCTGAAATTAAAATAATATCTGTATATTTTTGAGCAGATTTTTTCGCATAAGCTGTATCAAACTTTTTTCCTGATGGGGAAAAAATTATTATCTTTACTTTTAAACTATGGCGTAGTGTTTTTGAGAGTGGTCGAGTTTGCATAGCAGGAGATCCCGAGCGAGAACACTGCGTCAAAGCTTTACTAATTGCTTTAAGAAAAAATTCTGGCTTTAAAACCATTCCAGGGCCCCCTCCATATGGTCTGCCGTCCACACGCTCTTTAGGCTTACAAAAACTCATCGGATTATAAAATTTTATAGAAATCTTTTTGTCTTTTATCGCACGGCCAATTATCGACTCTTTTAAATAAGAATCAAACATTTCTGGGAAAATTGTAATTATGTGGAAACGCATTTATTTTGTATTTATAGCACAAATATTAGTTATTTAAAATTAAATGGCCAGCTTAGTCCCCTGGGGGTTAAGCTGGCCATGATAGAGCGGCCGGTAGAATCTACCGGAAGGCCTTCGAAATGAAAGGCCAAAACGTGTATGTGGCGAGAAAGACCACCACCAACGCAGAAAGGGCGAACTTGAACCTGGGGGTCCAACGGTTCTTGAAATCCCAAGATTCCTTGTGCAGGTGGCAGTCCTCCCTTTTCCCGGGGCACGGCTCTTTTGGGCCAGTACCAACCCCTACGCTTTTGTGTTCCCAGATATTCATTTTGGTCTCTCCTTCGTTTAAAAGATATTCCTCCGGCTCGAACTGAGCTACCACGATGGCAAGGAGCATATCTCTAAATTAGTAATATAACAAAAAAGCTATTTTGTCAACAAAAGAAAAACACCCTAAACTTTCGCTTAGGGTGTTTTTAAAAACTTAATTTTATTATATTCCTTTCAATTCATCCATTGCTTCATCAACGGTTTTCATTGTTGGTGTAGTGCTCATAGCTGGACGTTCCACTCTCTCGGGTCGGACACTTCCTTCTGGCTCATTGATTTTTAGATTAACGCGAGCGTTATTCTTCATTCCAATGATGCGGAGTAATGTTCGGATAGCCTTTGCAGTATTACCCATTCTTCCAATAATTTTACCCATATCAAGAGGATTTACCGTAAGAGTTATAAGAACTCCCATTTCATCTAACGTTCTCTCAATCTTTACATCGTTTGGATTGTCTACAAGTGCCTTTACTACGTATTCAAGAAATACCTTATCAGCTTCTTCTATCATAATGTTTTCAGAATTAAAATTTTAATTTAGAACTTCCTTTGCAGTATACGACCGAATGACTGCTTCAACAATTATACAAAATTATTTTTTAGCTTTCAACCCTGCCTGCCGGCAGGCAGGTCTTTTCTACTTCTTCGCTTTCAATTCCTTTCTCTTTACAGTTGGCTTCTTTTTAGGCAATACATTTACTTTTTTGCCAGTGATAATTTTATCGTGCACTAAAAAATTGTGCATCGTGTCTGAGCATTTTGCTCCCTTAGAAATCCAATACTTAATTCTATCAGCAAGTAAATTCTTCTCCCCTGCTTTAGGATTATAAGTACCGAGTATTTCTAAAAACTTTCCACTTTTGGTGCTATTTTTCGAATCAGTCAAAACAGCCCGAAATGCTGGATCATTTTTCCTTCCTATTCTCTGAAGTCTTATTTTTAACATAACAGTAGCTTAACATAATTTTCAAAAAAGGCAAATTGTTTAGATTGTTGGTAAGCCACATTCTAAGTGTGCAGCATTACATTTTGGAAATGGCTTCATTCCTACCCAAATACAACCAGCTGGTGGTCGCATATATTCACAAACAGGTCTTTGAGAAGCTTGAGAAGCATATCTTTTCTTAGCGAATGCAACATTAGTAAAGAGGTAACTTGAACCAAGCACGACAACTAACATTAAAACAGATATTTTAACAACTTTTGACATTTTCATAAAATTAATTTTTTAATAAAAAATAACCTCTCGACTCCTAAAATATACTAAACCTTTTAGGGGTTTTATTCAACTTCCGCCAGCATCTGTGCTTTAGTCATTTTACCAATTAGACCATCAGCGACCAAGCCATGCTCTGTTTGCCACTCCTTCACAACGGCGATTGTAAGTGGTCCTAATTTCCCATCTACTGCTAGACCAAGATTTAATTTATCATTTAGAAATCTCTGTAATTCCATGACTGCTTCTCCCCTGCTCCCATTTCGAAGTGTAGAAGTGCCGAAGTTGTAAGGAGCTGGTGTTCCTGAAGATTGGTTGTCATTACCAACATTATTTACGCAAGGTAAACCTGTTTGAGTGTTGAATATGTTACCTGCCGAACAGCCTAGGATTGGGAGAGGTGTTGAAGTTGAAGTCGGATTTGTACAAACATTATTCACTAATGTTTTTGGGAATGTGCAGGTAGGTGGAGGTGTTTGACTTGGAGTTGTACAAACGCCATTTACAAGTGTTTGTGGGAGGGTACAAGTGAGTGGAGGTATAGGTGTAAAATTTGAAGTCGCGTACCCTGGAGTGCTACCCATTGCAGTGCCTCTTGGTGTGATAGTTACTAAAATAGGATTACTAAGGAAAGCACCACAAGGACTGCCATGATTTCCACAACTACCAACTTGGATCGAATGTTGCCCTACTGCAATATTTGACGGCACCCTAAATGTAATTGATGTAGTCGTCCATGAAACAACTGGAAATCCCGTGGAAGTAACACCAGCCATTCCGTCGGGAATATATTGGTTAGAGTCATCGTCAACAACAATAGCTGAGGTTGAAGAAAATCCAGATCCAGTAATCGTTACAGTGGCACCAGATGCAGGAGCATTGTCTCGCGAACCACTGCCACCTTGTGGAATTGATGAAGAACTAATAGAAGTAATGACTGGTGCTTGTGGAGTACTTGATGTCACCGCACTTACAATATTAAAGTATCCATTACTATATTCTCCTCCATTGTTCGGTATTGTATAGCGATTTAATAAACTACCATTGTATGCAACAGTTGTTGCTTGTTTGTTTTTTGAAGGAAATACCGTCACTCTATGTAAATTGTAAATAAGTGGGTACATACTACCAGCTGTTATTTTTGTAGGAACGATAAAGCTAATTGAAGTCGGTGTCTGGGTTACGGTAGTAGCCCTGGTTCCCATTTGTGCCCGAGAGTAACTATCTAAATATGGATCAAGCATCACATACGAATCACTGTGAAAATTTGTACCGTATACCGTCACCGTATCACCTGGCTTTGCAGATGCTGGATTTACATAAGTGACAGTTGGGTCTTCTGGATTTTCTGCCTCTGCGCGAGTGCGAAATATATTTAATGGAAGAGAATTACTTAAAACTTTTCCAAAATTTTCTACAACGTCGCTCGTCTCCATTTGAAGTATATGTGCTCCTGCAGATAAATCAAGAGGAAGTGCAACAAGGGTTTCATAAGAATTTGGTACACCAGAGTTTGTTCCAGTAGGATTCCAAGATTGCATATTATTAAAACCTTTACCATCAATATAAAGTGAATTCATCGCAGAAGAACGAAGGCCGAGTGCGTATACTTTTATAGTTTGCCCTGGAATAAATCTTCCTGGACTTGGTTCGGTAGAGTAAAGAGTAGGTGTTGTTGTTGAGGGTGTTGGTGTCGGAGTGGGTGTAGGAGTAATATATGGGAGTTTGGTCCAAATCACAGGAATAGCTACTGGCGAATCAGAGAAATTGCCAGTAAATATAATATTTGAAACAAGTTGCAATGCCGTCGGAGAAAGCAATAGATTTGTGTTACCAATTCCACCCCAAACACTTAAATAAACGGTTTCCCCAGGTGAAAGAATTAATTGTTGGGAGGGTATCACCATATCTGCATGGTCGGTAGCACTAGCTACGATCCAATTCCCTGTTGTCGCAGACCTCGCGTTATATTTAACGAGAAGATTAATTTTGCCAGCGAAAGGATCTGAGACTGTTTGCATATTTATACTATATGTAACATCTGAAGCTGTAGTATTTGTCAGACCAATAGTTTGTGAGGCATTGTTAGCACTAGTGTTCCCTCCCTGAGGGTCATACTGCAAATTTATTGATGTCCTCGACAAAGAAAAAGTACTTGCATCGGCACTTTTTACCACCCCAAAACCACCTAATACAATGACTGCAAACAAGATAAGTAGAAACGATGCTTTAAATATTTTCATAATTTATTTTCTTGTCCAAAAGTGGGTTTCGCTCTACTTCTGGGATTAACTAATAATACTAAATTGTAGCACAAAACTGTTGAGGAGTTTTTGTACTAGAAAATAATTCTATTTCTTTTGCTGGTGTTATAAAACAAGCATTACCGCTACTGTTTAGATATGGGGTAGGTGGATTTGTTGAATAGCTTACTGGTCCACAACTATCGGTAGAAATACCTGCCTGGTCCCAGTCAGTGGGTGTTATTTGAGTAACGACATATGGAGAACTTCCACTTGCATCCATAATTGTTCTACCGGAAGAATCTACAATAATTAAATTAATTTTACCTAATATTCCTGAACTTTTTCCAATTACCGTAGGATAAGTGACTAACTTTACTGGTTCAGTTGATACTAAGGCTGAACCTAAATCTTTATTATTTATTTGTGCAGTAATACTAAGTCCAGTTTCAACGTTAGCATCGTTAAATTGAACATTTATAGTGTCTTGTGTAGGCATAAGATAAACAGGCTCATTAAAATTCCACCCACTACCGTCACACCAACGATAAAAGAATGGACTAGAAAAATTTGTTGTAGGTTTAATCGTAAAACTAACTGCTGCCTTAAGTTCATCTAATGTTTTCTTCACAAATGAGACAGAATCAGTTGCAACTACTTTATCTCCTGTCAAATCTAAGTCGAGCCAATTTACTTTTACTGTATGGGAGCCTGGAGTTAAAGTAGCCGTATTCATATTTCCAAAACTACCATTAGCAAAACTAACGCCTTCAGGAATTGAATGAATTAAAGTTCCATCAAGATATATATCTAAACGTCCATTTGCTGGCTGGGCACCAGTACCTCTTGTAATAAGAGTAAGCTGATCCCGATAAACACTAGATCCTGCTTTCGGTGTTGTAATACCAATTGTGTTTGAAGGTAGTGTCGTCCCTGATACTGCATCTTCGACAGGACTACAGGATGCCGCACTACATTTATATACATAATGTAAGCGATACACATCCTTCACCACTCCATAACTACCATCAGGATTAAAAACTATCCCATCAATTGTATTAATTTTATCTGTGATATCTCCAGTTACAACAGTGCGCTCATGATGATTATTGGCAGCAATTGCAATATCTCTCTCTAAGTCTGGTAAACGGAAACTACCATCAGATAATTTCTGCCCCATAACTGAACCAAGGCGAGTAAGTCCTGCTACTCCATCTTTTTGCTCTGGATAATACATGAGGAGTGGTCCTGAGCGCATGACGTAATATACACGTGCCCCTGGTTGAATTTTACTTCCAGTTATCTCACTGTAAACCGTACCCGCATCTACATAAGAACCAGACAAGGATCTAGAAAAAGCATTCCAAGTAGTAGCATTTATATCAGCTGTGCCTGACTTTAAAGCAAGGTCTGTCAATGTTTTTTTAGTAGGGTCAAGCGCAATTTTAGCCCAAGATGCGGCATATTCTACATAACTACCTACGACATTTAAATATGCATTTGAATGCATTGAAGTTATCGCTTCTTCTAAGTAAGTTGCAGAACTCTTATATCCACTAGTAGTTTCAGCGGCAATAATAATTTTTGAACCCTTTGGTATTGCAGGTGCATCACAAAGCAAGACTGAACTATTGGAACTTGATGCAGAATTATGAACTGCAAAATTAGTACAAGGAAGATCATTGATAGTTACTTTTTTTATTTCATTCGCACCAAAAGCATAAACTGCTATTCTGTTTGGTGCATCAGAATTTAAATAACATTCATCAGCATATGGATCTCGAGGAGCCCCTCCGAACATACCACCTCCGCCAGCAGTTAGAAACTTCGTATCTGTACCAGAACAAATACTTTTTACATGAGAAACACTAAATGCCTGAGCAGTAACAGCTTTAGGAATACGCGTATTAATACCAGCAGTGACATTTTGAACTACTAAATCAAGAGAAAAAATACTATTTCCATTTATACCAGTAGATGAGGCTCGCACTATTTGATTAAAATCAAAATAACATTTAAGTGAAGTGACTTTCTGAGAAGGAACTAACCCACCAGAATATTTTGGGTCTACTTTCTGTCCATTAAAACTAGTAGAAAAATTTGTAGCAAGACAAGTCCCTGCATCACCACTAGGAGCCACAAGCTTTATGGAAGAAACTTCAAAAAATCCTCCACTCACAGCAGAACTTAATGTAATATCTCCTTTGAAAGTTACAGTTGAATAGCCACGATCTTTGGTAATGTCGTAGTTACGATCACCGTTATAATCATATACATGATCTAAGGGGCGATCCCAAATACTTACTAAATTCGGTGTAGCATTAATTCCAGTTCCAACGGGGATTGCCGTAGTATCAACTGTAACTATTGGTATTGGATTCGGTAAAGGATTAATGACATTATTATTATTTGTATTGGTATTATTAGCATTAGCATTAGTATTTGATAAGCTATTGTTTGTACTCAATGCTAAAGCCTCATTATTCATTTCAGCTTTTGTCATCTTGCCCACTAGCCCATCAGCAACTAAACCATGATCAGCTTGCCATTTTTTTATTACAGCAATAGTTTTTGGTCCGAGCTTTCCATCTATCACTAAACCGAGTCCTTCTTTATCATTTAGAAATCTCTGAAGTTCTTTCACCGCTTCTCCCCTACTTCCGTTACGAAGTGTCACTGTACCGAAATCATAAGACGAAGGTGTTCCAGATATTTGATTGTTATTACAAAGCAAACCAGTTTGGGTGTTGAAAATATTTCCGTTTGCGCAACCTAGAATATCAACACTTTGGGCATTCGCAATAGGTGTAAACACATACCCTATTCCAAACAAAACAGACAAAACAAGAAACGACATTCTAATATTTTTCATAAAATAATTAATTTTGCGAAATTATGCCGCGCAAAGTCCATTAAAGCGTGGCGCTATTACTAATACATTAATTATAACCTAAATTAATAAAATTGTATTCAATTGCAATTTTTATCCCAATGGGAGTATACTCAAAAGTGAATAAGTCCTTCTTGCGAATGTTTCACCATTGCGGTGGAATGTTCACCTTCTCAACAATTTTCTTTGGGAGAAACCAAATGAAAAGGCAGTCGGGTAAGGAGCGGTACAATACTCGCAGGCGAAGGATACGTCTTCATGACCTCAGGATGAGCATCCCTCGTTCTGCCAAGAAAGGACGCTGTCTCCTTTCTCAGTCTCCTCTCAGGCTAGTCGCTTGAGCCATCCCACAAAAAAAGCGCCGCCTTCGGGCAGCGCTTTTTAATATTAATTTAATTCACCTCCGCCAGCATCTGTGCTTTAGTCATTCTACCAATGAGTCCATCAGCGACTAAGCCATGATCAGCTTGCCACATCTTGATTACAGCAATTGTTTTTGGTCCAAGCTTGCCGTCTAATACTAAACCAAGATTTAATTTATCATTCAGGAATCTTTGCAACTCTACAACTGCATCTCCTCTACTTCCACTTCGGAGTGTTTTATCACCAAAATTATAAGAACGTGGTGTTCCTGAAGGTTGGTTATCATTTCCAACATTATTTACGCAGGGTAATCCCGTTTGAGTGTTGAAAATGTTTCCACCGGAGCAGCCCAAGACTGGATTAGGAGAAACATTTTTTATACAAGTTCCTCCTGCGTCTGGATATGAACCATCAAGCTTACAAGAATATCCAGTAGTACATTGAATGCCTGCTATCCCCCCACAAAATTGACCAGTTGTAACAGGACAATTGTTCGTTGCTCCAGGCCCACCCAGACACTGGGCAGGAAGAGGTATAGGAGCTGGAGTTGGAGTTGGAGTTGGAGAAACTTCTCCAGCTGTTTCACTTAAAATAATAGTACGATCCTTGTAATCACTCACCTTCTGTCCAATATCTGGAACATTCATAACTACAGTAAATCCATAAGGATATATACTTGCTGGGATAGAAGAACCGTCTGCGGCCCTACCAACAGAAGTCCATGTGAAGCTCCCTGTATTAGGAATATTATCTGCAATTTTTTTATTTATTACCGCCTCCCCACCATATCCCGCACTCGCAAAACTAATATATCCAGTAGCTGTAGCTGGAACTCTTTCTGTTTTCCATTTAAATATTTGAGTACTACCAATTTTCCAAGTTCTATACCCTCCTGGTTCAACAATAGTAAGATGAGTATTTTGTAAAACTGGAACAACTTCAAATGAAATTGAGTTACTTAATGATCCATTGTTATTAAGTTGAAGTTTGTGAGTACCAACATTAAAAGCATAACTAAATCCTGAACCGGTATGAGATGGAACAACGAAGCTAAGAGAAGTTGAAGAAATAATTGTTGGAGTGGCTCTAGTATCCCCATTGTCAAAAATAACCATAGTGTTTGAATCAAAATTTGATCCTTTCACAATAACAGTATCTCCTATAGATGGAGTAGAAGTATCTATGCTTGTTATAACTGGTGCATCGGAAGTAGCGGTCACAAGAATAATACTTCGTGGACTAACTAATGTATTTCCCTGTCCATCACTCCCCCAACAATCAATACCAAAATCAAAAGGAGAATCAGAACTAGAAAGTGGACCTACAATTTGAATTCCTGATGGTCCACCTGAATTATATGGTGGGCCGCCTGCGATAGTCCACCTTCCAGAACCTGAACATGAATTTGCATTTGCTGAAGTCCAAGATAAAGTGACAGATTCTCCATCTTTAACCGCATATTTTGAAGCTGTAAGTTTTGCCGAAGGAAAGTTTGGATTTGGAGGTACAATATTTAGCGTAACTCTATCTGTTCCTGTCCCCCCAGGCCCTGTACAAGTAACCGAGAAAGTGTATGTTCCAATCTTCGACATCCCACCATTTGCTACTCCAAATTTTGATACCATCATCGCCAAAAATTCTTCACCGGGAAAATTTGAAATTACTTTATTAACATAAGAAGAATTAATTTCAGACCAATCATTTCCTACAAAAGTACAGCTAGTAGCATTTGTTGCAGACCCTTTAATCATTATACGGCCAGGGTCTTGGTCTTGAGGAACACTCAAAGTAGAGAGCCATTCTGATGGTATATAATTTCCAGAACCAAGTTTGTAATGCTGGTCTTGAAGCAAAATAGTTACCACAGGAGCAGGTGTAGTCACTGCAAAAGCGGAACTGAAACCTCCTAATACAACAACTAACACAAAAAGAAATACTTTTAACTTTTTCATAAAATTTAATATTAATTACTAATATAAATATTATATCACAAACAAAAACCACTCTCCTGGAGTGGCTTTTGTAGTTTCTTAAATCTAATTCACCTCCGCCAGCATCTGCGCTTTAGTCATCTTACCGATGAGTCCATCAGCGACTAAGCCATGATCAGATTGCCACATCTTGATTACAGCAATTGTTTTTGGTCCTAGTTTTCCATCTAATACTAAACCAAGATTTAATTTATCATTTAAATATCTTTGTAATTCTCTAACTGCTTCCCCCCTGCTTCCGTTACGGAGTGTTTTATCACCGAAGTCGTAAGTCGAAGATCCTGAACTTTGTGAAGGAAAGTTTGATGGAGACTGATTGTCATTGCCTACATTATTTACGCAGGGTAAACCCGTTTGGGTGTTGAAGATGTTTCCACCGGAGCAACCAAGGATTGGAGGGGTGGTGGGAGGAGTATTACATCCCCAAGCAGTGGGACCACCGAGACACTCTGCTGGAGGAGTAATTGGAGGAGATTTGATTATTGGATCAGATTTTGGAGGAACAACAGGAGGAGGTGTCCCAGCGACAGCACCAGCAACTGTAATAGTGAGTAAATTACTCAATGCATTCGTATCAGTTTGTTTAATCTGAAACGAATGAGAGCCAGCACTCAATGTTGCAGGAATACTAAAATTAGCACAAACTGTCACCCCAGGAGTCAAAAGCGCACCTTCTGTCACCCCGTCAAAGACTGCAACAGATTTCGAATCAAATCCTATGCCACAAGCTTGAATTGCCGCCCCAACCGTAAGATATTTTGAAATGTAAGAAATAATTGGTTTATCTATAACAGTCAAAGATACAGTATTGCTAGTAAGGCCGGAATCTTTTTGTTTAATATGCATTGAGTGCGACCCAGCACTAACACTCGAAGGTACATAAAAACAAGTATCGTTTACAAAATTTTTAGTGCAATAAACCCAATTCACATTTATCTGATTATCAATTACGATAACGGAATCAGAATCAATATTCTGACCATGTAAAAATAGCTCCGTTAAATCAGGACGTGCAGTGTTTTGTGGAACCTGATAAGCAACACCTGAACCGACATATTCAATAACGGGACTTATGGGTAATACATTTAAAGTAATGGTATTGCTTACAATATCTGAATACATATTTCTAATACGAATAGTGGCTAAGCCTTTTATCCCAGGAGGAACAGTAAGTGCATAACTAGTTGAAGTATTTCCTGGAAGCGGGACACCAACACCCACAAACCCAGTTGTACCATCGGTGTAATTTTTAAAGAATTCAACAATAGTATTCACACCAAAATTTGTCCCTGTTAAGGTAACTGTATCTCCTACATGTGCAGTCGTAGGACTTATTGAGGAAATAGTCGGATCTGCCGCAAAAGCAACAGAATGCCCTATCCCAAACAAAACTATTAAAATAAGAAAAAACATTTTTATATTTTTCATAATATATATTATACCTCAACTATTTTTTTTACCTATATCCCATTTATATGCTATATTACATAGAATAATGAACAAAATTAACCACAAAACAAAAGAACAATTAAACAAATTACAAGGGATTATTTCTATCTCTTCAAAGGGCACTGGATATGTCAAAGCTCTCAGTCACGAGGAAGACATTGAAATTGATTTCAAGCACTTAAATACCGCCCTCCACGGGGACCTTGTCGAAATAGTTATCCATCACAAAGGACCCACAGTACGTGGACGAATAAGTGCCGAAGTATCAAAAATAATTTCGCGGGCAAAAACTCGCTTTGCGGGAATACTGGAAACAGAAAATAAATTATTCTTCTTTAAACCAGACGATACAAAGATGTATACTGATATTTTAATTCCAAAAGAAGATTTAAATAATGCCAAAGTTGGACAAAAAGTTTTCGTAGAAATAATTTCTTGGAAAGATCCAAGTAAGGCTCCAATTGGTAAAATAATAAAAGTTTTGGGAAAACCCGGTGACAACGACACCGAAATGCATGCAATTGCGATAGAAAAAGGTTTCGATTCAGAACTTCCTAATAAAGTAGAAATTGAAGCAAGGAAAATAAAACAAAATGGAATTAAAGAATCTGACTATGTAGGACGTCGAGACTTTAGAAAAACCTTAACATTTACGATTGACCCCTCAGATGCGAAAGATTTCGATGATGCAATTTCTTTTAAAGAAATAAACTCTGACGAATATGAAATTGGGATTCATATTGCTGATGTTTCTTATTATGTAAAGGTAGACAGTGCTTTAGACATTGAGGCCCGTGGCCGAGGAACTTCCGTTTACTTAGTAGATAGAACTATACCAATGCTTCCAGAAATTCTTTCAAATGATTTATGCTCTTTAGTCCCCGACAAGGACCGCCTCACAATGAGCGCCGTTTTTATTATCGACAAAAACGCAAAAGTTAAGTCTGAATGGTTTGGACGTACTGTAATCCATTCACAAAAAAGATTTACTTATGAAGGAGCCGAAGATGCAATTAAAAATTCAAATGCCCCACTTCACAAAGAACTTTCTATTTTAAATAATTTAGCAAAAAAACTAACAAAGGAAAGATTTGAAAAAGGTGCAATTTCTCTCGAACAAGCAGAAGTAAAATTTGTGCTTGATGCAAGTGGAGTGCCAGTCAAAGTAATAAAAAAGGAACGTGGTGATTCAAATAGATTAATTGAAGAGTTTATGTTGTTAGCTAACAAAAAAGTAGCTGAAGTTTTGTCCCCAAAAAATATTAAAGACTTTAAAAACCATAAAACAGGAGAAAAAGGCGACAGCGTGTCTATCTACAGAGTCCATGACCTCCCAAGTAAAGAAAAAATGGCTGACCTGGCGTTTTTCTTAAGAAGCTTGGGCCACAAAATTTCTCTCCAAGATGGAATGATACCAACTTACGAAATAAATAAATTACTTCTAAGTTTAGAGGGTAAAAATGAGTCAGACGCTGTAAATAGAGCAGTTATTCGTTCAATGGCGAAAGCAATATACTCTACAAAAAATATCGGCCATTATGGGCTTGCTTTTGCTTACTATACGCACTTCACTTCCCCGATTAGACGTTATCCAGACATCATTATCCATAGACTTCTAACAAAATATCTCTTGGGTAATAAAGTTAAAAAGGAAAATTTTATAAGTGAACTACAGGAATATGAAAAGATTGCATTGGTTTCTTCTGATCAAGAAAAACGTGCCTCAGATGCAGAAAGAGCTTCCATAAAATACAAACAAGTAGAATATATGTCAAAGCGGATAGGGAAAAGTTTCGAAGGAGTAATCAGCGGAATGACCGAATGGGGTATGTATGTCGAGGAGTTGGAAACAAAATGTGAAGGACTCGTGCGAGTACGAGATATGAGTGGCGATTTTTATATTTTCAATGAAAAAAAATTAGAACTCGTCGGACAGAAAAAGAAAAAGAGGTATCGCCTAGGTGATAAAGTAAAAATAAAAGTAAAAGAAGTAAACTTAGAAAGAAAGACGATAGATTACGTTTTATTATGAAATACAATTTAAATCAAAAAATTAAAGAAAAAATCAGATTAATATCCTGGTCATTTTCTGCTATTTTCCTGGGTATTTTTTTCGTATCTGTTTTTGGATTAGTTTTTAAAAATACGAAAAATCTACAAACTAAAAACAATGAGGCTACAGTAATCCAACTTATCTCACCAGAGACAAAAAATGGTGAAAAAAAGTCTCAATATTTCTATATTAATAAAGACATCAACGGAGAACCGAGGGTTTCTGCTTTAGCATATCTGGTAGGTGATTTAAAAACAGGTGAAGTTATTTTTTCAAAAAATCAAGAAGAGAGATACCCCATAGCTTCTACTTCTAAGCTCATGACCGCACTTGTTACCACAGAAATTTCAAATGAAGATGACTCTGCAATTGTAAGCAAAAATGCTTTAAACACCAGAGGGAAAAATGGTGAATTAAAATTAAAAGAAAAAATAAAAGTAAGTGATTTAATATATCCCCTACTTTTAGAATCGAGCAATGATGCCGCCGAAGTACTCGCAGAATATTTCGGTAGAGATAATTTTCTTTCAGTGATGAATAAACAGGCAGAAAAATTATTAATGACTAAAACTTCCTACGAAGACCCAAGTGGACTCTCTCCGAACAATCAATCCACTGTCTCTGATATGTTTAAACTCGTCGGTTACGTTTACCAAAATAAAAAAGATTTATTTACAATTACAACAAAAAGAAATTACTCAAATAAAAAACATAATTGGTCAAACATTAGCCAATTTTTAGGTGATGAAAGTTATTTAGGTGGAAAAAGCGGATACACAGACGCCGCCAAGCAAACTGTCGTTTCTCTTTTTTCTCTTCCATTAGGACAAAATGACAACCGTCCTATAGCTATTACCCTCCTCCAAAGCAATGATCGACACAAAGACGTAGAAAACATTTTAAAATATTTAAAGAAAAACATATATTACGGTGGCATTGCTGATGCAAATACGAACTGGGTGGAAGAGAAGGTGGGAATGCCAGATATTAAAGATCCTAATTTTGTTACCTTATCTTTTGCTGGAGATATGATGCTCACCCGAGGAGTAAAAAATTCAGTTTTAAAAAATTTCAATAACGACTATTCCGCACTTTTCGAAAAATCAAATACCATCTCAAAATTAATAAAAAAGTCTGACATAACTTTTGCAAACCTAGAAGGCGTCGCTTCAGACCAAGGTATTGATAAAAAAAACTTATATTCATTTAGAATGGATCCATCAGTCCTTCCTGCAATAAAAGGTGCTGGAATAGATGTTTTATCTGTGGCGAACAACCACGTCGGAGATTGGGGACGTGATGCATACGTTGATACACTTTCCGGTTTAAAAGAAAATGAACTACTTTATACTGGTGGAGGAAATAATAGTATTGAAGCAGAAAACCCAACTATCGTTGAAAAATATGGAATGAAAATCGGTTTCCTTGGTTTTTCTGATGTTGGACCAAATGACATGGAAGCTGGGATAGACAAAGCTGGATTGCTTCTTGCGAACAACCCACGTTTCGATGAAATAATACAGAATGCTTCAAAACAAGTTGACTACCTCATTGTCTCATTCCATTTCGGTGATGAATATAAGGACATTCACAATGCAAGACAAGAATATCTGGCCCACAAAGCTGTCGACGACGGTGCGAAAATTATTATCGGTACACATCCACATGTCATAGAGGACACAGAAGTTTACAGCAGAAAAGATTGCACTCAAAGTTCGTGCATGAGTTTCATTGCATACTCCCTTGGCAATTTTATCTTTGATCAATCTTGGAGTGCCCCCACAATGAAAGGTATGCTTCTGGAATTAAAATTAAATAAAGATGGCTCAATATCTACAAAAAAAGACATCGTCCAGCTAAATTCCGCTTTTCAAATAGATAAAATAACAGAAGGCAAAGAGGAGAAATTGAAATTTCAATAAAAAAACTGACTAATATTTGCTAATAACTATTTCCAATTGTTTTTACAAAAGTATTTGCTCCAGCTCCACCATATCGATAAAACTGACCACCACAATAGTTAGCACCAGGATCAGGACCCTTTGCTTCTTCTGTGCGATATACAAACATATAAAACGGACCACAACTAACATAAGAATAGGCAGCTCCGGTAACACCCCAAATACTTGGATCGGCACTCTGATTTGGATCTTTCGCAAGATTACCTAAAAAAGGAGATAATTGTGTAGCTAAACTTGTCCAGGAATTATCACTACTATTTGACCAACCAGCATTGGGTGCCGTTGCTCCCCCTGAAGTAGGGTAAGTACCATTTGTATTAAAATATAATTCAATCGCTAAAATAATTTGATGAGCATCAGATTTTCTTTTTGCATCACGTCCTTTTAATCTAGCAGGACTTAATGCAGCAAAAATTACTGTAGCCAAAAGACCGATAATTGCAACAACAACCAAAAGTTCTATTAGAGTAAAACCCTTTCTTCTATTTTCTATCATGTAGATTACATTATATAACTTAAACTTATCACAGCACAATTATGTGGTGAATTCTATTTAGCAATTTGGGTAGCTTCGTCGAACTTCACAGAGAGAAGTTTGGATGCTCCATCAGAACCGATAGTGACACCGTATAAGATACCGGCGCGAGACATCGTCTCACGATTGTGAGTGACGACGATGAGCTGAGATTTATGGGAAAGTTTTTCCAACATATCTCCATATTTTCGTGAGTTTGCTTCATCTAGGGCTGCATCGGTTTCATCTAGCACAAGGAAAGGCGGAGGATTTACTTGTGACATAGCGAAGAGTAGGGCGATAGAAGTAAGAGACCTCTCTCCGCCTGAGAAAGCATGGAGTTCTTTTACTTTCTTGTGTGGCAGAGAAACATTTATTTCTATCCCTTGTTCGAAAATTATTTCTTCATCTTCCATCTCAGTAATTTCTTCATCTAAGTCTTCTTTAGCATTTCTTTTCTTTTTATTTTCTACTACGATAGATAGTGATCCATGCCCCCCACCAAACATAAGCGAAAAGAATTCCTGAAATTCCACATTTATTTTCTTTATTCCTTCTTTAAATTCTAGGTCGATTTTTTCTTTCAAGTCAGCAATGAGTTTTTGTAAAGATTCGATACTCTTATTCAAATCCTCCATTTCTTTTACTAAAAATTCATCTCTTTCAGAAACTTCTTTATACTCTTTCATTAATTCTGCACCATTTCCAAGTCCCGCATCTTCTAATTTTATTTTTATCCGCTCAATTTTTCTCTTTAGATCTTCCTGGCTAATACCTTCATTGTTTTCTTCTGTGTTTATTTGGAAATTTTTATAAGATAAAACGTCTCCTCCAATCAAGGCGGAGCCTTCTTTTATTTCGTTCTCAAACGCCTCATTTCTACTATGTAAATTATGCTCTTTTATAGATACGAGCTCTAAAGCAGAAGATAACTCCTGGTGTCTTACTTTCCAAGTAAATTTCTCCCGCTCTAGGTCACGCAAGGCCTCCATTTCCTTATTTATCTCATGTTTTAATGCTTCTATCTCTTTTTCTATCTCTTTCTCTTTACCTTCTATCCCCTTCATTTCTGCGATGATTTCACTCTGACTTTTCTTTAAATTTTCTACCTCTATATTATGACTAGAATTATCATTTACTTCTGGGGAGAACTTTTTAAGAATATTTTTAATTCTCTCTAAAATTGGTTTAATCTCCGCAATGCTTTCTTTCAAGTAGGCTGATTCAATAGAGCTATTTATTTCACTAATGATATTTTTTACTTCTTCCTGAGAAATTTCCACCACCTCAGACTTCTGTTCCGCTCGACGTTCCTCCATCTCGATCATTCCTTCGATGCGACCGAGTTTACGTTCCATTTCCCCTTTTAGGGAACGAATAGCATTAATCTTTTGCTCCACACCCCTCAACTCTTCTATTTTCTTATTACCAATAACAGAATTATTGTCCTCAGTAACAGAAATTTTACTATTTACAATATCAAGCTCACTAGTAAGAATACTCCTTTCATTTGATAAATTATGTTTTTCTTTTTCTAAATAAATACTTTCTTTTTTAAGATATTCTTTATAAAGAGAAGATAGTTCCACCTGCATTTCTTTTGTCTTTTCAAATTTCTCTACTTGTTTCTTTAAGAAATTTATATGCGGAGCATTTTCTCTGCGCAAAAGAACAATCTCTTTCATGTTTTCATTTGTTCTTTCGAGCTTCCTCTCGCTTTCTTTTATTTTGTATTGATATATTTTTAATCCAAGTGCGTCTTCTACCATTTCTTTTCTGTCTCTCGCATTCGCATTCAAAATTCTGTCCGCTTCACCTTGGGAAATAATATGGTGCCCAGAAGAACCGATATTCACCGAAGCAAGTAAATTGTGAATATCCTTCAATCGCACTTCCGTACCATTTAAAATATATTTATTTAAACCATCAGAAAAAACCTCACGAGAAATTGAGATAACGTCGTAATTTAAATTTATGTCTTCTCCCCCATCATTTGAGAGTTTGAAAACCTTATCAGTATTATTAAAAAATATGGTAACTGCTGCCCTGGAACCCTTGGGCAAACTTTTGGAACCTTTAAATACAAGGTCGGAACCCCCTTTTCCACGCATAGACTTCATGGACTGCTCACCCAAAACGAAACGAATGGCCTCCACGACGTTGGACTTTCCAGAACCATTCGGACCAACGATAGAAACAACAGGACTTTCAAACTCTAAAATAGTTTTTTGAGCAAAAGATTTAAAACCATTTATTTGAAGTGTTTTGAGTCGCATATTATATGAAGTATCTCTAGTCCAACCAATTTTTTACTTTTAATGCATTTTCGGCTGCTTTCTGTTCTGCTTCTTGTTTACTCTTTCCTTTACCTTCAGCGATTAAATCTTTGCCGAAATAAATCCCTACAGTGAAATGCTTATCATGGTCAGGACCTGACTCGTGCAAAACCTTATACAAAGGAGTCACTAATACAAACTCCTGGGCTTTTTCCTGCACAAGACTTTTCGCATCACGCCAAAGCTTTTTATTTACTATTTCTTCTGTTTCAGGTAAAAGAGTTTTTGCTATAAATTTTTCTACTACATCATAACCTTGATCTAAATACATTGCTCCGACGAATGCTTCATAGGTATTCGCTAAAATATATTGTCTGGCTTTTCCGAAATCTTTTGACTCCCCTTTAGATAAAAGTAAATAATCATTCATTCCTATTTTGGAAGCAATTTCAGAAATAATAACAGCGTTCACGAGAGCAGAGCGCAGAGCAGTCAATTGCCCCTCCGTATAATTCTTATATTTCTTATAAAGGAAATCTGTGACAATAAGCTCGAGCACTGCATCACCCAAAAACTCCAAACGCTCATTGTGAGAAATATTTGTGGCTGGATTTTCATTAATATAAGAACGGTGAGTAAAAGATTGCTTCAATAATTCTTTATCTTTAAAAACTACTTTTATTTTCTTTTCGAAATCTGAAAATTGTATCATTCTTGTCCCGCCGTGGCGGTGATTATTTGTTTATTTCTTGCTTATAATTTCAATTGCTTTTGTAATTAAAGGAATTATATCGTTATAAATACGTAATTCTGGAATAGCAGGAAGGGCAAACCACCTTGCTCCATCAAGTCCACCGGACTTTTCAAGCTCAAGCTCTTTATGTTCGCTCTTTGCCAAAAAATAAACTACTTTTTTTAAACTTTTTCCTTTTTCTGGATGGGAAGCGACGTATTCATTCTCCCCTAACTTTTCTTCTATCTCAATATCAAGTCCTATCTCTTTTTTAATTGCTTTAATGGTGCCTTCTTTTACATCTTCTCCTGCCTCTATTTTTCCTTTAGATAAGGTCCAGTAACCGAAAACATCGTGAACAAAAGCAAACAAAATATCCCCATCGTCTTTGTTGTCTCTCCTTCCATACACCAATGCTCCGCCCAGGCTCTCGACTGGCAATTTCGTAATGTCTACGGGCTCCTCTAACTTTTTCTTTTTACTAATTTGTTCTTTCCCAGGTTCCCCTATTTCTTTATAGACTGCGCCCAAGACACCGTTCACAAATTTACTAGAATTTTCTCCGCCAAATGTTTTTGCTAATTCGATAGCTTCATTTATTGCCACTTTGGGAGGCACCTCACTTCTGTCACCAAAAATAAGTTCCGCTAAACCAATTCTCAAAATATTTCTATCAATAATTGAAATCTTATCTAGAGGCCAATCGGGGGCAGCTTTTTCTATAATTTCATCAATCACCGCGCGCTTTTTCAATACTTGTTCAATAAGCGAAAACACAAAAGCCTCGTCCTCGTGACCAGGAGCAAATTCTTTCAAATTTCTCTTTAATACGTCTTTTATTTCCTCAGTTGTAGGATTAGTGCTTTTTTTGTCATTGGGCAAGCCTGCCTGCACTGGCAGGAAGTCCCACTCAAAAAGTGTTTGGAGCACTATTGATCTTGAAAGGTGCCTATTTGCCATAAATTAATGAACGGAGCGAGTAAAATTTTGAATAATTTATGAGCATCCCGAGCGTACTGCGTGAAGGACCATGCATCATAATTACTTATTTGCTTCTGCCTTCTTTGCTTTAGCTTTCTTTTGCTTCTTTTCAGTCTTTTTGATTAAATCTAGAACTTTTTTACCGCGGTAAAAACCACAAGCGGAACAGACAGTGTGTCGTCTCTTTAAAGCTGTGCAATTTTCACACTTAGAAAAACTAGTACTCTCGAGCGCATGGTGAGAGCGTCTATTTTTCGTATGCGATTTTGTATGTCTCATTCGTACTACCATAATCTAAACATATTAGCATATTTGATATTAAAAGCAAAGAGTAGGACCATTGTTACTAGCAAAAAAAGAAAAAAGTTGATATATTTAAGCTAATGGAAAAAAATGAAAAACTACATAATTTAAGGCATACCTTAGCCCACTTAACGGCAGCCGCTGTCGGGGAAATATATAAATTTGATAATATTAAGCTCACTCTCGGGCCTGATGTAGACAATGGATTTTATTATGATATTGATTTTCTTGGTGCAAAAGTAGCTGATACTGATTTAAAAAAAATTGAAGATAGAATGCGTAAGATTTTACCCAAATGGACAGACTGGGAACATAAAGAAGTAACTAAAGAAGAAGCTCTTAAATTCTTCGGCAAAAATGAATATAAAACTGAATTGATAAATGAGATTGCAGAGCGTGGAGAAAAAATCACTACTTATACTTGTGGAGGGTTTACTGACTTATGTCGTGGTGGACACCTAGAACACCCTAGCGTAGAAATAGATCCTGAATCTTTCAAACTCGACCGTGTCGCTGGAGCATATTGGCGTGGAGATGAAAAAAATAAAATGCTCACTCGTATATACGGCCTCGCTTTCGAAACAAAAGATGAATTGGATGCTTATGTAACGCAACGTGAGGAAGCGATAAAGAGAGACCACAGAAAAATAGCCAAAGAACAAGATTTGCTCGTATTTTCTGATTTAATTGGAAGTGGAATGCCAATGTTTACCCCAAAAGGAAACATAATACGCAATGCAATCATTAATTTTTCTAGAGAGTTGAATATGGAACTTGGTTTTGGAGAAGTTCATACCCCAAACTTTAACAAAGCAGAGTTATTTAAAATATCTGGCCACTATGACAAATATAAAGAGGACATGCTTACTGTCCGATCACAATACAGTGAAGAAGATTTCTTCTTGAAACCAATGAACTGCCCGCAGCACACTCAAATCTATGCTTCTAGGCCAAGAAGTTATCGTGATTTACCTATTAGATATTCTGACTTTGCGAATTTATATAGAGACGAAAGACCAGGAGAATTAAGTGGTTTAACAAGATTACGATGCTTTGCCCAAGATGACGGTCACACATTCTGCAGAGAAGATCAAATTAAGAATGAATTTGAAAGTGTGCTAGTGGTAGTCAAAAAAGCTCTTGATATTTACAAAATGGACTACAAGGTTAGGCTTTCTCTTTGGGATCCAGAAAAGCCAGAAAAATATCTAGGCAGCCCTGAAGTATGGGAACAATCTCAAAAACTTCTTGAAGATATATTGAATGATAATAAAATTGAATACGAAAAAGCTGTAGGTGAAGCTGCAATATATGGACCTAAAATGGATATAATCACAAAGGATTCTTTGGGTAGGGAGTGGCAGATTTCTACAATTCAACTTGATTTAATCATGCCACAGAGATTTAAATTAACGTATATGGACAGTGACGGTAAAGAAAAAACTCCAGTCATGATACACCGTGCAATCATCGGTTCCCCTGATAGGTTTATGGGAATATTAATAGAACACTATGCAGGCGCCTTCCCTCTCTGGCTTTCACCTGTACAAGTAAAAGTAATCCCAGTGCGAGAAAATCATAATGAATATGCAAAGGAAATTTTCAATCTATTAAAAGAGAACGGCATTCGTGCAGAATTAGATGACAGTGATGGCAACCTTGGTGGAAAAGTTCGTGATGCTAAAAACAATAAAATGCCTTACTGGGTAGTTATCGGTGATAAAGAAATCGAAGCTAAAAAAGTCACTCTGGAGTCCCGTGACCTGCCTGCGCAGGCAGGCGCTGGTCAACTCGGCCAAATTTCAAAAGAAGAACTTCTCTCGAAGTTCTTAGAAGAAATAAAAAGTAAAAAATAAAATTAAAGGTAAACTATTTTTATACCGAGTTTTTTGGCTTCTTCATGTTCCCATTTTGACCCAAAAGATGTTTGCCAATTAGGCATAAAATAAAAGGCTGAAACCATTCCAGATTCGAAAATGGGTAAATAAAAATCAGTTAAAATGCTATCTAAATATTCGCCATTTATTGCTAACTTCTTTTTAAGCTTCTGGATTGGCCCCTCAAAAGGCATCTGATCAAATACATTTAAACCCTGATTTAGTAAATCTTTTATCACCTCATTAAAAGCATCTAAATTAGCCTCCACCGAACCAAGTCCTCCAGTGCCAATTGGACCACAAACTTGGATAAATGGTTTATTCATACGACCAAAAATCCTCTCTGCAATTACATATAAGTCAGAAATTTTTTCTGCTTTTTCTAAATCTTGCCAGTCTTCTTCTTTCCAATATTTTTTTGTTATTTCACTAAATTCCATTAGATATCAATCTCTGCTAATTTTGCATTAGATTGGATGAATGATTTACGAGGAGGGACTTCGGAGCCCATGAGAATATCGAAGATTTTATTAGCTTCTTCTGCATCAGAAATATCTACTCTCTTTAATATACGATGTTGTGGATCCATAGTAGTTTCCCAGAGTTCTTCTGGGTTCATTTCTCCGAGACCTTTAAAGCGTTGAATATGAATTTTGTTTGATTTTTTTGTCACTTCTTCTGGTGTCTCCTCTTCTTGCGACTCTTCCCCTTCTACTACTTCCTCTATATCACTTGCATCAGCATTCTTACCAATAATTTTTACTTTTTCATCATCGGTATATGCATAAAAAATTTCTTTGCCTTTTTTTATTTTATAAAGTGGTGGCTGAGCAATATAAATATATCCTGCCTCAACGACTTGTCTGAAATATCTAAAGAAAAGGGTAAGGAGTAAGGTTCGAATATGTGAACCGTCCACGTCAGCATCTGTCGCAATGATTATTTTATGGTAACGCATTTTATCTAAATCAAAAGTATCTCCAATAGAAGTACCCATCGCAATAATGAGAGATTTAACTTCTTTTGAAGCAAGCATTTTATCTATACGTGCGCGTTCCACATTTAGAATTTTTCCACGAAGTGGAAGTATTGCCTGTGTACGCCTATCTCGTCCTTGTTTTGCTGAACCTCCTGCGGAATCTCCCTCCACGAGGAATAGCTCCGACTCAGAAGCATTTTTACTTTGACAGTCTGCAAGCTTACCCGGAAGAGTCATTCCTTCTAAGGCACCCTTACGGAGCACAGAATCTTTTGCTGCTTTCGCTGCCTTACGTGCCTTGAGGGCAAGGATTGATTTATTTATTATCCCTTTCGCTTCGTCAGGATTTTCCTCTAAGAAAGCAGCAAAAGCTTCTCCGAAAACTGTCGCCACAGCACCCTGAGCTTCCATACTTCCTAGTTTTGCTTTCGTCTGTCCTTCAAACTGTATTTCTCGAAGTTTCACGGAAATAACTGCAGTCAAACCTTCCAAAACATCGTCTCCCGTAAATCCACCTTCAGACTCTTTCATCATTTCATTCTTTTTACAGTAAGTATTGAGGGTTCGAGTAAGAGCTGTTTTAAAACCAGTCACATGGGTTCCACCTTCTCCAGTATAAATATTGTTCGCAAAAGGAAAAATTCTATCGGTAATATCATCTACATATTGTAAGGCTATCTCAACGCCGACATTATCCAATTCTTTTTCAACATAAAAAATATTACTTTGAATTGGTTTCTGAAATTTGTTGTAATATTTTACAAGAGAAACAAGCCCACCCTCGAAATAAAAAGCAACGGAAGGTAGTTCTAATCCAAGCTCTCTAAAATAAAATACATCACTTGCATCTACTTTCCCTTCAGCCTCACGGGCGTCAATAATTAAAATTTTTAATTCTTTTACAAGATATGCTTGCTGACGAATATGGTTAACTACTGTGTTTAAATCAAAAACAATTTTACCGAAAATTGCTTCATCGGGCTCAAAAGTAATAACTGTACCGTGAAGTTTTGAATTACCAACTTTTTTAACTGCAGACTTTTTCTTTCCTTGAGAATATTCTTGAACATATTTTGCACCATCCTTATGGACTTCTGCTTTACAATAAATAGAGAGCGCATTTACCACAGATGCTCCAACTCCATGAAGACCTCCGGAAACTTTATACCCTTCTCCTCCGAATTTTCCTCCAGCGTGAAGTGTGGTCATAACGGTTTCCAGAGCAGAAACTTTCGTCTTTTTATGAATATCTACAGGTATACCTCGGCCATTGTCTGCTACCCGAATACGATTATTAGGGAGAAGGACTATTTCAATATCATTACAAAAACCACCCATCGCTTCATCACGTGAATTGTCGAAAATCTCCCATACCAGGTGATGTAATCCTTCAGGGCCAGTTGTACCAATATACATACCGGGACGGCGCCTGACGGGTTCTAGCCCCTCTAGGACAGAAATGTCAGAGGCATCATAATGATGCCCTTTTGAAGTCTCCTCTTTTGCTTTCTCTTTTGCCATATTGATTCTGCAGAATCACGTCACGCAATTGTCCATTGAGGCGCGACGCTGTCTACTGACAGTAATTATAGCAAAAAATAATATTAAATACCAGCCCTTTTTTCACATAAAAACCTTTACTTTTAAGCTGTTTTTCTTTATATTTAGTCAATGAGTAACAATTACGATATTAAATTACCAGGAGAAAAGGAATTACTTACTAAGCTAGAAAATAGGACTGATACCGAAGCCCTTCGAATGAAGCGCTATCTATCTATGCCCGACCTATCCCGCAATCCTGCTTCCCCTATTTACGAAATAGTTCATAGAATTTTATCTCAACCAGACTTTAAAGATTTTGATACCGTAAAAAGTCCTGAGATAGTCCCAGTGGATGTAACTTTTGATTTATATAATTTTGCACCGGATCATCCAGCTCGTTCACATTCTGATACCTATTTTATTGATGACACAAATATCTTACGCCCACATACAACGGTGATGTGGTATTACTATTTAAATCAACCTGAAGTAAAAGAAAAAATGGCTCGTGGTGAAGCGGTTGGATTTTTCTCTTTTGGAAAAGTATATAGAAAAGATGAAATTGACCGCAACCACATGAATGTCTTCCATCAAATAGATGGTGGATTTTTAATTCCAAAAAGTAAAAAAACTATCGGCATCGAAGATTTGCAAATAGTTTTAGCTGATATTGCAAAAGCAGTATTCGGGCCTGACATAAAATATAGATTTAATAAAGACACTTTCCCTTATACGGATCCATCTCTTGAAATGGAAGTTGAAATTGCTGGCAGATGGATAGAAGTCCTCGGTTGCGGAATCATGACCGATACAATCATAAAAAATCTTGGACTCAACCCAGAAGAATGGAGTAACTGGGCTTTCGGTTTCGGACTAGAACGTCTAGCAATCATCAGTATGGACTTACCTGACATTCGTTTACTCTGGTCAGAGGATGAACGCGTAATTAAACAACTAAAACTTGGAAAAAAATTTGTCGAAGTTAGTAAATACCCGCCCATCATCCGCGATATTTCTTTTATTGTTCCAAATACATTTATCCCAAACGATTATTTCGATTTAGTTAGAGAAAATGCTCCGGATTTAGCCGAAGAAGTAAAACTTCTAGACAAATATGAAAATACAGAAAAATTCGGCGTTGGAAAAATAAGCTATGCTTTTCGAATAACTTATCGTTCACTCGACAGAACTTTAACATCAGCTGAAATAGATACTATTCATAAAAAAATTGAAGAAGAAACTACAAAAGTTTTCGACGGAATAATCCGTTAAAATACATTGTTTATTTACTTTCTTACATTCCCCTCAATCTCAAAAAACAAATATGATTTTCTTGGCAAATTAGAGTAAACTCATTATTCATCTTATCACTCAAATGGAGTTTCCCATTTTCACTCCGTCGGGCTTCTTCATAATAAGCCTTCATTTCATCTTTTCTGTCTTCGCCTTGTAGATATTCGACAAAATTTCTTACCCTTTCATGACTTTCGTCATATGATACGTTTATGTTATGGATAACAATGTCGGACATATAAAATATTTGTTATAATCTATTAATGCAGAAATATCTATGGATTTTAATTGCCTTGCTAGTCATTTTCCTTTCTTTAGGCCTGTATTTAGGTTGGCTAGATAATGGACCGAATTTGTTCTAGAGGAGATGATACCCTTTTTTTCTTAGATTATATGTACCATCACCATTGTGAATTAAGGTAAACTCAGTACTCCCATGATAGCCTGATGGACGATTAGTTTCAAAATGGGCTACGCCGTTTAAATGATCATGATGAGCAGCAGCAAAAAAAGCCTTCGCATCCTCATGATGCTTTGTTAAAAATTCAACTGCATGCTGCGCAGAATGACTTCCTTCTTCGACATGTACCTTTTTTCCGTGTATTTCTATAAATGGCATATAAATATTATTTTAAACTTATAATAACAAATAAATTATAACAAATTACTTTCGCTCTTCCTACTATCCTAATTTATAATATGGCACCATTCACAATCCTTTTTATTGCATCCTTTTTTAAGAAATTCCATAGACAAGACTTCATTTGCACAGGTGTTTATCTCCTCCTGCAATTTATCTAGATGTTCTTTTGTAATATCAAGAAAATATTGTTCAAATTCTCCTTTTTTATTTTTCTCCACAAAATCAAGAACACTTTTATTGATTTTGAAATCTTTTTTTTCATAATCCTTAAGCAGTAGTGTGTAAAATTCAAGTTGCCTTTCATAGTTGGCTTTTTGTTCTTTTGTTTTCTCTGAAAAAGATTTTCCGGTCTTATGATCAATCACATTTATAGTGGGAGAAGAAAAACCATCTACATATTCCACTTTATCTAAAGTACCACTAATCTTTAGAATTTTTTTATTATTTAGTTCAAAATTTCTCTCAATATGAAATTGTGTTTCCACTTCTGGATTCCATTTATTTGAATATTCATCGTAATAATCATTCAGTGCTTCCCCTCCTCTTTTTCTGAACTTTTCTTCATCTTCCTCAGGAAGATTATATTTTCTTAACCCTTTTTCAAATTCTTCCAAAAGAACAAATTTTGGTAAAATCTTTGTTTCCTTTTTAGATTTTTCAAAAAAATTATTCAAGGCATAATCTATAATACTTCCAAACTTTAGACTTGGAGAATATAAGTCTGGAATTCGAAGAAGACTTTTATAAAGATATTTTTGTGGGCAATCTAAATAATTATTTAAAGCAGATACATTGAGCCCCCTTTTGAAGAAAAGATCCTGCAAATATTTTTCCTCAAACAAAGTGGCTACTTGTTTTTCAGAATTCAAAAATTCAGCTAATTTATCAATATTTTTTTCTTCAAACTCATTCATTTTTTCTTCTTTTTTAAAGGACGCATCAATCTCTTTCACAAATTCTGATTCTTCATGCTCTTTACCGTCATTATCTGTGCGAGCAAAAGAGATGAACAAACTTTTTTTTGCTCGTGTCATTGCAACATAAAATAAACGCCTCTCGTCCTCGATATTACCATCATATTGGTAAATAGGCAGACTAATACTGTTCCCCCCGCCCCGCCTAGACTCCCAAGACTTGCGAGTAGCATTTATTATATATACTTGTTCAAACTCTCTTCCTTTTGAGCCATGAGCAGTCATTAAAGATACTCCCTCAACAATTTCAGGGTCAGTACTCTTAATATCTAAATTATATTTAGCAAATGAGTCAACAAAATAAATAAAATCTGTAAGGCAATATCCTTTTTTTGTTTGTTCCTGTCTTTTTATTTCGTCCAAAAGCTTGTCTAGTTTTATAAACTGAAGACGGCTATCGCTAGAAGAAAGCATATATTTTATATACCCTATCTTATCCAAGAAAATTTTAAAGAAATCAGAAAAAGTTTGATTATTTGATTCAATTTTTAGTTCCTTGATAATTTTTGCTAAAATCAAAAATTCTTCTGAATTTTTAACACCTATTTCTTTTAATAGTGTTTTATCTTCAATAATGGCAAAAAGATGCTTTTTTTCTTCTTTATGGAAAGATCTATACTTATCTAGAATAAGAACTGAATCATAAGCATCGAGATTCAAAAATTTAGTAAAAAAAACTTTTCCTAAATGATGATCATCATTTAAATTATGAATAACTTTCAAAATATTAATTAGATTTCTAATATTCGCATCCTCAAGGATTTTATCCTTTGAAAAGATTGTATAAGGTATCTTAAAAAATTCAAAAATCGTCTTTATGTCAGAGACATTTTTATTTGCCCGATAAAGCACGGCTATCTCACTAGGAGGAACTCCTTCTTTGATTTTAATTTTAATTTCTTGCGCTACACACAAAAGCTCAAATTTATAATTGGAAAATTCACGAACATCTATTTTCTCATTTTCTTTAATATTTGAATGAAGACGAGCACTTTCCTCTAGTCCTTTTGTTTTAATGATGAGACTATGAGCCGCATCCAGGATATTCTGCGCCGAACGATAATTCTCAATAAGAGTAACAAAATGAATATCTCTATAGAGACTCTTGAAATGAGAAAAGGTTTCTTCACTTGCACCTTGAAACCGATAAATAGACTGTTTTTCATCTCCCACAGTAAATAAATTTGGTTTTTGATTTAAGTGTGGTGCATCAGTTAAAAGCTCCACTAAGGTATTCTGCCCTTCATTAGTATCCTGATGTTCATCAACAAGAATATATTGATATTTTTCCTGCACATCTGCTTTTAAATCTTTATTTTTTGAAGTCTCCTCTCTCACAGAAAGTATCATATCTGAAAAATCGTACAGTCCCCTTTTCTTTATCTCGTCTTGGTAAAGTGTGAATATTTCTCCGAGCTCTTCCGCTTTTTTAATTTTTTTATTTATCTTTTCTTCTTCAGCAGGCTTAATATCTCCTTTTTTATATTCACCGAAGTTTTTCTTATAATATAAATCTTCATCGGAGAGAAGGTCGTGTTTCCATTTAGGTAAACTTAAAATAAACTCTTCAGGAGAAATTCCTTCCTTTTTTATTGCAAGCATTCCATCAACTATTTTATTTAAAAAAGAAAACTCATCATGAAAAGATACCAAATTCTTAAATTTATTTTTTTTGATTATTGTTTCAATTATTTCTACTCTTTCCAAATCTCCGATAACTCGTGCACCCTCAAGTTCTTCAAAATAAAAAGAAAACTCTTTTATGATGTGCTCACAAAATGCATGAAAAGTATAGATATTTACTCTGTAAGCCCTGTCTCCAATAACTTCAAGGAGCCTTTCCCTCATAGAGATAACACCAGCCGTAGTATAAGTAAGTGCTAAAATACTCTCAGGAGCTGCATCAGTTTTATTTAAAATATTGGCTATATTGAGTGTTAATATTTTTGTTTTCCCTGTACCTGGCCCCGCTACCACCATCACTGGACCATCTACAATACTCACAGCTTCTTTTTGGGCTTTATTTAACTTCCCACATTCTTCTGCAAAGTTTTTCTCTAGATCTTTCATTAATTAATTAAATTAAGTTTAATGTGCATTTTGGACTTCCAAAAGAAAAATCCAATTATTATAAAAGTAGAAAGTGGCGAAAGGTATTCTGGAATCTTAAAACCAAAACTATGCAATATCATAATAACTCCAAGAACTAAGATAGAATACATTGCGCCATTTTTTAAATAAACATATTTTTTAATTCGTTCTATGTTACTGATGGTAAGTTGTCGCACTAAAAGAGCACCTAATCCATTCCCAATTAAAATAAGTGGCACGGAAAGCGTGAAAGCAAAAGCACCCAATACCCCATCAATAGAAAAAGTTGTATCAATTATTTCTAGAAAAAAAAGTTTACTTAAATCTGAACGTGCGCTGCCTAGAAGCCTCCTTTCTTCCTCTTCTGCATTTTGCTTAAAACCGTGGGTGATAAAAAACAAACTTGAACCCACCACCGCTCCGAAAGCCATTAAATTATTTTCTTTTAGCGCAAACCAGGATATCACTGAAAGCAATACTGAAACAACTGCATAAAACCAAACCCCTTTTGCCATAAAGAATTTTTCTGCTCTTGGTAACCCCATTTTCTTGTCTTCAAGAAATAGCCAATGTAAAAATAAAAACAAAAGAAATACTCCACCCGCCACAAGTAAAATGGGAGCCGATTTATGAATAGACTCCTGAACAAGTGGGTCAGAAGACCAAGCAGCAGATAAAATTTGGAAAATTGAAAGAGTTGGATTACAAGCCCAAATTATTATAAAGGGAAGGAGTCCTCGGACAACAAAAACAGCCACAAGTATACCCCAGGTTAAAAACCATTTTCTGGCTTTCTCCCCCATCGTAGAAAGAACTTCTGCATTGATGATTGCATTATCTACTGAAGAAATAGTCTCAAAAAGAGAAAGACCTATTATCGTTACGATTGCCGAAAATATCATTTCCCTATTTTACTACTTTTTTATGTTTTTGTCTTTTACTCAGTTGTCACACCATCAAACTCTGGACCGTCGGTTTCAGCCTCGGCTTTTGTAGCTCTCACAATGCCATCTTTGTGGTGAGCTGGAGAATAGATAGTATAAAGCTTCAGGTCATCTGTGCTAGAAGTATTAATGATATTATGTTCTGCCCCAGATGGAACAATAATCACTGAACCATCAGTGAGAATATATTCATTCCCATCGATAATACATTTCCCTTCCCCTTTTTCAAAACGGAAAAACTGGTCATTGTCAGTATGAACTTCCATACCAATTTCTTCATTTGGTTTCAAACTCATCAAAACTAGTTGGCAGTGTTTTCCAGTGTATAAAACTTTACGAAAATTTGTATTCTCTATTGTATCTTTCTCTATATTTGCATTGTATCCTTTCATCCCGTTAGAAGTAGGAAATCTTTAGATTTCCGTAGATTAAATTAATAATAACGACTATATAACTATAAACTATTATATCATTTTTCTTAACCTTAATAAACAGAGCGACTTCTAACGGGATTCATTTGCATCTAGAAGAATATGTATTTATTTATAGCACTCTTATAAACTCTTAAAGGTTTTGGCCCCACAAAAGCTTTATTATTTATGAAGATAGTAGGAGTGCCATATAAATTCGTTTTATTTAGCTCAATAATTTGATTATCTATAACTTTTTTTGTTTCTGAGCTATTAGCACAAATATTTACCTTTTTCACATCAAGGTTAAAACTAGTAAGAATTGTATCTACATTTTCTTTATTAAGGACAAAATTTTTATCTGCGGTAAATAAATAATTATTTAGGTCCCAATATTTTTCGGGATAATCTTTATTAACGCAATATCCGATATTTGCTAAAAAGGTTGTGTCCCCCTTCGCAGGATAATGAGCGAAAATAAAGTTTGCTTGTTTATCTTTTATCAATTTTAGAATATCAGGGTAAGCTTTCCGACTGTAATCGCAAGCATAACAACCGACGAAAACAACAGTGTCTTCACCTCCATTTTTTTGGATTGGAAAACTAGAAAGGTCTGTGTTTTTTAGTGTTAAATTTTTTTCTATCTTTTGGACTGTACCACAGGTAGAGCTATCTCCTAATGCTGTCACTTTATTGTTTTCCCCACTTGGATCAAAAGCACAAAATCCACTAGCATTGAGTCCATTACAGCTTCCATAAACATAAAAATTATATCCACCTTGTAAAACCCACACAGTACTACCCAACATTAAAATGAAAAATACCCAAGACAATATTTCATAATGTTTATTCACCATTTTTGCCAAGAAAACTGACCGATCAATTAATTTTGATAAAATTTTCCCTTTTATTTTTTCTTTAAAACCAGTATCACATGGACGAAAAGTCACTCTTTTAAAAACACAGCTGAAGGCTTCCTTCGCAAGAGCACGATGTGAAGCACTAAATATTCCCATTATTCCGAATATAATTAAAGCGAGTAGGCAAGCCATAAATTTATAATATTTTTAATATTTTATTTAAATTAGTAATAAATGTTTCTGCATCTTCCATCGTATTATATATATAAAAAGAAACACGAGCAGAATTATAAATCTTCTTATCCTTGAAATAAGAGTGTACGCAGTGCTGTCCAGAACGAATAGAAATATTTGCCATTTCGTCGAGCATTATTGCGAACTTATGCATATCAGTATCGACTATATAAAAATTAATAATTCCAGAACGATCCCTTGCACTTTTTGGTCCAATAATTTTTATTTGTGGAATTTTTTGTAATTCTTCTGTGATATAAGTATTTAATTTTAGTTCATGTTCTTTTATGTCTTCATAATTAAATTTGCTTAGATATTTCACTGCTTCCCCTAGTCCAATAATTCCAGCATAATCCTGGAGCCCAGCTTCAAATTTATCTGGCGCTTCTAACATTTTATAACTATCATAAGTAGAAAATTCTACCGTATCTCCACCCACCATAAAGGGTTCTAATTTTTCTAATAATTTATATTTACCATAAAAAACTCCAGTTCCAGTGGGCCCGAGCATTTTGTGTCCAGAAAACGCCAAGAAATCAACATCTAAATCCCTAACATCGATTTTCTGATGAGGAATACTCTGCGCTGCATCTAAAAATACTAAAGCATTATTTTTATGTGCAATTTCTATTATTTCTTTTGCGGGATTTGTTCCTCCATCTAAGTTCGAAGTATGAACTATTGAAACTAACTTCACACTAGAAATTAATTTACTAAAATTATCCAAATTAAAACTCCCGTCCTCATTAGAAGGAATTATTTTTACGATAATACCTACCCTATCTCGTAAAAGTAGCCATGGTATTAAATTTGAGTTATGTTCTTTGTCAGAGATCAAAACAACATCACCCTTTTTTAAACCTAGAGAATTTGCAAGCAAATTTATCCCTTCTGTCGTATTACGTATAAAAATTATTTCATTTTCACTATTTGCATTTATAAATTTTGAAATAATCTGCCTACTTTCTTTTATTTTTTTTGTAACTTTGTCACCTAATTTATGAGAACTTCTGCCAGCGCAAGCAGGATAATTAAGATAATAATCATTCATTACCTCGATGACGACTTTAGGCTTTAAACTCATACAAGCACTGTCTAAATAGATTGATTTCGTTTGATCTTTTGAGCTTAAAATATTGAAATCTGCTCTTATTTTATCTATATTTAACATATAATTTCGCTTTTTAACTATATCACATATTTACCAATTTTTGTCCTTTTTATAGAAAAAGCTAAGGCCGGAATATCCATTTTCTCTCCAAGAGAATTTGCAATCACTCTCACATAGGTGCCACTGCTACATTTTGTTTTAAAACTGCCTATAAAAAATTTGTTTGGGAGCAGTAATTCTTTTTTCCAAATTTTTATAATCTCAACCTGCCTAAAATCACCTTTTACTTTTTTTATCCTTTTTTCAACATTTTTAAATAATTTTTTATTATCTATTTCTCTTATTTTTTCTAATTTAAATTTTTTAATAAAAATCTTTCTATCAGGAATTTCTACCTCCTCCCCAGCTCGAGCATACATAAATAAAGGTTTCCCTTTTACTGTTTTAGAAGAATAAACTGGATACTTTTGATTATTTTCTCCGAGAAAACTTTTTATATTATTTTTTATTTCCTTCTTTAATTCATTTTTTCTTATTTCTTTTGCTAGATCTTGCCTAGCTATAACTTTACCCAAGGTATCATACGTATCTGTCGCAAAACCAAAAAGAACTTCAAAAGTATATTCTTTTTCTAAGGCTAAATACTTTTCTTTATTTTTTGTTTCTTCGCCGAGAAGTATAAGGAGTGCCCCACTTGCCATTGGGTCTAGCCTGCCTGCATAGGTCATCTTTACATCTTTATATTCTTTATGTTTTAGACGAAAATTCTTTAACGCCTCAAGGGGTGTCTCACCTTCTTTCTTATTGAGAACGACAATTTTTTTCATCTACTATTTTAGCTCTTTATCAGCAAAAACTACAAGTCTCTCTGAGTGACTTTTCCAAATTTTATTCCATAGACCCGTACAAGTGATAAGATTCAAATGTGCTTTACCGTCACTCGAGGTAAATACTCCTGTTGCGTCTGCATTTGGATTATATTTGCGACTCTCTCGTACAACAAAAGTCGTAACTATCCCTTTCTTGTCTTGAACGTATATTTTGTCTCCTTTTTTTAATTTATATAAATTATCAAATACTGCCGGTATACCATTTTTCCACCCAGAGTGTCCGTCGATAACAGAACTACCTATGTCCCCAGGTGGAGTTCCTAAACTATACCAAGCAGCGTTAGCTGGACCTTTCGGCACCTCCATTGCACCATCGAAAGTAAGACCTAAATTTTCTACAGTTGCATCTACATTTATCTTTGGAATCTTCAAACGAAATGAATATTCTAAATCTGCTTTCGCTGATAAAACTGACTGTGTTTTAACAAAAGATGCTTCTGCAAAAGAATCCTTCACTGGTAGACTAAAAGTTAGAAATGAAATTACTATAGCAGAAAATATAATTCCTACAATAATAACTACTAACCATTTCGATGATATTTTAGATAAATTCATATAATTCTAAAAACGTTTACTAGTTGGTCTGTTTTCTTCGAGCTAAATAGAATGCAAATATCATTCCCAAAATTCCAGCTGAAATTATTATATTCCATGAAGAATTTTCTTCTTTAGGAGCAAAACCAGTTTTAGGTAATTTGGGCACAACTGGTGGAGGAGTTACAACTACTGGAGTTATGACTGCTGGTGCTACAACTGGTGGTGTAACTACTGGTGGCACGATTACGGCTGGCTCTATGTCATCATTAACAAGAGTACATGTTTTGTTATCACCACCTACGAGCGTAATGCTTCCACTTGAATCACAGTCTCCAGTAAAGCTTCGTATATAAGGAAGACTATTTGCGTCTTCACTTACTGTATATGTACCGGCAGCAAGTGTATAAGAAGTTCCAGGTGCCACAGTTCCAACTGCAGGACTTCCAGAAACATCAGTTCCTGAAAGTTTCAAATGTAAATTAAAGGCGGATGCAACAGCAGTACCACCGCTATTGTTCACTACTTGTTTAATTACATGAAGAGTAGCCATTGAAGGAGGAACAGGTGGTACTGGAGGAGGAACTGAGCAAGATGGAACAGAAATATTATCTACATCGGTTGTGACCGTCCCGCCGAAAGCTAAAGCCCTTCCAACCCAATTTACAGTATTACCAACGGTAATACCCGAAGCATCAATATCCGTTCCTTTAAATATAGAGTTTGCGCCGAGTGTCGTGGCTGAAGTTGGTGTCCAAAATACATCACAAGCTGATGCACCACCAGCCAATGTCACTACTGAATTAGCGACAGAAGTAAGTGCACCGTTAATTCTAAAGATATATGTTCCTGCGCCATTTAAGGTAATTCCGCCTGCTCCAATGGTTGCAGCACCGGGAGCTCCAGTACAGTAAACTCCGGGAGTATAAACTCCGATTGGACCATGTGTAGCGTCAGTGGCAAGATCAATTGCTCCGTTAGCAAAGGTGAAAGTACAAGCTTGGCTATTGAGATTAGCTAAAGCACTACCTTGATCTATTCCAGCAGTAGCAAAAGGGGCGCCAGAACCATAATTAGCATGTACTCCCACGGGAGCAACTGCTGGACCTGTGGTAAATCCAATATCTCCAGTAACAGTAGTTCCTGCTACAGTATTAGTATAAGTACTTGAAAGAATACCGTAAGTTGCCGCTAGGCCAAGAGAAGGTGCAGTTGCCGCTTGGACAGTATTTAATGAGCTAAAACCGATAACTAAAGCAAATGCTAACATAATTACAATTGCATTTTTTTTAAAATTTTTCATATAGTTTGTTATTATTTATTTATAATTACTTAATAATAGATTGTTAATAATATATACGACCCTAAAAAAAGACCATGAACTTCTGGAGCCTCTATATATCTTTACTGTTTAATTATACTACCTTTACACCTTTAACCCTAAAGCTGAAATTGCGTAACTTTTATTATGTAAATATTACTTAGAAAGTCGTTCTTTGATTTTTTCGATTAAATCATTGATAGTATTGTTTGATTTTACTAAATAGTAGGTAGGTTGATTGTTTTCAATTGCTTTGATTATCTTCTCATCGTCGGCATTAAGGTTCGTAAACAATACAATTGGAAGATTTTTACCCCATTCGCCTTGAGCACGCAACTTTTCCATTACTGTCAATCCGTCCATCTTGGGCATAACAATATCAAGGATAACTAAGTCAGGCTTCTTAGCGAGTGCTATTTCCAACCCCTCTTCCCCATCTCTTGCTTGAAGAACGCTATACCCTTCAAGTTTAAGCTTTTCATCCATGACCCCCCGAAGAAAGGTATCATCCTCAATTGCTTCAACAACTAGTATTTTTTTATTTGCAATAAATTCATTAGCCATTCTTTAATTATAATATAGATAAATAGTAAATACTAGCAATTTTGACCAAGCTCCTTTTTTGCCTCAATGTCACAATAAGGAAGCGTTATATAAAAAGTAGTCCCTTTATCTTCTTCCGACTCAAACCATATCTTTCCATTGAGCTTTTCCACAATTGATTTTACAATATAAAGACCTAATCCAGTACCATCGATTCCTTTATATTTAACATTATCAGCCCTGAAAAGCTTAGTGAATATCTGGTTCTGTTGTTTTTTTGGTATTCCATAACCATGGTCAGCTATTTTAATATATAAAGATTTTTTATTATCTAAAGAAACTGAAAATTCAATTTCTTTTTCTGAAGATGTATATTCCACCGCATTAGAAAGTAAATTTTGCAGGACCATGTGAAGAAGCTTTGGGTCAGTCGAGAAAATTGAAATATTTTTATCAAAATTTTTAGTAACTTTAAGTTTTTTATCCTTGATTTTAAATTCTTGTTCTTTGATAACACTCTCTGTAAGTGCGATAATATCCGTCGGCTTTGGCTCAATTTTAAATATTCCTAATTCAAGACGAGAAACATCTAAAAGAGTATTAACCATTTCTATCATCCATAAATTATCATGATATATTTCGTCGAGATATTTTCTTTGTTTTGGGGTGACTTCTCCTGTATCACCGTTTAATATCATTTCCGTATATAATTTAACCGAAGAAAGTGGACCTCGAAGCTGATGACTAATTATTGAAACAAATTCTGTTTTTACTTTATCAATTTCTTTTTCATAAGTTACATCTCGCATTATTTTAATTACTCCAATTGTTTTTCCGTTGAGTTTAATCGGTGTAGCGGTTATCGCCATTGGAAATCTCCTTTTATCTTTACGGACAAAAAAATAAATAACCTTTACAATTTTACCAGTCGCCAAAGCAACGACCGTTGGGCGCTTGTTAAATGGTACTAATTTACCATTTTCATCTTCTAAATTGAGATGACTCGCCTCTTTTCCGACCAAATCCTTGCCATTCCAGCCAAGCATATCAATGGCTACTTGGTTTATGACTAATATTTTTCTATTGTTGTCTACAGCAATCAGTCCATCACCAACACTTTCCAAGATAGCTTCATCTTTTACTTTCGATTCTTCTATTTTTCTAGCAAATAGAAAACTAAAAAAAGCACCTAGACCAACAACGATTATGTTTATAATTAATAAAATAAAATTAATACTTGTTTCTTTTTCACTGTCCAAAGAAGAACGTATTATGAAAAAATTAACAAATGCTAAAATAAAAAATAAAAATAAAACAAAATTTAATACATTAAATTTTCTCTTTATCTTGTCCATAAGAATAAGCATATTATAACACTTCCTACTTCAAAGATATAGAATTCAACTCTGGCGGAGGCGGAGAGACCGTGAGTACACTTTTCGGCTATTACATAGCCAGGTACTTTTCTAAATTTGTAAACAAATTACAGAAAAGTCTTTCGAATCTCTCACGCAAACAAAGCAGTTTATTTGCTCGCCTCAGCAAAAAGAAAAGCCCTTTCGGGCTTTTCTTTTTAAGGCGGAGGCGGAGAGATTCGAACTCTCGGTGGGTTTCCCCACACAGACTTTCCAGGTCTGCGCACTAGACCGCTATGCGACGCCTCCAAGACACTCTCTATCCTAGCATATTTAAAAAATCTTTCTCACTTAATACTTTTACGCCTAATTTAAGAGCATTTGCCAGCTTAGAACCAGCTTCCTCCCCCGCCACAACGTAAGAAGTGTTCTTTGACACAGAACTAACCACCTTCCCCCCAAAAGCAAGTACCTTTTCTTTAGCTATTTCTCGTGACATTGAGGATAAAGTTCCCGTAAGAACAAAATTAAATCCTGTAAATTTTCCTGCTTTTTTCTTTTCTTCCTGTTTTATAACCACTCCATTTTCCTCTAATTTTTTTATAAAAGACAAATTATTTTTATCTTTTAAAAAAGCACTGACGCTCTTTGAGACCGCGGGCCCGATATTTTCAATACTATCTATCTCCGCTAAATCTTGCCTCGCGGAAAAAAGAAGTTTTTCTAATGTACCAAAATGTATCGCTAAGTCTCGAGCTGTCTCCTCCCCCACATGTAGGATCCCAAGAGCCCAAAGAAAATGTGAAAGGCTTATATATTTCTTCTTTTCTATTTCATTAATTATATTATCAGCTGACTTTTCACCGAAACGTTCAAGAGGAGCTATGTCTTCTTTTTCTAAAGTAAAAATATCAGCTGCATCAGTTATCAAACCTTCGTCTTTAAAACGTCGCAAAATTTTAGGACCTAATTCATAAATTCCAAAGATAGACACAAAGTGTTCTAAATACCTTTCATTTTTTGCAGAACATTTTGGATTAGAACAATAATATGCGACAGAAAATTCTGGCTCTTTAAGGACAGTCCTTTGGGAAACTCTCTTAAGGACTGTCCTTTTCCCGCCAGAATTCTTTTTTTCTACTTTTGCACCACACACAGGACAAACTTCTGGCATTTTAAATTTCTTTTCTTTCCCTGTACGCATACGTACTAAAACTTCTACAACCTTTGGAATTACATCCCCAGCTTTTTCTATGACAACAGTGTCTCCTATTCTTAAATCCAATCTCTCTATTTGATCCATATTGTGAAGAGTCGCTTTTGACACCCTAGAACCTGCGACAAGCGTCGGCTCAAAAAAAGCTAGTGGGGTAAGCACCCCCGTGCGCCCAACATTTACTTTTACATCTTTGACTATTGTGGTCGCCCTCTCAGCCGGATATTTAAAAGCAGCCATATAACGTGGAGCTTTACCGACAACACCTAAAATATCCTGATTTTTTAAATCATCGACAGATATCACGACTCCATCAGTACCATAAGGAAAATCAGGTCTTATTTTTTCAAATTTTCTAATAAAACTTATAACCTCATTTAAATTTTTACAAATTGCCTCATTCTCATCTACTCTGAAACCTAAACTTTTTAGATACTTGTGTTTACTAGAGTGAGTAGCTTCCTCTGCATGCTTTTGCGAATGGTCGACGTTGCGCAGCAGGAGATCCTGAGTAAAAGCATCTGAGGAAGCTATGTCGTATGCAAAAAAATCCAATTTTCTTTCTGCAGAAAGTTTAGGGTCCAATTGACGCAAGCTTCCAGCAGCAGCATTTCTCGTATTTGCAAAAGGCGTCTTGCCTTCTTTTTTATTATTTAAATTCAACTTTTCAAATGTCTTTTTAGACATAACAGCCTCTCCCCTCACTTCTAAATATTCTGGAAAGGGTTCGGGTAAAGATAAAGGAATAGAATGAATAGTTTTTAAGTTCTCGGTAATGTCTTCGCCAATAAAACCATCTCCCCTTGTTGCTCCACGCATTAAAATACCCTTTTCATAAATTAGTGACACAGCCAAACCATCAAACTTCACTTCACAAAAATAATCAAATTTTGTCTTTGCGGGCAAAAGTTTCATAATCCTTTTTTCCCAATCAAATAATTCCTCCTCACTGAAAGCATCGTTTAATGAAAGCATTCGATTTTTATGTTCAACTTTTACAAATTTAGCAAGGGCTTTTCCACCTACTCTATTTTCAGGAGCATTTAAATCTTCAAATTCAGGATACTTTTTTACAAGTTCTCTAAGTTCCCTGTTCAAAGAATCATATACGTCATCTGTGACATCAGGTGCATCTTCTGTATGATATGCATCTCTTAATCGTGCGATTTCACTTCGCAATTTCTTTATTCTTTTTTGCGCCTCAATTTTTTCCATACTAAAATTTAAATTAAGGTGCCGGCCACGAAGCAACAATCCCTGTACTTCGATTAGCAGACAGGCTTGCTGTTGCAATATAAGTTTTATTTGTCTGTGAAGTTATCTCAATATCACTTGCGGTCGCCAAAACAGCACTAGAAGGATTAGGTCCATCAGTACGCTCTGTTAGAGGTGACGTCCATGTGTCGTATGTTCCGCTACTTCCATTAGCTGCACTCATGACCACTAAACCATTAGCTAAAACATCAATACCATTCACAGTAGTGGTACTTGTAAGAGTAGAAGTGTTATCTATACCAAAATCAGTAGGTCCTGCCTGACCAGCACCAGTATATAGATGCGCATGAACTCCCCACGTTAAACTTCCGCCAGAAATTGCAACTGTTACCACTCCACTAGAAGAGCCTAGATTATCTTCGTCACAATACCACATCTCAGAATGATTTCCTGTCCCATTTATATTATTAGCCGTAACAACAAAATTACAATTTTTCCCATCCACAGTTGCATTAGTAAGATTTGTTCCATTACTTTCATTACTTGCCATAATCACAATCAAACGATTTGTACCCGCAGTACCAATATCAAAACTAAATGATGTTCCACTAACTCCAGAAGAACGAACAAATATCGGTGCTAAAGTAACAGCTGTAATAACTCCACCTCCATAGGTAGATGAGAGCTCACGTTCAGTAGAATTCGAACTTGGGTTACAAGTCCCCACCCCGCTTCCATTATTATACCCTTTTGAAATAACAGTCGTATTAGGAGAAATTCTCTTGTCCACACTGACCTTCGCACAACCTTTACCATTATTTCCTAATCCAGATATTACAAAATCCCAAACTGGTAATATTCCATTTGTGACATTTACATTAATAGAAGTATTGTTACATTGTATAACAGAAGAAGCTGGAGGATCTTTAAACGCCACTCCACCAAACTTATCATTAATTCTCGCACACTCAACTCCCGCATCAGCCGCAAAAAAAGCATCATTCGTATCTTTCGCTGATGTTCCAAACTTTATCTCTTTTAAGGCAATATTCCCGACACCGAGGGCAATTGATAAAAGTATAGCTGCAAGGGTAACGGCAAAAAGTATTACGAAACCTTTATTTTTTTGTAAATTATTTTTCTTCATTCTATTCTACCCAATTATATAACTCCTCAGTAAAAACTATATTAAAACTACCAGAACCTTGTGTCCATGTAACCGTCGAGGTAACTTTTACCTCGTCTACACTCACTCCTGCTATTGTGATATCTCGAGTAAATCCAGTAAAATCAGAACTGGAAACAGGCAGAGATATCGCTCTTGGTGTTTTAAAACTATCCCATCCTGCCTGTGGACTTGTCGCATTATATAGGACAGCATTATCCCGTTGATTTCTAACATACTCAATGCCCTCTTGAGCCAAGTATGAAGCGGCCAATTTCTTTTTAGCATAGCCAGTATCAGAAATTCCATTAGAAAGAACAAACAGCAAACCAAGAATTGACATCGTAAAAATCGAGATAGAAACAAGCGTTTCTACGAGCGTAAAACCTTTATTTTTTTTGTTATGTTTTTTAAGAAATTTTTTCATTATATTTTAAATATCTACTACTCTCTGTGACACAGAAGTTTGTAGAGTAAAAGGTGAGACAATATTTTTTAAAGTAATAGAACCTACTAATTTAATTGTGACAAAAGGCTGTTGGTGGTCTCCTGTTCCATCAGCATTTGGTGGTTCCGCCCCAGTTATTGTAAAACTAGATGCTGTAGTATTAATAGCAATTTCATCAGGAGTTAGTTGAACCCAAGTTGCTCCGCTATTTATTGACTTTCGTATATAATAAACGGTAATTCCACCTCTATTTTCCGAGACAATCTCATATATCCACTTGTCATTAAGTCCATCTTGGTGACCCTGGTAATCGAATGCTATACCCCAACAACTATTACCACTTTTTACTCCTAGATTAGTTAAATCATCTGCTCCAGTTATGCAATGATAACTGTACCCTGTTCTTAAATTTCTAGAAATATCCTCCATTACAAAACTTAAATTATCCACAACTGAACGCATATTTTGTGACTTCTGATGAAGTAAATTTGCATTAAGAAGTGCACCCATCCCCTCCATAACAATAATTAAAAAAAGTGAAATAGATATCATTGTTTCTATCAGAGTATATCCATTTTTATTCTTAATATTTTTTTTAATAAAGAATATTTTCATAATATTATTTTACCTCAACTCTGCCTGAAGGATAAAGTTTTATTAAAGAATAAGCCCCTTGAGGAGAACGAGCAGTAATTTGAACATAAGACGGAGCAGGAACTACAGGAGTAGTGTTTATAACTGCACCAGAATTTGGTCTAGAAAAATATATTGCTAAATTATTAAGAGAAGTCGGAACACAAGGAACTGCATAACAAGCCTCCAGACTAGAAATAGTATTATTTTTTGTGATTGAGATAGTATCTAGTGTTTCATTATTAGATGGTTCATAGCCATTAAAATTATTTAAATCCACAAAATAAACAAATTGGCTTTGTGTAGTTATATCAAAATAAACTCCGTAACTTGGCTTCCAAGTTGGGATAAAATTAAATCCAGACGGTGGCAATACCCCAGCAAGAGCTGATTTCTGCGCCTCGACAACTTTTATAGCAATATCACTTGCTAGATTTTTAATATCAACCCTTGCTTGAAAACCACTATAATTAAATATAGCAACAGAAGAAAGGACAGAAAAAATACTAAGAACAACGATAAGTTCTACATAAGTCATCCCTCTATTTCTTTGAATTTTTTTATCTTTTTCCCCCATTTTTTAAATTCCAAAAAGGTGCAATTCAAAAAGAAATGCTAATAATGTCCCCAAGACTAAATATGGAGCGAAAGGAATTTCACTTTTCATCCCATGATTTTTAGAAAATAGAACAAGGAATATACCGACAGCGGCCCCAATCCAAAAAGCGAGGACTACTCCAGAGACGGCACGAGAAAGCCCAAGGACCCAACCTAACCCAATGGCAAGCTTCGCATCCCCGAGACCCATCCAAGCACCACGGGAAACAAAAAAGAAAAACGCAAATGGGGCTGCAACTATCAGACCTGAAAGAAAATTAAGAAGTGTGGGTAGATGCAGAATAAAACTAATATACCCATTCGTATTTATAAAGAACAAACCGATAAAACCAAGAACACCTAAAACAATAGAAAGTACATCAGGGATTATTTTATGTCGAAGATCATATACAGCAATAACAACAAGTAGAGAGAATATCGCAGCATAATAAGCATAAGTAAAACTAAAAACTAAAGTATTTAAGAAAAATATATCTTGAAACTTTAAAAACAAAGCAGCAAAAATCAAACCAGTTAAAAGTTCCACAAGTGGATATTGCATGGAAATTTTAGCCTTGCACTTTAAACATCTACCACCAAGAAATAGAAAACTAAAAACAGGAATAAGCTCACACCAAGAAAGAGTGTGCCCGCATGACATACAACCACTTCTCCCCCCTAGCGTCCTCTCTGTGTTCAGTCGAATAATAACGACATTCAAAAAACTTCCAATGATAAGTCCTAGAACGAAAAAGATAATTGTGATTGTTGTTATCATATATTTTAATTTAAAATATTAGGGACAAGCATAGCCAGCTCCAATCGTAGCATTGTTTTCTTGCTTAGATTTTCCCAAACTATCTACACACCATGTTTGGTTAGCTCCCAAAGACTTAAGAGGCACTTCAGCAGCCCAAGCAGTTGCATTATCATTACACGTAGCAGTTGTAGGTGTACCAGTACCATCCATGGTATAGCTTGAATAACCATTAGCCTTTGCAGCAGCCAATACATGTACTCCAATTCCTTGAGCCGTACCAACTACACCATTTGTACAAACATTCGTGTAAGTATTTGCAGCAGCCGTATTAGTATTATAAAAAATCTCGGCCTGAGACATTGCATTTCGCAAATTTGATTTAACTCCAGCGTCTCCTCCCTTATTTCTAGCACTATTCAATGCAGCAAAAATTACCGCAGAAAGAATCCCAATTATTGCGATAACCACCAAAAGTTCAAGCAATGTAAAACCTTTCTTTAAATTTAATTTATTCATAAAATAATATTATTAATAATAAAAACTCTATATATTATATCACATATATAAAAACAAAAACCACCCATTTGGGTGGTTTTTTATAAAACTCTTTAACAAAAAATACCTTGCCCTTTAGTCTTAGGGACAAAGTACAGGACCAGTAAGTGAGATAGCTGTAAATTGAGCGGTTGTTATACCAATAGATTTACCAGTTGAATCAACACACCAAGCAGTAGATGTACCATCAACTGCTTTTAGACCAGCAGCTGCGGCCCATACAGTCGCATTGTTAATACATTTATTAACAGCAGCAACAGCAGATGTAGCACCTCCACCAGCAGCATCGGCTGCTGCAAGAGCAGTAGCAACGGCTGCACAAACTCCGGCATATGTACTACCTGTATCATAGGATAATTCAGCCGCAGCACGAATTCCTGAGATATTAGCTTTAACTGCAGCATTTGCGCCTTTTGCACGTGCTGTGTTTAATGATGCCAACACAACTGATGCAAGAATACCGATGATCGCAACGACCACCAAAAGTTCAATCAATGTAAAACCTTTCTTTAAATTCATTTTCATAATAAAATTTTTTTATCCAAAGCTATGCTCGGGACAAGTTACTAATAATGCTAATAATTTATAATAAAATTTCGACTTATTTTTAATACCCTTATTATATCACACCAATAATATTGTAGACGCAATAGAGTTATCCACAGTCATCTACTTATAGCTATAAACTAACTAATACTCCCGGCCATATTGTAAATCGGCATCAAAACAGAAACCAGAAGAATTCCTACGCCTAAACCTAAAACTACAATCATTATCGGCTCAATAAGACCAACTAAGGTATCGACAGCATCATCTACTTCTCGTCTATAAAAGTCAGTAAGTGTTTTTAAAATTGCTCCGAGGGACCCTGTCTCCTCTCCTACTGTTACCATTTGAACTAAAATTCCAGGAATTTGTTCTCCGTGTTTCGCAAAAGCGGCCGACAAAGCAAGGCCAGACTTTACATCATCTGCTACTTCGACAAGTAATTCTTTATATACTAAAGAACCGACAACTTCTGCAGTAATATCTATGGACCGAACAATAGGCACACCAGAAGAAAGCATTGTGTTTAAATTGTCTGTAATTCTAGAAAGATAAAGCTTTCTATAGAGGTTCCCGACAGCAGGAGTAGAAAGTTTCAATCCATCGAGATACACTTTACCTTTTGCAGTAGTGGACAGTCTCCAAACCCAAACACCTAAAAGAATAACAAAAATCAAAGCAAAAAAACCATAATTAACAAACATATCTGAAACGAAAATAACCACCTTTGTAAAGAAGGGTACTGTTTGCCCAGAGTCAAGGATAATAGAGGAAAGTTTTGGAATAACGACGGTGAACATCAGTGTCATCACCACAAAAAAGGTAACAATAACAAAAGCAGGATATATAAGAGCATTTCTGGTTTTAGAAGTAATCGAATACTGACGGTCTAAATATTCTGCTAAGTGTAAAAATACTTGGTTTAATTTTCCTGTTTCTTCACCAACCTTTACCATATTTACATAAAAATCTGAAAACACGTCTGGATGATGAGAGAGCGCTCCAGAAATAGAAATTCCTGACTGTAGATCGTCTCCGATCGCGGTGAGCTTCTGTCCAAGGAGTTTATTTTCGGTATTAACTGCGAGCATCGTAAATGCCTTTAAAGCTGAAACTTGTGCTTCAAAAAGAGTAGAAATCTGACGAGAAAGAATCACTACGTCTTTTGGTTTTACCCTTTCAAAAAAAGAAAATTTGAAAAAAGACTTTGCTAAAGCTTCTTCTTTAATAGAAATAACGACAAGACCTCTTCTCTGAAGTCCACTAATAGCCACATCATTATTGGGAGCATCTATTTCTCCTTCTTTACTGACTCCCTTATCATCAATTGCTTTATATTTAAATAACATAAAATTGTGTGGCGTTAAGCTCGTAGTTATATTAATCTCTCAAGCCCTTTTGGATTAAGCGAATACTGATAAGCGTTCTCGATCGAAATCTCCCCTGCTCGAACAAGCTCAATCAAAGAATGGTTCAAGTCCACCATGCCGGATTCCATTCCTGTCTCAATGACTACATCAATTTCATGGGTTCTTTTTTCACGAATTAAATTCGAAACAGCGTTGTTATTTAAAAGAAGTTCATAAGCGGGGATAAGTCCGCCTGCAATTCTAGGAACAAGCCTCTGAGAGAAAATACCAAGGAGAGAAGCCGCGAGTTGGGAACGAATTTGATCTTGTTGATTCCCTGGGAAAGAATCGATGATTCTATCAATCGTCTGAGAAGCATTGTTCGTATGAAGAGTCGAAAATACTAAGTGTCCTGTCTCTGCCGCCGTCACCGCTGTCGCAATAGTTTCGGGTGTTCGCATTTCACCAACCATGATTACGTTTACATCTTCACGGAAAACTTCTTTCAAAGCCACATGAAAATCCTTAGTATCAATACCGACTTCCCTTTGATTGATTATAGATTTATTGGCAGTATAGACATGCTCGATTGGATCTTCAATGGTGATGATGTTTCGTGCTTGCTCATTGTTAATGACATTTATCATCGCAGAAAGAGTAGTTGATTTACCTTGACCAACTGGACCTACTACCAAGAAAAATCCTTGTTTTTTACGAGCAAGTTCTGCCAAGATAGGAGGCAAACTTAATTCTTTCATTGTTTGAACTTTGGGAACTAAACGAAAAACTAAATTGATTAAACCTTTTTGGAAAAAAGCATTCCCACGAAGTCGAGCTTCTCCTCGAAAATCATAAGAAAAATCAGCCTCTTGTTCGTCTTTAAATTTTTGAACTTTTGTTTTATCTAAAATTTCACCGAGAAAACCCAGAATATCTGCTTGAGTTAAGACTGCGTGTTTTGTAAGAAAAATAAGCTCCCCAGATACACGAATTGCAGGCAACCTTCCCGCACCTAGGTGCAAGTCTGAGCCATTTTCATGGATAACATTTAAAACGAGGTCTTCAAGTTCTTTTTTATAATCCATGGTAAATTATATAATTAAAATTATAAATACTATTTTGTAAAATCAACTTTTTTTTCTAAAATTTTCACTACCTGCTCAATAACTTCCGCAGGCGTAAAATTTGCTTTCACTATATAACCTGCTACTCCGAGCCTGTTGCCTTCTTCCACATCTCGCTGTTCACTCTTGTTGGATAAAATTATTTTTATACAAAGAGGACATAGCTTTTGCATATTTATTTGCGCCAAAACTTCAAAACCATCCATTTCCGGCATAATAATATCAATCAGAAGAAGATCTGGAACAAGTCCACCTTTAAGTTTTTCTAATGCATGCACACCACTACTTGCCGTATAAACTTCAAAATTGTTCTGGCTAAACTTAAGTGCATACATGTCCAAAAGAAAACTATCATCATCAACTATTAAAATTTTCTTTTTTTCACCTTCCATAGTTTTATTTTAAACAACTAGGCTCTGTAATTATACTACAAAATGACTTTAAGTTAAATACCTGTGGAAAACTCCACGTTGAAAAACTTTTTATAAAAAAATTATTCATTCTCATTGTTGAAGTTATAGACTTCGGTGAAAGGAATTAACCCTTGAATAGATTTAAACATCGCATCCTCTCTCATCATGAGCATACCTTTACTGCGAGCAAGTTTGTAAATCGCAGCATTGGTAGGGTCTTTCAAAATTACACTTTGCATTTCTTTGTCTACTTTAAACATTTCAAAGATTGCTACTCGCCCCCTTGTCCCAGAAGGACATTCAGAAGAAGGAACTGTGTCATACATTTCTTTCCCTATTGCTGGTCTAAACTCTGGAGCTAAATCTTTCAACTGCTCTTCGATTTGGACTCTGATGCTTTCATCTAAGGGCACAAGTTTTTTTGAAGTTGCGCAGGTCATTCTTGCGAGACGCTGAGCAATAGACATAATCAGGGTCGGTGCAATTAGATATGGGTCAACTCCCATGTCGACAAGACGAGGAATAGCTCCGATTGCCCCGTTGGTATGTAAGGTTGAAAGCACGAGGTGTCCTGTGAGTGCAGCTTGAATTGCGAGTTGAGCCGTTTCTTTATCTCGAATTTCTCCTACCATTATGATATCTGGGTCTTGACGAAGAATCGAGCGAAGTCCTGAAGCAAATGTATAACCAATCTCTGGCATCATTTGTGATTGGTTTATATCCGGCATGTGATATTCCACTGGATCTTCCAGAGAAACAATATTACTTTTTTCTTTATCTAACTCATTCATCATCGAATAAAGTGTAGTAGATTTTCCAGAGCCAGTAGGACCAGTAATTAAAATGAGGCCGTAAGGTCGCTTGAGTGCCTCCTGAATCATATTTAAATTTATTTCCGATAAACCTAATTGATTAAGTGGTTTCACTCCTTTTTCAGAGTCTAAAATACGCATGACAACTTTTTCTCCATAATACGCTGGCATAGTGGAAACACGAAAATCAATCTTATGTCCATCGATATTTGCACTGAAGGATCCATCTTGAGGCTTGCGTTTCTCATCGAGTCTTAATTTAGAGAGAATTTTTATACGTGCAATTATTCCACCATAAACATTCGGTGGCAAAACTATCGTAGTATGAAGAGTCCCATCCACTCGAAAACGGACTTTCACTTTTTCCCCTGTAAACTCAATATGTATATCCGAAGCCCCGCCTTCAATAGCTGTACGCAAAATAACTGCTACTATTTTTATCACCGGTGCATCCTCAACAATTTTTGTTTCTTCGCCGGGTTTTACATCTTGAATTTCTTGGCTTAAATTTTCAGCACTTAGGCTTCTTACATCAGCACTATCATCTTGATTTAATTCCCCCAAGGCTTCTTCTACTTGACTCCCCATACCTTTATAGGTTTGCATAACACTTTCATAATCAGTTTTAGAAATTAGAAAAATTTTGAAAGGAATACCTATTTTCGTAGAAATAAATTGCAATGCGTCCATCGCTTGAATATTTTCTGGATCCATCACACCTACCTCAAGGACTCTATCTTTGAGCTCGATAGGAACGAAATGATAATGTGCAGCTGAATCCTCGGAAATATATTTCAAAACACCAAAAGACATTTCTTTTACTTTTAATTTCTTTACGGGTATTCCCAAATACTCTCCCTTTATTTCAAGAATTTTATCTTCTGGGATACCAGAATCAACGAGCGTCTTTTCAACGTCTCCCTCATTTTCCTTTTTTGCACGGCTTTTAATTTCGCCTATTTGGCTTTCATTTATTAAACCTCTTTTGGCTAATTCTTCTAGGAAACTCATATTTTTTTATTCTAAATTAAGGCTTAGCTGGCGGGGTAATAGGAGGGACAACAGGAGGAATAGCTGAATCAGGATTTAAAGCATCTATCGGAAGAGGGATGGTATCATTCCCAAATTGAGCAAATGGATTTGGTCTGCCTTCTGTCCCATCTGGAATAAGAGTAATACTAGAATCACGCAAAGTATTAAACGCTTGATCGGAAAAAATAACATCATCTAATTTGATATTTTTAACACTAGAAAGCAAAGTAAGAAACTCTTTTGCTACTTGGGAGTTTGTATTTATCGTACTCGCACCTGGAAGAGTACCATCAATATTCGGCAAAGGAGTATTTGCTGTTGATTCTAAGTTAGCCTGTGGTGGAGAAGATTTTATAAAAAAAATATAAATCAAAATAAAAGCCAATGCTATCCCGGAAAATATTATTATGTTTTTGATTTTGGGAGTCATCTTAATTTTTTAACCAGTAAGTTTTAATTTTAAAATTATATTTATAAATTTCAGGTGTATTCGCTTTTGCATTAATTCCAACGTTCCCGGTGTCAGAAGAAAATACAATTGATGAAATATCTACGATGCGAAGATTACTCTCTAAGTCTTTCGTAAAATTAATGAAATTATCATAAGTACCTGTAGTAGAAAATTCTAAATCAAAAATACCGTAATCTTTGGGAACTACCTTAGCAACTCCCCCACCTTGCACTGCATTCCCCACAGCAAGAGCAAGAGCTGCAGCCTTAGGATCAATTACATTGTATTTAACATCTTTTAAAACCATGCCATAAGGGAATGCTATTTGTTCTATTTCAAGTATTAAACGAATATTATCAACATTCTCTGGCAAGAGCCTTTGTAATTTTGCTAAATTTTCAGGATTAATTGCATTGTACTTTGCGGTCAATTTATCACGTTCATTTTCAAGCATTTTTGAATTATCAAGAGCACTATTGTATGAAGCAACTTCTAAATTTAATGTGGAGATATCATTAAAAATAGGATTGGCAAATACAAAAAAGAGAGCCAGTGCTGTTCCTATTAAAATAATTGGCATTATAAATCTCATCATAAAATTTAACTTTGAGTCATAAGAGTTTGTTTGTAATTAACAAAACCTGGATCAACTGAAAAATCTAAATCAAAAAGAACATTACCACTGTTATCAAGTACTAAATTCGAAAAAACAGGATCAATCAAATTTTTGTTTTTAGCAAATAAATCAGACTGTAGTGCAATCGAACGGTAACCAATAGCGATGCCGGACATTTTTATACTTATTCCAGCTTTATCTTCTCCTCCCAGGCTATAACTAAACTTAGTGAAACGAACACTTTTCATTGTGAGTTGCTCTAGTGCTGTAAAAATTGGAGTGACCGTCATGTGTTTACCTAAAATTTCAGTTGATGCTCGTAATCTTTTATCAAAAGTCTGAAGTTCGGTTATTTTTGCGGGCTCAAAACGATTTCGAGCTAGGTTAAGAGTCTTTTCCATTTCAGTAATATTTTTTGTGACAATTCCTTTATAAAAATAAAGTCCACCAGTTGCAAGTAATACCGTAAACAAAACAAAAAGAGAAATAATTAAAAAAATACTAACGGGACGCGCTGAGACAGTAGTCTCCTTTAGCATCGGTTTTTTAGGTATAAAAGATGTTTGAAAATTTTGTTCCATTGTACTCTTTAATTATATTACAAAAACAGTTTAAAAAGAAGTAAATTGTGTATAACTCCTACATTTATTCTGAAGCTGAAGTCCGACCCTATCTCGAACTTTATTGCAATTTTCTCAAAGCTAAACCTAAGGCTACTGCAAACTCCGGACCCATGGTTAATAAAACTTTTTCCAAAAATGCTGGTGCACTGACTTTCGAAAAAGGATGCCCTATTTCTATCTCTGCTCTAAAATTATTCATCGCAACCTCCTGCAAACCTTTAGTGAGTGCTCCACCGCCTGTAAAAATTACTTTACTAATAGTTCGATTATATTTCTTCTCGTATCCTAATAATACATTATTGGTTTCAGAAAAGATATAATCAAAATGCACTTTAATAATATCTGCAAGGCTTTTTTCTGCAGGATTTCCAAAAAGGCCAAATTCTTTTTTCATTTTCTCTGCTTCCGAAAAAGGAATACTCAAAGACTTCGAAATAGAATTAGAAATATCCGCTCCTCCCCTATCGATAGTGTGATAACTCTTGACCATTCCAAATTCAACGATAGAGAGCTTTGTGCGAGATGCACCAAAGTCTATCAAAAGAACTGGGGAGAGTTCATGTTCAAAATTTGCTCGAACAGAAGAAAAAATTTCTATTTCAAGAAAAGAAGCTGAGAGCCCGCACCCTGAAACAATTGAACGATACCGAGCAACTGCATCATTTTGGGTTGCAATAACCAAGACATTCATTTTGCCCTCGTCTTTCACAACCGCTTCTTCACTATTCATTTCTTCAAAAGAAGATTCTTTTTGAGGCAAAATAAAATAATCAATCGAGACTTCTGTGATTGGAACTGGAATATATTTGCGAGCCTCAGTGGGAACAATCGCTGCTATCTCACCTTCTTTTAATTTAATCGGAAGCTCAATCGTAAAAATCAAACTTGATTGAATTGGGATAGAGAGAGCGAGAGATGTACTGGTGACACCAGACTGTTTTAGGACTTCTTGCAATGCCAAGACAACTTTTTCCACAGGAAGATTTGTAACTCTTCCTGCATCAAGGTCTGCATAAGGTCCAAGGGCTATTGCTCCGTATGTTTCAAGGACTGCTTTCCCTCCTTTTCTTTTTATCTCAACTACTTTAATCGCGGAAGAACCGATATCGATACCAATAGCGCTATCTTCTGCCCCACCACCAAGGCTACCAATACCTGAGAAAATTTTCTTAAACGGATTATCCATTTGTGTTAAAATTATATCATATATGCGTTTTTTAAACACTATATTAAACATAGTTTTCCCCCTTAAATGCATTTCCTGTGGAAAAAATGGAGTGGATTTGTGCCTTGAGTGTCTTAAAGATGCAAGGGCAGCAGAGCGTGAGAGTGCGAAATGGATTTTCCCTTTATATGACTATCGCCATCCATTAATAAAAAAATCCTTATGGCTCTTGAAATATAAAGGAAAAAAGAGACTTGCGAATGTTTATGCGGAAATTATTTATGAAAAAATCCTAGAAGAGCTTTCGGAATTGAGTATTATGGAAAATTTTACGAGTCCCATCCTTGTCCCCATCCCCCTCTCGCCGAAGAGGTATCGTGAACGGGGCTACAACCAAGCACAGCTACTTTGTGAAGAATTAGTTAAAATAAATAATCTACGCCTGCCTGCGCATGCAGGCCATGGGTTAGATTTAAAAATAGAAAAAAATATTTTGATAAAACCTAAAGAAACAGAACATCAGGCAAGAATTAAAAATAGAAATACCAGGTTGAAAAATCTCTCGGGCTCATTTGTCATAAAAAACCAAAACACAAATTTAATAAAAGGTAAAAATATAATTCTAATAGATGACATCACCACTACCGGTGCAACCTTAAGCGAAGCGAGAAAAGTTTTAAAACAAAACGGTGCTCGAAAAGTCATAGCCTTTACGATTGCACACTAATCATTGCCTGCCTGCGCAGGCAGGCTTTCACCGTGGCGCATTAGAAGTTTAAAAAAAGGCAAAATGAAAACCCTAACGAAGCGGTTTTCACTCTCCCGTTAGGGTCTTGATGTTTTTACTCGGCACCGAAGTACCGAATCGTCGGGATGCGACTTTCGTCACAAACCGACAAGAAACTGTAGCGGTAATGGAAAGTTCGCTTTTCTTTTCCCAGGAAAATAGCGAGTCTTTGTGGGTCGGTGGGGAGCCCAAGGGGCAAATCAACTGAACGAGTGGGAAAGTAGAAACCTTCCCCTGTTCCATTCTCGCTCCAGATTTGAATGTCCCGATCGAACGTGATTCTCACTACGCTCTCGGTGTATTGACGAACGCCACCTGAGCACTCGAAACCTCCGTGTTGGGTCAACATGACCCCGACCACAGCAGCTTCGAATGTCCTGTCCGTATTCGCTCCTACGTAGTAGCGAGCGTTTCGTTGTGCAACTTCTGAAGACACAAACGCAACCACGCAGGCAAGAATAGCCATGCTTCTCATGAGAACCTCCTTGCTGGAAAAATAACACCGAACTTTTTTTGTAGCCAGCGACGCTGGTTGATGCGGTCGTGGACGTGGTCAAAAATGACAGAAACAATCCACAGCAAGAAAAGACTTGATACTGTCACTTTTTCTACCGTGGTGCCGTTGCACCAAACGATAGGTACTAGGGTAATGCTCAAGTAAAGCAAAATCGGACAGACGACAACGTCATGGTAGACGTCCATCAAGTGCCCAGAGCGGGAACCGATGGTGAACACGCACACGATGTCGCAAAGTACAGAAATGATGCACATCATCCAAACTTGAATCGTGTAGTTTTCCATCCATCCTAGCCATGGTGGAATATGAATTCCTCCACGCTGCAAAATGGTCACGGCAATCACGGTGAATAAAGCCAGGCCGTATTCACCGAGATAAGAGGACCTCGCCACATCATATGGCTGGCCTTCTTTAACATCCCTTCCTAGCACGATCATCCTCAGCATTCCGAGGAGAAATCCAACAGTTGCCCATATGGGCAACGTATTCAGTAAATAGTAACTTCCAACTAGCTTAGTCATTTCCGCCTCCTCAGGCTATGAAATTATGATTGGGGAAAAAACGAAAAAATTGTCAAAAAAGCGAAGATGTTCCAAAATAGTATAATGAATAAAGGCTCTTTTGTCAAGACTCTATAATCTAGCGTCTATGTATAGTATTATAAAGACAACCAATAAATATGCTGGAATTACTTTTAACATATAAATACTTAATCTTAATCCCTCTCGCTATTATCGAGGGCCCTATAATATCTGTCATTTCTGGATTTCTAGTGACCTTAGGTATTTTCAATATTATTACCGTCTATATAGTAATGGTTCTAGGTGACATAATCGGAGATGGAATTTTTTATTTTATTGGATATAAAGGAAAAAGATTGTTCCATTATTTTAAAGTCGAAGAAGAAAAGGTAGAAAAAGCAAAAATATATTTTCAAGAAAATCACAAGAAAGCCATCGCGGGTTCTAAGATAATGTGGGGTATAGGAACAGTCGGACTCATTGCGGCTGGGGCACTCCATGTGCCATACAAGAGGTATTTTAATACTTGCGCACTCTATTCCCTTGCCCAATCTTTTATTATGATATTCCTCGGAGTATTCTTCGGGAAAGCATATTTAATAATTGGAAAATATTTTAATTATTATGCAGCAGGAATAAGTATCCTCGCACTCATTGTTTTATCATTTTATATATTTATTCGAAAATATAAACAAAATAAAAAAGAAATATGAAAGCTGAACAGAAAAATAAAACGGAACTTCGTATTGCAATGGTCTGTGACCCAATCGGACCAAATAAATCCGGTGTCGTCGTTTCCTCATTACGTTTTTCAAAGTTACTGAAAGACAGAGGACATCATGTTATTTTTATCGGTGCGCGTTCTATTGAACACAAGGACCACAGCCATCATGATGGAGTAAAAGCATATCGTTATCGCAGTCTCCCCGTCCCCAAATCAGGAGGATGGAATCTCGCTTTCCCAACAGTGGGAGAACTTAAAAAGGTTTTTAGAGAAGAAAAAATAAACGTAGTTCATATACTTTTACCAATGTCTGGCGCCATCGTCGCTATCAAGGCAGCCAAAGATTTAAACATAAAAATTGTTGCTCATTCTCACTCTCAGCCAGAAAATTTATTTATGGACATGCCGAAAGTTATCCAGCCTACGCTCAATCGTTTGTGGAATAAATATTTAGCCTGGACCTATGGAAAGGCAGAATTAATTATTTACCCATCAAAACTTGGCCATGAAATACTCCATCATTTAACAGAAAAAAATAAGCCTTCAGTCGTTATTTCCAACGGTGTAAATATCGATAGATATAAACCTACAGATATTGGTGACTTTCATATTCGCTTCAATATTCCAAAGGGTACAGTAAACATAGTTTACGTTGGAAGATTGTACCCAGAAAAGTCTATTGATACACTCATAAAAGCTGTCCCCTACATTATTAAAGAATATCCAAATATGCATGTAATGTTGGCCGGTGCTGGACACATGAGGCCTAAATTAGAAAAATTAGTTCATGATCTTAAAATTAACAAACATGTCACTTTCCTTGGATTAGTTAGCGATGAGGATAAAATATTAGCTTATAATGCGGGCGACATATTCGTCTCTCCATCATTCGCAGAACTAGAGGGGATGACTGTCTTAGAAGCCATGGCTTGCGGTAAACCAATCATTGTTCCTAATGCAGAGATGAATGCGGCAAGGTTTTTTGTAGATGATAATGGTTTTCTTTTTAAAACAGCCGACCACCTAGATTTAGCATCTAAAATATTACAATTATTAACTGACCCAGAACTTCGCAAAAAACTCGGCGAGAATAGTTTTCAAAAAAGTAAGCATTATGATATACATAAGAGTGTTGATCTCCTGGAAGAAACTTACTACTCAGCCCTAAGACTACGAGCTTAACGCCACAAAAAATATTATGACCGAATCTTATCTAGAAAAAAAAGGAATATATTATAGAACAAATGAATTTAAGCCTGACAGACTTACTTTAGTCTTCGTGCATGGAGTTTCTGGTTCTTCGTCTGCTTGGTTACCTTATGAGAAAATATTTGAAAATAAATATAATGTTTTAACTTATGATATTCGTGGACATGGTATGTCAAAAAAATATCCCCATTATGAGGACTATGAAATAAAAAATTTTGTCGAGGACCTTCATGAATTAGTTTTGTATCTTAAAATTCCAAAATTTGTTCTAATAAGTAATTCATTTGCAGCACTCGTACACTTAGAATATTTAAGATTCTGGAGAGAAACAGTTCTTGCAAATGTCTTTACTTCTCCAGAAATATATTTAGAAAAAACACCAATGGCGAAAGTTGTTCGTCCAATTCTTAAAGTATTGACCAAGGGCATTCTCCCTGTTTTACCTTTTAACCCAAAGCCACGTGGTCATGTTGATTATAAAAATCATATAAATTCAACGGACTGGAACATAAAAAGAAATGTTGCCGATATGAAAAATACTGGATTGCATGCGCATTTTTATTCCCTAGGACAATCTTTGACCCCAGAAAAGGAATATAATTTAGAAAAAATAAATATACCCACCCTTATTATGCATGGTGAAAAAGATACGATGATCCCAATGAAAAATTCAATTCAAGTATCAAAGGAAATAAAAAATGCTGAATTTATAAGCATTCCTAATGTTGATCATAATACCGTCCACAACGGTGTAAAAGTGATGTCTGAAGCGATAGAAGCTTTCATCGAAAAGAACAAAAAATCTTTACTCTAATATCATTAATTTGATACAATAAACACATGCAGTCTTATAAAATTCATTTTTCGGATAAGGATTTTATTTTCTCTTTTTTAAGTGGTTTGCTACTCCTCGGAATAAGCCTGGTCACTCAATTTTTCGTCAGTGATTATGTCACAAGTGCGATGAGCCAACCTGTCACAGATATTATTCTTAGCAATACAAGAGTATACGAGGTAGGAGGAATCTTTGTTTGGGGAGCAATATTATTGGTTTGTATTATTACTTCTGTAATACTTAGTCGTCTTAACTATGCACCATTCGTGTTAAAAAGTGTTGCACTTTTTACTCTCATCAGATCAATTTTTGTTAGCCTTACTCATATTAGTCCTTTCCCAACCCAAGCAGTGATAGACTCCGCATTTTTTAGTAAAGAAGTTTTTAATGGTATTTTTACAGGTAATGACCTTTTCTTTTCTGGACATACTGGAATACCATTTCTCCTCGCATTAATCTTTTGGGAACATAAAAATCTAAGAATAGTTTTCCTCAGTTTTTCAATTCTCTTCGGTGTAGTTGTCCTTCTGGGACATTTGCACTACTCTATAGATGTCTTATCCGCTTTTTTCATTACCTTTAGTATTTTTCATATCTGCAAGATTCTATTTAAAAAAGACTGGCAATTATTTCTAAAAAAATAAATTTTCTGCTATAATCACACAATGAAATATTGTAAAGATTGTGAACCAGCACAGGAGATACATGCAGTAGCTTATCTGTCTGTCGTGATGGGTTGGCTAGACCAGCCATTTTTTGATTTGATGGAAATGCTCTTTAAAAATACAGCGGAAGCTATTTCTGATAAAATCTCTCTTCCTTTCTTTAAAACAATGATTTTTTTGAAACTTGGATATTTTTCCAACGAACCAGATGATAAGGATACTTGGAGAACAAAATGTTTTTGGGATGAAGCAAAAAGGCGTGGAATAAAAATGCGCGAATTTCATTTGGGACCGGTGAGAGACGGTTTCATGGCTGAATTTAAAGGAAAAACAATAATTTTTGATGGTCTACCTCGTCCGGATTTTAAAGAATCTGAATCATTAAAATGGATGGACAATAAAGGAATAATGAAAGTAAAATTTTTAAAAGAAGGCCTACCTGTCGCTCCAGGTGGAGTAGCTTTTACTAAAAAGCATGCCCTCGAAATTTTCAATAACATAAAGAAACCAATCATCACTAAGCCAAACTTAGGCTCTAGAAGTAGGCACACGATGATACACATAAATACACCCGAAGAATTAATAATTGGTTTTAAAAAAGCTAAAAAACTCTCTCCTCTCGTTATCATCGAAGAAGAATTAAATGGAGACCTTTTCCGAGGAACCTTAATCGGCGGAAAATTAGCAGGCGTCGTGAAACGTGATCAACCAGCAGTGATGGGTGATGGTGTTCATACACTTCGTAAACTTTTAGAAGAAGAAAATAAAAGGCCCGAAAGAAATGGCCCAATTTTTCACAAAATACCCGTAGATAAAGAAGCAGAAATAGAATTAAGAAGACAAAACATCACCTTAGAAGATATTCCAGAAAAAGGCAAACTCGTAACATTTTCCCAAAAGACAAGTAGGGGTTGCGGTGGAACAACGACCGAAGTCACAGACATTGTTCATCCAGACAATAAAGAAATGCTCGAGCACGTTGGCACTTTCCTAAAAGATCCGCTCGTAGGTGTAGACTTTATAATTGAAGACGTCACTAAGTCTTGGAAAGAAGAACAACACTGTGGAATTATTAATGCAATAGTCTACCTTTCATAGACCTTCATCACTACGTAATGTTCGGCAAACCAAATAACGTCGCCGGGAAACTTTGGGACCTTGTCTGGCCAGAAACTAAAATAGATTAAAGTTTTTTAATAAATTGATTTCTAAATCTAGCAAGTAATACAGGATTACCATTTTCATCAATAGGTACATCATCAGTCACGAAACCATAAACATCTAAATTGTCAGCAATATGCCTAAGATTAACGTCATTATTTATCTCTTTCTCGGCTTCTATCAAGGCGTTCTGATCTTGAAGTACTAGAATACCCTGCCCAAAGATTCCTTTATCCTTATTTCGAGCAGTTAGACTTGTCCCTATGTCTCCTCGCAAGGAATCACCAACAAATATCATTCGTCCTTCAGGCATTGGAATACCCTTAAGTTCTAATTTTTTTATCAAGGTATGTATCGCTATTTCTTTTCCTCCTCCAACCATTGTCTCATCTGTAGCAATATCTAAAAAAATATCAGACAGTTTTAAATATTTTGCTAACTTATCAACCAAGACTTTTGCATTTGCAGTAAAGCCAACCATCGGAATGCCAAGCCTTGCGTATATCTGTGCCAATTTAAATATCGGAGCAATGTTTGATTTTTCAAATTCTTCTGGATTTTTTTGATACATTTCATCACACAGCAGAGCAGCGACTTCTCCATATTCTTTTAATATCGCAGCGGCAATATTATGTGCCGAATGTTCAGGCTGATCAATTTCTTCTGCATGCGGCATAAAACGCTCTTTTAAATAAATTTCTGGATCTTTCCATTCTGTATGTCCATCGATATAAATTCCACGCATTCTGTCAAATTCTCTAAAAGAATTTCCAAGTTTAAAGCCCTTGTAATAAGTTTCTTCTAACTCTACTGGCTCTTGGTCTGGGAAAAGTTTAGCTATAGCTTTATCATGGAGAGCAGAGAGATGAGCTAGGGTTCCATCAATATCAAAAAAAGCTATCGCCCTAGGCTTGCCATCTTCCATGAGTTCTATTTTTATATCTTTTTTACCGTCTAACCCTTCAAGCTCAGACTGAACAGAGATCCATTTTCTTTCGGATAAAAAAGGTTTATCAAAATATTCAAAAAGATCCATAAAAATTATTTTTTATCTATTGTAACTTCTGATTTTGGATCAAAAGCATTCGGATCCATTACTAAATGTGAGGTGTATTTTTCTTGAGTGACGAAATCTCCTAAAAATTTCAAAAAATCTTCTGTCTTATCTACTTCCCCTTTTTCTTCCATATGCTCGAGTGGATGTGCTTCGGGAGTATATTCAAAATGTCCGCAAATTTCTCCATCACTATAAACACGCAAATGATATTGATCTTGAAAGTCTGTGAGTTTTCTCCAGCTTAAAACTTGATCTTCGTCTATCCAGGCGATGAAATGATTACCAAAGCCCCATTCTTTATGCAAATGATTTTTTAATTCTTCTAATGTTTTACCCCTGGCTAGCCATCCAACGTGGTATTTCTGTCTTCCTTTCTTATGCCAAACCACACCCATTCTCAAAAGAAGTTGCCTAGTTGGCAAAAAGAAACTGTAAATAATATTCCAAATTTTTTGCTTAATTTTATCGAAAGAAGTCATAAAAATACTATATCATATTTTATGCGGAGCCGGACGGATTCGAACCGTCGAGGGGTTTTGAAGCCCCTGCCTCTTTAGCAAAGAGGTACGTTAGACCACTCTGACACGGCTCCATTGGAACTTAAATACTCTAGCATATTGTTGCTGTTTTTTCATTTTTTCTGCTATACTCTCTTTGTCTATTTTGGAGGCGTGGATGAGTGGCTTAAATCAGCGGTTTACTAAACCGCCGTCCTTTACCGGACCGTGAGTTCGAATCTCACCGCCTCCGCAGTCAGTATTTAATATCGGAAGACTCTAAGGCATATTTTAATAAAAAATGTTAAAATCGCTTATGTGAGCCATCCTTATAAACTTAAAGCCAAACCTAAAACAGACATAGTGGAAGATAATTCACTCAAGATCTTTAATAATCTTGTTGATTTTAGTAGGCTTGATTTCATAAACCAGGGCGGGAAAGTCATAAATTTTGATGGACAACTTAGGTTATTAGATAAAAAAAGACTACCTGAAATAGTAAAACTCAAAAATGAAGATGTTGCGGTTGACACAAAGTATCAAATAAAAGGAACTTCTCGAAAAACACAATCTTATTCATTCGACATTAAAGATCTTACGGCTTTCGCTTTGGCAGCTAACCCAGTTTTTGTTTTCTTAGTTAAAATAAACGAGAGAACTGTATACTACGAAGTAATAAATAAAAAATATATAAAACATGTTTTAGGTTTAGATCTAAAAAAAACGAGAGGTCAAAAAACAAAAACAGTAAAGTTCCGTAAACAATTTACAGGAAAAACAGATTCATTACTTTTTGATTTTACCGACTGTGAAAATATTGGCAAGCAGATTCCTCAAGATTCTCCCGAAACAGAAGATATAACACAAAGAGAAATTAACGCTCACAAAAAGATAATAGGTTCAGTAAATTCAGAAGTAATTTTCGACATTGAAGCATTCTTATTTCTAACTCCACTGCAAGAGGAAGATCTAACATCAAAAAAGGTCGTTTGTGCTAAATTAGAACTTGAGGAGGCAGATTTTGATTTCTATATTAGGTATATGTTAAGAAAAGGTATAATTATCAAGGCAGGGGGCAAATTTTTAATTAAAGATGTAAAGGTCGCAAAGTATTTCTTGTCAGAATTAATCGACCGCAAAGGAGTAGAATTTGTTTATGAATAAAGAACAACTTATAAAACTTGCTTCTTTAGACAACGCCAAGACTAACCAATTCTTGAAAGATTTTGCATTACAGGAACAGGGTAAGATAACTAGTGCAAAGACTAACGATGAAATTATAGAACATCTTGAAATACTGGAAGCTATCTATTATCGAGCACCCGAAGTTGTTGTGTGGGTAATTAATTATTTACTGCATAAGGCAAAGAACTTACCTATAGTCGATAAAAAGATTGGTACGCACAAGATTCCCGGAACAAGTCATGAAGAAGTTGTAGCTAAATGTCTCGAGCTTGCAAAAAGTGTTCGTTATTATGATATAGACAAAACTATTCAGATTGCTTTTGATTACATGAATCACAAAAATAAAGTAATAAGCGGATCAGCCTTGAAGTTGATTGAGGAATTGGTTGATTATAATCATCAGATACTCCCTAAAATTGGCATTACTCCTCAATTAAAAGCAATGGAATTTCTTGAAAACAAATTGAGGTTACAGAATCCAAACGAACATGATCTATATTTTATAAAAACTGTAACTCAACATATTTTAGAGACATCTTCTAATATATCTAGAATGACTTCTCCAGATACCTTAACTTTTAGTAGTGGCGATATTAGTGGTCACAAAAATATAGGTAAAATACGAAGACGAGCAATAAATTTTATTTTAGATCTATTTAAAAATCTTACATTGGTTCAAAACAAAATCGCAGTCTTCCCTCTCTTTGAGCAAGCTTGCCAGATGCCAATGAATAGCTCCCGTGATAGCGATCTTGGAAAGATGATTCAAAAAGATAGGCAGTATATAGCTCAACAGTTAACTATGCTCATATTCTCTGGGAAAAATGTAATAAAGCCTCTTGTAATTTGCATGCATGCAGAACATTTAATGCACTGGCATTTTATACATATAGAATTACAGCAAGAGCTTGGGTCAAGCTTTATAAAAAGGTTATATAAAGATAATAGATATAAATTATTTAGTGAGTTTGTCCACGATGACAGCTATCGTTACGCAAAATATAAGGACATCAAAAAAAATGTGTCCGTAGCTATTCATACTTACATTGAAAATGTATCTGCTCAAAATAAAGATTTTATCTTGAAAGAATTGAATGACATTGCAAGCGAAGCTAAAAACACTGATGAGTGGAAGTTTTTATCTTTTAAACAACTTTTAGAAAAATTGGGACAAGAAAAACCTAATATAGTTTTAGGATTAATCAAAGATATTGCAGAGACAAAGAACGACCTATCTAGTACTTATTTTTTACCTTTTTTGCTCGCTGGATTACGGAGAGCAAATCGCTTTGACCTTTGGGATCAAGCTTCCGATATAATTCTTAACCTGAAAGATGAGACTACGATGTGTGGTCTTGTCAGTTCTATACATATGAATCCAAATGGAGACACGGATCTCATTATTAGGCCAAAGGAAGACATCGCTTTCTTGTCAGATTTGGTTAAAAGAACCAATAAATTCTCTTTTTATAAGGAATATAAAAATTTACTCAGTTTTTTTACTATCAATGCTTTGAGAGTGGCATATAAGTTCGACCCTGTTAATGTGGAAGAACTTACTGTATTAGAATTACGCAACAACCCCGATTATTTTACAGTTTATATGCACAATATATCTCTTTACTCAAGAAAGGGCGAGGGTTTTAATCTTTCCGGTTGGTCAGCAAAAGATAAAACTTTTCTTATTGAAGGCATAATTAAACTACCTGATTTAGATTGGCAGGTCCAATCAATACTGCCATTAATCTGTAGCCCTAAAAATCTTGTAAGTTTTTTCATCAAACGAATAAAGTTCAGAGACAAAATGCTTTCTTCCAGTGAAGACTACTTTGAATCTCCATACAGACGTTATGATCCTGTTCCGTATCATATGAACGAAGAACTTGTAAGTTTTATGACAAGTGATCCTGGAATAATTGCGTCAATCGCTAAAAAATTATCACCCAATTATACCGTTGATTCAATTGAACTTTCTCAACTTATCAAAAACCTTAATCTTGATCCTAGAAATATATTAAATGAACTCTCAAAAGGAAAAGAGGATACCGATACTGTGTTAAGAAAAGTCGTGCGATCTCTTTCACATATTGATGCAAATGACCCTGACTTTTTAGTTGAACTTGCAGGTAAAACATCCAATAAGTCTATTCATGATTCTATCTACGGCAAATTAGCATCAACTGGTGTTGTATCAGGTGAGTTCGGAATTGCAGACGCTTATAAGCGCAAAAGAGAGTCTATTGAAAAACATAAAGACAGTAAGAATAAAAACATCAAGAAATTTGTTTTAATGGCAATGGTGTATTTGAAAAATAGCGAAGAACATCAAAGAAAAGAAGCGGAACAAGAAAAGGAAATAAGGAGAATTGATTTTGAAAGCAATAATTAATTTATACTAATCTTTTTTATCGTAACTATAATTTTGGACTTGAAGCATCCCATTAGCTCTCGCTTCTCTTCGTTGGTGCCATCTTTTAGAATATATTTTGCATAAGTTTTAAGATCTATGTCCTCGTACTTTGTTTTAGAGTTTTGGACTCCAAGCACTCCTTTTTGGAACCTGTTATGTCGCTTGAGTTCTTCTTCAAATTTATGCTGTATCCCAATCTGATTTAGGTCTACCTTATCTAAACTTATAAGAAGTTGATCGATTAATTCTTCTTCTCTCATATATGGATTCTTGCAGTGGCGATCCTTTGATCGTCCGCATCCATAGTAAATATATTTAGCTACTGTTCCATCTTTTAATTGTTTATATTTTTCTTCGGCAGATATACCTGATCCACATAACCCACATGTCATTAATTTTGTGAAAGCAAATTCGTGATTTTGTCTCACGATGTGATCTCTAGTGAGTTGTAGTTGAACTTGATCAAATAACTCTTTTGTAATTATTGGGTCGTGTTTGCCCGTATACCAATTACCTGATTTTCTAGGATATTCAAAGGTTCCATAATAAAAAGGATTCATCAAAGTTCTATAAATATTTCCAAGTGCAAGATTTTTGTTTCCTATTGTCTTGAAATTTAGTTCAAATTTTAGCCATTGATGAACTTTTCTTCCACTCCACTTATCATATGCAACTTTTTCAAACATTTTCTTTATTACATGGGCACGTTCGGTATCAATAATTACTTGGCATTTTCTATCCATCAATTTTTGGTTGAGGTACCCAGTTGGTGCGATTCCCGGCCATAATCCCATCTCTACTCTAGTCCTCAATCCTCTTTTAACATTAATGCCTCGATTATCATTTTCTAGTTTTGCTTGTCCGCATAAAATCATTAGCATGAATTTATCATTTGGAGAATTCATAAATCGCTGTCCAAATGTTCTTATGTCTTGAAGTAAATTTGCATCCATCAAATCTACAATTTTCCCCAAGTCACCAGCATTTCTTGAAATACGATCTGGTGCCCATGTGAGTATGCCATTGAATTTTCCTTGTTTGAGTTCTTCAACTATCTCATTGAAAACTGGTCGTTGTCCCGTTTCTTTAGCGGAATGGCTTTCTCTCTTCATTGTTATTACTTCAAGCCCTTCACGATCTGCTAGTTGTAGCATTTCTTTAATTTGACTATCTATACTCAAAACTTGTCTTTCCTCTGATTCAGTACTTTTTCTTGCATAAAGACAATATTTAACTCTTGTGGGGATTGTTTGTTTTACCGTTACCCCAGCCGGCATTTGCACTAAGTTGTTCATACCTAATCAATGACGCAAACCCTTCTAGGAGTCCAGAGCGTCTCGGATGCTCAACTGTTGGTAACTATTTCTGAATTATTATTACTTTTTATCTATCTAAGCTATAATAAAACAATATTATTAATAACGCTTGAATTTTATGAATTTATATAAATTTTTAAGTTCGTCAGTGTTAAGTAAAGTTCTCGTAGTCGTTTTCATTATAAGTTTTCTAATCTCTCCTGTGGCAACTGTATTCGCACAAGAAGCAGTACCCGATACTGGCACTCCGAGTGCAGATACTGTTACTCCTGTATCCACTCCAGTTGTGCAAGAAGACTCAACTCCTGCAAAAGATACAACGGTTGATAATACTACAGATCCTATCGACCTAACTACTCCACCACAAAATGATGATAATACTGTTGATGCCTCAAGTTTAAAATCAAATTCTAAATTATTAAAATCTTCATTAATGGCTAATACTCTTTCTTCTACTCTTCCCCCTGCAACAAACACAACAAGTCCTGAAAACCCATCTTCATTAGCTACCCCTGGACGAGCGATATTAGCTAAACCAGATCAATCAACCGGTGCTTTGTTGTATTCATATCCCATAACCGTACCTCCTGGAAAAAATAATCTAACACCTAGTTTATCGATAGAATACAATTCTCAAAAAACTGATAATTCATCTATTGTTGGTTTTGGTTGGGAGCTTTCTATACCATACATTTCTAAAAAAAATGTACATGGTGTAGATCAACTATATAGTAGAAATGATTATATAAGTTCTGAAGATGGTGATCTGAAACTTATGCAGACCAATGGTACTGTACTAACTTTTTATCCTCAATCTCAAGATTCTAATTTCTCCAAATATACATTAGATACTAGTACCAACACTTGGAGATTGGTAAATAAAGCTGGCACAGTATTTATTTTTGGTGATTCTACTTCAAGTAGACAAGATGATTCCTCTAATTCTGCTCATGTGTATAAATGGATGATTTCTTCTATCACGGATGTTAATGGAAATACTATTTCATATACTTACACTAAAGACCAAAATCAAATTTATCCATCAAATATTCATTATGAAATTTTTGATATAAGTTTTACTACTGAATCAGTTTCAACATCAAATGAAAATAAAAGTTACGGATTTACAGTAGTCACAGCTAAACGAATAAAAGAAATAGACACAAAGATAAATAACCAAACAGCTAAGGCATATGTTTTGAACTATACATCAGATGGACTAACTTCTAGATCGCTGATTTCAACAATTACTGAAACTGGATATAGCTCAAGTGGAAACACAACCTTACCGCCAACTAGTTTTTCGTACACAAACAATAATAATACATCGAATGCTTGGGGTTCCGCTTCTAATTCTTTTACTCTTCCTGACGATTCATCTATAAGGGTTGATAATACTGGTAGCAGTGTTTTCTTAGATGTAAATGGCGATGGATTAACTGACATACTAACTTCTTGGACTGATGCAAACGGTGGTGATCATAGAAGTGCATATTTACAAAATCCAAACGGAACTTTTTCTCTTTCAAGTGCTTATCAGCCACCTAGTGATTTTCCTTTTGGTGGTTATGCTTACTTTTTAGATTTAAATGGAGATGGATTGGTAGATATGTTCTATTCTGGGATATCCATAAATTGGGAAACTCCAGTGATCTATCTAAATACTGGCAGTGGTTGGACTCAAGGATATTCTATTCCAGTTGGTTTAACCTGGGCTGGATCACAACTTAACACTTTTGCAGATTTCAATGGAGATGGTTTGGTAGATATTTATGCACAAGCTTTTGATAACTCCAATGGTTATTCTCATCCTGCAGAAATATTTTTAAATAATGGTGATGGTACTTGGACCGATGCAATCAGTACGTATGGTTGGTCAGTTCCGCCAGTGGCTTCTAACAATACTCAAGCAAGATTTATAGATGTAAATGGTGACGGGATAACTGATATTGAAAATTTAGGACAAGTTTGGATAGGAGACGGTAAGGGTGGTTTTGTATCAAACACTTCATACCCACTTTCTACTCCGCCTTTATATGCTTGTACAACTTGCAGCCCTTCAGATCCTAATCAGGGAATTACTTTTTTTGATGTAAATCATGATGGATTAACTGACTTAATGCAACACATAGATGTTACTAGCGGTTCCCATAATACAACTTATTTGAATACAGGAACAGGATGGCAACAAAATACTAATTTCAATATACCAATAAATTTAAGTGATGGTAATTATCCTACAAATAATAAAATATTTGACATGAACTCCGACGGTGTTCCAGATGCATTTTATTATCCGGCTGGTGGTTCATATCAAAGTTATCTTAATAATTTAAGTAACAAAGGAGACCTGCTCTCTACTATTACTGTTCCTACTGGTGGTACATCTAGTATTACTTACAAGCCATCATCTCAATACAAAGATTCAAATAATAATCTACTTAATCCAAATCTTCCATTTATTGTTCAAACTGCAAATACAATAACAACCACAGACCCAGTAAATAATATTGTAAGTACTGATACTTATACATATGCTGGTGGTTCTTATTATATTAACCCAGCAGATCCTTTGGATAGAAAATTTGCCGGATTTAATAAAGTTGCGGATACAGATTCTGCTGGAAATACCGCATCGACTTATTACCATCAAGGTAATACTTCTGATACATCAAATGGAGAATATAATGATGACGAATGGAAAATTGGAAAACCATATAGAATGGAAGTGACAGATAGTTCTGGTAATTTATATTCTAAAACAATAAACAAATGGGAAGATTATGATCTTGGAAACGGTAGTAAATTTGTTAAACTCGTACGTACTACTAATTTAAATTATTACGGAAGTAATCATGCCGATAATGCAACAGAGTATACTTATGATAACAGTAGTGGTTCAATTCTTAATCAAACCGAATGGGGCTTAGTTAGTGCTTCTATTGATGGAACATTTACTGACACGGGTTCAGATAAAAGATCTACAGATTATGAATATGCAACAAATACAACAAATGGAGTTATTGCTCTTAAACACACAACAGTATCAGATATAAATTCAACCAAAGTAAAAGAATCAAAATATTATTACGATACTCTTTCGTATGGATCTATTGGTAATGGAAATCAAACTAAAGAAGAAAAATGGGTTACTGGATCAACATATGTAAATACACAGAAAGGATACAACAGCTATGGTTTAGTTACATCTACTACAGACCCTAGAGGAAATTCAACAACTTATTCATACGATTCATATAATTTATACCCTACAACTATTACTGATGCATTGAGTAATGTCATAAGTTATACATACAATTATTTAATTGGAAATGTTGTAACAAAGACCGATTCTAATAATAAGACATGGTCCGTTAGTTATGATGGTTTTGGTAGAACACTTCAGCAAAATATTCCAGATCCCACTGGAGGAAGTGGTCAAGTAACAAAAACTGTATATGTTTATACTGACACGTCAGGTGCTGTCTCTGCTAAGATAACGAATTATCTAGATGGGACGAATAGTGTTGACAGTTACCAATATTTTGATGGACTAGGTCGTCTTATTCAGGAACGTATGGCTACGGAAGTTTCTGGTACATATAATGTTAAAGATTATGTATACAATAATATTGGTAAAATTCAGGAACAATCTTTACCTTATTCAAACACCGGTGCAAGTCGTACTACTGCTAGCACGGTTTCATCGTTGTATTCGATTTTTACTTATGATCCATTAGTTCGTGTGTTAACTTCAGTAAATGCTGTTGGTACCACGAGCTATACTTATGCTGGATTAAAAACAACAATTACTGATCCAAGAGGAAAAGCTAAAAGTTACTATAATGATGCTTATGGCAACTTAATACAAGTAGATGAAAACAACTCTAGTTCAGTTTACACAACAACTTATGGAAGAGATATTGTCGGAAACTTAACAAGTATTACTGATGCTCTTAGTAATGTTAGAAATTTCACTTATGATGGATTAGGCAATAGATTAACTGCAGAAGATTTACATGCTTCAGGTGATGGCACATATGGTTCTTGGTCATACACATATGATAATGCTGGAAATATGACACAATCAGTTAGTCCTAATTCAAAAACTACTAACTATACTTATGATGTTCTTAACCGTCAGCTTACAGAAGATTATACTGGTGCAACTGGCACAGAAATAACATATGCTTATGATAGCTGTACAAATGGTATTGGTAAACTTTGTTCAATAACAATGACATCAGGTGCAAATACTTCTTATACATACGATTCGAATGGAAATATAGTAAGTGAAGCAAAGACAATCAATAGCAATGTGTACACAACATCATACACATATGACAGACAAGGTAATCAATTAATAATCACATATCCCGATAGTGCTCAGGTTAGATACACTTACAATGGATCTGGTTTATTAAACCAAGTTGAAAGAAAAGAAGGTGGTGGATCGTTTACAAATGTAATTTCAAATATAGATTATTCCCCAACAGGTGTTCCAACAACAATAAGTTATGCAAATGGAACAACTACAACGAATACTTACGATATTGCAAATCTTTATCGTTTAAGTAATAAGAGAACTACCATCTTCAGTGAACCAGTTACTTATGCTCCCTTGAAAGTAAAAGCTTTAGTCGTGGGTGGTGGAGGTGGAGGAGCAAATTATGGCGGTGGAGGCGGTGGAGGTGGAGTGGTATATGATGCTACTCATTCAATTGTTGCTGGAAATTATTCTATTACTGTCGGAAATGGAGGAAACAGTGGATATAATACTGCAGGAGGAACGGGTCAAAATAGTGTATTTGATAACATAACTGCTTACGGAGGTGGAGGAGGAGGAACTAATGGAGGATATGGAACTAACGGTGCGTCAGGCGGTGGTGGTGGTGCTAACGTAACCGGAACATCGTATGGTTCTGGAATATCTGGACAAGGTTACCATGGAGGTAATGGCTCTACTTCTGCTGGCGGTGGCGGAGGTGGAGGAGCAGGACAAACAGGACAAAATGCTCTAGATGCACAGTATGGTGCTCCTTATAGTGCTGGCAATGGAGGGAATGGTTTATCTAATTCAATAACTGGTTCTGCTGTATATTATGGCGGAGGTGGCGGTGGAGGATATTACGATTCAAACAATGGACGTCCAGGTTATGGTGGACAAGGTGGAGGAGGAAATGGTGGAGCAAATTATACTTATAATAATGGAGCACCTGGTGTATCTAATACTGGTGGTGGCGGAGGTGGAACATATGGATATATGGGTTCTGGTGGTTCTGGTGGTTCAGGAATTGCTGTTGTTTCTTATCACACGGATGGTAGTGATGGAATTTCTTCTTCTTCAACTGGTGGAACAAAAACGACATCTGGAAGTTATACAATTCATACATTTACAAGTAGTGGAACATTAAATCTTATACCTAGTTATTATACACTTTCACCAAATAGTAATCCTGTTATCACTCTTACTGGTTCAAGTTTAATAAATAAAATAGTTGGAGATACATGGACTGAACCAGGATATTCTGCATCAGATACAGAAGATGGAAACTTAACTTCTTCAGTAATTGTCACAGGTTCAGTAAACACAGCTGTTGCTGGAACATACCAACTAGTTTATTCAGTTGTAGATTCACAAGGTGCACCAGCAGCAAGAAAGATACGTACAGTTGTAGTAAGTTTAACTAATAACAATCCTTCCATGATGGTAAAAACATTGGTTGTTGGCGGTGGTGGTGGCGGAGGAGCTAGTCGTTGGTACGGCGGTGGTGGCGGAGGAGCAGGAGGATATAGAGAAAATAATTCTTTTATTGTAACTGCTAAATCATATTCAATAACAGTTGGGTCTGGTGGATCTTCGGGTGGTTACTCTGGAAGTTCAAGTAATGGACAAGACTCTATTTTTGACACAATAACTGCTTACGGTGGCGGAGGTGGAGGCGATGGAGGTAATAGTGGTTCGAACGCAAGAGTTGGAAAAGATGGAGGAAGTGGTGGTGGGGCTTCTGGAGGTTACACTCCTGGTAATTCTTTAGGAGGTCTTGGTAATCAAGGTGGTAATGGAGGTAATAATAATACAAATGCTGGTGGTGGTTCAGGTGGTGGAGGTGCAGGAGGTAATGGGGGTTCTAATTCAGCTACTCCAGGGATTGGTATTTCTAATTCTATAACTGGATCTTCTATCGTTTATGCAAAAGGTGGTTCTGGTAATGCTGCACAAGATGGTTTATATGGAGAGGGTGGTAATGGTTCAGGTTCAGGAGCTGATTCGAATGGCAATGACGGTGTAGTGATTATTGCATATCACACAGATGGAAGCGACGATCTTTCTCCAACTTCAACAGGTGGAACTATCACTACCTCAGGAGGATACACAATACATACATTTACAAATAGTGGAACATTTACAGCTGTTCCTTTTATCACACCAAATAATAATCCTGTTATTACTCTCACTGATTCCGCTTTAATCAAAAGAAATATTGGGGATACATGGACCGACCCAGGATATTCTGCAACAGATACAGAGGATGGAAATTTAACTTCTTCGGTGACCGTTACAGGTTCAGTAGATACTGCTACAGCCGGAACATATCAATTGGTTTACGCGGTTGTTGATTCAGGAGGGGCACCAGCAGCAAGAATAATACGTACAATTATAGTAGCTGGGGCTGCTAAACAACTACAAAACATATCTTACACATATGACCCTGATGGAAATATTACTCAAGTCACAGATGCTTCAGATACTAGTGCTGCAAAAACCGCAAACTACACTTATGATGATTTGAATCGTCTAACTGGAGCAACCATTACAAATGTTCCAACTGGACAAACGACATATTCTCAAACATATACTTATAATGCAATCGGAAATATTACAAATAAATCAGACGTAGGTGATTATCTTTATACAGGTACAGGATATGCAAATCCACACGCAGCTACCTCAATCAATGGAGTCACAAATACTTACGACAATGATGGTAATAATCTCACCGACGGAACATTAACCAACACATGGAACCACAAAGATCAACTTACAGGAACCACAAATGGTACATTTACCATTAACTACTACTATGATCAATCTGGTAATAGAGTCAGAACAAAAAATGGAACAAACAATACATACTATGCAAATAAGTATTACAATGTTGACCCTACAGGAAAGAAAACAAAAAGTATATATGCAAATGGTGAACTTGTAGGAACTGTTGAGACGGTCGATGCAGTTGTCACTCCATATTACAACCACAATGATCATTTAGGGTCTCTAAATGTTGTTACTGACACAAATGGTGCCCAAGTAGAATTACTTGATTATTATCCATTTGGAGGTCAGAGAATCTCTTCAGGAACATACACTGGACAGAAACAATACATCGGACAATACTATGATACAGATACGGGACTTAACTACTTGAATGCTCGTTACTATAAAGCAACGACTGGACAATTTAACAGTGAAGATTCTATGTTTTGGGTATTACCGCAAGAGTCACTATTAGATCCTCAACAACAAAATTCTTATAGTTATTCTAGAAACAATCCTATAAATAGGAGTGATCCGAGTGGAAATGCAAGCATTCTTGCAACAATAAAGTCCTTTTTTAACTCTTTATTTGGAAATTCAAATAAAAATAATCAAACACAGATAACTGCAAATACATCTACTCAAAAAAATTCTCCAAAAACTACAACATGGGATTCTGTTACAAATCAAAGGATAGGTACATTAGATTCTCGAGTACAACAATCTGCAACTAACTTTATTAACAATACTGAATCAGAACTTGGCGTAAAATTAAGAATTACAGAAGGATATAGAACGGGAGCACAGCAAAATTTGTATTATGCTCGAAGTAGAACACAAGAACAGTTAAATGCAGTGGGGTTGAATGATGTAAAAGCTAGACCAGACTTACCATGGAATACTAATTCAATTGCTGGTAAGAGCTATCATAATTATGGTCGAGCAATTGATGTAGTTATTATGGAAAACGGTGTCTCGAACTGGAATAAACCAGTAACACAAGAAATTGCTAATATTGGTATTAAACAAGGCTTTGCTTGGGGTGCAAGCTTCGGAGATACTCCTCACTTTCAAATGACATTAGGTCAATCTATTAATGAACTATCTAAAACATATGGCAAATAAAGAAATATCAAAACTATTAATATCATTAGTAATAATTCTATTACTAGGAATTGCATTATATATTTTGACACAAAAACAAAAGCATCAGCAATATATTCCCAATGCGGAAATATCTCAACTAGACAATATTTACTCAAACAATCTAAATCAAAAATCAAATTATTCTTTTAGAGTTATTTCTATTGATTCAGAAGCAACAGAGGGGGCGGAACTTCGTGTATTCTTTGACAAGAATAACGGTAATACTAAGATATTAGAAGCATCCTATGGGGGAGAAACATATATGACTGAATATAGTTATTACTTTGAAGATGCTAATAATTTTTTGTTGATTGAAAAAACTCAGCAATGGGATAGACCTTATAGTGAGAAAGGTCGACAAGAAACAAAAAATGAAATTAATAAATATTATTTCAGTAATCTTGAAATGATAGGCTGGACTGGTATTGATAATAAAACTTTTGATCCTGTATTACCAGAATTCAAGCAAAAACAACAGGTTATATTGAGGCAATTGGAAAAATTTTTCAAAGAAGTAAGTAAATGAAAAATATAATTTTTCTAGTTTCTAGTTTACAAAGAAATAATCTTCTATATACTAAGGTGTTCATGTAAATAATATGAGTAATAACTTACTAAAATCACTCTTAATTCTTACTATAGCTAGTGTTTTGATTGGATACATGATAAGGAGAGATTCACCCAAAGAAACTACACCACCTTCTATGGTATCTATTGATAAACAGGGTTCAATAAACATCTCTTCAGATTCATCGGAGCCCGAACCCTCAGATTGTCTTAAGTTATTAGAGCGAATTAACGCCCCATTAATGACTCAAGGTGAATGGGAAGGAATAGAGATAGATAAAGTTAATGGAGAACCAGTGTCTCTTACTAACTCAGCGGCAAAAAAACTTCAGGAGGTATTTCAGAAAAAAAGTGATATTCAAGCAAATTATGGACCATTTATAATGGAGAAGACTGAGATCCAAGGGGGTAAGTTTATCCAAGAGACAAATCCTGATTTAATAAAATGTGCTCAAAATAAACTCATTGTATCTATTTGGCAACCTTAATGTTTGCTTTTTATGAGAAAATTACGGAAGATCAATATAAGGAGTAGGAATATATAGACGATAGCTTAGCCTTTATATATTTGAAAAAACTTCTAATTTTACTAGCGAGGAGTTTTTAGACTGTTGATAACTCAACTACACAAAATCCATATTCTAAGCTACTATGGCATGACCTTCTAAAAAGAGGTATAATACTTTTACAAATTAATAGAGAGCCTAACCCCTAAAACTCTTAGGATATGGCTTAAAAGCTCGCTACAAGATAAAGAACCCTTCGTCAGGGTGCTTGTAGCGAGTCATAATCGGAAACGGTTATGGATGGTCCTTGGACCATCGCCCGGCGGAGGGCTTTTTGTCTATCTGCTCGGTTATTAAAACTCGCTACAAGTTTATGAATATAAATAAGAATTTTGTACCATTTACAGTACAAATAGATTTTCTTTGGGATGAGATTTGCAAAGCAGGTATTCAATTTTCTAGTCCCCAAAAATGGAATATAAAACAAGTTAATTTGTTAAAGGAAAAATACAGTGGTTTTTTATTTACAATGCTTTCACCAGATTTATATTTTGACAATGATAGAAAATATTTTTTCTCTAGCAAGACTCAAAGAATTGTTATTAAAGAACTAAAAATAGATAAATCAAACTACAGTAAACTAGGAACTTCTATTTTGTATTATCCAGAAATGTGTTTGTCTTTAAATAAAGATTCTCTTGAAATAGCTTTTTCTATTTTTGATGAAAATAAGTGTATGAAAGATTACGGCAAATGTGAATGGTTTGAATTAGAACTTCCCTTAACTAACATATCTGAATATTATGGTAATCCTTTTGATCGAGATGAAAAAGATATAAAGGAATTTGATAAGTCTTTTATAAAAAATGGCTGGTCAAAAAAGATTATTAATGACGAACTTTCTGATGGAGAAGAAATTAAATTCAATCATAAATTTTTCTGTATCACTTGTAAGAGAATTTAATCATATCTTGCATAATAATTTATTTAGTACTACTATTAAATACAGGAGCACCTTAAACACTTATATATCAAATTGTGTTATGCAACATCACCCTTGTTATGAGGACAGCGTGCATATACAAGTTTTTGCAAGTTGAACGGAAGTTTTTCCTACTCCAACCCTAAAAGAATTCTTATACCTACAAAGGTAATGTTTTCTTTGGATTGGTCGACATGTTCAAACAAGATACGCCTTTGTTATTAAGATATTAATGATAAAGGCGTTTTTTGTTGCTTCTAAATTAATAGAATAATTTAGAAAAACAAATGAATAAAAAACTAAACATTAAGTATGTTGGAATAGAATTGTTAAAAATCAACGATAAAAATCCACGTAAATGGAATGAAGAACAGAAGAATCAACTAAAAGAGAGTATTGCACGATTTGGGAATATTGATCCAATTATTGTAAATTCAAATGAGAAAAGAAAAAATATCATCATTGGTGGGCATTTTAGATTAGAAGTTTGTAAAGAACTTGGGTATACAACAATGCCAGTTGTATATCTTAACCTTACTCTAGAAAAGGAAAAAGAACTCAATATTCGGCTAAATCATAATCATGGAGAGTTTGATTTAGATTTATTAGCAGAATTTGACCAAACTATTTTGTCGGATATTGGATTTACTTCAGAAGAAATTGATGAGATATTTCCTATAGAAAAAAATGAAGAACAGTTTGATTTAGCAAAAGAATTAAATAAGTTAGATATTGATGTGCAAGCAAAGAAGGGTGACATCTATGAGCTTGGTAATTCTAGGCTCATGATTGGTGATTCAACGATTGAAGAAGACATACTTAAGCTCATGGACGGACATAAAGCAGATATGTGTTTTACTGATCCACCGTATATTCTCGATTATTTAAAAGGTAAAACTCGTGGTAAAGACGGTGCAACGGTTGGTTTTGGTTCAAAGAAGAATCGTAGATACCTTGAAACTGAATCATTGCCTGACAATTTCTCTGATCTATGGATGGCAAATGTTGCCAAAGTACAAAATCCTGATTTCTCTATTATAATCTTTGAGAATCCAAAGAATTTACGAACTATCTGGAATGCTCTTGAAGCACATTGGAAGTATCGCAACACAATCACTTGGCATGTACCGAATCGTATGCAAGGTTTTTCCTCTTCAATAAAATTTTTCAACAAAACAGATATTGCACTTGTAGGTTCAAGTGGAGATGTATCACTTAATCTCGAAGACGAAGACGCACTATTTCAAAACGAATACGAAAATGCAATTTTTGCTACTTCAGGGAAAGCATACTTTGAACCATATGAAAAAGGAAAGAAAATCTGTCCAACTGATTTTATCTCTCATATTGCTGCAGACAAAAAATCATCTGGCCAGGAAATTATCTTTGGTACCAAACCAGTTGAATTACTTATCCCATACATCAAAGTTCTAACAAAAAGAAATGATCTTATTCTTGAACCATTTGCTGGATCTGGGTCTACGTTAATTGCCGCAATCAAACTTGGTCGTCGCTGTTTCCTTATGGAAAAATCTCATATTTATGCAGAAGTAATTATGAGACGTTGGGAAAAAGAAACAGGTATGAAAAGAAAAAAGATTAATTAATTATGACTAAAAAAGAATCGACACAAAAGGATAAAGAAAGGCTACTTAATCATTTAAGAAGTATTCCAATTATCGAAGTTGCTTGTAAGAAAGCCAACATTGCTCGTGCAACATACTATCGTTGGAGAAAAGAAGACTTAGAATTTTTGAGAGCTTCAGAAGAAGCCTTACAAGATGGTATTGATATGGTTAATGATCTGACCGAATCTCAACTTATCAGTCTTATTAGGGAAAAGAAAATACCAGCTATTATATTTTGGCTAAGGCATAATCACCAAAGATTTCTACTTAAAGAAAAGGAACATTCACTAATTAAAACCAAGCGAGAAGTTCCGCTCTCTAAGGATCAAGAAAAGGTTCTTAAACAAGCTCTTATGTTATTCACTTAACCCTCTTTTCGAGGAACGCATATGGAAAAAGAAAAGATACTGCAATCTATAATAAGTGACGTCAGTGTCAGACAAAAACTTGTGAAAGAATCTCACGAGGCATTTTGTAGTATTTATCTTTCACACCACATCACATATCCATATGCGTTCTTTCATAAAGAAATGTTTAGAATAACAGAAGGTTATGATCAGAAATTAAATGTTATTATGGCTTTTAGAGGTTCAGGTAAATCAACCATCCTTAATCTCTCAAATGCTATCTGGTCTATTCTTGGAAAGAATCAAAAGAAGTTTGTCGTGATTATCAGTAAGTCTAGATTACAATCCCAAGCTCATTTTGAAAATATTAAATCTGAACTAGAAGATAATGATTTACTTAAACAAGATTTGGGTCCATTTAGAGCAAGCAGTACTGAATGGGGTGCATATGCCATAGAGTTGCCTTTGTATAAGGCAAAAATAATGTGTGTTAAGTCACTTCAGAATATCAGAGGATTGAAATATAAAAGTAAAAGACCTGATTTAATCATTTGTGATGATATGGAAGATATTGTTACTGTTCAAAGTTTTGAAAGAAACAAAATGTTATATGACTGGTTCTTAAATGAGGTTATGAACATAGGAGATGAAAAAACAAATATAATTGTACTTGGAAATCTACTCAATCAATATTCTCTAATGATTAGATTAAAGAAATTAATCATGCATAACAAATTAGAGGGTAAATATTACTCCTATCCGTTACTTGATAATCATAATCGAATATTATGGCCTCAAAGATATTCCATAAAGGATGTTATGAACATACGAGACAATTTACCAGAAAAAGAAGAACATGAGCTCTTCAGTATGTTTGATAGAGAATTTAGATTGAATATGTCATTTATAAGAGATGGAGTGCATAAATATATACGGTATCCAATTACAAATACAGCAACTCAAAAAGAAGAGTTTAAAATTACTACACCACTTTGGGCACGGGGTGCTATTACTTTAAATACTAAAGCCATCGATGATCTTGATGGGTGGGACGGTGAAACAGTAGTACCAAATGTTGGGCAAGATTATTAATGAGACACACTTAGATAACTTGCTTATAGTGTCTCATTTGTCTCATTTTCTATAAATACCCTTATGTTTAAATAAAGGATGTAGTGACTCGGACGCCTCAATGAGACACACTTAATTGTGCTAGAATATCCTTATTAGGGTTGTACACGTAAGTACTTAACTCTTAGACACCGCCACAATATAAAAAAGCGCATTATGCGCTTTTTTATATTGTGGCGGTGTTTGTTGGACAAAGTTCGAAACTATTTCGAGCAAAATCCAAATGATTAAAACTATTAAAAAGGACTCGGCAGGGCGAAACAATTTGTCTGGGGTTTCGGATTCGCCCTGCCTCGGCTGATTTCCCGCCCGCAGGAGGGGTCTGGGGAGGAATGTGGGCGGGTTTCGGACTGGGGGTTTTCGGAAATTCGGCGGCTACAAAATCAAAAACCATAGGTTGAAAAAATCTACGATTTTTGCTATGCTTGTTTTGTGAGCAAAGAAAGTAATGTCTCATATTTCTATACTATCAAAAGTAGCATACTATGGCAATAGATAAAACTAGCACAAAAGATGTGGATAAGTTTATAGCTGGATTTCCGATGAATATCCAAAAGCTTTTGGTACAAATGCGAACAACGATTAGAAAAGCTGCACCAAAAGCGGAAGAAAAAATTGGTTATGGAATCCCAACCTTTACATTAAATGGCAACTTAGTTCATTTTTCAGCTCTCAAAAATCATATTGGATTTTATCCTACTCCGTCAGGAATTGAAACGTTCAAAAAAGAACTGTCTGTTTATGAAGGAGCAAAAGGATCAGTAAAGTTTCCAATTAACAAACCCCTACCGCTTACACTCATAACAAAAATTGTTAAATTTAGAATGAAGGAGAATTTAGAAAGAGTAAAAGCGAAAAAATAATATTATGGCAACTATATCACAGAACATTAAGCGAATACGAGCGAAACAAAGATTAACGCAGGACGACTTGGCGAAGAAAGCCAATATCAAATACTCTACCCTTACAAAAATTGAGGGTGGTGTCGTTACAAAACCAAGTGTTCAAACAATCCACAAAATCGCCAAGTCGTTAGGCGTTTCAATGGAAGAATTATTAAGGTAACATACGATAAATACATGAACATAAAACATATAATGAACAATCCAAAATACAAACGCATCCTTATATCAATCTTTGGAGCAATTATACTTTTGGCAAGTATTTATCTTGTAATTTTTGGGAGAGCACTTAATCAGCAAGAAAACCATCTTGCCATTGCCCTGGCATTACCTAAGGTAATTCTGAGCTCCGAGGCTGTGCGTATAGATGACAAAACGTATCTGGCTAAAGATACGCCTTCTTTTATCAAAGTAATGGAGCAACAAGGATTTATTTATGTTGAACAGATGGGGTCTGGTTATTTTTTCAAAAAAAATGGGGATAATTATATTTCAGTCAGCAGGATGTATTCATCACATTTTATGGTATTTACTATTCCATCGCTCCAGATTACGAATTTTGAAGAATGCGCAAGCGCTGGTTATCCAGTTGGGGAATCATATCCCAGACAATGTTGGACACCAGATGGTAAACATTTTGTGGAAGAAATAGAACAAAACTTGCCAGAGGCTACTGATAAAATTACTATTTTGGGTCAAATATCTTGTCTGCCAAAAATTGGTCCGGGGCCTCAAACTTTGGAATGCGCGATAGGTCTTAAAGCAACAGACGGCAAGTATTACGAATTGAAAAATTTATACAAGCTTGACCCACAATACAAATTTTCTCAAGATGGATTGCAGGTGAATGTTTCGGGAATTTTAAGTCGCGAAGAAATTTCTGTAAAAAAATACGATGTGGCTGGAGTAATCGATATTATTTCCATAAAATAATACCATGAAACTCATAGATTATAATAACAAATAATTTCAAGACAGGATCAAAATGATTATTGTCCAAAAAATCGCCAAGTCGTTAGGCGTCCCGATGGAAGATTTGCTAAAATAATTATAAATAAAAGATATTATGGACAATAAAAGAAAAAGATTAATAATAAAAAATATATGAAAATTTTTACTCAATTTGTTTCAAGTCTTGTGGGTGGTATATTGTTAGGCATAATCGGTCTGGCAATCGGATCTACTGTCGGCGGCAACTTCGGCTTTCCTGCATTTGGAGGAAACGCTGACTATGAATCAGGAGGAGTGTTTTTTGCAATAGTAGGAATCTCACTCGGTAGTCTTCTGGGGATAATGGTCGTTAAAAAATTGCAAAAAGAGCAACATAAATATGCAATCGCATCAATTACCGCCATTATTACAATCTGTGTCGGAGTTGTCCTCTTCGATTACAACATGCCAACAGCTATTGGACTGTTGATACTTCTGATGCCACCTGTGGTGCTGACAGCGGTAACAAATTGGCAAAAGTTTTCAAAAACAAGAAATTTATGACCAAATTAGGAAGAATTATAATTATCATTATCGCTATTACAATCATCTTAGTTGCAGGAATTATCTCGTTTATTGTTTTTAGTATGGATTCTGGAGAAACAACAACCTTAGTTCCGGTATTAAAATTATCTATTTTGCCAGCTGATAGTAATGTTTCTGCTTCAGGTATTTGTGCTGATGTAAATCAAAAAACAAATAATGTCGTGGTGATAATACACGAAGATGGACCATCTCCTCGTTGTCAACAAATAAATCTTGATCAAATAGTAATTCTTAAAAACAATACTAGTAAAGATATTCGTTTTTCTTTAGGAAAAAATAAAGATTTTTCTTCTATGGTATTGGCAGGTGGTGAATATACATTTCCAGTTCAAATAGGAGAGCTACTAGCCTTAGGTGTGCATGAAATGGTTTTGGATCAGGCACCATATATAGGTCCCGAGCTTTGGGTGATATGGGATAAAAATATTCCTCCTCCAGTTTCCAGGAAAAGAGCACCGGGGGAAGAAAATACAGACAATTCAGGTGGTATGTGTGCTCAAGTTATAACTCGTGCAAGAAATATAGAAACTGGTGAAGAAAAAGATTTCCACACACCATGCGATGTGCCAGTCGGTTGGGAGAAAGCAATTTAGCGAAATTTATGTACACAAAGATAATTTTGATATTAGGTGGATATGGTGGCACAGGAAGGATAATTTGTCGTAAATTACTCGAAACAACCGATGTTTCAATAATTATTGCTGGACGAAATATTAAAGAAGCAGAAGAATTATCTATACAACTTAAAAAAGAATTTCCCAATAAAAATATTTCAGCAATTTTTGCTGACGCTTCAGATTATAATTCTCTTGTTTCGGCTTTTAAAAACATCACACTGGTTATTGATGCAACGACTGCAACTCAATATGTTAAAAATGTTGCAAGAGCTGCGCTAGAGGCGGGTATTGATTATTTAGATTTTCATTTTGAGCAGAAGGTGGTTTCAGAACTTGAAACCCTAAGGAAAGAGATTGAAAGTAGTGGGCATATTTTTATTACTCAAGCTGGTTTTCATCCAGGTTTGCCTGCAGTATTTGTGAGATATGCTGCATCAGAATTTGACGAATATAAAAAAGCTATTATTGGAATGGCAATGAATACTAAAATTGAAAAACCAGAATCAATTTATGAATTAGTAGATGTGTTGGCAGACTTCAATGTTGATATATTTAAAAAGAGCAAATGGAGGAAGGCCAATTATTTGGATTATAAGATGATAGATTTTGGTGAACGCTTTGGCGTAAAGATGTGCTATCCACTGCAAATGGAGGAAATGCGTCTTTTGCCGAAAATGTTTCCACTGGAAGAAACAGGAGTATATGTAGCGGGTTTTAATTGGTTTATTGATTACCTTGTTATGCCTTTTGCTATAATTTTGCCAAAAATTAAAAAAGGGTTAGGCAGACACATGATTGCCAAAATGCTGATATACGGTTTTAATAATTTTTCAGGAAAAAACCTAGGAGTTTCTTTTGTCATAGATGCTGAAGGAATAAAAAATGGGAAATTAAAAAAATTTAGAGTTATTGCAGAACATGAGGATGCTTATCTGTTTACCGCAATACCGATAGTTGCTTGTGTTCAGCAATATTTAAACGGCAGTATGATCAAACCAGGACTTCACCTAATGGGACATGTTGTAGAGCCAAACCGTTTAATGAAAGATATGGAGAAAATGGGAATTAAAATAAGTTATAATAAATAATATGATAAATTCAAAAAACTTAGCAAAATTAGTAGGGCCATCTATAATTGCCATTACGTTACCAGAGGCATTAAATGTTCATATATTTGATGCCCAAATTGCTCCCGTTGTTTACCTCAACGGGGGATTATTGTTCGTTGCTGGTCTTTCTATTATTCTTGCTCACAATCGATGGGTTCGTGATTGGTCGGTGGTGATAACTCTTGTGGGTTGGTTTGGTATTATTTTTGGTTTATTAAGATTATTCTTTACTGAACTTGCTATGCAAGGCGGTCGAAATAATACTACCGTAATTGTGCCGGCTTTAATTATTACAGCGATTGGTATCTACTTAACCTACAAAGCTTACAGCCGAGAAGATGAAAACACTGTCTAGCCGACGAATTTCCGAAAACCTCCAGTCCGAAACCCGCCCGCATTCCTCCCCAGACCCCTCCTGCGGGCGGGAAATCAGCCGAGGCAGGGCGAATCCGAAACCCCAGACAAATTGTTTCGCCCTGCCGAGTCCTTTTTAATAGTTTTAATCATTTGGATTTTGCTCGAAATAGTTTCGAACTTTGTCCAACAAACACCGCCACAATATAAAAAAGCGCATTATGCGCTTTTTTATATTGCTATATATTTTTTATTTAGCTTTCTTTTTTAAAGTCCTCACTGTCTTTTTGACTATTTTCCCTGCACCTTTCCACTCTGCTTTCATTTTACTAGCGAGAGCTTTGATATCTTTCTCATGAAGTTTATATTGCTTTGCATAATTTTTTGACACTGTATCTACCGCTTTATGGTAAAGAGGCATGGTAGCTGCTTTAGCTTTCTTTACTTCTTTAGTTACCTCTTTCTTCATCTTGGCTGCTAGAGCTGAAACTTTCTTTTGATGAGCCTTTGCATTAGGCCCTAATAAATAAAACGCTCCTGCTCCGACGGCTGCTAATCCCGCTCCGATTGCTACTTTCTTACCAGCTGACATTCCACTTTTCTTTTTCATAATTATTTTTTTTATTAATATATTAATAAAATTATTTCGACTTTATTATTAATCCTTACGATGTTTTCTCTTTTTACCAAAAAGAAAATTGAAGACTGCACTATCCCTCATGTCATCTAGTACTTCTTTCGTAGCGTCACCTATATCATTTATATCTTTTTCTGCTTTTTCCAATATTCTCGAAAAAGTATTAGTCGCCCGAATAAGATAAAACAAAAAGATTGCCGCTAAAATCCCCACAATTACAAAACCAATTGAGGAGATAAAAAAGAAAACTTGCATTTGTAAAAGCGCATTCATATGTTTATTATAGCACAATCTAACATTTGCAACATAGTAAATACATGAAAAAAGCCGTATAATTCAACCATGCAATTGAGTGACAAATTAGAAACGAAATTTCGACTAGACACAAACCAGAAAAAAGCTTTAAACAAGCTTTGTATTTTTTCTGTGGCTGACCTACTCTTTCACTTCCCTGTTCGCTATAGCGATATTAGTGAAATAAAGAAAATCAGTGAATTAGTAGGAGGAGACAATGCTACCGTCTATGGCAAAGTCTCAAAACTTAAAACTAAAAAATCTTTCCGCACTAAAATACCAATGGCTGAAGGAGAAATTGAAGACTTATCTGGAAAAATAAAAATAACTTGGTTTAACCAAGCATATCTCGCCAAAATGATAAAAAATGGTGAGAATGTAAAACTAACAGGAAAAGTTACCGAAGGAAAAAACAGTGTTTATTTAGCAAACCCGGAAGTTGAAAAATTACCCAACATGCCGATAGATGTACATGACACACTTTTTAAAAAAAACAATCTTCCCAATGAGGGTTTTTCTTATCCAGTATATACAGAAACTCGTGGCATTACGTCAAAATGGTTTTATCATGCAATCGAGAAAATACTTAAAGATAAAACTTTAGATAATATAAATGATTACATCCCTGAGGAAATTTTAAAAAAATATCATTTACCTAGTTTAAAAAGTGCTCTCATCTGGATTCATAAACCAAAAAATAAAAATGATGCAGAGAGTGCTCGTAAAAGATTCGCTTTTGAAGAAGTTTTTTGCATCCAATTAGAACGTCAACATGATAAATTTATATACAGGAAAAACAAATCTTTCCAAATAGAAAAAAATACAAAAGAGACTGAGGATTTTCTAGAGCGTTTTCCTTTTAAACCTACTAAATCACAAGAAAAATCAATTGAAACAATTTTAAATGATATGGGAAGAAATTTTCCAATGTCTCGGCTTCTTGAAGGTGATGTCGGAAGTGGTAAAACTGCAGTCGCTGCTACTGCTTCTTATGTTGCAGTGAAACAAAGACCCGAAGATAAAAATGGAAAAATGCAAACTTTCGGGAATTTACAAGTAGCTTATATGGCACCGACAGAAATCCTCGCCTCTCAGCATTTCGAATCCTTTATAGAATATTTTAAACATCTACCCATAAACATTGGGCTTATAACAGGGTCAGGTTACCGTAAATTTCCCTCCAAAGTGAATCCTAGCGGATGGACGACTATATCTCGCACCCAACTCTTAAAATGGGTTGCAAATGGAGAAATACCAATATTAATAGGCACGCATGCGCTTATCCAAAAAACTGTTAAATTTAAAAATCTTGCTCTAGTGGTGATAGATGAACAGCATCGTTTCGGCACAGCCCAGAGGAGAAAGCTCGTTCGTAAAGATAATATCGCCCCACATTTATTATCTATGACAGCCACCCCTATTCCCCGTACGCTCGCTTTAACTATCTATGGTGACTTAGATTTATCACTTCTCGACGAGATGCCAGCAGGAAGAAAACAAATAATTACAGAAATAATTACTCCTAAAAAACGTGAAGAAACTTATGAACAAATAAGAAGTGAATTAAAAAATGGCAGACAGCTATATGTCATTTGCCCTAGAATAGACGAACCTGACCCTGAAAAAGAAATGGCCTTAAATGTGAAATCTGTCACCGCTGAAGCCAAACGTCTTAAAAAAGAAATATTCCAAGAATATGAAATAGGCATACTACATAGCAAAATAAGCAAAGAGAAAAAAGAAAAAGTTATGGAGGAATTTACTGAAGGTAAAATAAATATTCTATGTGCTACGAGTGTAGTAGAAGTCGGCGTAAATGTCCCTAATGCCACAATCATAATTATCGAGGGTGCAGAGCGTTTCGGTCTCGCCCAACTCCATCAGCTCCGTGGACGTGTCATTCGAAGTTCTCATCAAGCATATTGCTATATTTTTGCCGAAACAAAAACTGAAAAAACAATTGAGCGATTAAAAGCACTTAAAACTGCTAAAAATGGTTTCGAATTAGCTGAGCTCGACCTCGCATTGCGAGGAGCAGGAGAACTCGGTGGCACCAAACAATGGGGTATCACCGACCTCGGAATGGAAGCTATTAAAAATATAAAAATGGTAGAAGCTGCTCGAACAGAAGCAATTAGCCTAATAGAAAAAGATCCAGAGCTAATTAAATATCCCTTGTTAAAAACGAAGGTAAAGCAAAAAACATCTGAATTCCACTTCGAATAAAAACTATTTATAGTTTGGTTTTATCTCTTCGGCTCCTTCAATATGGCTAGAAATTCTTGCGAGAGCATAAAGTAAACTTGAAAGTCTGTTTAGATAAGCCATGGTTTCTTCACTCATAGTTATTTTTCCTTCTTCTTTTGCCGCGACGACTCTCCTCTCTGCTTTACGAGATAAGGTTCGGGCGAAATCAAAAATACCACCTATCTCTGTCGCTCCACTGATAAAGAAATTTTTAATTGGTGGTAAAGCTTTTTCAATTTCATCCACTATGCTTTCAATTTTCTTTATCTTATCTGCCGTAATAAATAGAGTTGCCCCGGCGACTTCTGCCTGAACAATAAATAAATTTTGCTGAACATCTAAAAGAAGCTCAGCAAAATTTATTTTCTTATTTTTAATTTTGAAACTAGCCCCAGCTGTTTTCGCTCGTGCTAAACCTAAAAAGGAGTTAACTTCATCAAGCGAGCCTAAGGCCTCAGCCACCGTAGAACTTTTTGAGATACGCTGATCACAAGCAAAAGTTTTCGTTGTTCCGTTGTCCCCTTTCCTAGTGTAAAGCATAAATTTTCGTTTTATAGAATTTATAAATAAAATTACTTTTTTGAATGATGACGTTGCGAAGCAGGAATCTGAGAAAAAGTAATTTTATTTCTAAATATTATTAAACTCTTTTAAATACAAACTCTAAAGAGTTTTAAATTTCACAGACCCCGGAAACACAAGCGAATTCTTTTGCCCCTGTAGTATTGTCTGATGCTTCATATTGAGAAAGTTTTGAAAAATCAATATGGCCGATGGCTTTCATGCGTTTCTCGTATTCTTCTTTTGTTATAGCTTCATAGGGAGCGAGTTGATATACGTGTTCGGAACGTGGCAAGAAAGAAAGCCCTCCTACTACATCCCAGTTCTCATATACGAAATTTCCTACCGCCATCCACTCTTCTGGTCCTACATAAATAGTTGCAGAAGGATTGTGCTCTACGAAATGTTCCTTTAGTCTCTTCCATTCTTTCAATAATTCCAAGGCAGATACTTGATCTTTAAATATAGCTCCTTCTGGTGCCTTTACTGGGAATTCTAAAACGTAAGTTACGGCTGAGGTAGCTGCCTGTCCAACTTCTGGAAGACAAGGTACTCCTTGATCACGAGCCATTTGAAGCAATGTATCAGTATGAGAAATACGGACTCGACGAATAAAATATGGAGCATACCAAGGATGCATTCCGGAACCTACTCCAAGGAGCTGTCCAGAGTTTCCGTGAGGCTTCACACAAGTAATAGCAGTAGAAGCGTTAATACCGAAACGTTTAGCATATTTTTTATTTACTTCTATTGAATCAAGTCTTAATGTATCTAGAACTTTATCATTTCGAATAGTTGTATTGTCATAATATCCAGTAAGTGAGACACCGAGAAGTCTTTCTTCTTCACAATTTTCTTTCCACTTTTTAGAAAGGTAACCGAAGTTTGTTAAAGTTGATTGATAAGTTCCGAGGATGGTCGCTAATTCCATTTTTCGTTTAAGTGTTGCTACTGTATCCTTTGGACGAATAACAATACTCGTCAAATTACAAAATTGCTTTGAACGAAGATATATTTCTCCACAAGGGTTAAGTCCAATTTGTCTTTCATCCTTGATTGCTGCCCAGCGACGAGCTGGCAATTGTTTCTCGAGTCCTCCACGATTAAAAATTCCTCTCTCTCCTGATTTAGATTTTACCAAAGCTGTCCACTCATCTAGAAATTCTTCAGCACTTGGCTTGGAATTATAAACAGCAGAATTGTTTGCCATACTGCGTTGACCTTCAGAAAGATAAAATTGTCCCTTTTTTGCATCTCTCATATCTATGTCTTCCAATTCTGAGAGAGAGATAAGTGCACTACGACGCACTCCTCCTGCGACGACAATCAATCCAATCTGACAAATTATGTCATGCATGTCCAAGTTTGAAAGACGACGACCCTGCTTTGCTAAAATTTTTCTTCGCGCAAAATCCATCAAGTCCATAAGGGGTTGAGGGCCAGAGGCTCTGCCTCCTGCAGTTTCTAGGCGAGCACCCGCTGGTCGTATTGCAGAATAATCAAACTTTACATCTCTACCACCAAACCATGCATCGAGTCCAAGTACAAAAGCATCTGCCCAGCCTTCTTTACTGTCTTTCACCACATGAATAGAGGCTTTTTCTTTTATTTGTTTTTTAATTTGAGGAAATTGTTGAACATTTTCCCACTCTGCAGCAAAACCAAGTCCTGCTCCACACATAGATATATACATTATTTCTCCTAAATCTTGGGTGCAAGTAGGAGCCACGTATGAGCAATTGTATGCCCAAACATTAGACTGACGGCATGCTTTACCTGCTGACCATAAAAGGCGCATAGAAGGGCAAATATCTTGATTCAAGATGGCTGTACGAACATCATCATATTCTTTTGCAGTGAGCTTGCCGTCCAAGTTCTCTTTCATAAATGCCATATAACGATTAATGGCTTCTATCCATGTCTCACGGCGTCCTAGCTCAGGCACCCATCTTGCATAAAACTGATAAAAAATAAATTCTGAGTATGGACTGGAAAAATATTTACTAGATTCTTCTACTGCAACTTTTATAACCTCTGGTACAGGGCCAAGTGCGGCACGAAGCTCGGATCTCTTGTTACGATAAAGAATGTACTTCTTTGCTGTCTCAAGAAAATTATCTTTCATCAATTCTTTTTCTACAAAGTCTTGAACGATTTCAACCGTAGGAAGAAATTTTGCTCCCTTATGTTCAGCTACTAATTTCTCCCGTAAATCTAAAAGAGTGTTAAATACTCGATTAGCAACTTTTTCTGCTTCTTTTTTTCCACCCTCACCCGTCACCTCAAAAGCTTTAAGAGTTGCTTCTGCAATTCTTTCCAATTCAAACAAAACAACCTCGCCACTCCTTCGTCTGATGGTTTTTATTTTTGCTAAGTCACTTTTTGAAATTTTTTCTCCGGCTGTTTTTTTTGTTTTCATAAATTTAGATTGTTTTAGGATTAAGAATATTAATAGTCGACATTTTTTCCTTTTTCTTTTTCCTAATCAAAAAATGATATATAGCCGGAGAGAGAATAAGTGCGAAAATTATATTCCCAAGAAGATGCAGAGCCGTAAATGGAATTTGTCCGATGAGAGATTCCATAAATGATTGATGGAACAAAAGTGGACCAATGGTGAGACCAGTCATCGCATCAAAAAATAAAGTTCCAATGATTGCAAAACGTACATAGTCGAGTGTATTGCCCTTATGTTTTTTAAAATAATGAGCAGCCCACAAACCAAGTACTCCATAAGAGAGAACAACGAAGAATGTTTGTACTCCGAGGGTATGAGTGATTACATCGTAAAGCAAAATACTCAAAACAGCAAAAGAAAAACCTGCGAACGCTCCATAAGCACGAGAGAAAGGCATCAAAGTCGCAAGAATTGGTTCAATGTTTGGTGCTCTTACTGGAATCAAGCGCACAAATAAACACAAAAAAAGTCCGAGGAAAAATTTGAGGATATTTTTAAAATAATTTTTTTTATCTGTGTTCATTTTGTCTTTTTTTCTTCTCGAATTTATTGAAATTTGTCTAAAAAAATGTAAGTTGTATAATACTAATTGAAGTTCTGAACTTTCGCAACTGTTAGGCTATTATACACGAGACTAGTCCCCTTGTGTAAAGTGGATAACTCACTTTTTTTATCAATTTTAATAGAAAATAATTTTAAACAACATGGAAGAAAATAAGACAAGGTATGTTTGGGGGCTTTTAAGACTATCGATGGGTTTGACCTTCTTTTGGGCGTATTTTGACAAGGTATTTGGGCTAGGTTTTGCGACTACTCCTGACAAAGCGTGGCTTGCAGGGGGTTCTCCAACCTCTGGATTCTTACAATTTGGTGTTCATGGACCTTTTGCAGACTTTTATCATAGTCTAGCGGGTATTCCGATGGTGGACTGGCTATTTATGCTAGGTTTACTCTTCGTTGGAGTATCACTAACTTTTGGTATTTTTGTAAAATTAGGAAGTATCTCTGGAATTATGATGTTATTCCTTATGTATACTGCCGTCGGTATTCAACCAGCGAATAACCCTTTTATAGATGACCATTTAGTCTATATTTTGATTATGGTAGGTCTAATGATGTCAGATGCAGGAGATTCCTTGGGCTTTGGAAAAGCCTGGTCTCGTACTAGTCTAGTCCAGAAATATAAAATATTAAAGTAGTCAGATATAAAAAAGCACCCATTTGGGTGCTTTTTTATATTGTCCGTCCTCTTGGAATCTTCACTCCTGGGAAACCCACGGTTTTCCCAATCCTTCCTCTACGGGAAAACAAATGTTTTCCCGACCCCTTTCTTGTTCGAATCAAGAGTACTACTTTTTTGTCCGTCCTCTTGGATTCGAACCAAGGACCCCAGAGGTATAAGCTCTGTGCTCTAACCAACTGAGCTAAGGACGGAAATCTTAGTTATAATTATATAACTTTGGTTGTCTCTACTATATAAAAGCTAGCGTACTATTTCAAGTGTTGCTTTTTCTTCTTTCTTTTTTAGAAGTATTCCATGAGCAGTAAGAATCTTTTCATATTCTTCTTGTTCCAAGGTTTCTACTTCAATCAATTTAAGTGCGATAGCAGTAAATGCTTTTTTGTGTTCATCTAATACTTTTTCCGCAGTTTTTAACCCATCATTAATCATTTTGGAAACTTCTGCATCAACTTTCGCTGCAACTGTTTCTGAAAATTCTCTTTCAGGTGTTTCTCCGAACTGAGATCTTCCAGGAGAATCCGCTAATGCAACAGGACCAATAACATCTGACATCCCCCAGCGTGTCACCATTGCGCGTGCTAGATTTGTCGCCACTTGTAAATCACTTGATGGGCCTGTCGTGATGTCGCCGAAAATTAATTTCTCTGCCACGTAACCACCTAGAGACATCGCGATGTCATCAATAAATTCTTTTTTAGATTGTAAACGTCGCTCTTCGAGTGGAAGCTTCAAAGTGTATCCTCCAGCATTACCGCGCGCAATGATAGAAACTTTATGTACTGGATCTGCATAAGGAAGAACTGATGCGACAATCGCATGCCCTGCTTCATGATAAGCGGTAATTTCTTTTTCTTTTTTAGAAAGCAAATGACTTTTCCTTTCAGGACCCATCATCACTTTTTCAATCGCACGAATTAAATCAAATTGAAAAACTTTCTTACGATTCTCGCGGGCTGCAAGTATCGCACCTTCATTCATAAGTGAATATAAATCTGCTCCAGAGAAACCAGGAGTACGTTCTGCAATTAATTTCAAATTGATATCTTCTGCAAGAGGTTTTTTTGTTGCATGAATTTTCAATATCTCTTCCCGGTCAGCACGGTCTGGTAAATCAAGGATTACTTTTCTGTCGAAACGTCCTGGGCGAACAAGTGCAGGGTCGAGCACGTCTGGGCGGTTGGTCGCTGCCATCACGATAACCTTATCATTGGGTTCAAAGCCATCCATCTCCACTAATATTTGGTTTAAAGTCTGTTCACGCTCATCATTTCCTCCGCCGAATCCTCCGCCACGAGTACGCCCTATTGCGTCTATCTCATCTACGAAAATTATTGCTGGGGCAGCTTTTTTTGCCATTTTGAAAAGGTCTCGTACACGTGAAGCCCCAACTCCGACAAACATCTCCACAAATTCTGAACCTGATAAATGGAAAAATGGCACAGAAGCTTCTCCGGCTACTGCCCTTGCAAGCAAGGTCTTCCCTGTACCTGGAGCACCAGTCAACATCACACCCTTGGGTATCCTTGCGCCAATCTCTAGAAACTTTTTAGGACTTTTAAGAAAATCTACAATTTCTTTTAGTTCTTCTTTCGCTTCCTTGCATCCTGCGACATCTTTAAATGTGACACGATTATTTTTATCATTCGGGTCTGTGATGCGTGCCTTGGACTGACCGAAGGTGAAAGCTTGCATGCCTGCACCTTTCACTTGCCTTGATAAATACCAAAAGAAAAATAATATAAATATTATTGGTAAGAGAAATGGCAAAAGATTTACCAACCAATACATAAATCCACTTTCATTTTTTATTTCTATTTTTGTATTTGCTAATGCTGCACTTGTTACTCCGTAATTAAAAAGAGTTTGTGACAAAGCAGAACCAACTTCTTTTTTTGTGGTTTTTACTTCATCATTTGCATAAGTGATAGTGAGTTTGTCCCCTTCTACTAAAATGTTTTTTACTTCTCCAGCGGATACACTTTTCGCTAAATCAGAAATAGCAACTTCAGGAATTACTTTTCCATCTCCAGAAACTACTAAATAGAGTGCCGTGATAAGCATGAAGAAAAGTAAAGCTCCAGCAATATTTGCTCCGAAATTTGTTTTCTTGGGAGCCTTTTTACCTTTACCCTGTGTGTCTTTTTGTTTGAAAAAATTAAAATCCATAAATAGAGATTAACACAAAAAACCTAAAAAGTGAACTAAGTTTTATTTTTTAATTATTTAACAAAAAATGGCCAATTTTTATATTAAATTAAATCCAAATTCTTCATTTGAATAAATATATTAAGTGGTTGATGTTCTTTTCTGAAATCTTCATGCAATAAAGTATCATCCACATCAAGAACAAAAATTACTGGCAAAGGATCAGATGAGTTGGATATCATATTTCTGCAATCTATTATAGATTTTGACTTTAACCCTTTATTAATCAAAAAAGAATTAAAGGTTACCCCCATCTCTTCAGAAATTTTCTTAGAATCAATAATATTTCCAAGTGCATCTTCTACTAAGAATATTTCGGCTCCTATCTTTCCTGCTTGTGGACAGACAACTTCACTTATTAGCCTTAACTTATTTGGCATCGCTAAAAATTTAAAGTTTCTTTCTGACATATCGTATTTACGCTTTAATTCTTCGATTATTTTTTCCAAACCAGATATTTGATACCGAAGCACTTGTTCATGGGCACCAGGAGTTGGTTCATAACCTTTTCTATGGTTATCCCCTTTTGTCCAAAAATATACTGCCCCACCATTTTTTTTAACCGCTGAAAAACAAGCATCAAGCAAACTAGTAGCACCTTCTATAATCCAAGGAGAATCAATTCCTGCATTATATTCCTCTATTTCAGCATGATTTTCTAATTTATTTTTTAAGACTGGAGGCAGAAAGGGATATGTCGTTGCAGCCGTAGCCATAGATGATAAAATATCTCTTTCTTTTTGGGTCCCCAAATATTCTAAATATTTTACCGAATTTACTTTTTTAAATAATTCTTGCGCAACCATAAATGGATTTCTGTATCCAAAATCATCTCCTATTTTTTTCAAAGCACTTTCATATAATTCCTTAAAACGTAAAAATTCTGGATTTTCAGGAAGTTTTTCGTAATCTATAGACATTGGTTTATTTTCTACTAAGGATTGATCTATAGTAAGTCCTTTGTAAATAACTTGCTGAATCGCGACTTTGCGTATTTGCCTATCTGGTAAAAATTTTCTAGTAATTGGAACTGTACTAACTGCAGTAGAAAAGTCTGGATGCAATTCATTCGTAACTTCTGCAGTTTTACCTTTAGATTTTATAAACACTCTCCAGGGATCTAATTCAACCAAAGATACATTTACAGAATCAGGGTTTCCTCTTGTCACTGCATTAGAAATTTTAGTAATAGTTTTTCCTGTATTACTATTGTCCTCCGATATCAAAACTTTTTTTCCTTCAACATTTATCTCTGTAATTAAATCGTCTAGATGCTTATCTGTTAACTCACCGCCAACTCGTTTTACCGTAGAGTGAGTAGAGAGTGGCACAAAATTTAAAGATGGATTTCCCCCCCTTTTTTCTAAACATAGCTTAGTAACGATTGCAGGCTGAGTCCCCCCTGAGGAAAGACCAATAATACATTCTGTATCAGGATATTTGATAGAATTTCCATAGCCATTTGCAAGAATCATCAATGGATTATCCAATTCTGCAATTTTGAACTGATTAACTCCCAAGCCCAATTTATTTATTTTTTTTGTGAGTTCGACAAGCTCTTCTAAAAAATCTACTTTTATTTGATTTCCCAAAAGATGTTCGTAAAAAACATTAACAGCACTCACTGCAATTTTTTCAGCATCTTTAATTATTTGAGTGTGCTCCTCACTTAAATTTAAACCAAATCTTTTAGGATACTGTATTGCATGATATAAAGTTAAAGAATGTTGTTTTAAATAATCTAACAAAGCAGCTTTTTCCTTCCATCCTATATTTTCAACCTTTAAAGATTCCGCTAAATCATTAATATCATTTAAAATGACATCGAGTTTTTCTTCAACTGAGCCTCTAAGCGGATCTAAGGGAACAAAATAACTTTTCCCCCTACTTTTCCAATTTTCTCCTTCTTGGTCTTTCCTGTCTCCATTTTTAAAAAAATCGGTCACGATTTCAGAATCATTTAAAGAAATACTTCCAGTACTATTATTAAAACAATCATCCAAATGATCTTTCAATGACTCTCCTTTCCAAATATTTTTATCATTGAGAATTAACTCTCTAATAGCGCTGGCCTGCTCACCGACTCTTTCTTTTGCATTTTTGACATACTCGTCAACATTTTCTACTTTTCTTGTATAAGATGGTATTTTTTCATTCATAATTATTGTTCTAACCAATTTACATCTTTTAAAAATTCTTTTGTTTCATTATCAATAATAACATCATATACCATTTCTTTATTTTGAATAATTGTCAGATGCTGCTCTAACTTAACTTTCCCTAAACATATTTTTGTATCTAAAATTTCAAAAAGTGTTTCTTCAATTATTAATTCCTCATTAAAAATTGGATTTACAAACTTTGGTAAAATATTTTCTACTTGTATAACCAAAGTTGCAGTATCTTTTTGTTTTACCACAAAATCTTTATGCGCTTTAAAAACTGAAGCAGTAATATGCTTTAACGGTATCGTTAAATCAGAATTTTGTGAACTGTTTACAAATCTTGCAATTCTCCTTAAAAATCTTAAGTAATATGGTGCTTCAATATATAAACGATATTTTGATAATTCATTTAATGGCGGAAGAGAAGCATAAATACCTTCCAATATATTAACTTTCCTTGGTTTTATTTTCTGATCACCGACAGTAGTGTTTTCTTTTAAATCAAAAATGGGAATAGTTATCTCATTGTTATTAAGCAGCTGAAAAATATCTTGATACGCTTTATCTAATTGAAAATTTTCTGGATCATCAAATTTATATTTACTTGTTTTTTTATTTTTAAAATTTTTTCCAACTTGATATGAATCTTGAGAAATAATCTGGATATCATCAAAATTATTTACAAACTCTTCTATAATAGTCGACTTCCCCACACATGACCCACCCGACACCTCAATTAACACAATATTGCTATTTATCGCTATGTCTTTTTTAATTTGTTCTATGAATGCAAATACTTCACTGTTCATAATTTATAGGTTTCAGCTTTATGGTAATATCTATTTTCTTCCTTCCCAGGTGGTGTATTCATGTCGTATAAATTTATTTCATTTGTCCTATAAACACTCTCAGCAAGATAAGTGAGTAATTCAATGTAACTATAAGGCATTTCAAGATTTGAAGAAAAAATAATTTTTCCAGAACTAGTAGCTGCTATAAATGGTTCAATCCTTTCGCAAGATGCATGCACATGTGCATCTGCCAACAGGTCTACTATCAGATAAGATATCTTGACTCCTCTTTGTTTTAAAACTTGATCTGAAACATACATTCCATGCGCATATGTCTCAATATCGAAAGACTCTGCATCAATTCCACAACCCTCTCTCAAAGCTAATGCAAAATTAAATCCAATAGGCAAACCAAAACCACTCGACAAAACAATATACTTACAATCCTTTTCGAAAATTATTGGGACGTTTTTTTTGCCTAATTTAGTTGCCCTAAAAACTTTCTCTATTTCAACATCAGGCGTCAAAATTTTTGATATAGATAATATTGATGTTTGAACTCCTACCGGTCTACAAAAAAGTTTTTCAGGAAATGGTGAAAAATAAAATTTATAATCAACAAAATCATTAAAAGGTGATTCTTTGTTTGCGGTAAGGACAGCCAATTTTATATTGGCTTTTTTTACTTTTTTTACGATAAGCTCTGAATCTCCTCGATTAAATCCTTGAGTAACTAAAAAAACTAAGTCCCCTTCTTTAAAATTCATAGACAATATTGAGCCCGTAGGTAAAAATTGTGCTGGTAAGCCTAATGTATCACTAGAATATTGAGCCCCGAAAAGAGCACTAGGTAATGAGCTCCCAGCCCCTGTATAAAAAATCCTTTTTGCATCAAATAAGGCTTTCTTAAAATCTTCCTTCTGTACTAGATCAATTTGATTAAGTGAAGTAGAAATAATACCATCAAGATTATCTAAAAAAGTACGATATTCCTGTAACGAATCAATGATTATGCTCATATAATCTTCATTATACCCTATATATACATATATTCAAAAATAGAAAATATCCCTAATTTAGAGTGAAATTTTGTGGAGATGGGGGAAATTGAATCCCCGTGCAGAAGGTTATTGTAAAGAAGTCTACATACTTAGCGCGCTTTTTTTGTT